>CAYTOA010000062.1:18875-21358 GCA_964439265.1 uncultured Chitinophagaceae bacterium
AAAGATGGGGAGTACACCATCAAGGTCTCTCAATCGCTGGTTGTCAATACCGGTCAAACCAACATAGACGGCGGCAATCCCGATGTCACGACGCCTCCCCAAGCAGATCTGTCGCAGAAATTTATTGTACGGGGTTCTCGGTTCACATTAAATCCTACGGACATTCACCGTGCATTTCCGCCGAACAATACCACCGGTTTATATGACGAATACCTGCCGATGGTGGTATTTAACAAGCGCTCGCTGCCGTGGGAGCGAGAGCTTGATCTTTCCCCGTCACAGATACAGGGTCTGCCGTCGGGTTTCCAGGATCCGGGATTGTATCCCTGGGTTGCGCTGATGGTTTTCTCCGGCGATGAATTGCTCATTCCGCAGCCCGCTTCAGGTCCGGCGCCCGATCCTCCGCAGGGAAGCCAAACGAATCCGACGAGGAGCGCATCGTTCGCATTGAATAATGTCGTCAACTCAACCTTCGACGGGACGCAGACGGCAGGCCCGCCTCCGGGAATCCTCGGACCCACGATCGGCCTTGAGGATGATGAGGACCCGAATACTATCTTCTGCAATGTGATCGATATTGCTGCCGATACGTTCGCTCAACTGATACCGACGCTCAACGATCTGCGGTTTCTCGCTCACGTACGGCAGGTCTCCACGGTGAACAAGGAACCCCTTGCCAACATGCCGCACGACGGTTGGTTCTCCACGGCCATCGCGAACCGTTTTTCCGTTCCACCGCCGACGGCAAATGGAACAGCCGGACAAAGAAATATTGCTCACCTGGTTTCGCTGGAAGGACTTGAGCCGTTTCTCGGCGTCGGCACTCCTTTGCCGGTTTCCGGTTTTCAAAAAGTCCGTTTAATATCCTTGTACAGCTGGACATTCACATGCCTGCACGACCCGGTAGAAAATTTCAGGCAGGTGATGTTGAATCTTATTTCGACGCAAAGTGAGATGGGAACAGACCTCTTGCTTCGGATGCCTTTGCCTGAGTCTGCGCTCCCGGCACAACCGGGAATTCCTTCGTACGTTGCAACAAAACTGCAAAACGGTTATGCCCCTTTGAGTTATGCCACGAGGACAGGTGAACAGACATTCGCGTGGTACCGCGGTCCGCTCGCACCGGTGATTGCACCGACGTTCCTTGACACCATCGATCCTGCGCAACCGGATGACCCGGCCGCGCCGCTGAATGTCTCCGAAGCGATGGTGTACGATCCGGCGACAGGATTATTCGAACAGTCGTATGCCGTTGCATTTCAAACCGGAAGGTCTCTCGCACTGGCGAATCAGGTGTTTGCCACGAATCTTTTGCAGTGGAGAAGGAGCGCCCACGGAGCGGTCGACCTCTTGATGGAATACATGTCGTCGCCGAACTGGAACGGAATTCTAAAACAAAACAATGTCCTGGGTGCAAACCGAACCCTGGTCAATATCGGCGTCGGTGATCTTGCAGAACTCTTGAATACCAATATTGTCTCACGCGCGTTCAAGAATTTTTTGGCAACCGACTTTTACGACAGCGTAGCAAAACATGTCGGCAAGACCGGCGGGTTCGACCCTTCGGATGCGAATACGCTGCTGACGAGCGTTGTGGAGCAGCCGCCTGTTGTCCCGGCCGATCTCGCGCAACTGATGCAGCAGCCGGTGGTCGTATCGCTTCTTCACCATTTAAGTGGAATTGAAACGCTCGGTTCAACGGCTTCGGTGCTTTCGGGTACGGTTACATCAATTCCGCTTCAATCGCCGGGAGTGACAGAGGCTTTGAGCGTCGGCAATTCTGTTGCAATAGTGAGCCCTGATGGAAAGACGACTGTTATTGTTGCTGTCGCAAGCGCAGCGGCGCTAGGAGATCCGCAGATTCAAATTCTTCCTTTTTCATTCCTGAATGCAATGCCGTCGGGAAGTTCCGTGCAATTGAGCGCATCACCGATTCTTCCGGAGCAGGTCATTACATGGCTGGCGAATATCGCATTGTTGAATAACGTCCCGTTCAACAATCTTGTGCCGAACATGCAGATGCTTCAACAGGAATGCATTCGCTTCTTTTATATCGATCAGAACTGGATCGATGCGCTGATCGACGGAGCGTTGAGTATCGGCATCCAATCGAGCCGGGATAGCTTGTTCCAACAATTGATGAGAGAAGCACTGCATGCTGCCGTTGACGAAGCTCTTACGGAAGTGCGCGATACGCTGCGCGGCGTCAGCTCTTCCGGAGTGCCGACGCAGGAAGGAACGAGAGCCGGTTTCATTCTCCGCTCGGTCGTCGTTTCAAGCATTCCCGGTCTTGAGATACGGGCATGGTCCGCTACGGACAGCGTAAACCCGATGAAAATGCTTCGGCTCGATCGCCTTGCTCCGAACATTATGATCGCAATTTTTCCCGATATCCCGGTGAAATTGGAATTCAACGAGCCGTCGGAAGGCTTAGTTTTCGGATATGAAGATGAAGGAGTCGCACTCCGTTATCTTCCCGGCAC
>CAYTOA010000062.1:21458-23617 GCA_964439265.1 uncultured Chitinophagaceae bacterium
GATGGATTCCTCTGCCGAAGGCATCTAAATTTTGTGAAGAGACATGAGATGTCATCCCCGTCCCGTATCACGCACGGGATAAACTCCAGCGGGGATCCGTTCTATGCGAATATGATCTGGATTCCCACGTTCGTGGGAATGACACTTGCAAAAGTATTAGTTTTTACACAATCTCCATCCCTTCGGGAGACTTGCCCCGATCAACCCTGTCGGGGCTTGCTCAGCAAGGTTTTCTAATTTGAAATCATAATAGAAGTGAGCATTATGAGTGTTCCCAGCGATGCTTCAAGTCTCGTTGTCCCCATTCATCTTAATGCGTGGGTGGTCGATTCACAGAATCAAGAGGGGCATGCATGGTACTACGCCGACTTCATGAACCTGAGCAAGTTTGAAAGCGTGTTGCCGGAAGCGTTCGATACTTCCGACGAATCAAAGCCGGAAGTGGGCATCCACTTATACTGGGCGCTTCCGGATGCGTTGACGCACGGTGAACAATCGCCGGATGGAAAGCAATTCACGTTTCCATGTGTGCCGAACCGCTGGCTCGTCGTTCGCTTCAACACAACAAAGGATAACAAGTGGCAGGCTAAGCTGTGGGTTGTTCAGAGTGACTATATCGGTTCAACGGCCGGCTCAACCGCAAACGCACTTTCGGGCAGCGATGTCACTTCCGTTGCGATCACAACGGGCTCAGCCATAGCAATCAATGCAGGTATGGCGCTGGAAATCATCGACCCAGACGGTTCGTCCCCCGCTGTCGTTATTACAGCGGCGGCTGTGAAACAAGGGGATACCCAAATCACAATTCAACCGTTTACCTTCACGACTGCGTTGGCCGCAGGAAGCACCGTGCAGCTTGCCGCAACGAGTTCATTTCTCCATCCGTTCCAGCCTACGACGATGGTCGTTGCACCGAATCAAAGCACACAATTCAATATTCAGAACGTCAACATCGGAAATCACTTTTCCATTGAAGCCTGGGAGGCGATAGCGGATCCCGGCGGAGAGCTTTTCCTTACCGCCGTCGGTCCGGGAAATATTTCGTTCAGCGCATACGTTCCGGGAATCAAAGATATCTTCTCTTTCACGGACACCGAACTTCCGCCTGAAGGAACCGGGAAATATTATTTTTCATACATGGTTGTCGGATGGTATTCCGATTCGGTGGACGGCGATCCGTTGCGCGGAGTGACATCGTACGTTCCCGGCATATGGAAAAGTCAATCCGATTGGCAGAATCAAACTCCCGCAGAGCGGCTTCAGACTTTGCTGAGTTATTTCAAATGGTCGGTGAACGGGACAGTCGGCAGCTCCGTTCCTTTAACATCTTTATATCATGCGGCGATTATGGACGTGCAATGGCCGCCGCCGGTCACGAAGGACTTGCCGCAGGACACGCAGGTTGCCGTTGCCAACACTTCAATAGATGCGATGGCCGCGCTTATTCAGGCGCAGGCAAAATACCAGGCCGATCAAGATCCGGTCCACCAGACGGCATGGATAGCAGCGGGGAATACTTTGGCCGGATTGATGCAGGCTTCAATGTACGATCTGTTGAACGATTACGGCAAGCCGGGAAGTTCGGCGCTGATGCAGCAAAAAATTCAGCAGGCATGGTATGGTTCGGACCCGGGGGGCATCGTGTGGAATGTCGTTTCCACCGTACCGCAAAGTTCGGATCAATCGGCTACCGGGCTTTCGTTAACCCCGGCGCAAACTGCTGCGCTGAACACGCAGCTTGCTGCGTTGAATCAAAGCCAGCGGAATCTCGATCAGGCTCAACAGTTATTGGAATCGCTTCAGGCGAGCTTGTACATGATGTGGATGAAAGTGGCTGTCGGGAATTCGTACGGCGGATGGACGAACCTGCCGCCGACGACAATTCCGGATTGGCAATATCTTTTTCCATTCATTCAAAACACTATTTATCCGACGCTGTTCAATCAGGTGTGGGACCAATACTGTGCCGTGAATAAAGCAAAAGCTCTTCTGCCAAGTCCGACAGATGAAGCAGCTGCTAATCAATGGGCAAACGGTCAGTGGAAATTTCCGGATGACAAAGGGGGTGGAACGCTCACATTGACTGAGCTCGGACTGCTCCTGAAGGCGAGCACAGCTCCGAGGTTCTGGCACCCGAACGATCCTGTGTTGATGGTCTC
>CAYTOA010000063.1:0-23516 GCA_964439265.1 uncultured Chitinophagaceae bacterium
CATGCAATTAAGACACACCGGGGAAACATCGGTTTAATGCAGCACTAGGTCCATCAAGTATGTGAGGATCATGTCGGGCCCGGGTTCCGGCAGCGTGCGTTTAAAGCAGGATGTTTCGATAAATAAAAAAACCTCCCGGATGCTACTTCATCCGCGAGGTTTTCCTTCCTCAAATTGGCAAAAGAAGTTTCGGACTACTTCATTAAGAGCATTTTCCTTATCAATTGTTTCCCGTCATATTGAAGCCGCAGAAAATAGATTCCGCTCGCAAAATTCGTTCCATCAAAAACGGACTGTTGATACTCTCCCCCTTTCGCAATTCCATCAAACAGCGAGGCAATTTCCTGTCCAAGGGAATTGAACACTTTTAGCGATGCTCTTCCTTCGGCCGGAACCGTAAATTCGACTTTCGTTGAAGGATTGAATGGATTGGGATAATTCTGGTCAAGTGAGAATGATGAAGGAACGGTACCGATCGTAACATCAAGTTCTGATGTGTATTTGAATTTCCCATCCTGATCTATTTGTTTCATCCGATATGCGAACTCTCCTGATGAAAGCCCATTATCAAGAAAGAAATATTTATTTGTGGATGCCGTGGTCCCGTGGCCGCGAACAAAGCCAACGCTGGTCCATTGTTCGACGCTCGACGCCGGCAGTTGAAAGGATACGATTCTTCTTTCCAAACTAAATCCGTAACACATGAATTCGGTTGCAGTATTCCAACTTAGTACCACGGACGTTCCTTTCGCAGCGGCAGTAAATGAAACAAGTTCAACCGGTAGCGGCGCTCCCTGGAATTCGTACGCACCGATATCGACCGTATCGTCGGAGATCCTCGGATTGCCTGCCAGATCCGTCGATGCGCTCACTGCCGAAGTGTTGCCGGCATTGATTGCCGGACTGGAAGACGTCAACGTAAGATCATTGGACCCCGGGTTGACAAAAAGAGGGTCCGCATCGATGTTACTTCCCCCATCCGTCAATGCATCCGGCCCGACTCCGGTTCCCGCAATGCCTCCTTGAAGAAGGCTGTACGAGATTGTAACAGTGCCGCCGCTTGTGTTGTACACTTCAGAGGCGGTAGCCGTAGCGGCATTCTGCCATAGGATGGTGTTCACGATATTGGGCGAATTGGAACCGGTGATGAATATTCCGCCGCCGTACTTCGCGGTATTATTGTACAACGTGAGATTCGCTAGCGTCGAACTCCCCGATTCGAAGAGACCACCGCCTCCCAATGTTGCATGGTTGCTCTCGAAGAGAATGTTCTGCGGCGACAACGCGTTCCCATTTTCGTAGAATCCGCCGCCGAAGCTGCTGGCGGTGTCGTTTCTAAATTTAATATCCGTCAACACGGGAACAGATGATGCGTCATTATAAAATCCGCCGCCGTTCGCAGCAGTATTGCCGACAAATGTACAGTTGGTCAAAGAAGGATTGCCGCTTTGATTATCCATCCCGCCGCCGTTTCCTCCGGTGTGATTTCCTGAAAACGTAATGTTGGAAAGTATCGGACTCCCGAAAGCACTCTCTATCCCCCCGCCTGAGGTGGGTGCACTGTTTCCTGAAATCTGAAGGTTAGAAAGCGTTGGACTTGCCACAAGAAGCTCGACCCCTCCCCCGCCATCGCTTGCATTTCCACCTGACACGACAAAACCATCCAGCACAGCCGTTGCGTTGACGCTTATTCCATACACAACGTGATGACTATTCCCGTTGAGCGTTTCATCTCCATCGAGGTCACCGGAAAGCGTGGTGACATTCGTTTGCCAGTTTCGGTCGCCAAGATTACTTTCTGTTCCCGCAAACCCTCCGTAGATTGCTACGCCGTTCTTGAGTTGGAAAGAAACGGTCACGTCGGACGCCGCCGGTTTATAGGTTCCCGCCGCAACCCAGATCTGATTTCCGGAAGAAGCGGTCGAAAGAGCTTTCTGCAGCGTCGCAAATGATGCAGCCCATGAAGTGCCTGCATTGGCATCGTTCCCTCCCGGTGAGACATAATAAACGGTTTGCGCATTTGAGCAAGAGACAACTATTGCAACAGCGAAGATCAGAATCAATGATCTCATATCTCTCCTTTTGATGGATACATTCGTTCAACAACTATGCTGATGTTTACTTGATCATCAGCATCTTCTTAACGATCTGTTTGCTGCCGGATTCGATCCTGCACAGATAGATTCCGGACGCGAATCGTGAACCGTCGAATATCGCCTGGTATATTTGCCCCGATTTGGCTACTCCATTGAACAACGTTGCGACCTCCTGACCGAGAACGTTGTACACCTTTACAACCGCCTTACCGTCCTGCTGCATGGTAAATTGAAGAGATGTCGTCGGATTGAATGGGTTTGGATAATTTTGTGAAAGGGAGAATACTTTAGGCGCGGTTCCGACTTCGATGTTCAATTCCGATGAATATCCAAACGCGCCGTTGTTGTCCATTACTTTTAATCGGTATGAATAGCGGCCAGCAGGAATCCTTTTGTCGACGAATGAATATTGCTTCTTCGACGAACTTTCTCCGGCCCCCTTCACGAAGCCGACCAAAGTCCATTGCACCGCTGCCGTTGAATCGTGAACAACGGCACCCCGCAGATTGCCCGCGAAAGACCGCTCAACTTCAAATCCGTTCGTGTTGATTTCCGTCGCAGTCGACCAATGCAATTCTGCATCAAGAAGCTGAGAACTCGCCGTGAACGAAGCCATTTCGACGGGAAGAGGTGCAAGAGTGGTGAAACTCCTGACTTCTGAATACGCGCTCGTCCCTCCATCTCCTGTTGCCGTAATCCGCCAAAAATATCGCCTGTTGGTGGAAAGAGGCTGGACAGTGTCAGCAATAGTCGTCACGCCCGCCGTATCGAATACCACATTTGAGAATAGCGAATCCAAGGCCAACTGAAAACGATACGATGCAGCACCGTTGCTCGAGTCCCAGGCAAATGCTGCCGTCGTGGATACGCCCGTAGCTCTTGTCGTCGGAGACGTCAACACTGGCGCACCAACGACAGTGCGAAATGAATGATCGGAAGAGTAGCTGCCAAGGGTTGTGTTTAGATAACTGACGACACGCCAGACGTACGTCCTGTAATTCCATAACCCTGATACTGTTAATTGAGTACCCGTAACACCGCTCGTATCGATGATGACCGTTCCGTTCGAAGAATCTGCGACGACCTGAACTCTGTACGACGTAGTGCCGGTTGAGGCAGCCCAAGTAAAGGTTGTATCGGTTGGAACTGCAGTAGCTGAATATCCCGGATATGTCAGACCCGGACCATACGGAACAATGGTGAGCTTTGGCGCCGTCGAGGTCAAGTTGGTTCCGTTGATCGAGCCGATCACGCTGCGTGCCGTTCCAACGCCCGATCCTTCCCATGTCGCATAATAGAGACCGCTCCCGTTATTTTGAATAGATGAATATTGCGTCGCCGAGGCTGTGCCGTCGTTGGAGAGCGCCATGTTCACGGTGATGTCGTTCAGCGTGTAGGGATTATTGTGATCGTCGTTTGCGATCAGTTGAAATGTTGTGAACCCGTTTACGACTGTCGCCGAATTCGTTAAGGAGACGTACGAATTGGACAAAGAAAACGGACGGGCATTGATGGTGATAGGCGAAGGGAAAGAGTTCACTGATTGATACGACGAAGTCCCCGAATTGTAAATATACGAGATGATTGCCGTGCCCGACCCGGTGGTAAGGCTTATGAACTTTGACGTATAGGTACCATTTTGATTGTCGACAACGTTCGTGAGGTATCCTTTTCCATTATTCACCGGATTGGCGCTGCCAAAAATTTGAATCTCGACGTTTAACCCTCCCGTTGTATCATTGTTACTGGAGCCGTCTTTTATTTGCAGCGTAATTGTCGTCGTGTCCCCCTTCTTAATCGTAGTCGATCCGATGCTGAGCACCGAGGTACTAGTGGAAAATGTTCCTGCATTGACAGTCAGCGACGGAAGAGTCGTCTTGACGGTGTCTGTGCTGGTTTTTGCATCGATGCTCTTGGCTGTTCCGGACGTTGATGCCGTGAAGGTCGCGTAATATTTTCCGTTGCTGCTGTCGGTCACAGTTCCAAAAGTGCCTGAACTCGTCCCAGCGCCTGCTAGAAAAAAAGTAATGCCGGTAAGCCCGCCGCTCGTCAATGAATCTCCGTTGACGTCTCTCGCCTGCAAATAGACGGTGGCCGTTGCGCCTGCTGCCACTTGATTGCGCGAAATCACCACCGACGAATGCGCAACCGACGCTGCACCTGCAGAGACCGTTATCGACGGGAGCGCAGATGAAATAGCGGAGCTGTTTATCGTTGCCGTAATATTTTTTGCGCTTCCAACGGCAGTTCCTGTAAATGTCGCTGAATACGTTCCATCTCCATGGTCGGTTGTCGATCCGAACGTCCCTGAACTCGTTCCGCTCCCTGTCAATGAGAACGCAACGGTAAGCCCGGAGGTAGACAACGCATTCCCGTTAACATCTTTAATGTGCAATGTAACGGTCGATGTTCCATTTTTCAGAATCGATGAAGATGAAAGGGTGATGGAGGAATGCGCAAGGGAATACGATGGGACGGCATTTTTGAGGACTGCCATCTGATCGCTCAATTGTTTGATCGAAACGATGTCCGGCTTCCCGTCCCCGTCGAGGTCGCCAACGGCAATCGGTCCGGGGAAATCAAATCCGGAAATGGCGTAGGGAACGGATGACGCGAACGAAATGGAGCCGCTTGTGCTCGTATTCTGAGCAACGCGAATCGAATTTCCTCCTGCTTGCTGCGACCAAATAAGGTCGGGCTTTCCATCACCGTCATAGTCTGCCACTTGAAGCGATGTTTCGGAGTTTGTCGGCGAAATGAGGATGGGATCGGAGAACTGGATCGTGTCGCCGATGCATTCGTTCCTGCGAATCCGAATCGAATTATCATCAATCGATTGATAACCGATATCGAGTTTGGAATCGCCGTCAAAATCTCCGATCACCACACGCTCCGTGCGGGCATTTTGGTACCAATTTCTAACGGGGTAGAAATTACTTCCATCCACATTCATAAGAACACTCACCATCCCCGATGAGGAGAATGCATCAAAATTGCCGCCCACGACAAGGTCCGGCCTGCCGTCGCCGTTGAGGTCCCCCGCGGCAAGGCTGTAGACGTCCAGCTCATTGTTGAAAACGGGCTGATGGATCTCGGCATCATACGCGAGACTAAACGTCGTCAAGCTGAGTACTCTTTGATTCAAGTAGACTCTCACGCGTCCGTTTATGTTGACGGCGGGATCTCCGGCGTAGGCCACCGCGAAATCCGGGAGACCGTCCCCGTTAAAATCGGCGACGACGACGTCCTGAGCCCTCATATTGGTAATGTAATTCGGAACCCACACGACGCTGTTATCGGGAAACGACTTTGGAGGTGCCGCACCGCCGAGGAGGGCGATAATGCCGATGCTCTGCCCCAGCTTGATCTCTCCCGATTGTACCTGCCAGGAGCCGCCGGTCATGTCCGGGTTTGAAAATGTCTGCCACTGCTGGAAGTTCGGGCTTCCCGGCGTTCCAGCATCTTTATAGATAGTCACAGAAGTTTGTGAGACCGTAATAATTTCCTGTTTTCCGTCTCCGTCAAAGTCTGCAGTGACAATCTTGGTCGATCCACCGTGGGTGCTGATTTCTGCAGTTGATGCAAATGAAATATTGCCGGAGGAGCTTGAGTTCTGTAAATACGCTATCGTGCTCGCCGAGGGGCGCGAAATGAGAAGGTCGAGCTTTCCGTCCCCATTCATGTCGATCATGGTCGGCGACTTTGGGCTGCCGCCGAGCGAAATTGTTCCGCTCAGCGATGCCAGGGAATCGTTGATGTCGCCCGAAGTGAACTGCGGATCGAACGGAAGAGCTGAATATGCAGTTTTGCCCGTTCCAATCACCGTAATCGCAAGCAGCCCATAAGTTGCCGATGACGGGACATGTACCGACAACGACGTTGAAGTGGCTGTGGTTACCGCAGCTGTTCCCTGACCAAATCGGACAATATTATTTGCAGCCGTCGAACTGAACCCAGTGCCGATGATCGTTACCGAACTGCCGACGGTTGCCGACAGCGGGCTGAACGAGGTTATTGTTTGCGCCGCAAGTCCGTATGGAAGACATAATGTAAGAACTCCGCAAAGACTCCATCGATGAACTGTTCTCATGTTTTTTCCCTGATAATTGACTCTAGTTCGCTGAGATTTTCCTTTAATACGTAGCTGTGTGCCCCTGCTTCTTTTGCCGCTTTTTGAAATGACCTGTCCCCGTAGTCAGTAACAATGATGACTTTTGCATTCAAATCGGACGTGACAATGTTCTTCGTTGCTTCAATTCCTCCGATCCCTTTCATCCGGATGTCCATCAATACCCAATCGGGATGGTGATGCTGGTAAAGCGACAATGCATCCTTGCCGTCATCACACTCGATCACTTCATCGCCCTGCAGAGTGACAAACTTTTTCAACGTCTCCCTCATTCCACTGTTATCGTCTACAATGAGAAATTTCAATTCAGGTTCTGTCATCGGAAAAATGATCGGGGTCGATTACACGTTAAAATACGTAGAAGAGATCCGCAGGAACATCCGGGATCGCGCACTTTAGATTGAGTGGATACTCACGAGGGGCGTGCGTAAACGCACAGAGATAGGGGAAAAAAGGAGGCAAACCGCAAGGATGCCGAAAGCGCAAAGATTTCTTAGTAAGTGGTGTTACGCAATAGGCCAGGACCTTTTCATATGTCGCCCCTAACGGGGCTTCGTCGATAGCTCCGGCGCATTACTACAAACATTTTGCTCCTATCGGAGCTATGTTCAGTGCTGCAACTCTTACACAGTTCATAGATATTAAGTTCCGGAGGGACGGAATATTTGTAGCTTAAACAAATCGCGCTGATTTAAAGCTCCGTAGGAGCGATATAAGAATCATATTGAGGGGACCTTTGACTAACATCAGTTAGCAAATAACTCTTATTGTCCTTGGCGGCTAAAGATCTGCTTTATGTTGAATGGCGAATTTAAGGAGGCTGTTCGTACCGGTGAGGTTCAATTTCTTTGCGATATTAACGCGGTGATTCTCCACTGTCCGGCGGCTGATAAACAGTATATCGGCAATTTCCTGGTTGGATTGAAGGTCGGCGATGAGTCTGAGAACGCGAACCTCGGTCGGAGTCAAAGCTGAAAGAGACGCCGGGATCTGATCGCCCGAGCTCTTCTTTTTGGAAACCAAAAGTCCCGATAACGTTGGACTGATATAATGCCGATCCTCCGAAGCAGCGATAATGGCCCTGAGGATCTCCGTGATGGCACTATCCTTCAATACATATCCAACAACACCTGATTCCATCGCTTCGAGAAATACCCTCTTATCCTCAAGCATCGTCAAAAGAATGATCCGGGTGTCAAGATTCATCGTCTCGGCTCGCTGGGCAACGACAAGTCCCGTCATTTTCGGCATTTGGATATCGAGAACCGCAACATCTGGTCTTAGTTTGACTATTTTTTGAAGCGCCTCTTCACCGTCTTCGGCCTCGCCGGCTATTGAGCACCGATCATCTTTTTCGATAACCTGTCTCATTCCCGTCCGAAAAACCGGATGATCGTCCGCAATAAGCACTCTGATCTTTTTTGAATCAGTCATGATTTTCTTTCGGTAATGGAATAGTGAGCGAAACCCGTGTTCCACCCCCGGGAGACGGTTGAACGTGGAGTTCCCCGCCAAGAATCCTGGCACGCTCACTCATGCTGCTCAGCCCAAATCCCCGCTTCTCGGGAGCCGCTGCCAGTATTCCTCGGCCGTTGTCTGCGATGCAAAGCTCCAGGTTCTTCTCTAATTTCCTGATCTCGACAACAAATTTCGTCGCACCCGAGTGTTTCAGAATATTATTTAAGCATTCCTGGACAATCCGAAAGAAGTTAATTTCCGACTGTTTGTCAAGCAAATTGTCCACATTATCAAACCGCATTTCTGCTTGAATCTGAGTCGACTCAGAGACCGTTTCGATGATAGATTCAAGCGCCGCGGTCAACCCGAGCTGGTCGAGCTGGACCGGACGAAGATTTCTTGAAATCTCTCGTACATTTTTCAGCGACCGCGAAACAAAATCGATCGCCTGCCGAACCTCAGATTCCTGAGCGCCGGAATTCCCCGCTGATTGGAGACCTAAGAGCAATTTATTTTTGATTATAAGCAAATCCTGTCCGATGCTGTCGTGGAGTTCTCCGGCGATTCTCTTTCGTTCCGTCTCCTGCGAATCGATCAGCTGTCGGGAAAACTCCTGCTGAATCATCTTTTCTCTTTTCAATTTTGCGACGCGGCGCAGATATATGACCGGCCCCGCGGAAAGGAAACAAATGATGCCGAGCATCCGGAACCACCACGTTTGCCAGAACGGCGGAGCAACAAATATTCTTACCGACGCGCCTGCCTCATTCCATACCCCGTCGTTGTTGGATGCCTTCACGCGAAAAGTGTACGCACCGGGATCCAAATTTGTGTATGTCGCTTCGTGTTGAGGTCCTGCGTACCGCCAGTCTTTGTCGAATCCTTCCATGATATAGGCATAATTATTCTTTGCAGGATTGGTATATTCGAGCGCTGCAAACGAGAGAGAGAAGACGTTATCTTTGTACGAAAGATGAATTTCGTCGCTTTCAGAAATGTACTTTGATATCCTTTCTTCTGTCTGCGATGGAGACAGAGATTTATCGAATACTTTAATATCGGTAAAAACGAGCTGCGGAATCGTCGGATTGTCGCGAATACTGTCTGGCTGGAACACGTTGAACCCATTAATGCCGCCGAAGTAAAGATCTCCGTTCCGGCTTTTGAAGGCCGCGCCATGGTTGAACTCATCGCTCTGCAAGCCGTCGCCGGCATCATAGTTCCGAAACTTCTCAGTTCGTGCATCGAATTTCGAGAGACCTTTGTTCGTACTGAGCCACAGGAATCCGCTCTTGTCTTCTTCAATGGCATAAATAACGTCATCCGGAAGACCATCTTTCATGTTGTAGCGCGTAAAGGTTCGGGAGCCGGAGTCGAACCGATTCAATCCCGCGTACGTGCCGACCCATAATTGATTTATATGATCCTCAATGATCGAAAGTACTTTATTGTCGCTGAGGCTGTTCGGATCCCCCCGATCGTTGACGAAGTGATCGAACGACTTACTCCTTTCATCGTACCTGTTCAATCCGCCCCCTGCTGTGCCGATCCAAAGAACACCCTCATGATCTTCACATAAGGACCAAATTTCATTGTGACCGATACTTTTTGGATTTGACGGGTCATTCTTAAATCGGGTAAAAACGCCGGTCTTTGTATCGAACTTGTCAAGCCCTTCAAGGAGCGTACCAATCCATAATTCGCCGGAATGCGACTCGGTCAGCGAAAAGATAACGTTGCCGCTAAGACTACGGGGATCGTCGTCGCGATGGACATAATTGGTGTATGCCGGATTGATTAGTCCGTCATGACGGCGCGCCTCGAGTTTGATAAGGCCGTTGCCGTTCGTGCCTACCCAGATCACCGGAAGAGACGTATTGCGCTCGGCGGTCAGCGACCAGATAAGGTCGGTGCCGCCGCTCTTCGGAATAGGATACCTCTCTGACATTCGCGTGAGTTCGTCAGACGAGGGATCATAGAGTGCGAGTCCTTGCTGTGTCGCGATCCACAGCATTCCCGCCGAATCCTCAGTAAACGCCCTCACTTTATTCCACTCGATATTGTGAGGTTCATCTCCCAGCCATGAAACATGCCGGAACCGATTTCTTCGGGGAGCGTATTTGTTGATCCCTTCATACGTCCCAACCCAGAGAATTCCGGCCCGATCTTCGAAGAGCGAGAGCACTGCATTACCACTAAGGCTGTGCGCATTCGATGCATCGTGGATATAGTGGGACGTTGCATGATGAGATGCATCGATCCGGTACAACCCGTCGTTCGAGCCCGCCCAGAGAGGCCCGCTCACACTTCGAAGCAATATATGAGCAGGGATCTTTTCGCGTACCGCGAGCAGATCGTCGGCAGACTTCCAACGACTGTGGTCGTAATGCAAAATATCCTGAGGTGTAGCGGCAAGAATCTCTCCGTGATTGACTTCAGCAAAGGAATCATACAATGAAGCACGCACACCGGAGTGAACTTGCGCACTGATTTTTCCTTCTGCGTCGAGCGCGGCAGATCCATCGATCATCCCAATCCATAAAACCCCGGCACCGTCTTCATAAAGAGTTTGAACATAATTGTTGGATAAAATATGATCGCCAGTTCCATCTTTGCTGTAATGAATGAATACTCCGGCGCTTCGGTCGAATTTATTCAACCCGTTGGGAGTACCAATCCAGAGAATTCCTGCTCTGTCTTCGCAGATACAAACAACCTCATCGCTGCTCAGGCTGGTGGAATCGGCAGGATCATGCCTGTAGTGTACGAACTGCTGGGTCCGGCTCACAAACCTATTCAATCCCCCGCCTTTCGTCCCGGTCCAGAGCGTTCCAGAACGGTCGACATAGAGGACGGTAATATAATTATCCGAGAGCGATGTCGTATCCAGGATATCACGATGATAAACGGTGAATTTGTACCCGTCGTACTTATTCAAACCATCCTGTGTCCCAAACCAGAGGAATCCCTGTCGGTCCTGGACTATCGAAAACACTGAAGTCTGCGACAGCCCCTGTTGAAGCGAAATCCGCTCAAATTCAAGGTCTTGTGATTGCGCGAAAATCGAATTGCTGATGGATATCCCAGCGGATATAGAAAAGCATAAGATGCGGAAGATCATCAGAATGAAGGCCTACTCTTGGTGTGTATAAAGAAGGTAAAGAGGTCAGTATTCAGAATCAAGAATGATACGATAAGAGAATTATACTCCGGAGCTCTGTCCCTATTGTATCCTGGTCTCATGTCTCATAATAGACGAAATATCAATTGAGCAGCACAATTCCCTCGATTTGCCTCCGTCAGCTTACCTGCTGAAATTGAGTAACGTTTTCTTCATATAACTTTAACTCTCCCCTTGCGTTTACCAGAACATATTTTTAACTTCTAAGCGCGTTTGCGGTCCCCGGGGGTAGTTCGCCCTTGCCTCTCATTCATTAACAGCCCATTCTTAGGATGGTCCAACCTCCGCTACTTTACTCTCAATTACGCTTATGCCTGAACTAAACGACCTCGCCGCTCTTGTCCGATCACGTATACCAATTATTGTCATAGAATCACGGGAAGAATTCCGCATCACTGAGATGCTAAAACAAATCTCGTCCAGCTTAAGCATGCGGTTCTTTAAGTGGAGTTACACCGACGGGATGAGTTTAGTCAGCGGAGGAACTGAATCAACCGAAGGGGTGGTCGAACCTACTGAAGTTCTTCGTCGGATATGGTCGGTTAAAACACCGGGTGTATATTTGTTGTATGACTTCCATCCGTATCTCAGCGACCCTCGCAATGTCCGCCTCCTTAAAGATATCGGTCAGGGAGCTCAAGCCGACAGGCAAAATCTGGTTCTTCTCAGCTACCAAATAGAAATACCTGAAGAGATAAAACATCTCGCGGCTCGGTTTGAAGTGAGCCTTCCCGATGAAACAGCGTTGACAACGATTGTGAACGATGTCATAAAAGGACTTTCAGTTGACTATCCGAGAACTTCGATCAAGATTGACCCTACGGCCGTCAAACTTCTCGTAAAAAATTTGAACGGGCTCTCCGCGCCGGAAGCTGAACAGATCGCCAAGAAGGCGATCCGGAATCAAGCGATTACCGTTGAATCGCTTCCCGACGTCGAAAAAGCAAAGTACGAGCTGCTGAATCGGGGCGGAGTAATCTATTTCGAGCATGACACCAAGCAATTTTCCGACATAGGAGGATTCAAGCTTCTGAAGAAATGGCTCGACCAGCGGCGGGGAGTTTTCATCGGTGAACAAAAACTTCCCAACGAGGATCTGCCAAAGGGTATTCTTCTCCTCGGCGTGCAAGGAGGCGGCAAGAGCCTTGCGGCCAAGACCGTGGCGGGAAGCTGGGGCGTTCCCCTGCTTCGACTTGATTTCGGCGCGCTGTATGATAAGTATTATGGGGAGACCGAGCGGAAAACCCGTGAATCGTTGAAAATGGCAGAGATGATGGCTCCCTGTGTGTTGTGGCTGGACGAGCTGGAAAAAGGAGTCGCCACAGGAGAAGGCGACGGCGGTGTCTCGCGGCGGGTATTAGGAACTTTGCTTACGTGGATGTCCGAAAGAAAATCTGCCGTGTTCATCGCTGCGACGGCCAACGATATCCAGGCGTTGCCTCCGGAGCTCATGCGCAAAGGCCGCTTCGACGAGATTTTTTTCGTCGACCTACCAGACGCCGATGTGCGAAAAGAGATCTTCGCGATACATTTGAAAAGAAGAGGGCTCTCGCCTGAAGGGTTCAACCTTGACGTGCTTGCAGCGGCGAGCGAAGGATTTTCAGGCGCAGAGATTGAACAGGCGATTGTCTCAGGATTTTACTCGATGTCCGGGGGATCGGGAAATCTTACCATGTCGATCCTCCTCGATCAACTCAAAACGACGCGGCCGCTTTCTGTCGTCATGTCCGAGCAAGTCGAAAGCGTGCGAGAATGGGCAAAGGACCGAACCGTTCCCGTAAATTAAGCAAAGCGCGGCAGACATTTCATCATTCAGCAGCGAAACGACAAGCCGAAGGATGACTCGAGAGAGTCCGCCCTTCGGCTTGTGCTGTTCGCTGATATAGGTACTATTTCAGCATCAACATCTTCCTCATCAATTGCCTCCCTCCGCTTTGCAGACGCGCAAGATACACTCCGCTTGCCAGCCTCGATGCATCGAAAATAGCTTCATGATACGCTCCGGCTTCAAGATTCTCATTCACGAGCGTCGCCACTTCTTTGCCGACAGCATCATACACCTTTAACGTCGTTATTCCGGAAACCTGGAGAGTAAATCCAATTTTCGTTGTAGGGTTGAACGGGTTGGGGTAATTTTGTTCCAGCGCAAATACCTTCGGTACGCCGGCAATCACTACCTCCGCCTCATTCGTATAAGAGAATTTCCCGTTGCGATCGATCTGTTTCAGTCTGTATGAATATTTTCCGGCGAAAAGGTTGTTATCAGTGAATGAATATTCTTTGGGCGTGTTAGAAGTCCCGCTTCCTGCGACTGACCCAACCGTCATCCATGCCTGCTTACCCGCGATCGACAAACGCTCCACTTCGAACTTCGCGTTGTTGATTTCGGTCGCTGTGCTCCAAATCAATCGAGCTGACGACTGGGTCGCGGTAACTGTAAACGATTTTATTTCAACAGGCAGGGGGTCTTCGTTACTCGTTCCAATGCTGTATTCGGCCGAACTCGTCGACCCGGTCTTTGAGAATGTCCGATTCACTTGATCATGAACAAACAGACTGCTCGCATCGGCCCATACCGCGGCCGCAGAAGCGCGTGTCAGCAGCTTTGCGAATGGAGGAGTGATACGTGTGCCGGAATAATCAAACACGATTTGCGTGGTATCGGTCAGCGCCCCTTTTTTCTGAACGCCCCACGTCAACTGTGATCGCTCGTCCGCAACCAGCGCGGGAACGTCGCTGACGAGGCTGCTCGGCGTTCCGAAGGAATACAGTCCTATCGTGTTGATGCTGTCCACTGACGATAAAATTGTCGCATGCGCTTGAGATCCCGAAGCGCCGATCGATGTCTCCGTTCCGCTCGATGCGACGTATCCCCCCGACAAACCGAACGGAGGATTGGATTTGATGAAACCGCTGTTGGCGTTGTAATTGAAATTGATCAGCGACGCCGACGTCGCGCTGACAGAATCGTACGTCGTCGAGCCGCTCGCATCGGCGAAATGATAGTATGCAAGCAGCGAAGGATTGTTCGCCGGAATTCGAAGATGCATGTTGTCGCGGATTTCCGCCTGGGTCCGTGCTGCGTTCCAAATGCGAAGTTCCGCTATCATTCCATTGAACGGACGCCCGGAGCAGCAAGAATCGTACCCTATTACCAGCGGAGCTGCTGATGTATTTAGCGTTCCGCCGGCGAACGATGTGGTTCCCTGAAGGTTGCCGTCGACATAGAGGAAGATATTCGTCCCGTCATACCCTCCTGCAATGTGATGCCATTGATTGTCTTTCACAATTGCCGTGCTGATGACAGTCTTATTGACGATACTCGTATTGTAAAAATCAATCCGGACGTTGTTATTATTCAGGTTAAATTTCCATATGATGCGGCTGCTCGTATTTCCCGCCCTGTTAAAGATTCCAGCAGACGGAAGGTTTGAAGTGCTCGTCCATACCCATGCTTCAACCGTGAACGGACCGGTTCCCTGCGTAAACGATGTATTGGCAATGCAGTCATCTGTTCCGTCGAACTTTACAACGTACGACGAACCATCGAATCCGGCCAGCGGAGTGACGGTGTAACTTCCTGTTGCCGGATTTGTCTGCAAGTAGGTCTTGGAATTCCCCGTTCCGTTGTACTCAAAAGCGGCATAATAATAGGTCTTTCCGACGATCAAACCTTGGAGGGTAACAACGGAGTCTGTTCCGTCATAGACTACGTAGTTGGACGAGCCCAGGTTTGTTCCGCTGCCGTAGGTCGCGTTCGCCGTGTACGAATGTCCATCGACTGGGGAAGCCGAGACCGCATTATCCACGCGCGCGATAAGAATTCTGCTTGCGCCGTTTCCTTTCGTCCATCGAACGGTGGCTGTCGTTTGGGTTGCCAGCACCGATGTGATCGACGATGACTGCACTGTCGGCTGTACCGCCGTTTGCTGATAACCATAATATTGCGCAGCGACAAAGTTGTCGCCGCTCCGTCCTAATGCAATAATTTTTCCGTCATCCGGTTTTGTAACGACCGAATAAATTTCGTCATAATCGCCGAGCTCTGTGACAACGGTCCCGCCGGAGCCGAACGTGTTGTCGAGACTTCCATCGGAATTGTACCGTGCCAGACCGAAATTATAATTCGCGGCACCAGCAACGAGAATTTTTCCGTCATCCTGGATCACGCACGAGAGAATGCGATCGGTATTGGACGATGTTAACGACGTGTGCACGCCAAGAGAAGAATTTCCGAATGTATTATCGAGCGATCCCGTCGTGTTGAAACGGCATATGTAGAAATCGTCATGCGTAACTCCTGCCGCAATGATCTTCCCGTCCAATTGCACTGCAAGCGCATACGCAATTCCTCCTGCATTAAGTCCATCCGCATAACGCGTCGCCGACCAGTCAAACGTATTGTCCATCGTGCCCGTGGAATTGAATCGAAAAACCGCGAACGTTGTGCCAAATCCGGTAGTGTTGGAAGTACCGCCAATGAGGATTTTTCCGTCGCTTTGCAGTGCGATGGCATAAATCCATGTGTAGTAGCCGAGGGCGGCGCTGCCGGTATAAGTGGACCAACCGTTCCCGTTGTTGAACGTATTGTCAAAAATTCCATTTGACGTCAACCGGGCAAGCAGGGGTATCGTGGTCTGGTCGCTGGAAGTATAGGCCGAGAAACCCGCGATAAGAATTTTTCCATCCGATTGAACGATCACCGCGTGCGCTTCATTGTTGCCGGGGTACGACATAACGGTCTTTCCGTTGGTTCCGAACGTGTGGTCCAGCGAGCCGTCCGAGTTCAACCGGACGGCCGCAAAATTATAATCACTGTAGTCAAGGGTCGATGTCCCCACAACGACCAGTTTACCGTCCGGCTGGAGGGCGCATCCGTACGGAATGTCGTTCACGCCTATTGCAACGATCGATTTTCCGTTCGTGCCATATGTGCTGTCCAATGCGCCGTTATCCGTAAATCGTGCAGCGGCAAAGGCGCCGTCTGTGTATCCGGTAACGATCAGTTTGCCATCCGGCTGACGAACTCCGCCGCCATACGCAAGCCCGTTTGAAAAGGATGCCGAGGCGATGCCGTTGACACCGAAAGTACTATCAATCGTTCCTGCCGTCTGTCCGATCATAGTCGTTGACGCAGCGATGAGTATTAATGCACAAAAGTACAAACGAGACATATTGGGCTCCGTTAAGTTATGAGAGATAAAATGAGTGAACTATTTGTTGATAAATTGCCTTAATTGGATCAGATCATCTTTTGTGAAATAGGATATCGCTCCAGCATCCCTGGCCTCGTCCCTGAATTCCTGTTCCCGAAAATTGCTTACGATGATTATTTTTGCGCCTGGATATTCTTTTTTAAGGCTCCGCGTTGCCTCAATCCCGCCCACGTTCAACATCTGCAGATCAATAAGCACATAATCGGGACTTGATTGCTTGAACGCTGCCAGGACCTCATCCCCGTCTGCGCATTCGATGACCTCGTCCGACGGGTTCGCGACAATCTTCCGTATCATCGCTCGCATGAGAGCGCTGTCATCGACGATCATGAGTTTCATGGTATACAATATCGCAGCGGCGGCAGCGAAAATAAATGGGAGGGACTACTCTATTTGGAGGAGTACTTGTACTCTTTGTATGGAAAATGGAACAAAGCGGACGGCTACGCTGAATTAACGCGGAGAAAAGAAGCCGGCTGAAACTACAAGAATGATTTGTTCTCGAGGGCGAATTTTAAGAGGCTGTAACTGCCGGAAAGGTGAAGTTTTTCGGAAATCTTAAACCGGTAATTATCGACCGTTTTTTGACTGAGAAAGAGTATCTCAGCGATCTCTTTGCTCGTTTTCGAATCGCCGATCATTTTTAGAATCCGAAGTTCTTGCGGGGTAAGCGCTTGCAATTGGGGATGGGAAGCTGCAAATGACTTCTGTTTTTCTTTTCGTTTCAATAGTTTATTAGTCAGTGCGGGACTGATGTAATATCGACCTTCCAACGCAGCGTGCACCGCATTGACGATATCGACAGACGCACTTTCCTTTAAGATGTAACCTTTCACGCCAAGGTCAATCGCCTCATTCAAAATATCTTCGTCATCAAACATTGTCAGAAAGACTACTTCAGTTTTCGATTTCAGATTCTTGAGTTCCTTCAGAACGCCCAACCCTGTCATTTTTGGCATATTCATATCGAGAACAGCGACATCCGGGGAATAGTCCTTTACCGACTTCAGCGCCTGTTCTCCGTCCGAGACAACAGCAACGACAACGAACGACGAATCGCTCGTCAATGCTTGCCTCACTCCGTCGCGAAACATCGGATGGTCATCGGCGAGGAGGATGGTTATTGGCGAGGGGTTGGGCATGGGAGATGGTAAATGGAAAATGGATGATGGATGTTGGAACAATTACAGGTCAAGACATCTGAAAAATTCCTCAGGACTCACAACTCTTAGTTTCTTCTTTTATTCTTTATTGCTGAAATTCTAATGGAGGAAAAAATATTCTTAAATTCTGCCGCTTCGGCAATTAATGTATCCATAACCTTTTGTTTATCCGGTGCTGTCGTTAAAGCGCGCAGCACTCTCAGCCAATAATGCGATTCACGGACCTCTTTGAGTGAAATGCCAACTTTGTGTACGAAATCGTCTTTTGATTCTGCTGCCTGCGCCTCTTCGTAATTCGCTCCGATCGAGGTCGAAGATTTTGCCAGTTGATATTTAACAACTCTGAAGCTCTCATTGGAAGGAAGCGCAGGCAGTATTTTTATAATTCTTACTCCAAACTCAAAAGTCCTATCCAACAAATCTTGTGTCCTAGCATCCATCTCTTCCCCCTTCTCTAAAAAGTTTACTGAATGTTCCCCTATTTCCATCATCCATTTTCCATTTTCCATTTACCATGATCCCTCAACCCAACCGGCATCTTCAATTCTATGACGGTTCCTTTACCGGCAGTTTCCGACCGCACATCAAACCTCCACCCAAACATCTTGGCGCGTTCCTCCATGCCTGAAATGCCAAACCCCGCGGAGGAGGAGATTCCTTTCCCATTGTCGGAGATTGTCGCAAGGATGAAATCCGTTTCTTTCCTGACGTTCGCCATGGCTTTCGATGCTCCGGAATGCTTGATGATGTTGTTGAATGATTCTTGAACGATCCGAAAAAGATTGATCTCCTCTTCCGGTGAAAGCATGCCGTCAATATCTTGAATCTCCTGGAAAAATTCAATTGCCGTGGACTCATTGGCCTGTCGTACGATTGCACGCAGTGTCTTCGTAATTCCCAGCTGATCCAATTGATGAGGACGGAGATTGTGCGAAATGGAACGAACTTCCTCGATCGTACTGGAAACGATCTCCGACGCTTCTTCGACCTGGTTCTCTGTCCGCAGTTCTTTCCCCTCCCCGGCGGCAGTGGTGAGCGCAACGAGCAATTTGTTCTTGATGATGAGAAGGTTCTGTCCGAGCCCGTCGTGGAGTTCCGCCGCAATGCGTTTCCGCTCAGCTTCCTGAGACTCAATAAGTTTCCGTGAGAACCGCACCTGTTTTTCTCTTTCCCGTTTCAGATATCGAATGCGGACAATGTAGATCATCGGACCCGTTATGAAAAAAATGCCGATAACAATCATACGGAACCACCATGTCGCATAGAATGGAGGGAGCACAGCAATATCCACCGAGGCCCCCTTCTCATTCCACACACCGGCGCTGTTTACAGCGATAACATGGAATGTGTACCTGCCGGGATCCAGATTGGTGTAGCGTGCCAGCCGCGTTGTTCCGGCATCGTTCCACTCCTTTTCGAATCCTTCCAAAAAATACTTGAAACGAATTTTTTGTGGAGCGGCAAAATTGATGCCGGTGAATTGCAATTCTATCTTCGTTTGGCCCGGATGGAGCGTGAGACTCTTCTGCAGCGATGCCGGACGGTTCTCAATCCAGGCTTTTTCGAGTATAACGCTTGGAGGATAGGGATTCGACGCGACCGTCCGCGGATCGATCACAACGACTCCACGAGACGTAGAAAACCAGAGTCTCCCGTCGCTGGTCTTCCAGCAACGCGGAGTTCCTCCGCCGGCTGTTTCTTCGATCAGCATGCCATCTTCTTTGCTCACGGTAAAACATTGGACGACAGGTATTTTTCCATCCGCCGCATCGTTCAATTCCTGTTTGCTCACGCGGTAAATTCCATGGATAGCTCCGATCCAGAAGTCACCAAGATCATCCTCAATAATCTGAGAGATAATGCCATCGAACAATCCCTGCTCTTCAGAAACGAAATTAAATTTCCCGTCTTTCCATCTCGCCAGTCCGCGATTTGTCCCAACCCAAATCACACCATCCGCATCTTCATAGAGCGGCGAGGCGGAATTATCGTTCAAACCGCTTCCCTTCTTAAATACTGTCGCGACGCCGTTGGATATTCTCACAACTCCCCCCGCAGAAACGGTAATCCATGTATCGCCGTTCCGTCCGCAGAGGATCGCGTTGACCCGGTCGAACGGCCAGCCAGTCGAGGAATTCCACACTTTTTCTTCTGTTCCATTAAAATATTCAATACCGTCGCTTGATGTGCCGACCCACAATCCGCCGCGGGCATCCTCTGCGACCGAAACAATAGACGTTGAGACGTTTACGATGCCTCTTAAGAATTGATGAATGTGCCCGTCACGGATTTCGTACAGCCCCGAACCCCACGAGCCGGCCCATATTCCTCTGTTGCGGGATTCGCAGAGTGTGTAGATACTTGATACCCCATTGGGGAGAGGCAGGCGCGAAAAACTCCGAAATGAAGAACTCGAGCAGAGCAACCCTGATTCCCACGTTCCGATCCAGACTTTTCCGGCCCGGTCTTCCAAACCGCACAAGATATTGTCGGCGGGAAAGCCATTTCCTTCCGAAAGCGTTTCCGCCATTTTTTTCTTCAGCCGGATGAGGCCTCCCCCCTCTTTCCCCAGCCAGAGGATACCTTCACGATCCTCAAAGACTGTTGTGATTTCAGAGAAAACAATTCCGCCAATCTCTCTGATCATGCTCTGTGCGGAATCGGAAATGATTCGGATACCGCTGGGCGTGAGAACCCACTTCTCGCCGCTCCGAAGAATGAACGTCTCTTTCAGAGCCTCTCCGGGGGCCGTTCTAACAGCGAGGTCTCGTCCGTTTTCTCGCCGAACAAATCCTCTTTTATGATCTCCAAACCAGATAGCGCCGGCATTGTCGATACTGAGCGTATATCCGCCGACAGGAAACGTCTCTTCAACAGCGAGCGAATCCGCGATGGGACGCACCCTCGCTCCATAACCGACAAAGCCAAGGTACATCTCTCCGTCGGGAAAAGGCAGAACCTGATTAGCATACGTTCGCGGAAGTCCGTTCGCCTCCGTGAAATGGAGAAATTTCTTCCCGGCATATGAAAAAATTCCGATTTCCGTTGCGAACCACATACGACCGGCACCGTCTTCGGCGATCGAAAGTATGCGTGACGCGGAAATGCCATCCGTGCTGTCGAATCGTTGAAAAGCGCCGTCAACGTACCGGACAAGTCCTCCTGCATCGGTGCCTATCCACAATTGTCCGCGGCGGTTTGAATAGAGCGACATAATGTTGGAAGTGTACAAAGCAGGAGTGTTGGCAGAAGTAAACACAGTCATCCGCAAACCGTCAAACCGGGCAAGACCCTGCCATGTGCCAACCCATAAGTATCCGTCCGGCGTCTGCGTGATGCAACGAACCGTGCTTTGCGGCAATCCGTCTTCGATGTTCCACTGACGCACAACGTAGGGCTCCGTCTGCGCCGCACACGCGGAGACAATAAACAACAATGCTGTAATTCTCAGGAGCATAAAAGATGATACAATTTTTCCCCCTAATAAGAAAGAATACCTACGACCATCTTGAAACGTCCCCGTCAATTGATCCTCTATAGAAAATGACGCCAAAGAAAAGAATTATGATGGAGATGCTCGAAATATTCAAGTGGATACTTGGGAAGAGTCAATTGCATCCAATATCTAAAAAAAAAGGGCCGGTGGTTCAGACCGTCCCTGCTTCCTATTTTTGATTTTAGATCACCTAGACCAACACAAAACCTATTTCATCAACAGCATTTTCTTGACCGATCAATAACTTCCCGCCCTCAATTCAATGATGCTACGATCAGGAGAGGTCGAAACGGTCAAGCATCATGACTTTGTTCCACGCTGCTGCAAAGTCCTGAAGGAACTTCTCCTGCGAATCCTTGCATGCATAAACCTCCGCCAGGGCTCTGAGTTGGGAGTTCGATCCGAAGATCAGGTCGACACGGGTGCCAGTCCATTTGAGCGCGCCCGTCTTGCGATCGCGACCTTCGAATATGTCAGCATCTTTCGAGACCCCCTTCCACTCCGTGCCCATGTCGAGCAGATTCACAAAGAAGTCATTGGTGAGTGACTCAGGCCGTTTGGTGAAGACGCCCTGCTGAGATTTTCCAAAGTTTGTATTCAACACCCGCGTACCGCCAAGGAGAACCGTCATTTCGGGAGCAGTCAGTGTAAGCAATTGCGCCTTGTCAACGAGTAATGCCTCGCTTGAAACGGCAGAGCGAGTCTTTTGGTAATTGCGAAAGCCATCTGCGATCGGCTCGAACACGGCGAAAGAGGCTACATCGGTTTGTTCTTGTGATGCGTCCATGCGTCCCGGTCTGAAGGGAACCGTCAATTTGTGTCCCGCATTCTTAGCAGCCTTCTCGACACCGGCGCAGCCTGCCAGAACGATCAGGTCAGCCAACGATATTCTCTTTCTGCCGGACTGCCTTTTGTTGAACGCGCTCTGGATTCCTTCCAGGGTCTTGAGCACCTTTGCCAGTTGAGCTGGTTGGTTGACTTCCCAATCCTTCTGTGGAGCCAGACATATACGTGCGCCGTTGGCGCCGCCTCGCTTGTCCGAACCGCGGAATGTAGACGCCGACGCCCAGGCAGTTGACACCAACTCCGATACTGAAAGGCCGGAAGCCAGGATTTTCTTCTTAAGGGCGGCGATATCCTTTGCCTCGATTAATTTGTGATTGACGGCAGGGATTGGATCTTGCCAGATGAGCTCTTCTTTCGGGACTTCCGGGCCGAGATAGCGCGCTCGCGGACCCATGTCGCGGTGCGTCAGCTTGAACCACGCTCGTGCGAACGCATCCGCAAATTGATCCGGATGATCCATGAAGCGCCGTGAAATCTTTTCGTACGCAGGGTCGAACCGCAAGGAGAGGTCCGTAGTTAACATGGATGGTGCGTGATGCTTTGACGGGTCATGAGCATCCGGCATCGCATCAGCCCCCTCGCCATCCTTCGGTTTCCACTGGTTCGCACCAGCCGGGCTCTTCGTCAGTTCCCATTCGTAGCCGAACAGGTTTTTGAAGAAATTGTCGCTCCACTTCGTCGGCGTGGTCGTCCAGGTGACCTCGAGCCCGCTGGAAATTGCGTCGCCGGCTTTGCCTTTGCCAAAGCTGCTCTTCCAACCGAGGCCCTGTTCTTCGATGCTGGCCGCTTCGGGCTCGGCTCCGACAAGTTTCACATCACCGGCCCCATGGGTCTTTCCAAAGGTATGGCCGCCAGCAATGAGCGCCACCGTCTCCTCATCGTTCATCGCCATTCGAGCGAAGGTCTCACGGATATCCCGCGCCGCAGCGATCGGGTCCGGGTTTCCGTTCGGACCTTCCGGGTTCACATAAATCAGTCCCATCTGCACCGCGGCGAGCGGATTTTCAAGATCTCGATCACCAGTGTAGCGTTTGTCTTCCAACCACTTGTGCTCGGGACCCCAGTACACGTCCTTTTCCGGTTCCCAGATATCTACACGCCCTCCGCCAAAACCGAAGGTCTTGAAACCCATCGATTCCAGAGCAACATTGCCGGCAAGGATCATCAGGTCAGCCCAGGAAATTTTTCGTCCGTATTTTTGCTTAATCGGCCAAAGCAGTCGGCGCGCCTTGTCGAGGTTCACATTATCAGGCCAGCTATTGAGGGGCGCAAAACGTTGACTGCCGTTGCCTGCACCGCCTCGACCGTCTCCAGTGCGATACGTTCCTGCACTGTGCCACGCCATGCGGATGAATAAAGGTCCGTAATGACCAAAGTCTGCTGGCCACCAGTCCTGGGATATCGTCATCAGTTTACGGAGGTCATTCTTCACAGCCTTCAGGTCGAGACTCTTGAACTCTTTCGCATAGTTGAAACCCCCGCCCATCGGATTGGACTTTGAGGATTGCTGGTGCAGGATGTCAAGATTCAACTGGTGCGGCCACCAGTCCCGGTTCGTTGTGCCGCCGGCAGTATGGACAGGACACATTTTTTCATTGCTCATAATTGTGTTGCTCCTTTCGTGCAGATGAACGGATCATTTTGAAGAAGTATCATATAAAAATCATTATTGAGTATAGAAAAAAAATATTACTTTCTTTTACAATCCGAACATAAAACATTGAGGTGAAGGCTATATCCAAGAATCTTATTCTCACGAAATGCGCTGTGATACTTGCGATGATACAAGAATATACGGAAATTCTTTTTTTGTCCCAAGCGCCCTCTTGGGAACAAGATGGCGAGGGCGAAGTGACATGGAAACAATCAAGCTTAATTCATCCACAAATTCCTGTCCAAGCTCCGGTACTGAATCGCCTCCCCCAAATGCT
>CAYTOA010000064.1:0-1303 GCA_964439265.1 uncultured Chitinophagaceae bacterium
TTATTTGAGACATCACCCAAATTGGTAAAATGTTGCAGTTACACAATGGCAGTTTTCAAGGGTAAACCGGAGAGCTTTTCAGCATAATGCCGTTCTGCAAATAGTACTCCGTTGTGAACACTTCCTCCTCATTTTCAAGGATTGCAGCGCACAGCGACTGCGAATTGTTAGCGTCAGTGAACCGTGCATATTTGGCCCACTTATACTTTGCAGTTAAAAAGCCTCCGAAAAACACTTCGTTGTTGCTGAAGCGAGAATGTCTACACCCGCTTTATATAGCGCCATGACGCTGGCAAAAGCATCATCGAGCTTTCCAGCGAGGTACACATTCATGCTGTGCGAGAGAGAATCAAGCCATTTCTTGTCGAGTCGGGACTTCACTCGTTCGTCGGCTGCGAGCACGGATGCATTATTGCCAACGGCAGAGGAGATCGTGACGAGGGTGGGGATAACAAACGCGCCGGAGGATGCAGTGGCTGAGACGAATTCGGCGGTCGCCTGACAGTCAAAAAAGATGTGTGCCAGCCCATCAACTCCGGCCGCAATGGCTCGTTTCCCTCCTTCGAGGGTCGTGACATGAGCGATCGCCATTTTGTTAAATTTGTGAGCTTCTTTCACGGAAGCTATGAGGGTTTCGTCATTTAGTACCGGAAGACCCGGGGAACCGATGCAGGAACCATCCTCAATAAAAATCTTGATATAGTCGGCTCCTTCAGAGACCTGTTTGGCTACAAATTTGGCTGCCTCGTCGGGGGTTGACAAAAACGGATAACGGTAAAAAAAGCGTAATAACAGGTTACTGCTTGAGCTCATGTATTGAGTCGGGTGGCCTCCCTTCGGCGTGATGCCCATCCCAGGTGAACGCAGATCTGCGATATCATCCCGTTCAGCGATCTTTCTCCGTTCCTTCTGCGACCAATGGCCGTTCATCTCCAGTTCTGTCGTAACACCAAACAACAACGCGTCATGAAGACAGATTAGATCAGTGTGTACATGGGAGTCAATGAGACTTGGCATCAGGGTTGCGCCGTGAGCATCGATGATGGTCGCACCGGCCGGCACCGAGCCGCCGACAGAACGGATGTGCGCTCCGTCGATCACAACTGTTTTGTCGTTAATGACGTGCTTGCCGTCGAAGACACGAGTGTTGGTTATGGCAGTAATAATAGCCGTTCTCCCTCTTTGCAGTAATTGAAAAGGGATATTCGCACTCTATACTTCGATAGACGATAATGTCTGTACTATATTGTAATTATTGGTCTAGGAATTTCTTCCGGCTACGCTGCAGTGAACAGTGAACAGT
>CAYTOA010000064.1:1403-21834 GCA_964439265.1 uncultured Chitinophagaceae bacterium
CAGTGAACAGTAAATTCAGTTGATCTGAAATTCAAAGGTACCTCTCTCGCGTTATCGGCGGGAAAGGGTGCCGGTGTTTTAGGCAAATTTATTGGTAAGCAGAGTCAACGAGATCGGCTCGATTAAGCGTAACTGCTATTGCTGGCCGGTCGTAAATGAAAATGTATACGGTGCGGGTAACGTTCGCCCTTGCTCATCTTTCATTCCCGTCCCTAATGTTACTGTATAAACCGTATTTGCACTGAGCTGCGAAGTTGAACTCAAATAGACATAATTGCCATAATTGACCCACGTTCCAGGAATCACTGGATTAATTGAGATTGATGCCTGAAAAGACAAAAAGTCGATCTCATTATTAAACTCAATGGATACACCGGGATCTCGAGATATACTAACCGCACCATTGGAAGGATTTATATACGTCACACGAAAGTATGGTTCAGGTGTAAATGAAAAACTATATGGAGTTGACAATGTATTACCGTTTATGTCCTTCAATGTCGTTAAAACAGTGATCGTGTATGTTTGGCCAATTTTCCACACATTCGATGAATCATATTGGAGAGAAAAAGAAACTACATCACCCGTGGGAACGGAGATATTATTGGTATCCATTCTCGCATAACCAGTATTCGTTGGTGATATTTGAATTGATTGATTCACTGTGGACACATTCAGTATTTTATTGAATCGTACAGAGATTTCATTGCCCAAATTTGATATTGGGCCGACTTGTCCGTTTGCCGGAAATGTCCAAAGAACCTTTAACGCAACGTTTGCGTCGGTAAGCGCATCGGTTCCAGGAGCGCCGGCAGGACCAGCAGGACCTGTCGGACCTTCACATCCCGAGAATAATAAAAAAGATAATACGACAAACAGTGAAATGTAATTTTTCATCTGTTTTTCTCCTTCGATATTTTGTTATTTATGGCGCTGCAAAACTTCTATCCGCATGACAGGTCGGGGATGTTTCTTATTCTGAAGGGATGCCTTCGGCATTCGCTACGCTCGACATGAAATTTGACAATGCAATATACATCGAAAACATTTTTGAGACAGCTTCTATATAGATAAGAACAATACTATTCTAATAAGAATAAGTTCCTTTTTTATATTCTCATGGGTCACCATCTATTGCAGAGGCACAGATTTAGGGACAGTAAACCTGGAATAATCTTCTAGTTGGCTGAGATATTTTTCCGGGTTATATTTCAAAAATGGAAATATTCCAAACAAGCCTCTGAATATGCTCAGTTTGTTCATTGCCATGCCGTATTTGACGTAATTCGGATCCTGAGATAAATGGCGCTCCTCGGTTCTTGCCCGGATAGCATAGATGATGTTCAGGCACAATAATAGTATTGAATTCCGAATCGCCTCCAAGGGACCTGCCTGTGAGATAAAAGGTATGGAGATCAACCACCACGAAAGATTCTTACTTATATACGCCGGATGCATGCAAAACCGGTAAGGGCCATTAGTCAGAATTCCTCTGTTGGTCAAGTTGGAGAATCGAATGCCAAAGGTGATCGTTGCCCACACATAAATAAATAACAATATCAGAATTGTCACTCCCCAGATTATATAGATAAGATGATTGTCACCCCACAAATTTCCCCAATAGTAGCCGTCATCGTAATGTAAATAATTGCCGGACGAAAAATTCCAGAACGGCTGGTAACATTGTAATGCGACGAACCAGCCTAACACGGTCGGCTCAGCGGTGCGTACCTGGCTGTCAAATATTTTGATCGTCATTAAATACCCCACTCCCGAAAACACCAAATCAACCGCAAAAATGAGGTTGTAAAAGTAATCGTACAGAGAGGGGAAGAAACTCATCGCCGCGGAAAAATCTGTGGCCTTGATATAATTAAGATTGTCGATCAAGAAGCAGAACATGAGCGGCAAAAAGAATAATTTCACTGCCCAGCCCAACATATGCTGCTGAATGACTTTGTTATCGGTTTTCTTCCATTGACCTAACAGCATCATACCAAAATGCCAGTAACCGTCGGAGGGTTCCACCAAATATTTATCAAGGATGACAAAATATGGAATACCGCCTACCAGCAGGATAAGAGCAACATATCTAATGAAGGTCCAATAATTGTCGTAAAAATCCGTCCGGTAAATGGGAAATAGCCAATAGATGAGTGAAACAAATCCTATCGTGCCGTATAAACCCACAATTTTAACGGTTATCCTTTTCGCATCCGCTGCATTTTTGAATTTGAAATTCAGCCCCGTTGACGGACGGTTATATGTCTTTAAAAAGATAAACTCAAGAATAATTATTGGAAGGGCCATCGCAAGCATGGCAAAAACAGCCGACTCCACGTCGGGTATGTTGTAACGTTTGATTATCGTGAAGGAATAGATGAGAATGGAGGCAGCAATCACGTTAACGGTCATGGAAGTTGGAGATTTAGGAAGAATCTCCTGACGCCTGGTAAATATGTTTTTCAGCATTCTGGGCCCATTTCTGGCAAACCATTTTTCCATCACCACGGCACATTTCTTTCATGGGTAATGGATATGAATTACAACAAGAATGAAGAACAGCTTAAAAGAAAGTACAAGAAGAATTACGAAGTTTTGAAAATTTGTGACCTATAAAGCCCGAGCCTGGCGACGAAGTATCTGAATGAAGTCCCCAACACACCCAATCCATATTTGACGCTTCTTATGAAATTAATTGACGATGCCTCCTGAAAATATTTTGTTGGACAAGTAATTTCTGCAATTTCAAACCCCGAATAAAAAATCTGGGCTACCATCTGGTTATCAAAGACAAAATCGTCGCTATTAACCTCAAAATTGATCGACTCCAGCGCCCTTTTTGAAAAGGCTCTATACCCTGAATGGTATTCAGAAAGTTTTTGATTCATCATCAGGTTTTGAATGAACGTCAAAACTCTGTTAAAAAAATATTTATACACGGGCATTCCACCTTTTAATGCTCCTCCGCCCAGGATACGCGAAGCCAGAACGACATCATAAACATCGTTGGCAATAAGGTATGTCATCGAATGAATAAGTTTTGGAGTATACTGATAATCCGGATGCAGCATTACTACAATGTCGCTTTTAAGCTCCATGGCCTTTTTGTAACAAGATTTTTGGTTGGCTCCATAACCCTTGTTTTTATCATGTGCGATGATGCACTCTATCCCAAGCCGCTGCGCCAGTCCGACAGTATCGTCTCCGCTGCAATCGTCGACCAAAATAACGTTGTCAACGATGTCATGTGGAATTTCATTAAACGTCGCTTCCAGCGTCTTTTCGGCGTTGTATGCGGGCAAGACAACTGTGATGATTCGGCTATTAATCATTTGTCAAAAGTTTTTGTTTTAGAGAAATATGTTCTCACGAAAGTAATCAAATGTTGTGTATTCCTCTCTCGAATATTCTCTCTTCACTCGCGGTGGCTGGCATACTTATTTTTTAATTTCTCATACATTTTAGAATTCTTCTCAGCTTCTTTCAACATGCCTTTCGTTCTATACGCATGACCCAGGTTGCCATAAGCATTCGCGTCGCGTGGGTTTAATTCTATTGCCTTTGTATAGTCCTTGATCGCTGTATTGAGATCGCCTTTTGCCGAAAAAGCGATTCCACGGTTGGCGTACGCCTCCGCATAACCAGGTCTCAACACGACGGCTTCATCATAGTCTTTGAGGGCGCCTGCAAAATCACCTTTAAGCAAATAATAATTTCCTCGGTTGTAATAAGCCTCTGCAAGGCCAGGTTTCAACTCTATTGATTTCTCAAAGTCCTTAACAGCGCTTTCAAGGTCGCCTGCATCTTGATGGGCAAGTCCCAAGTTGTTATATGCTTCAGCATAATTTGGATTCAAGACTATGGCTTCTTGGTAATCTTTAACGGCCACCTCACGGGAGTTCTTCGCCGAATAACAATTGCCCCGGTTGTAATACGCCTCTGCCAAATCAGGTTTCAACTCGATGGCCCTATCATAATCTGTGATCGCTCTGTCAATGTCACCCTTAGATTGACAGGCAAGTCCCAAATTGTTATAGGCTTCCGCATAATATGGATTCAATGCGATGGCTTCATCATAGTCTTTGACGGCATTCTCCAGGCTGTCCTTCGCTGAATAAACAGTTCCCAGGTTGTTATAAGCATCTGCGAAAGCGGGATTCAATTCGATGGCTTTGTCAATATCCATTGCAGCCTGATCGTAGTCACCTTCATCGCTATACGCTTTTCCCCGATTGTTAAAGGCGTCGACATAATGTGGATTCAGTTCGATGGCTTTATCATAGTCTTTGATTGCTCTCTTAAGATCGCCTTTTGCCGAATAGACACTTCCCCGGTCGTTATAAGAAACGGCATAATTGGGATTCAGTTCAATCGCTTTCGTATAATCCTGAATTGCCCCTTGAAAATCGTTCCTGCTATCCCTTGCATATCCCCTGTTAATGTACATTAAAACGTTATCCGGGTTTTGGGAGATAGAGTAATCATAAAAAGTAATTGGATCGGAATATGAAAGAGACTTTGTGAACGTTAAAGAAGAGAGTAAAGCAAGGACACACACGTAGCCACAATAGACTGCGATCTTTCTTTTTATAATTATTTCTTCAAGCCATTTCCTGGGAAGGCTAAAGAGCGCAAACAACAAGATGCCGATCAATGGAAGAAAAAGACGATGACTTAAATAATCTATAAATTCTATTTTAATTATAAGGGTCGGTACCAGTAAAACTATAAACCATGACAAACAAAACGCCCTTTCCTTTTTTGTTCTCTCTTTGTTAATGAAGAATATTACGATAATTACAATCATTATTCCGAGGCCGGTTAACGTATAAAAAAGAGAAAAATTGAAAAGCAGAGCTCCATCAAAAGGGATAAAAAACCTCGCCAGGGATTCGGGTATTGTTTGCAGATTTGATGCGAGTATTCTCAATCCGACATCGTTCTGATTTGATAAATTTCCTGTTGCTATGGAACGGAGCCAAAACCAGAATATCCCTGAAATAGTGTAAAGCACAATAGCGAGGAGATGTTTTTGTTCAAGGCGTGATTCAAACGAAAATATGAAGTAGTACAGAATGAAAAGAAGAGGAAGAAGTGCCGCAGTCTCTTTACAAAAGAGGGCGATTGTGAAGGCTAGCCAATGCAGGAACAAGTAGACCCATGTTTTCTTTTGGAGATATTCAATGAAAAACAAAAACGACAACAAAGAGAAAAGTGCCAGCAGCAAATCTCCCCTTGCGGGTATCCATGCTACGGATGAGATGAAAAGAGGATGAGCAGAATAAATCAATGTGCTAAACAACGCCAGCGTTGATGGTATTAAAAACTTTCTGAGCAAAAGAAAGAGTGAACAGGCTATTAAGCCCCAAAGCATCATGTCGGTGAGGTGGTACATCCAAATATTATTTCCGCCCGACAGCTGAATGTCGGTCATGTACGATAATGTCTGCAGGGGGCGATAAAAGTGACTATTCTCTCCAAGAAAGGCATCCGTTAGAAATACTTTCGGTGCATTTCTAACGTCAATTAAGAAATTAATGTGCTTCGAGATTATTTCATGATCATCAAAATCGATAAAGCCAAACCTAAGGATGTGCACGTAAAGCAAAACCGGTACACAAAAGACGATACTAGCCGGAAGGATGATATCTTTCTTGTTCTTTAATAATGCTAAAGTCAATTGCTTCAAATGTAAGCGTTTTTTGGAGGCAGCCAAATTCTTCATCAACGTATTTACGTTTTCATCCTATATACTAAAAAAGCCCTTTCTTAACAACTTGGAGACGGGCTTCCAGCGTAAAAGTCATCTACACAATTATTCCAATACGGCCGCCTTTGCCGTCAGTTTCTTCCTTCGATGCGGCCCGGTCTGTTCTGTTCCGGTTTACATGCCGAGACACACACGCAAACCCGTATCGTTGCCCTTTTGATTTGCTCCCCAGCTGCCCATCCAGAACGAGACCTTACAGGCTTCATCGCCACCGAGCCAACCGCCTCCCCTCCATCGCCGCCCTTGAGGGACGTATCCATTACTCTCGAGCCATTCCCAGCACCATTCCCTTACATTACCCGACATATCATAAAGCCCTAACTCGTTGGGTTTCTTGAGACCGACAGGTTTTGTTTTACAATGGTTTCCTTCTATCATGTGCAAGTTCCAATATCCGTCCAGGATCTTATCTCCGGAGTTTTTCCAATACCACGCTATTTCATCTACATCATCGCTTCCGCTGTAAGTGAAACTCTTGCTCATCTGTCCTCCGCCTGCAGCATATTCCCACTCCTCTTCTGTCGGCAATCGGTAACCGTTGGCATTTGCATTGATCGTTACCGTCCATTTTAAGCTATCCGTAGGATTCGTATTACGCGGATCTTTTTCATTCTTTTCTATATTGTAAATGGGTTTTAAGCCCTCTCTTAAACTCCTTTTATTGCAGTACTCAACACAGTCATACCAGCTTACTGTTTCTACCGGCAAATCGTCTTCTTTGAATGTTGATGGATTACCTCCCATTACCTCGACCCAATCTTTTTGAGTCACCTCGTATTTGCCGATACAAAAGTCGGATAATGTTATATTTCTTCCGTAGAAGTTGGACTTCGTGTTTTTAAAGGTTCCGCCTTTGACTAATACAAAGTTATCAGGCACTTTTTGAGAACAAGAGCTGACAACAATCATTATTGCCAACGCAAGGGAAAAGAATAGCTTTCTCATTGAAATGTCTCCGTTACTATGATTCCCGTCCCCGCACGACTTGACGACCACCAACAAATCGACTGGTTAAATTTCCCGAGAGCGTCAGCAGCAATATAGCAATTAACCGCGACCTTCTCCTTCCGGGCGCTCACAATAGTCCGAATCAAGCACCTGTTCCCGATCACCTCGATGAAGGGCATACGGCTTTCGCAGCGTGGGCATTCGAATATATCAATCTCATAGCTTTCGCTATCAGTCTAACCCGTGTCTTGCGACGCTCCTTCGCGGATGCCGAAAGCTTTTTTGCCTCCATCGCTTCAGTGTCGTAAAAAACCCCCCTTTTTTGCCGTGGGGAAAAGGGGGGTAGTATAATAACTCTTGTTTCTTGTTTTTACTGAACCGTGAGCGTACCTGTGTTTGCTGCGCCGTTGGTATCAACAATGTAGAGATTGTGAGTTCCGCTCGCGCCGTTCAGACTTGTCGATTTGTTCTGATAGGTGTTCCAGCCGCCGGTCGAACTGTAATTCAGCGTGCCGATCGTCGTTCCGCCTGTGCCGTCGACCCTGATGGCATACGAACCGCTTCCCGTCGTAGCCAAGTTAAAGTTAATCAGAGTCTTTCCGGAAAGGTTGACGCTGTTGAATTCGATCCAGGCCCCATTCGTCCAATTGCCGACTCCGCCGGTCCAAATGTTAAGGCCGCTGCTGTGGCTGTTGCACTGCCAAGAATTGAGCGTGATGGCTCCTCCTCCTCCGCCGCTGCTGCTGCCGCCAGAGCTGCTGCCGCCGGAGCTGCTGCCGCTTCCCACCGTCACATTAGCGTTCCCGCTGCTGCCGCCCCAGGCCTCTGTGGATACGATACAGTAGTTTGCACCGCTTACGCTGTGTCCAAGACTTCCCCACTTGGCCCAATGGTCACTCGGAACTATGCCGCTTCCGCCATTGCCGCTGCAATTGAACTGCTGAAATGGACCATTGCCATTAATGTTCGCTCCGTTGCAACTTACCGTGTTGAGAGTGTATGTACCAGTACTAACAGAGTATGATCCTGCGCTGTTACCACCGCCGCGTCCGATGTAATATTCCGTGAGCGGATTAGTCATCCACCCATAGACACCGAAATATTGAGCGCCGCTAGCGCTGCCTGTCCAGGTCAATGATTGACCGCTTGGCATTGGATTGTAGCCAGTACCCACAACAATATCACTGACATTGCTCCATGTGACTGAGTAATGCCCATTGCCTAAATTCTGGGCGTTCATTGTCCCGCCGCCGGCAGTCCAAGCTTGATAGTAGTTTGCGGCAGCGACTGCGGCAATCCCGTCGGTCTTAATTGGGTGGAAGTTGTTATTAACCTCCACGACTTGCGGTATTTTAGTAGCAGCTGCAGTGCCAACGGCTTGTTTGTTAGCTCCTTGCTGTACCGGTGATGTTGACGGCTCTTCCGAACATCCGATAAAGAATGCGCACAATATCACAACTAATATGCCCGTTAACATAATTGTAAATTTCATAAATATCGCCTTTTCAATTAACAAAGTATATTTCGTGAATTATGACTATATCGACTTAAAATTCCAATGAATTGAAAATTACTTCTTCAACAACTACGAGCTATTGCAATGCTTTGAATTGTAAAAAAATGAAGATGGGAAGGTTTCGGCGGGCTCAAACAGTGAAGAGGCAATTGCTGCACAGGCTGCAAACAACCTGCACCGTATATTCTCTTCACGGCATGGTGTTCTTGCATTATTACATCCCATTAAAAGATTATCAGGATGAAATCTTAAATTAATCCAATTTCTTGCTGGCTACGTATTAAAGATTCGGCTCTCGTGTAGATCAATTAATGTCCGGTTGCGAAACCGCTAAACAGATCATAACCATCACGTTGACTTGATCAATCGACGGCCGATGAACGTCCACAAATTGAAAGAACAGTCATAATTCTGTAAAAGTTTGTATCCACGATGCACTTCAAACAACAAAATATCGGTGTCGGCCGCGCTTCTTCTAGAATTGATTGGGATAACGAACCTGGCAGGGTAAATATAGAGAATGAGGCGGGTTAAATACCAGCCATTTTATATCAAAAACTAACCAAAAAGGTAATGGAGCAGTATTATTGAGATTTGTGGATTTTACGGTATTCCCGCAGACTCACTCCCTTTTCTTTTTTAAAGAAACGGGAAATATGTTCGACATCCGTAAAATAATAAAGTGAGGTGATCTGAGATATGGGCAAGTCGGTTTCAGTGAGTAATTTTGATATCGATTCGATCCGCACCTGTTGAATCTCATTATAGATGGTTCGATGAATGGTATTCCTGAACTTCTTCTCTAGAGCCTGTCTGCCGATACGGATTGCCCGCAGCATGTCTTTGATTAGTATCTTATTTTTTGCATTGTCCTTGATAAATTGTATCGCCTGGGCAACTTCTTTATCATTTACTGCAAGAATGTCTGAAGATTGCCGTTGAACTATATGACTCGACGTGGCAATTATTTTCCGGCCGTTCATTTTATTACCACTGCTCATCATCTTATCGAGTAATCGAGCAGCTTCAAAACCAGCGGATTCAGTATTTAACGCAATGCTTGAAAGCGGCGGATCTCCGAATTCACAAACCATCAGATCATTATCAACGCCTACCACCGCAACATCCTCCGGGACTTTTAGCTTCATTAATTTGCATACTTCCAGAATATCCAGTCCGCGGTCGTCGTTGCAGGCAAATATTCCAATTGGTTTCGGCAGGCCATTGATCCATCTGCATACGTGCTGCTGTTCCTTTTCCCAATCGTTCTGTCTGAATTTTTTAAGCGATATGTAGTTATAAGTCCTAATGCCGGCTTCATTATTGAATCGGCTGAAATATGATTTACGTTGTTCCGACCATTCAATGCTATCGTAACCGCAGAAGGCGAGGTTTTTGAAACCCTTTCCGATGAAATGATCGCTTGCCATTTTTGCAATTGAAAAGGAATCGGTAACTATTAACGGTATGTTCCTGGGGTATTCGGAACCATGCGGAGCAAATATTGTTGGAATCTTTAATTTCAACAACTCTTTTGTTATTAACGTATCACGCATTATGATCCCATCCGGTTTCCAGCTTGTCAGATGAGGGATTGATGATTTTAGATCTATCGGCTCTTTGTAAAATAGCCAGGGGCTGTTAAGCCGTGAGTAACGGACAATGCCGCTAATCAACTGTCTTCCGAATACGCGCGATGTTTCCAGAAGCAAAACAACTCTTTTCATATGATGTTATTTTTTGAAAAAAGTGTGTTTAATGTTTACAATAAAAGGACAATGTGATAGCTCCATTTGATCTACCCGTGATTTTGTGATAATGATAGTTTAGTACTTTATCAATATCAAGTATTGATAAAAAAAGGCAGTGCCTGAATTTAGGATAGTGTGACACTCGCTCGCACAAAGTCGCCAAGGCGCAAAGAGAATTGAAACGTTTTCCTTGCGGCTTGGCGTCTTTGCGTGATATTTTATCCTCCCGATACAAAAACCCTTTGAACATTATTCTAATTCAAGCATTACCCGACCATTTGACTTATAGGTGGTTTTTTAGCGATTTTTATAACGTAGGTTTTCCCGCACCTCTGCCGTCCCAAATATTGATCAGCACCGGATACTGCTTCCGCAAAGGGTATCTATGTAATTTTTTCTTGTATGCAGACCGAATCGATAGATAAATTGAGACGCATTATTGCGTTGAGCGACTTGCCCGATGAGCACCTTCAGTGGCTCGCCGACAGGCTCGAGTATGCTGAATACGTGGACGGCGCGCAAATAGTGAAGAAGGGGGATCCGGCGGACGTCATGTGGTTTATCCTCGAAGGGAGATTCGATTTCTACATGGACGTCAAACGGACAGCAGGTCTATTACTACAACTTCCAAAATGACGCAGTCACCGGCGGCGCTGGAGGACTTTTGCCTTATTCGAGAATGAAGGCCCCCCCCCGGGTTCGCGTACGCTGTCGGCAAAGTGAAGCGTTATACGCTTCACAAGAAGTATTTTCAGGATTTGGAGCAGCTCAACCCCGCATTTGTCCAGCGCCTCATCGGTTACATGACCGAGCGTGCGCGATCGTTCGCAACAACGCAAATGCAGCTTGAAAAGGTGAGCGCGCTGGGAAGACTTTCCGCCGGGATGGCCCATGAGCTGAACAATCCCGCCTCTGCGATCAACAGGATCTCTTCCGAACTGACCATGCGATTGAACCTCAATTATGAACTGACGGAGAAACTGCTTCGACATAATGTCAGTGCAGAATACATTCAAAGCCTTCGCCACACAGTCGCGGCAAAGACGTTCAATGCAGACAACAGACTCTCTGCGCTGCAACGCGTAGAACGGGAGGATGAAATCTCCGCATGGCTCGATCACAACGGCCTCCCCGGAAACTTGAAGGTGATCGAACCATTCGCAGATGCCGGCGTTACTCGCGAAGACCTCGATGCGATCATGGTCAATGAGACCAAGGATGCGCTGACCGACGTTCTTCTGTGGTTTGAGAACGTGCTCAGTTCTCAGAGAATGCTCAGAGATCTGGGAGAAGCTTCCAACCGTATCTCGAATCTGGTTGGGGCGATCAAGAGTCACGTGCAGATGGACCGTACGAACGAACTGCAGTCGACCGATATCCATGAGGATATTGAGAACGCACTCACCCTCCTGGGGCATAAACTGCGCGACAAACATATTATAGTACAAAAAAGATTCTGCGACAATCTCCCTCCCGTTCCGGCCTACATCGGAGAACTGAACCAGGTGTGGACGAATGTTATCGACAACGCAATTTACGCTCTCGACATAGGCGTTGAATTCATTGTTGAAACATCCTGCGACAGCAAGAGCGTTAACGTGAAAATCATCGACGACCGGACGGGAATTCCACCGGAGATCATGTCACGGATCTTTGACCCCTTTTTCACCACAAAGAAGGTTGGAGAAGGGACGGGTATCGGTCTTGACCTCGTGAACAGAATCATCAAACGTCACAACGGAGAGATCAAGGTGACCTCCACACCGGGCAGGACAGAGTTTCGCATCTCTCTTCACATAACACAACAACGACAATCATAAATCGATGAAACATCCATTCATCGTTATCGTTGATGACGACGAGCAGGTCCTGAGAGCCATTCAGCGCGATATGAGAAGCCAATATCGTGATGACTATCGCATCATCGCCACTGAGTCTGCCAAGGAGGCGCTGGAGCTTGTCAAGGACCTGAAGCTGAAGAATGATACAGTCGCATTGTTTGTCTCGGACCAGCGGATGCCTGAAATGGAAGGGATTGATTTTCTGACGGAAGCAAAGGCGCTGTACCCCGAGGCGAAAATGGTCTTGCTCACGGCGTACTCCGACATCGAGGCTGCGATCCGGGCGATCAACGAGGTCAAGCTCGATTTTTATCTGCTTAAGCCGTGGAATCCCCCGGAGGAAAAACTATATCCGGTTGTGAACGATCTGCTGGAAGAATGGCAGGCGCTGTACAAACCCGACCATGAGGGCATCAGGATCATCGGTTTCCAGTGGTCGCCCAAGTCTCACATCCTCAAAGAATTTCTCTCCGGAAACCTCATCCCGTTCGTATGGATGGATGTAGAAAGCAATGCAGATGCCGAACAGTATCTGAAAAGCGCAAACGTGACACGGACGGATTCGCCCTTAGTGCTGCTGAAAGACGGCACATGGATGACTGATCCGCCGCTGCCGGATCTCGCCGCTCGCATCGGACTTCAGCGAACGGCATCTCATGAAACGTACGATGTGCTCATCATCGGTGCCGGTCCTGCCGGGTTGGCGGCGTCGGTCTACGGTTCCTGCGAAGGGTTGAAAACGATCCTGCTCGAGAAGAACAATCCCGGCGGTCAGGTGAGCAGCAGTTCGCGCATTGAGAATTATCTCGGTTTTCCGTCGGGTCTCTCCGGATCAGATTTCACCCGCAGGGCGATAGCACAAACGCGACGCTTCGGGACCGAAATTCTCACAGCGAAGGAAGTGAAAAACATCCGGCTCCAGGATGGGTATAAAATAGTTGAAATGACAGACGGTTCGGAGGTTCACACGAAAACCATCGTCATTGCCACAGGTGTGGAATACCGGAAGCTCAATATTCCGGGTCTCGACAATTTCACGGGAGCGGGTGTCTACTACGGGTCTGCGTCCGTGGAGGCGCACGCTTGCAAGAATGAGGTTGTATACATCGTCGGCGGCGGAAATTCCGCGTGCCAGGCAGCGATGCACATTTGCAAGTTTGCAAAAGAGGTGAACTTGCTGATCAGGCGGGAGTCGATAAACAACACCGCGTCCAGTTATCTTGCACAAAATATCGGCGCAACTCCGAACATCAACGTTCTTGCTCAAACAGAAATTGCTTTGGTCGAAGGCGGCAGCGTATTAGAAAAGATTACGCTAAAAAATTCCGTCACAGCCGAAGAGAAAACAGTCCCCGCAAAAGCGCTCTTCATTTATATCGTGGCAAAACCCGGCACAGCGTGGCTGGACCGTCTTGTTGTAAAAGACGATAAGGGATTCATCGTCACCGGCAGCAACCTGATGAATGAGCCGTCATTTCCTACCCATTGGAAATTAGACAGAGAGCCATTTATGCCGGAAACGAGCGTTCCCGGAATCTTCGCTTCGGACGATGTGAGATCCGGAGCCTTGACCGGCATCTCCTCGGCCGTGGGAGAAGGCTCGATGGCAATCCGGTTTGTGCGTAAATATTTGGAGGAAATGCAGAAAAGAACTGTGGGATATCGACCTGACTCAATACCACGCTCTGGAGCGAGTCGCTTCAGCTGCCCAAGGTACCGTGGAACTCTTCAACGTTGTTCTGGGTTTAAAGGCTATCTATAAAGCCTGTCAGCCGGAGATATTTCAGCAGGATTAGCGTTTTTCCCTATCAACTTTTTCACTCACATCACATTCCAGGAGGATAGTTATGCAAAAAGTACGGCTAACAACTTTTGCTGCACTGCTGTGTGCATTTTCCATTGCAGCATTTGGTCAGGACAAACCGACGTCTGGCGTCGCACAATCATTCCTGAAGCAGTCGAAGCGAGTTCAGGGACAGATGGAAGCCCTTCTTGGAGCGATCCCCCAGGATAAATTCAACTGGCGGCCGATGGACGGCGTTCGCTCGATCGCGGAGTCGTTCATGCATGCCGGCGGCGGAAATTACCTGTTGGCAGTCCCGCTGGGAGGAACGGCACCCAAAGGGTTTGATGAGTCTACGTACGAAAAATCTCTGACCAACAAAGCGCAGATACTCGAAGCTCTCCGCAAATCATTCGATACGATTAACGACGCCGTCCGCAATACTCCCGAGACTGATTACAGCAAGACCGTCAAACTTTTTGGAATGGACCTGACCATGCTCGACATCATCTTTGCCGCCGCGACTCATCAACACGAATTGCTTGGTCAGCAGATCGCCTACGCGCGAATGAACGGGATCGTTCCGCCGTGGACCGCGGAAATGCAGAAGAAAATGAAGGAACAAGAGACGAAGAAGTAAAACGTACCGGGAAAAGGAATAATTTGTCGACTGAATAACGAAGGCCTGTTAATATAATAACAGGCCTTGTGTTTTCGAAGAGGCCGGAATTTGAAGAGATCACCTGAGTAGTTCTGGATCCAACACGCTGGGTGATGAGCAATCAATATCCATTCTCCTGCTCGATTTTTGGTGAACCTGGATATAGCTATCAGATTAATGTGCATCTGCGTAATCTTTCAATTTCGAAGTAAATGTCATTCCAGCGAAAGTTGGCATGACACACATTTTTGTTCCGATATGCTCAAACATAACACTGCCCGCATCTGGGTAGTGTTATGATTTGAATAATGACTACCATAAGATGTTCCCAGAATGACATTCCTCAGGTCTTTGACATGTTCATTCAAATTAGGACACTACTCGCATCTGAGAGTAGTTCCCAATGCCGGAACATTTTTCTTGCCTTAGCAGATATATCTTCATATCAGGCGCCTTCTACTCATGAAAAATAAACTATTCATTTTACTCTTCATCGGTCTACGTTGGCTGTGTGCGGAAGGAGTTTCGGCTCACACAGACAGCTTGACTGGCGATGCAGCAACGGTTACTCACTGGTCAACGAACCTGAAGCTGTTTGTAAGTCAGGAATCCTACAGCTGGGACCAAAACGCATTCGACGATGCAGTCCTCGATACGAGCAAGCTGGTTATATCACGCGCCAGCGTCTACGGCGCCATAACGCTCAGGAATTCTTATTCGACGCGCGGGTTTGAAAACGAATGGAATATCGCCCTTGGCAAACTGACCGATCATGATGATCTCATGGTTCTCGACCTTGGCATCGGGGGAGTATTCGGCTCGATATCTAAAACGAGCGAGTCGAACCAAGTTGCATCGATAAGCTATTACAGCAATTCGCCCGGCAACCCGTTAAAACAAGGAACGGCAACGTACACCTACAGTATTGATGGGTCGTATGTCGGCGCGACTATTCCGCTGCTGCTGGAATGGAGGTACGGAATGAAATCCATTTCGCTGAATGCTCGTTTGGGCATACTCTATCGGATTGCATCGGTGACGGTTGACAGGAAGTTATCAGCGAACGGATTCCCCCAAGATTACGACGTTACAGCGAATGAAGGGCGGTTTACTTATTTTAATGATCGCGACTTGACGGAAAATTTTAATCGCAAGGTGTCACAGCTTATCATCGCCGCAATGCCGTGTATCGGGATAAGCGCCCGCCTGCCGTTTACCTCCGTTGACCATGGATACGGTCTTATCGTTGGAGCCGATGTTGGATCGGCGGCACGGCTGTATATGGCAATATCCTATTGAGATGCTGCAGATACCCATCTCGCCTCTCAATAAGGTTCCAGGAACTCCTGTTCAGGGATGATCGCGATCTTCAGGGTTTTCATTCCTAAACTTCCTCCGTCGAGGTCGGCAATGTACATTCCTGCAGCATCCGGCAGTTGGTGTTCGTTTAGCAGCGGGGTGGTTTGTTGGAGTACGCGGCACAACGATCGGCGATCCTTCCGACTCGCAGCGGCGGAACGGAGGTGTTGAAAGATGGATTTTCCAATGCAGCCTGCGAGCGAATATTACAGCAACATCATTTCCGGTTCATTGCATAGCAAGACAAATTGAGCGGAGCGGCATTCGCCGAACGGAGAAATAGATGCCGAACATGGTTCAAAGGATGAGAATGGACAGTCCACGAAAGACGTTCCCAGACTGTTGTGACCTATGTGGGAATAGCATCCTGTTGTTCCTGATGAATTAGATATCTGCAAAATGGAAAACCCCGGTTCTCACCGGGGTTTTTCGTTCATGTTTTGTCCATCTGCGCCGATGGACAAACACAGGAAATGCAGTATGTCAGTTGAGCTTTGCCGGTGTCTGAGTCCGCTGGGTAACGGCCATATCATATAATGGGAACGTCCCGTCGCTGAGCGCTGTCTTGCCGATGCCATGCAATATGACTGTGGTGGCGGTTCAGGCAGTCTTCACAGAGTACAATCGATTAGCATTGATTGTAAATGCGGTAAATGCTAATATTCCAAGGCCCGTCGCATCTGCGGTAAGACAGGCGAACGAATTGCCGCTCCGCCGCGATACCGACGATGATGACGCCTAAGTTGATCACGAGAAGCTATTGCTGTCCTGTCGTAAACTCCTTCTAATTTGAATATTCTGAATAGAATGTGGTTGTCGTTTTAGTGTGTGTCGCTGAAAGTTCGAGATCCTGTGTACGACTCCAGACAGATCCCGCTTTGAAGAGAAACCTTTCTGGAGCTCGATTAACAAATGGAGTTTCTATAGATGCAGATTTCAAAGGGCTATTAACTTGTTCACCATCTGATTCACTCAATTAACGGCGAGGCGCTCAATTGCCATGCCAGCTTAGAAAGCATGCATTCGCCGCACCTATACGTGGATGCGATGCGCGCAAAGAGGATGTTTTACCGACGAGTGGTAAATCTGACCGCTTCGATGCTTCTTGCCCGTGTTTCGGGTGAAATTCCGTTATAGTATAATTTGAAGGTTTCAACGTAATAAGGATTTGTCATGCTGGCGGGAGCCCCGAAGGATTCGCTTTGGAACTGGCGCGTATGCTTATTTGAGTGAATTCCGCAGATCGTTGGAGTGGCGTTCACGTTGAACGACTGCCGCTTTCGAATATTGCAATGCTTGCTCTGGAATTTTCTTCTTCGGCACAATGTTAATTTCTGAAGAAAATCGCTTGTCCAGGGTGAACGGACAAATTATGGAATCCACTGTTCCTAAAGGACGCATCGAATTATGAACCCATCCGGAAATCTGAGCGGAATTAAGAACGACCTTGTTGAATTACTGCGCTCGGCAGACATCAGGGTCGACGGCGACCGCCCATGGGACATACAAGTCCACAACGAGGGATTTTACACACGCGTAGTACGGGAACTGACCGTCGGTCTTGGCGAATCATATATGGATGGCTGGTGGGATTGTGAAAACCTTGATCAGTTCTTCTATCACATCCTTTCCAGCCACCTGGACGAGAAGGTGAAACGTAATCCATCGATCATCTTTTCTCATGTTCTCGGCCGGCTCGTCAACATCCAATCCAAAGTTCGCTTAAAAAAAGGGATCGCGGAGACATATGACAAGGGAATCGACTTATACATGTCTTTTCTCGATCCGTATAACCAATACACATGCGGATATTTCAAGGACACCGATGACCTGGCGAAGGCGCAGGAGTTAAAGCTAGACTTGATATGCCGTAAGCTCAGCATTTCCCGGCAGGATCATGTGCTGGATATCGGCTGCGGGTGGGGAGGGTTCGCTAAATTTGCGTCCGGAAGAATCGGGTGCAAGGTGACCGGCATCAGCATTTCCCGGCAGCAGCTGGAGTACGCGAGGAAATTCTGCTCGGGGCATGATGTTGAATTGCTCGAAATGGATTACCGCGATCTGATGCAGGAGCAGTTCCGCAGCAAATTCGATAAGATCGTCGTCGTCGGGATGATCGAACATATCGGATACAAAAATTATCGCCGGTTGATGAAAGCGATCTCCCATTGTTTGAAGCCCGAAGGCCTGTTTCTCCTCCACACGATCGGGTCCAACGTTTCAACGACGAGTACGGAAACAAATCTCTGGCTGACCAAGTATATCTTCCCGCATGGCATGACTCCCTCGATGAAACAGATCAGTGCGGCGTCGGAAAACATCTTCATCATCGAAGACGTCCAGAACTTCGGCAAGTATTACGACCCGACGCTCATGGCGTGGGCGGACAATTTTGAGAAGAATTGGGAAAGCATCAAATCTCTGTACGATGAACGGTTCCGAAGGATGTGGAGGTATTACCTGTTGTCGTGCGCGGGAGCGATGCGGGCGCGTCACGATCAATTATGGCAGGTTGTTTTTACAAAGAAGGGGGCGGAAAAGATGTATCACTCGGTGCGGTAGAATCTTTGTCGACGCAGCAGAGTGGAGCAACGAAAGGCGGCAGGGTAGTCGTGATAATCTCACCCCCATCATTGTCATTCTGAACGAGTCCTCGACGAGTCGTCTATCTACGATTCTACGAATCGTAGATTCGTTGAACGACCCTACGGGTCATAGACCCGTAGGGAGTCGTCGACCGTCGTTTTTTAGACGGGGTGAATGCCGAAGGCATCTCCCAAAGGGATCGCTTCGCGACCTTCGGGAGAATCCACGACAACACAACATTGCAGACGTACGCTGCTTCAGTGTCATGGACCCTTCGTTCTGCTCAGGGTGACATGCGGTTGTTGTATACACCATCCTTCTTTATAGATCACCTCGTTCCCAACGTCCTCGTTGGGAACGGAGTATTAGGAAGCTCTGCTTCATCATTTTCTATATGAAAAGAATGAAGCGTTCCCAAACAGAGTTTGGGAACGAGAAAAAAGCAGTGTAGACCCTTCGCTCCGCTCAGGGTGACATGTAGTTTTAGGTTTGAATGCATTCAAAAAAACACTGGGCTCGTCATCAATACCCGGTCATTTTGATGTTGGTTGGTTTTTCTTCGGTTCGTTCATTTTGAATTTGAACGGGATCGATACCCACACCGCCACAGGCTTTCCGCCCATTACTGCCGGTGTGAACTTCCATTTCATCGCGGCGTCGATTGTCGCCTGATTAAGAACCTCCGCATCGGATTTCAGGATGGCCGCCTTCCGCGCATTGCCTTGTTCATCAACCCAGATCTTCACCCAGACTGTTCCCTCAACAGCGTCTTTGCGTGCTTGCTCGGGGTACACTGGGCCGGGATATTTTATCGGCTGAGGCTGTTTTTCCACCGGGACAAATTCCGTCGGCGCCTGATCCTTTTTTTGCAGCGTAAAGAAACCGGCCGCTCTGTTTGTGCGGTCGATGGCGACGTTGTTCATTACTTGCGGGTCGTATCCGTTCGCTTCGGCTTTTAGTTGATAGATTCCCTCGGCAATGGAATCGATCATGTACTGTCCGTCATTCGATGTTACTGCGGAGAAGTTTGTCCCAAGAATCGTGACCCTGGCGTTTGCGATCGGTTCGCGCGAAGATTGGTCGATGACAGTTCCGACAACCGAGCGAAGCGTTTTGTGCTGACCGTCCATGTTTAGAACTTCTGAGAAGGCAATTCCCTGGCCCGTTGAATTACCATTCCCGGACGAAAGCGAATCCTGGCCGCAGGCCGTGTTGATAAAAAAGAGAAAAGAGAGGATGAACGTCGTTTTCATAGGTCACCTTAGTTAGATTTGGTTTCTGCAGGCCGCGTACCCACGACAACCACGGGGGGAAATGCAGTTAAATAGACGTACTCGGTTTGCGTGCTTTTGATCGTAACGGGCGGTTGTGTGAACCGCGACGAGATGAGAAAACTTGATAGAAAGAGCGCAAGTGCAACCGCCGCCGCGACAGGATAGGAAACGGCAAACGTTCGCTTCCACAACCGTGCTGCCGCCGGATCCATCTCACTTCTTACAAATTGCCGATTGTCCTGCAGCGCCGACTGCAGCTGCAAAACCGATTTCATGAACGCCCGGCACTCCGGACATTCTCCGAGATGGAAAAACATTGCAGACGTTTCAGCGCTGCCTGTTTCGCCGTCGATATAGGCGCTGATTTGTTCCTGTACTTCATCGCACTTCTTCATAGATTCCTCTCGTTAAAATATGGTTTCAACTTTTCGATCAATGCTTTACGCGCTTTGAAGAGGCGGGATTTCACGGAGGACACCGTTGCGCCGGTAATGCCGGCGATCTCTTCGTACGACATCCGCTCGTATTCGCGCAGGATGATCACCTCGCGGTACGGCGCACTCAATCGCTGAAGAACGATCCCGACGACATCCTTCCGTTCCTTCGCCAGCAATTCTTCTTCCGGCGAATTCCCCTCCCACACGATCGAATCGTCTGCCTTGATATTCTTTTTCAACCTGATGTCGGCCAGCGCTTCGTTGCGGGCGACGGCAAAGAGCCAGCTCTGCAGCGACTGGCTGTTGCGGATGTTTTGCTGTCCGGTTTGCAGTTTTACAAAAACATTCTGCACTGCGTCCTTCGCACGCTGCTCATCTTTCAATAACCGGGAGCAATACCGCAGCAGGCGTTGGTGGTGCCGGTTGTACAGCTCACCAAGCGCCTCGCGGTTTCCGCCGCGCAAAAGGTCCAGAAGCTCTGAGTCGGAGTTCGTTTCCAGGA
>CAYTOA010000065.1:0-21716 GCA_964439265.1 uncultured Chitinophagaceae bacterium
TGTGAGCATGAAAATCCTCCCCGACATGTACGATATCATCAGCGGACAGGCGCGGACGAACCAGCTTTACGGATTCCCGCTCATAGAAATAATGCCCGAGATCATGCAGCCGTGGGAACAAAGCATGAAGCGGCTGACAGACATTTGTGCGTCGCTCTTCATTCTTTTCTTCTCTTCGCCTCTGTGGGTTTTAATTTCAATCGCGATAAAACTGGACAGCCCTGGACCGGTTGTTTACAGCCAGGAACGCGTTGGAAAGGATGGCAAGCTCTTTAAGATGCACAAATTCCGTTCGATGCGGTCCGATGCCGAGAAAGAATCGGGACCGGTGTGGGCGCCCAAAAACGACAACCGCGTTACGAAAGTGGGAAGGTTTTTGCGAAATTCGCGCCTTGATGAAATCCCTCAATTCATTAATGTGCTGGACGGCGACATGAGCCTCGTGGGGCCGCGCCCCGAACGTCCGTATTTCGTGGATAAGCTTTCAAAAGAGATTCCGCTGTATCACCGGCGCCTGAAGGTTCGCCCCGGCATCACCGGATGGGCGCAAATCAAACAGGGTTACGACCGAACGATCGACGACGTGAGGTCGAAAGTGCGCTACGATCTCTTCTATATCGAGAATATGTCGTTCAGGATGGACATTAAGATAATTTTATATACATTCTATGTCATGTTGATGGGGAAAGGCCATTGATCCATATTTATCGACTATGCCCAAAGCACTCGTCATAACTCCTACATACAACGAGGCGGTCAATCTGCCGTCGTTGATTCCGCAAATACTCCACCAGTCGACGGATATCGAAATTCTTATCATCGACGATAATTCGCCCGACGGAACGGCTGCGATCGTGAAGGATTTCCAGAAGAAGGATCCGCGTGTCCATCTTATCGAACGTCCCCGGAAGATGGGGCTGGGGACTGCATACGTCGCAGGCTTCAAGTACGCCATCGAACATAAGTACGATTATGTGTTCGAGATGGACGCAGATTTTTCGCACAATCCGAAAGAGCTTCTGAATTTTCTATTGAAGATTCAGGATTACGATTTGGTGATCGGTTCTCGGTACATTCGCGGAGTAAGCGTCGTTTATTGGCCGTTTCGCCGGCTGCTTCTCAGTTACTTCGCAAATCTCTACACAAGAGTCGTAACGGGGCTGCCAGTGAAAGATGCGACCGCCGGTTTCAAATGTTACCGCCGCGCCGTTCTGGAGAATATTAATCTCGACGAGCTCCGGTCCAACGGATACGCGTTCCAAATCGAAATGAACTACAAAGCATGGAAAAAAGGTTTTCGCGTATGTGAAATTCCCATCATTTTTGTCGACCGCGACCGGGGTGAGTCGAAGATGTCCAAGAACATCGTTTACGAAGCCGCCTTTATGGTTTGGAAATTGAAGCTTCGCAGCTTATTCAAATTGCTGTAACCCCTCGCCATGGATGTTTCAATCATCATCGTCAACTACAATGTACGCGACTTCCTTAAGAACGCGCTCGTTTCCGTTTTTCGGGCGCTCGAGGGAATGGAGGGGGAAGTTTTCGTCGTTGACAATGCTTCCGATGACGGCAGCAGCGACATGGTCCGTCAGAGTTTTCCCCGTGTTCGGATCATCGCAAACAGCGTCAACGCCGGATTCGCAAAAGCGAACAATCAGGCTCTCGCACTGTCGACCGGAAAGTACATCCTGCTGCTGAACCCCGATACTATCGTCCAGGAGGATACGTTCCGCACTCTCATTAACTTTTTTGAGACGAACGTAGACGTCGGGATGGCGGGATGCAAAATTCTGAATCCCGATGGAACGCTGCAATTGGCGTGCCGGCGGAGCTTTCCAACCCCGTGGGTGGCGTTCACGAAAGTCTCGGGATTGAGCTCGGTCTTTGGATCGACCAAGCTTTTCGGAAAATACAATCTCACATATCTTAATCCCGACGAAAGCTACGAGGTCGATGCAATTAGCGGCTCATGTATGATGATCCGCCGGAAAGTCTTCGAAGCGATCGGCGGTCTTGACGAGATATTTTTCATGTACGGCGAGGATCTCGATTGGTGCTACCGCGTTCAAAAGGGAGGGTGGAAAGTATTTTACGTGGCCGATACAAAAATCATTCACTACAAAGGTGAAAGCACGCGCAGGAGCGACATCGATGAGTTGAGTATTTTCTACAAGGCGATGAGGCTCTTTGTCCGCAAGCATCACAAGGGGTCGCTCCTTTTTGAATCGTTCATCGAGATGGCGATCGATGTGCGCAGGATGATTGCCGGAATATTGCGGTACAGCAAGCCGTTCATTGTCTCTATTTTTGATTTTTGTGTCGTCCTTGGTACTATTCTTTTCGCAGACGACGTTCGCGCTGGAAGATTTTTTTCGTTTCCCTCCTACGCGTACCCATGGGCGTTGATTGTTCCGTCCGCGATCGTTGTTTCTTCCTTGTTCGCCGCCGGAGTATATTCGAGCAGGAAACTTTCGGTTTCCAGGTCATTCGGGGCGGTGCTTTTCGCGTTTGTGATCATCTCTGCGCTGACTGCGTTTCTCAAGAGCTTCGCATTCAGCCGGGTGATCATGATCATTTCCGGAGCGTTAAGTGTGTTCTTGATTCCCGGATGGAGATTGGTCATCCGCCTGGTTGGTGCCGGAAGTTCGTTCTCCCGGAAAACTCTCTTTGGGAGGAAGACATTGATCGTCGGCACCGGGCAAACCGGACAGGACGTGCTGAAGAAACTGCGCAGCCGGCCGGGCGACGGCTACGATGTGGTCGGCTTTATCGACGTGAACCGACAAAGGCTGAATCAAAAAATACTCGACGTCGAAATTCTCGGCAGCGTCGATACGATCGGGAAGGTCATTAATGACTTTAGGATCGACGATGTGATCTTTTCCGCGGATGCGATCCCATATTCGACGATCCTCTCCGTCATCAGCAGAAGCAGAAACAGGATGGTCGAGTTTAAGCTCGTTCCGAATTCCCTGGAAGTGATCATCGGAAAATCGCGCATCGATCAGCTGGACGAGATCCCCTTCATCGAGATCCAATACAATATCGACAGGCCGATGCATCGAATAACGAAGCGTGCGGTCGATATCGCAGTTTCCCTTTTCCTTTTGATTTCATGCGCTCCTTTCGTATCTTTCAGCCGTCTACTGTTTCGCTCTCAGCCGTCCGCCTTTTCATCAGCAGTACTGGCGATGCCGAAAGTGCTCTCCGGCTCGATGTCCCTCATTGGACGTCCCCCCGGCAGCACCGATTCACCGGCGTCGTCCACTCACATCGGAATTTACCTAGGTAAGCCCGGCATCACGGGTATTGTCCAGATCCATTCCGACAGGTCAATAAGCGACGAAGAGCGGGAGCAGTACGAACTGTATTATGCGAAGAACCAATCGTTGATGCTTGATTTTGAAATCGTCATCAAAGCGATCGTCAATTCGATCCGGCGCGGCGTCTAACCTATCAGGAGCTTGAATGGGAAAAGTTGTGTTAGATTTTGAAAAACCGGTTGTGGAGCTGGAGCAGAAGATCGAAGAGATGAGAAAACTCTCCGACAACCTCGACATCGCCGATGAAATAACAACCTTGGAGAAAAAAGTGAGCCAGCTTCGCGAAAATATATTTTCGAATCTTACGCGTTGGCAGAGAGTCCAGCTTGCCCGGCATCCGGAACGCCCCTATACGCTCGATTATATCGGCATGATGACCACGGGCTTTGTCGAACTTCATGGGGACAGACTTTTCGGGGACGACAAATCCATTGTGGGAGGTTTCGCGAAACTGGAAGACCAGACCGTCATGATCATCGGCCACCAGAAGGGAAGAGACACGAAATCGAATTTATTCAGAAACTTCGGAATGCCGCAGCCCGAAGGATACCGCAAAGCGCTCCGATTGATGAAGCTCGCTGCGAAGTTCGGAAAGCCCGTGATTACGCTCCTCGACACTCCCGGCGCATATCCGGGTATTGAAGCGGAAGAGCGTGGACAAGCAGAGGCCATCGCACGCAATCTTTTTGAAATGTCCCATCTCCCCGTTCCGATCGTCGTCGTTGTCATTGGCGAGGGAGCCTCGGGCGGTGCGCTGGGGCTCGGTGTCGGCGACCGGATCCTGATGCTGGAAAATACGTGGTATTCGGTCATCGCTCCGGAATCATGCTCAAGTATCCTGTGGCGGAGCTGGGAATACAAAGAGCAGGCCGCCGAAGCCCTGCGCCTCACGGCCCGCGATCTTTTCGAACAAAAGATCATCGACAAGATCATCCCCGAACCCCCCGGCGGCGCGCATCGCAATCCCCAGCAGGCGGCGGCAATACTGAAAGACACGTTGATCGAGGAACTGCGGCCGCTGAAACGCATGAAGCCGGAAAAGCTTATTGAGAAGAGAATCGACAAGTTCAGCATCATGGGTGCGTGGAATGAATAATACGCCGATCACTTTTATCTCCGACGTCCGCGTGCGCTATGCCGACACGGATCAAATGAAATTTGTCTACTACGGAAAATTTTTCGAATACTTTGAACAGGGGAGGTCGGATCTGCTCCGGCACATAGGAATGCCGTACCCCGAAATCGAAGCGATGGGCATCTATCTTCCCGTCATCGAAGCCGGCTCGAAATACAAGCGGTCGGCGCGCTACGACGACCTTCTGCATATCGAAACCTCGCTGAACGAGATCCCGATAGCGCGGGTCCGGATCGAATACCGCGTTCTGCGGGACGGCGAGAATGAACCGATCGCGGAAGGATTCACCGTGCACAGTTTCATCAACGCCCAGACGGGGAAACCGACGCGTGCACCGATGAAGTTCGTGGAAGTGCTTGAAGAAGCCTTTAAAAAAAGTAAACCGAAGGGTCCAGCGAATGGTAAAACAGGAACTGCTTAATATCCTTTGCTGTCCAAAATGCAAGGGCGGCCTCGACTACAAGCCGGCAGTCAATACGTTGACCTGCAAAAAATGCGGCAGCGTCTACGAAGTGAAAGACGACATTCCCATCATGCTGGTCAAAGAAGATGAGCATTGACCTTCTTCACGACAGCAAGATCGGCAGACTGATCGAGCAGGCACTCCATGAAGATATCGGGTTCGGCGACGTCACGAGCGAGTCGTTGATTCAGGAAGACCAGTTCGGTCGTGCGATACTTCTGGCGAAAGAGAACGGCGTAATTTCGGGGATGGAACTTGTCGGCATCGTTCTGCAATACGCCGACGGCGGAACCACGGTTACGCCCAACGCAAAGGACGGAGATTTTGTTTCTCCCGGAAATGAACTTGCCGAGATTCACGGCTCTGTCCGCGGAATCCTTCTGGGTGAAAGAGTCGCGCTCAATTTTTTGCAGCGCATGTCCGGCATCGCGACGCTGACACACAAGTATGTTCACGCCGTCGCGGGAACACAGGCAAAGATCACCGACACCCGCAAAACAGCTCCCGGACTCCGCATGCTCGATAAGAAAGCCGTTCGGGACGGCGGAGGTGTGAACCACAGGTTCGGCCTGGACCAGATGGTGCTGATCAAAGACAATCACGTTGCTGCAGCGGGAAGTGTCGCCGCAGCGCTCACGAAGTGCAACTACTACCTGGCCGAACAGAACCTCCAATTGAAAATTGAACTTGAAGTCACGACGTTGACTCAGGTCGAAGAGGCCCTCGCATGCGGCGGTCTCGACAGGATCCTGCTGGACAACTTTGAACTCGAATCCATGGCTAAAGCGGTTCAGCTCATCGATCACGTCGTCGAGGTTGAGGCGTCTGGAGGCATAACGCTGCAGACGGTCAGGGCCGTCGCCGACACTGGCGTAGACTTCATCTCCGTGGGCGCGTTGACGCACTCTGCGAAAGCACTCGACATTTCTCTCGAGCTGGTCTCCTGAATATGTTCTCCCAAATTAAGCGGCTGGGCGCGGACACAGCTATTTACGGCATCAGCACAATTGTCGGCCGCTTCCTCACATTTCTTCTCGTTCCGTTCTATACCAACGTTTTAACGACATCTCAGTACGGGATCGTCGCAAACGTGTATTCCTATCTTGCGTTCCTGAACGTCATCTATAATTACGGAATGGAATCGGCGTATTTCCGTTATGCGTCGTCACTGGAAAAAGGGGATCCCAAGGAGAAATTCAGCACCCCGCTCATATCTATCGCGATAACGTCGACGTTGTTCTCGAGCCTCATCATTGCGTTCGCCGTTCCGCTGACCCACGTTTTTCTGATCAGCGAAAATTTTTACAGAATTCTTTATTACAGCGCGGGGATCCTTTTTTTTGACGCCCTCGTGATCGTGCCGTTTGCCTCGCTGCGGATGGCCCGCCGTCCGAAATTTTTTGCCGCGCTGAAGATCGTGAACATTGCCTCGAACGTCGCTTTCAACATCGTCTCCCTCCTCTGGTTGAAATGGGGAGTGGAAGGAATCTTCCTGAGCGGCCTTGCATCGTCGGTGCTGACGTTCGTTCTGATGATCCCTCACATCGTGCGGAGCTCCTCCTGGAAGTTCTCGGGAAGCTTGTATGCCTCTCTCCTGAAGTTCGGTTTGCCGTATGTCCCCGTCGGTCTTTCCGGCATGGTGCTGCAGGTGATTGATCGTCCCATGCTCAAAGCCTTCACGAACGACAGCAACGTCGGCATCTACCAGGCCAATTACCGGCTCGGAATTTTTATGAATCTCGTGACCTCGATGTTCGACTACGCATGGAAGCCGTTTTTTCTCTCTCACGCCAACGACGAGAACGCAAAGCCGCTCTTCGCAAGGGTGCTGACATATTTCTTGCTGGCCATGAGCGGAATTTTCCTGGTTCTCTCGTTCTTCATCGCGGATATTGTGCAGGTGAAAATTTTCGGACGTCACATCATCCACCCCGATTATTGGAGCGGGCTGGGGGTGGTCCCGGTCGTGCTGCTGGCGTACATTTTTGGCGGTATCTCGATTCACTTCAACGCCGGAATTTTCATCGAAAAGAAAACAGCGTACCTCTTGCCGACGTCGATCCTTGCTGCGGTCTCAAACATCGTCGCGAATTTCTTTCTCATTCCAAAGTACGGCATCATGGGCGCCGCCTACGCGACATTGATCGCGTACGCTCTTTCCGCGTTTGTCATGTACTTTATCGTGCAGAGGTTTTACAGGATCGAATACGAATTTGCCAGGACCCTGAAGCTTGCGCTCTCGGTCGCGTTGGTATATTTGCTGGAATACGGCGCAATACGTTACGGTGTGGATTCGATTCTTTTGAGAATTGGACTCCTCTGCTGCTGGCCGGTCATCCTTTATGCGTTCCGATTCTTTAGTGAGGGGGAATTGTCGCGGGTGACAGGTCTATTGTCTGGGCGGAACTCGACCATTGTATAATCGCCGGGCGAATGTTCCTTCATGAGGTCAGAACTAAAATATCATATCACTGGATTTTCTTCGAGTGTTATCATGAAGCAACAATCGGTATCTTCAAACACTATTTCTCTACTCTTCCTCTTCTTATTTTCAATCGCCGGTACTGCATTGTCCGATGATGGATATACTTTGTGGATGAATTACAAAAAGGTCGATGATGAGAAGCGATTATCCGAATATCAAAACGCTATTCAAACAATTATCGTTTCAGGTACATCCGAGACATGCCGCGCCATTCATGCGGAGCTTGATCATGGACTGCGAGGCTTGCTTGCAAGAGAAATCACGTTCGCTTCTTCGCTTGTCGGAAAGAACGTTCTTCTCATCGGGACTCCCCGCACCTCGGAGATCATCGGCAAGCTGGGCTATGGACTCATGCTCCGATCATTGGGAAATGATGGGTACCTGCTGAAGTCTGCTGAATTCAACGGTACGAAAATGACAGTCGTCGCAGCCAACACGGACGTCGGACTGCTGTACGGGACTTTTCATTTGTTGCGGCTCATCGAGACTCATCAATCGGTTGCCTCGCTTGATATTTCTTCCCGGCCGAAGACACAATATCGTCTTCTGGACCATTGGGACAATTTAGACGGGTCGATCGAGCGCGGCTATGCGGGCAAATCTTTGTGGAAATGGGCTGACTTGCCGAAGTCAGTTGACCTGCGATATCGCGACTATGCCCGTGCGGCCGCCTCGATCGGAATCAACGGCACCGTCTTGAACAACGTAAATGCAGACCCCCGCCTCCTCGATGCCGAGCATCTGGCAAAGGTCGCTGCATTGGCAGACGTGTTTCGGCCATACGGCATCCGGACATTTCTCTCGGTAAATTTTGCATCTCCTATGTCGGGTAAATTCGATCTGGACGGAAACCGAAAAGGCGGAATTGGAAATCTCTCCACTTCGGACCCTCTGAACGCCGATGTTCGGTCATGGTGGAAGAACAAGGCTGAGGAGATCTATAAACTCATCCCGGATTTCGGCGGTTTTGTTGTCAAAGCAAACTCAGAGGGAATGCCCGGTCCGCAGGATTATGGGAGGACGCACGCAGATGGAGCCAACATGCTGGCGGAAGCGCTGGGGCCGCATGGCGGTGTGGTGATGTGGCGGGCATTCGTCTACAACCCGGATGTTGACTCCGACCGCGTGAAAAGAGCTTACAAAGAATTTGTCCCGCTCGACGGAAAATTTCTGAAAGATGTTTTTGTTCAGGCCAAGAATGGTCCGCTCGACTTCCAGCCGCGGGAGCCGGTTCAACCTCTTTTCGGAGCGATGCCGAAAACGCCGCTCATGCTTGAGCTGCAGTTGACGCAGGAATATCTCGGCCATTCAACACATTTGGTCTACCTTGCCCCGATGTGGAAAGAATACCTTCAGTTCGATACGTACGCCAAAGGCAAAGGATCAACGCTGGCGTCGATCGTCGACGGGTCGCTGCAGAATTATCAAATGACCGGTATGGCGGGTGTCGCAAATATCGGTAATGACCGGAACTGGTGCGGACATACATTTGCGCAATCCAATTGGTACGCGTATGGGCGTCTCGCCTGGGACCACGATCTTTCCGCAGAACAGATTGCGGAAGAATGGATCAGAATGACATTAAGCAACGATTCAAGTGTGGTTGCATCGATCCGCTCCATGATGATGGGATCCCGGGAGGCATGTGTTGATTATATGGAACCGCTCGGGCTCCATCACATCATGCAGACGGATTTTCACTACGGGCCCGAGCCGTCGTACGACAAAGGGCGCCCCGATTGGACGCCGGTCTATTACCATCGCGCCGACAGCATGGGATTGGGATTCGACCGAAGCTCGAGCGGCAGCAATGCGACAAGCCAGTACTTCTCTCCTGTAAAAGAGGAGTTTGATAGCATCACCACTTGTCCCGACATGTATCTGCTTTGGTTCCATCATGTCCGATGGGATCATAGAATGAAGTCGGGCAGAACTCTTTGGGAAGAATTGTGCAATAAATATTATTTGGGTACTGCATATGTCGATTCCATGCTGACGACCTGGAATTCGCTGCATAATTCTATAGACCCGGAGATATTTTTGCTGGTCAAATCCAGGCTAGAAAAACAAAAGATCGACGCCGGCATTTGGAGGGATACGTGTCTTACGTATTTCCAAAAATTCAGTAAGATGGCGATAGGTCATGCGCCCTGAAGGTCCATCGGATTGCTTTAAGCAATCCGATGGACCATGCATGTTCACTTCGTTCTTGACAAACGCGCTCTGGTATTGTATATTGAATTCAACGACTCGTTCTTTTCAATAATTTGAAGTTGGTGTGGCGCCCATGGCGCCATGAAAAGGGAATTCCGTAAGATCGGTTTCGGCCTCGGCCGGAATGGTCAATTCGGAAGCTGACCCGCAACTGTAATCCCGAGATAGAAGATGTCTCTACGCCACTGACCGCTGAGATCGGACGGGAAGGCGAGACGCAATACGGGAGAGCCAGGAGACCTGCCAACCTCACAACGCAGAACCTTCGAGGAAAAAAGGTTGCAGCATGTTTAGCCGAACAAAAAGAGTTTTATTTTGTCAACCCCGATTTTCCTCGCGAAGGTCGGGGTTTTTTAGTTCGCAAAAGAGCGCCCAATTTTTTCCATCTATGAATTATCAACGAAAGGACTTACCCTCATGAACACCAGACAAATCTTTACGCGCTATGGCGCTGCGTTTCTGTTGGTTTTCGTCGCGGCATTTTCGCGCTTGCTGCCGCATCCCGCTAATTTCACGCCCATCGGAGCCATTGCCTTGTTTGGCGGTGTATACCTTGAAAAAAGATTCGCCTTCGTCGTCCCCATTCTGGCGATGCTGATCAGCGATTACTTCATCGGTTTCTACAGCGGTATGTACTGGGTCTACGGCAGTTTTGTGCTTGTTGGACTGGTCGGCGTGTGGCTGAAGAATCACAAAAAGCCGCTGTATATTCTCGGCGGAACAGTAGTGAGTTCGATCCTGTTTTTTGTCGTCACAAATTTTGGAGTATGGATGACTCCCGGATCAATGTATGCCCCGACGTGGGCCGGGTTGGTTGAGTGTTACGTCTTTGCGGTTCCGTACTTCCGTAACTCGCTCGCCGGCGATATCTTTTTTGTCGCCGTCATGTTTGCCGGGTATGAAGGATTGCTCCTTCTGTTAAAGAAGGAACAGGCTGAACGTTCCGTTATCGGATAACAAGTGTAGCGTCTTTGTTCTTTTCTTAATATATGCCGGTGTTCCGTCCCGCTGCACGCGGGACGGGATGAAAAGGGAATTCCGTGAACCCTGTCCCGCCGTTGGCTGGATGGAGGAGTCGGAAGCTGACCCGCAACTGTGACCCGAGATTGATTTCGCCCCAAAGCCACTGGCCGAGTAATCGGACGGGAAGGCTGGTAAAATTCGGGGAGCCAGGAGACCTGCCGGCATCATTTTCAACGTCCTTCGTGGAGTGAGGATAGATTGTGCAGTAATTTATTGTCCCAATCTTTCTTTGAGAAGGTTGGGATTTTTTATTTATCTAACAGGGAATGTCATGGCCAAATATGTTCTGCTTTTTCTCTTATGCTTCTCAGTGTCTCATGCACAGCAAGATTCATTGGTACTTAAGAATGACAGTACAAAACTGTATCCCTTGAAAGAAATAATGGTCACGGCATCGAGGTCCAAAAAAAATCCGGAAGATATTGGAAGGAGCGTCACGGTCATCACGGACGATCAGATCAAGAATTCCATCTTCCAGAATATAGGAGAGTTGCTTGGGAGGCAGGAAGGAATATACATGGTCGGAACCGGACAAAACCCCGGTACCAACCAAAGCATATTCATGAGGGGGACGGCGAGCAACCAGACAGCGATCATGATTGACAACGTGCGGTTTACGGATCCCGCGACGCCAAACAGCGCCCCCGATCTGTCGGAGCTCTCTTCACTCGGTGTTGAGCAAATTGAAATTGTACGGGGCTCCCACAGCACGTTGTATGGATCGTCGGCAATGGGGGGTGTGATCAATCTTCTTACGAGCGAAGGAGGGAACAGTCCGGGCATTCACGCCGAGGCGGATGCGGGCACCGGAACATTTGGCGCGAAAACATCCGATCTGTCTGAACATATTTTATTAAACTACACGAACATCAAAGGGTTCTATTGCAATGCCGGTGTTGACAATCTTGTGACAAAAGGTCTCGATGCCACCGTTGATACCGTTGGCGTGAGGGATACTCTTCAAAATCGTCACAGAGACAATTTTGTGAAAACAGATGCGTTTGGCAAGCTCGGTTATCAATCTGAAGAGGTGGATGTATATTTTTCGTTTAGAAACGCAGTGCAAAAGGCTGACCTTCCGCATGCTGCATTTGAGGACGATCCCGCCTTCACGTCCGATGTCAATCGGAAGTTCTATACGTACGGAGCAAGTTATAAGATAACAAACGATGTTCAATTGAAGTACATCGGAGGCTACTCAGATCTAAAACGAAATATTGTCGATGATTCGTCAATGGTATTCCCATCCACATTTATCAAAGATGCCTATGAGGGGACAATGGGCACGAATGACGTTCAAATGAATTTCAAAAACGATATCGTTGATGCCGTCTTAGGCGTCGGTCTGTATAAAGAGACCATGACTGCGAGTTCGTTTTATTACAATAGCCAATATGATTTTGAACTGAACTCGGATAATGCTTCATTAAACATTCATTCGTTGACAAAGAGTCTCTTTTTTCATTTCGATCTTAATGGCCCACCGGCGGATCCAACCGCATCGAAGTTTGCATTTGCCGGCGGAATGCGGCTGGCAAACCAGAGCAGCTTTGGAAACGACGTTACGTATGAGATTAATCCGTCATACAGGATTGCAGAGAAGAGTTTGCTCTACTTCTCCTACTCTACTGGGTTTAACGCTCCGTCGCTGTACGAATTGTTTTCCCCCAACCAGGATGGTTATGATCCTGATATCACCCTCGGGAACAAAGATTTAAGACCGGAGAACTCGAGTTCTTACGAGATCGGCATAAAACAATCTCTGCGGAACGGAATAAGTTTTTCTTTCGCTTATTTCAATAGTGTCGTAAAACATTATATCGATTATGTATACTTGTGGAACAAGAACGTCGATTCATTGGAAGGAGATACATATCTCAACATAGGTACACAAACGAGCAGCGGAATCGAATTGACAATAAAGGACAGGATAACCTCCCAATTGTTCTTTGAAAGCAATTTCAGTTTTGTTGCGGGGGGATTGACGTACAGCCCCTCGGATATCAATCTCACGCAAACCCGCGGCAACACCGTACAGTTATTCAGCGACGGCGCATTTCTAACCAACCACGGTGCATCGGCGGAGTTGGTGCGAAGGCCGAGCACTGCAAACGTAGGTCTCACATACCTTCCGGTCGATATGCTTGCATTAGGAATAGATTTGAAGATTGTCAGTTCAAGAAATGATACGTACTATGATTCAAACCTTGGGCCGTATGGCGCATTAGCGAGCATTCCTTTGTCGAGCTATACGTTGGTGGATTTTTCCCAAAGGCTCATTCTGAACAATGATGTTGTTATTAAGGGGAAAATAGAAAATATGTTCAATGTCCAATATTCAGAAATTCTGGGGTACACATCCCGAGGGCGTGGATTTTATCTCAGCGTTAGCTATAAGATCTAGGCGGGCAAAATGGTGCTACAAAGCTTCAATACCATTTCAGGCGCTGAGTGATCGGCGCCTTTTTATTTTCAACGCTTCTTTTTATATTTAGGTGCTCATGTGAGTTGCGGATGATTGACAAAGGCCGGTCTTTCCCTTCTCTCTCGATGGTTAGAACGGATCATACATGCAGTGCCTTCAGCCGTCAGACTTCTATTATTACGATGCGAAGGAGGAGAGACAAACATTGTTATGATAGTAAGACCGGATTATGTGAAAAGACATGATATTGTTGTGGTCGGCGGCGGACCTGCTGGTTTTTGCGCTGCGATTGCAGCGGCGCGCTGCGGTGCGGATACGGTTTTGGTTGAGCAGCTCGGGTTCCTTGGTGGGATGGCGGTGGCGGCGATGTTTCAGCCGTGGCGCGGTTTTCATTCGCTCGGCAAGCAACTCGTTACGGGAATCGGAGACCAGATCGTGAATCGGCTTCAAGCGGCAGGAGGGAGTCTGGGGCATCTTCTGGACCCGACCGGCGTCAGCTTCACCGTAACGCCCTTCGATCCCGATGTGTTGTGTAAGGTGCTGCGTGAAATGACAGTGGAAGAAAACGTCGAACTGATGCTTGATTCTCAATTTGTGAGCGCGCAAAAGACCGGCGGGATTGTTGACTCGATCCGCCTTCATCGAAAGGCAGGAGACATATCTCTTTCAGCAAGTATTTTTATCGATGCCACGGGCAACGGCGCTGTGGCCGTAAACGCGGGCGCTCGTCAGGTGAGACATGACACAGGTGCATCGTACCGGTTTTCTATGGAAAATGTCGATGAAAAAGCATTGCTCGAATATGTGCAAAAAAATCCGCATGAGTTCTCTGGGCCAGCTTCGATGGAAAAAGATGGATTCCTTTCGGTCAAAGGCTTCACCACGCTCACCCGGAAGTGGCTGAATGAAACGCCGGGAATGAAGACGTCGGATTCAATTCAGATTGATGGGACAGTACGGAAGGGTGAGGTAGTTGTTTCGATGATTGGACTTCCGAATGTGAACGGGGGCGATCCGGAGAGCCTCATCCGGACGGGCATGCGATGCCGGCAGCTTACCCCGAAGGCAGCAGCGTTTCTGACCGAATATTGTCCCGGATTTGCCGGAGCGAAGATACGCGCTGTGGCCATGCAAGCCGGGTTTCATGCGTCGGGACAAATTTGCAGCCGGACGATGATTTCGGATTCGGACGTTATGTCGGGCAGGGTTTTTGACGACGCGGTGGCAACGTGCGCGATGCCGGGGAGGCCGACAAGCACGTTTCAGATCTCGCGGGATTCGTTGTTCGTTGGAGGTCTTGAGAACCTTCTCGTGACAGGGAGGTCGATTCTACCTCCCACGGCGTTGTTTGCAACAAATTCTCAGCCGGCGAGTATGCAGTTGGGTGAGGCTGCGGGGAGGATCGCATATGAGCTCGTAGGGAAATTAAAGAACAAACGATAGAGGAGAGATGGCGAACGTAATCGAAAAGCTAAAAAACGGTGTTATCGTACTGTGCCATGCAGAAGGAGACGAGCCGTTCAATTTTCCCGATTACATTGCGGCGTTTGCGCGGGCCGCAGAAATGGGAGGCGCTTCGGGTATTCGTGTCCAGGGAGTCGACAACATTAAGTCGGTTCGGGCTGCCGTTAAGCTCCCTATCATCGGAATTTCAAGAGGAACGTATCAGGACGGATGGGCGCTCATCACGCCCGATTTTTTCGACGTGGAAAATCTGATCAATGCCGGTGCCGACATTGTTGCATTGGATGCAACTCAACGTGTTCGCCCGAATGGCCTGGATGGATTTGAATTCCTCGATATCGTTCGTAAGCGGTTCAGAATACCGCTCATTGCGGATGTTTCTACGTATATTGAAGGCGTCCGTGCCGCCGAGCTCGGTGCGGATATGATCGCGACTACTCTCTCGGGGTATACGCCGTATACAGAAGACAGGGCGGATGATTTTCCCGACTTCAGTCTGATCGAACGCCTTACGGCAGAAGTACATATTCCCGTTATTGCGGAGGGAAGAATTTGGAGTCCGAGCGAAGCTGCACATGCGCTAAAGTGCGGTGCGTATGCAGCAGTTGTCGGGTCGGCGATCACACGGCCGAGAGTGATTACGCAGCGGTTCGTCGAAGTGCTGAAGAACCAGCAGAACGACGGGTCTGTGTGAATGATTCTGCGATCCGCCATCCGGAAATTAGTTGGCGAGGACCGCCCGCAAGTTCCAGAAAGAAGCTCATTTTGCATTTCAGCAATATTTCATTGGTTTGGAATAATTTCAATAATTTGAATTGGAGTCACAGGTGCCTTTTTGTCCAAATTGTAAATCTGAGTACGTAGCGGGAGTTGCGCGGTGCAGCGACTGCGATCTTCCTTTGGTGGATCATCTTCCCGATGAACAGCCGATTGATGTTGAAAAATGCGAGAATTGTTTCGAACCCGTTGCAGTCGGAAGCGATTTTTGCGTTCATTGCGGAATAATTTTAACGGCAGATGAATTGTTCTGTGAAAAGCATCCTGCCTCAAAGGCAGTTGCCGTTTGCGTTATTTGCCGGCGATTGATGTGCGGAGACTGTGCGAGCAAGAAGGGGGTAAAGATGCTTTGCGACGAACACAAAAAAGTCGAGATCTCTGAAGACTGGGCCGTGGCGTTTCAATCGGTCGATTATTATGAAGCAAATATTGTCCGCGGCAAACTCGAGAGCGCCGGCGTCACAGTAAATCCACGTAACAATGCAAGTATTGGATTTATCGCTGACGGTTTTATCGAGGGCCCCATTGGGCGTTCCATCCTTAAGTACCCCGTCAAAGTATTTGTACCCCTCGATCAGTATCTCACCGCGATTGAAATTGTTACAGAGGAATTTCCTCCGGAAAGTTCATGAGGAAAGGCATTGCATTCGGGCAAAGCGGATGGCAGGGAAGGCTCGACGAAGACCTTACGGAAGAAAACATTCTTCTTGTTGCTGACGCACTTGTTCGATATCTCTTCGGGCAGGATCCGTCTCCCGCGAAAATCACTGCGGCAATCGGTTTCGATGGTCGAGCGAAGTCCAGGGAGATTGCTTCTCTTATCGCGAAGACCATTTCGGAGAACGGCGTCGATGTGCTCCTAAGCTCCGGAATTATTCCTACGCCCGTGCTTTCGTTTGGCGTAACGTTCAACGGTTGTACATTCGGCATCATGGTCACCGGCGGTGATCTTCCCCCCGAATACAACGGCATCGAGTTCAAAGGAGCATATGGCGGCCCGTTATCTTCCGACGCAACAGCCCAAATCGAATCCTTGCTCCGGGGCAAAATTCGGGAACCGGCTGGACTTTCAGGTCACGGCCGAAAAGAAATTGCGATAATTGATTTTCTTCCCCGCTATGTTGCCCACCTCGAATCACTCATCGATTTTCCCATCCTCCGGTCATTTTCTGAAAACCCCAAGAACAACGGAAACGTTCTGATCGATTCGATGGGAGGAGCAGGCCAAACGATCATTGAAGACATTCTTGTTGGATGCGGGTGGCGTGCACAAACGTTGTTTGGTACGCCGGAGAGTAGGTTTTTTGATCGGCGCCCCGAATCGGTACCCGCAAACCTCGATGCTCTGAAATATAACGTCAAAGTGGTAGATGCTTTGTTTGGAATTGCCACAGACGGCGATGGAGGACGATGCGGTATCGTTGATGAAATCGGGATGTGGCTGAACGCGCAGGAAACAACGCTGGCTCTCCTATGGCATCTTCATAAAAATAAGCAGTGGAAGGGTCAATTTCTGAAATCAGCGTATACGACAGACAAAGTACTGCGGGCAGCCGACAATTGGAATATTCCCCTTCTCGACATCGGGATGCGAAATGGAGTTGGTGAATTTCGCGGGGGAAAAACTTTGCTGGGGAGCCTAGGGTCGGGGGGATATTGTTATGGCAGACATCTTCTGGATTGCGATGGCATCCTGACGGGGCTTTTTTTTGCAGAATTGGTCGCTAATGAATTGAAGCCCCTTGATGAGATCAAGAGTCAGCTGGAAACATCATTCGGCCCGCCTCATTATAGCACGGCAGATAAACCCTGTGATTTGCCAATTGCCCGAAGACTCATGCGCATCCTAACGGATGGGCCATCACAGCATCTCGGCTCACTCGGGAAGTACCAGATGGAGGCAAGTGAAACTAGGGGGGCAATCAACGGACTGAAAGTCCGATGGGGAGATTGCCGATGGCTTATCCTTCAGCACCTCCCGCTTCTATCCACAATCCGCCTTCACGCCGAGGGGGAGTCTGGTGCAGACATGTCTGCGATTCTAGAAGTCGGCCAAAGGTGCCTCTCTTTTAGGTAAAATACCGCAATCAATGCCAACCTGTCAGACTCATCTGCTATTATTTCTTCTTTTTCTGTAAATTGTCTCATGTGTCACCAATGTCGGTTGATGTTTTTGTCGATTTTCAAAGTAACGATTGACTTTCGTCGGGGGGATAACTATTTTGGATTTGCCTGTAGGTTCATTCTCTGTTTACCGGAATCGTAAGATAAGTCCATTTCTATATTGGGATTCTCCTACAGTAGCATACGGGTATTGTTGGACTAATTGAGGAATTAATGGGCAAGTTTTGGATCAATTGCTTTTTGATTCTGCCGGCTCTTCTCTATTTTGGTTTCGGCAGTTCAATATCGCCAATAAGTACAAAAAATCGAGATATTTCGAACATAGGATATTCCCAGGGACTAGACTATAATTCAGCACGTTTCCTGCAGATTTACGGTCCGACTCTTCGCAAGTACTCCCAAAAATACGGGTTTGATTGGAGGCTGATTTTAGCCGTTATGAAGACCGAATCCATGTTCAGGACAGGAGCATCCAGTCATCGCGGCGCGAAGGGTCTGATGCAGATCATGCCTGTTACCCAGAGCCAAATTGCCGAAGAGCTCGGGTTCGATGAGGGCGACTTTCATGTCCCCCATACTAACATCAGAGGGGGTATCTATTATCTCGGGAAGATCTATCGATCGTTCGACGGGAAGGGCATAACTGAGGAGAACCGGTTGAAATTGACGCTGGCCGCGTATAATGCCGGAGTCGGCCGAATTACTGATGCCCGTGTCATGGCAAAGTACATGTCCGACGACCCGAATGAGTGGGAGTCTGTAAAGACGTCGCTTTCGCTCTTATCTAGAAAATATTCTTCCCTCCACGAACACGTTTGGGAAGCAGGACGTCCGACGAACGGGTATTACACTCAATGGCAACAAACGACTGGATATGTTGAGAGAATAATGGCATATTACACGGAATACTGTAAAACTATTCCGAAAGATGTCTGATTTATTTTTGATTTCTTTGGTCCCTGGCAAAAGCCGCACATGCATGGTACTCTATTGTATGGCGGCTTCGTTGTTTTGGGTGCACCCCTCCGAATTAATCGCACAAGGCGACCCATCAAACATCGACGTCCATCTTTTCCGGACCATAAACAACGCCCAGACTCAGTTTAAGACGTCGTTCATCGAAGCGATTGATAATTCTGCCTATCCGGTTTTCGTTGGGGCGCCTGTGTCACTGGCTGTCTACGGTCTGGCTGCAAATCAAAACGAAGAATTCGAATCGGGAATATTGCTTGGTACCTCGGAGATATTGGCATATTCGATCGGTTATGCTGTGAAGGAAGTGGTGAGGAGGGAGAGGCCGTACGAAGCTTTGACCGATGTTCATACCAATCATCTTGAAACTGCAGACCCCTATTCTTTTCCGTCCGGGCATGCTTCCAGCGCCTTCGCGCTGGCAACGCTCTTGACACTTCGGTATCCGAAGCCTGCGGTCTACATTCCCGCCTTCGTCTGGGCCGGATTAGTAGGGTATGGGAGAATGTATCTTGGATTGCATTACCCTTCCGATGTACTCACTGGTGCGCTGCTCGGAGCGGGAAGCGCGTACTTGGTCTACAAGTACCAGGGGAAATTACTTCCGATTGTCTACAAGGCTATCGGCAGGAAGGAATCTGAGAATGTGTCGGCGATTGTCGTCCCGAACAACGGGGGAGCACTAATGAATATTACGGTCAGATTCTAATGCGCAGGCCGGCATGTTCGCCGGGCCTGCGTTTCAAAAAGCAACCTCAAGGAATCAACACTGCAATAGAAACCACGGTCGTCCATTTACCGTCTTTATCGCCTTCCGCAGACTGCGTAATATTAAATGTCTTAAGAATCTTACCGCTCATCTTGAAATGTTTCTCGCGTTCATCCCATGCAAGGGTCGGGTCAAATTCTAAACCAAGCGTGGTTGCCAGCATTGTCGCGGCGAGGTCTTCAGCATATTCACCGGCCTTTTCTTCAGTCTCTCCATACGGATGATGCTCGGAGAGGTAGCCGTATTGTGATTCATCGGCCGCCTGGGCGACGCCGATGGATGAGGCGATGAGACGGTTCGGCTCGTTCGTAGCGTTGCGCGCCATGACAACAAAGGTGACCGCTCCCGGTTCGAGCAGTTTTATCCCTTCCGCAGGCGGTATGCGTTTGCATTTCGGGGGATAGATGCTCGACACACTTACCAAATTGCATTTTTCGATGCCGGCATTTCGAAGTGCAAGCTCAAACGATTGGAGGTAGTCTTTATGTCGGCCGACTCCTTTAGTGAAAAACATTTTTGTGGGAACGAACACTATCTCATCTCCGCTTTTATGATTAATTAGTTTTATTGATCGTTGACTTCATTTCTATGTTCCTTGCGGAACTACCTTCAGGAATCGTCTTGGTCCGACCTTCAGGATGATCGGTTTGAGGAATTGGACCTGAATGTTGATGTCGGCAACTTTGACTCCATCGGTCGAAACACCCCCTTGTTCTACCAATCGGCGGGCCTCGCCCTTTGATGCCGCCATCTTCGTATCCAAGAGCAATTGGAGTATGCCGACGCTCTCGCTGGCCGCCTTGTATCGGAACTCTGCTATTTCGTCCGGAACATCCTTCTTGATAAATATCCTGTCGAACTCCCGTTCGGCAGCAGCGCCGCTTTCTTCATCATGATACATTGCTACCAGCGTTCTCGCCAGGCGCCGCTTGATGTCTCGCGGGTTGACAGACTTGTTGTCGAGATCCTTTTTGAGCGCTGCAAGCTCGGTTGCGGAAATATTCGTCGCAAGGAGGAAGTAATCGTGAATGAGTGAGTCGGGTATCGAGAGCGTCTTGCCGTACATGTCTTTTGGCGTTTCGCCGATGCCGATGTAATTGTCAAGCGATTTGCTCATTTTGTCGGCGCCGTCCGTGCCCACGAGGATGGGCATAGTCAGGATGACTTGCGGTTCCTTCCCGAATTCGCGCTGGATATCCCGACCAACCAACAAATTGAATTTTTGGTCCGTCCCTCCGAGTTCAACGTCGGAATCGATTGCCACTGAATCCATGGCTTGCGCGAGCGGGTAAAGAAACTCATGGACGGAGATCGGCTCGCCTGCTTTGTATCTCACCGTAAAATCATCGCGTTCCAGCATCCGCGCAACCGTATACTTGCTCCCCAAACGAATGACGTCGGCGAATGCCATCGGCGCGAGCCATTCGGAATTATAGACCATTTTCACTTTGCTCGCGGAGAGTATTTTCGTCGCCTGGTCGAAATAGGATTGTCCGTTCTTCCTCGTCTCTTCGATCGAAAGCGATGGCCGGGTCTTGCTCCTACCCGATGGATCGCCGATCATCCCGGTAAAATCTCCGACGATCAAAATCGCCTGATGCCCCAAGTCCTGAAATTGCCTCAACTTGCGGAGCACCACGGAATGGCCTAAATGAAGGTCGGGCCTGCTTGGATCGCAGCCGAGCTTAATATTTAGTGGTTTGTTCTGCCGGATGGAATTCTCAAGCTTGCGGACGAGTTCGTCTTCCGGAATTATTTCCGAAACGCCTCGTTTGATAACATCCATCTGTTCCTTAACGGTGGGAAACAATGCCTGGTACTGACCCTTTATTGATGAAATATACGCACTGAAGTTGAGCAAAATACGTCATGCTCAATAGTCTTTGTTCGAAAACTGCCTCCGCATTTCGCGTTCTGTTTCCCGCTTGGCGATCGCAGCGCGCTTATCGTAACTCCGTTTTCCTTTGCACAGTCCGACCTCTACTTTGGCCCGGCCGTTCTTGAAATATACTTTCAGCGGAATTAAAGTTAATCCTTTTTCGGATGTTTTGCCAACTAATTTTCTGATTTCTTTCTTATGGAGCAGCAATTTCCGTTCGCGAACGGGGTCGTGATTCAGAATGTTCGCCTGTTCGTACGGATTGATGTGCATGCCCGACAACCACACTTCGCCGGCCTTTACGAAAGCGTAACTATCCTGGAGATTGGCGTTTCCTAACCGGAGAGACTTGACCTCGGAACCTCTAAGGACGATGCCCGCCTCGAACGAGTCCAGCACTTCGTATTCATGCCGGGCTTTCCTGTTGCTGATCGCAATTCGTCCCTCAGTTTCTTTTTGTTCGACGTTCACGACGTAAATTAACGAAATAGATAACGACAATCAATCATTTAAATAATGGTGTCATGACTGATGCAGAAGATCGGCAGTCATATCTATCTCGTTTCCAAATTCTGTTTGGGAACGTGGTGGTATCGAAGCCCGGCACCCTTTTCCGCTTTCCCAATCCCAAAGGGATCACTTCGTGACGAGACGTTGGGAATG
>CAYTOA010000066.1:0-21573 GCA_964439265.1 uncultured Chitinophagaceae bacterium
TTCTCGCGACCGCGAAGATCCTGGACAACGAGATCGAAGGGTATTTCCTCCTCCCGTCCGACGTCATGGAGAAGGGGAAGATCGAGTATCGATCTGAAAACGTCGGCAATATCCGGGATCAGGAGCGGTTCTCTAAGATCCTCGAAGACGTGATCATCGAACGAAGGCTCGAGGCCAGGGGATACAACGCGAAGGCGATACGGGACCTCTCGACCGACGTCGACGTGAAGACGATCAAAGTGTCGACGAAAGGTGAAGAAAAGGAATCAGGATTTCTCGAAACATTTTTCACGGGCTATATTTTCATCATGATGCTCTTTATGCTGGTGATGACAAGCGGCCAGATGATGATCCGAAGCCTGATAGAAGAGAAATCGAACCGTATCGTTGAAGTCCTGATGTCGTCATGTACTTCGAGAGAACTGCTAACAGGAAAGGTCCTTGGGCTCTCGCTCCTTGGCCTAACAACAATATCGTTCTGGCTGTTGATCCTGGTTGGCGTTAATTTATCCATGGCAACACCGTTCGTTTCGTTCGACCACCTGGCTTTGCTTCTCGTCTATTTTGTTCTTGGCTACCTCCTGTATGTCGCAATATTCATCACTGCCGGGGCGCCGGTTTCAACCGAGCAGGAAGCCCAGCAAATGACGGCCTACGTAACGCTTCTTGTCATGTTTCCCATCGCGCTTGCGATCCCGGCCATGCAGAACCCGGATTCGATGATGGTGAAAATTCTGTCGCAAATTCCGCTGCTGACGCCGACGATGATGGCTCTTCGGCTGTCGATCCAGGCGCCGGCTCTGTGGGAGATCGCGCTGTCGCTTGTGACACTTTCTGCCAGCATCGTCGGGATGATGTGGGTTGCTGCGAAAGTGTTTCGCATCGGCATCTTGCTCACGGGCAAGCGGCCGAACCTAAAAGAAATGTACCGCTGGCTCACAACGAATGTATGAATTCACGGAGGTGAGAGTGAATTCAATTGTACTATGTCTATTGCTTTCTTTGTTCCTTGCATGTGGTCAGGTGTTTTCCCAAGTCAGTGTACAGGGGAGCCAAAAGGCTGCGGACCTGGAAAGAAATGTCTACGGCCTCGGAATTTCTGTGGGCCCGGCGTCGGGAATAGGGATTAGCTTTCGTGACCATTTCCCCTCGAAAGTTTCGTATCAGATTGTCGGCGGCATCATCCGTACGGGGGGACAAACTTCGGCGTCGATCGGCGGAGAGTTTCAATACGATCTCGTACGTGCTAAATCGACACGCCTTTACTTCGGTCCTATGGCAAGCTACTTTTACAACGGTTCCGGCGGCAACACTTTCGCCGGCCCGGTTCGAGTAGGGGTCGGAGTTGGGGGCGAGTTGAACGTGCAGGAAGCCGTCAATATTTCACTCGAAGGCGTATTCGTCTATTTCTCCAACGGCGATATCGCACCTATGCCGCAGATTGCGTGTCATTACTACTTCTATTGACGCTGCTGCGAGTGCCGAACTTTGTTCTTTGCGCTTGTGTTGAATGAGTGATAGATAAACGGAGAAAGCAAAGGATGGGACTCTTCCGCTCAAAAGAGACTGCTTCAAACGAACTAAACTATTTCGACAAACCGAAACACCCGCCCGGCCAATACACCACTGAAAAATTTCCTGTGCTGACGTACGGCGTCACCCCGAAGATTTCCATTGCCGATTGGAAATTAAAGGTGTGGGGATCGGTTGAGGAGATTGTCACGTTCACGTGGGATGAAGTTATGAAACTACCGCAGACGAAATTGAAGGCCGATTTCCATTGCGTGACGACCTGGAGCCGATACGACGATGAGTGGGAAGGGGTATTGTTTTCGGACCTCGTCAAGTCTCTTAAAATAAAGCCTGAGGCGAAACATGTCATGCAGCATGCGTATGGCGGCTACACAACGAACCTTCCGCTTGAATGGATGCTGAATGAAGACGTGATGTTCGTGCACACAATGAACGGCAAGCCGCTCGAGCGCGACCATGGCGGCCCGATGCGGGTTTTTACACCCCGCCGTTATGCGTGGAAAGGAGCAAAGTGGGTCAATGGGTTGGAATTCTTGAAGGATGACCGCCAGGGATTTTGGGAACAGAACGGTTACAGCAACACTGCCGATCCGTGGAAAGAAGAGAGGACGTGGTAAAACTGTCAAGGTAGAGGCGCGAGCACTATCTCATCTCGTTCCCAAACTCTGTTTGGGAACGAGATTGTAATGAAGCGGAGCGTCTAACGTTCCGTTCCCAATCAGAGATTGGGAACGTGATGATGAGGCAATGACTTCCGTTATTTCGTTCGAAATGATGCTTACAACAAATGAAGATCGTTTAATATCTTTTTAAGTGCTTTTCTGTTCTTCGCAGCCATCGGGACGAGCGGCAGCCGGTACACTTCATTGATCATCCCCATCATCGCAAGCGCAGCTTTAACAGGAATAGGATTTGTCTCAATGAAGTTCGCATTCATGAGGGGCAAAAGTTTATTATGCAGCCGCAATGCTTTCTTCCAGTTCCCGGACAAGCCTGCCCGTACCATCTCTGAAAAATCCCGCGGTATTTCGTTTGAGATAACAGAAATGCAACCGTCTCCTCCCACTGACAACATCGGGAGGGTAAGCGCGTCGTCTCCGGAGAGGAGAGAAAAATTTTTCGGTCTGTTGCGTGCAATTTCCATGATCTGCGAAAGGTTTCCGGAAGCCTCTTTTACGGCGATCACCGATGGTATCTCCTCCGCCATGCGCAGCGTTGTTGAGGCGGTGATGTTGCCGCCTGTCCTGCCCGGAACATTATAGACGATCAGTGGAATGTCAACCGCATCTGAGACCGCCCTGTAATGCTGAAAATAACCTTCCTGTGTCGGCTTGTTGTAGTAAGGGGCAACCAGGATCGCTGCGTCCGCTCCCATTTGCTTTGCCAGGCGAGTCAGTTCGATCGCTTTATTGGTATAATTACTCCCGCTCCCCGCGAATATTTTTGCCCGGCCGTTCGACCGGTCGATGACAATCTCCAGAATGCGGCGATGCTCATCGGCTGAGATGCTCGGGCTTTCCCCGGTCGTACCGATCGGGATGATGGCTTCGACACCTCCGGCGATCTGATGATCTACTAACTCCCGGAGCGTTCCTTCGTCAACAGCGCCGTCTTTTTTAAACGGCGTGACGAGGGCAGTTCCGGTTCCGCGAAATGTTTTTAAGCGTGGCATAGAGATACTAAAAGTTTACTGGTTGGATGTGTTTTGCGGATGTGCAAGCTATAGTGGATCATGATGTGGCAATGTTTTCAAAAAGAGCCTCCTGAGGCAGAGGCTCGAAGAATTCTTTGTGCAGTCTTTGGACCGCTTGGGTTACGTTGCGATCGTCAATGACAAGGCTGATGTTCAGTTCCGATGCCCCCTGGCTGATCATCATGACGTCGATGTCGCCGAGAGAACGGAAAATCCTGTCGGCAACTCCGACCGTGGAGTGAAGCCGTTCGCCGATAATGCTGACGATCGCCTTGTCCCTGAAGACAACGACATCCGAGAATTGTTCGAGTTCCGGGACTATCGAGTCCAATGTCTCCGTGTTGCTGATCGTCAGCGACGCTGACGCGACCGAGGTGTTCACCAAATCGACGGAGGTGTGATGCCTGTCGAATACGTCGAGAATCGATTCCATAAACCGGTTTGCAGAGATCAATCGGGTCGCTTGGACATTGATGACGGTGATCCCTTTTTTGTTTGCGATCGACTTCACCGCGACGTTCGATTGGGGAGGATGAGCGACGACGCGCGTCCCGGTTGAGTCCGGCCGGCGTGAGTTCAAGACGACGACGGGGATATTCTTCTGAACGGCGGGGCGAATCGTGCTTGGATGCAAGACCTTTGCTCCGAAATACGCCAGTTCCGAGGCTTCTTTGTATGAGATCGTCCTTAGCTTTTTCGCCATGGGAGTGATCTGCGGGTCCGCAGTGAGAATGCCGTCCACATCCGTCCAAATCTGAATTTCCAGTGCGTTGAGCGCCGCGCCGATGATCGCGGCGGAGTAGTCTGAACCTCCGCGTCCGAGCGTCGTTGTCACCTTCCTCAATGTCGAACCTATGTAGCCCTGCGTAACGACGATCTGATGCTTGATTAGGTGGGGCGTGATAACGGCGTTCGCTTTAAGGTCGATTTCGCTGAAAAGAGGAGTCGCATTCCCAAAATGATCATCTGTTACCATAAACGTCCGCGCATCGACCCACACAACGCCTTGATCTTTTGCTTTCATTGCCTCGGCAAAGATCAACGACGACATCAGTTCGCCCATTGAAGCGATCGTGTCGAGTGATCGTTTTGTGAGCTCGCCGAGAATCGCAATGCTCTGGGAGAGGTTCTTCAGTTCCTCGAACCGGTTTCGCAGTTGGAAGATGAGCTGTTGAACGGCCGAACGGGATTCGACAAGGTTCTCTGCGATAAGGACGTGTCGTTCAAGCAGGTCGTTGAGCAGCGGGGTCGCTTCGTCGAGGCGCTCGGCAACGGATAACTCTGCCGATTTCAAGAGGATGTCCGTGGCCCCGGCAATTGCGGAGAGGACTACAACCGGATGTTGATTCTTTTGTCGAACAACGAGGGCGATTGCATTGTCAATAGCGCGGGCATCTGCGACAGATGTCCCGCCAAACTTCATGACGATCATATGATAACATTGTACTGCGTTGTTGAAAACCGCTAATCAATTAACGGCAATATACAGTTCTTTTGCTCCCAAATCAATGCATGTCGGAAAGTGGTGCTGCCTCAATATAGGATGGGTGTGAAATTCGCTCACGCATAGCCGCTGAGACGCAAAGAGAATTGATACGTTTTCCTTGCGACTTGGCGTCTTTGCGTGATATGTTCTTCTCCTGATATGAAATTCATTTGAACATTTTTCTAATTCAGACATCGCTAGGTTTCGTTTGATATTCAACGACACGAATCGTATTTTCATGGCACAGTTAGATCTCGTAAGAAATATCCCAATTTGATATTTGTTATGTCCCACACCGCTGATGCAGCCCACATCGCTGAATTACTTGAATCCCATCTCGGGAGACCTCATCAAAAAAAGAAGAGGACTGACCCGCTGGCAATGCTCATCGGAACACTGCTCTCGCAGAACACAAATGACCTGAACAGTCACCGGGCCTATGTCGAATTGCGGAGGAGGTTCCCGACGTGGAAGAAGACTGCCGAGGCTCCGGCCGCAGCTATCGCCTCTGCAATTAAAGTAGGTGGGATGAAAAATCAAAAGAGCCAGCGGATTAAGGCATTACTTCGAAGAGTGCACGACGATTATGGAACATATCGTCTCCGGGGCATCGAAAAGATGAGAAACGACGCGGTGATCGCTTTGCTCACATCGTATCACGGAATCGGCTTTAAGACCGCCGCCTGCGTGCTCCTGTTTTCGCTCCGTCGTGAGGTGTTTCCCGTCGACACACATATTCACAGAATCTGTAACCGGCTCGGTCTGGTTCAAACAAAGAATCCCGTTCAGACATTCGAGGCGATGAGCAGCCTTGTCCCAAAAGGCAAGTCATACTCTTTTCATACCAATCTTATCCGTTTCGGGAGGACAACATGTCTTGCCCAGCGTCCCCAGTGCGGCGCGTGCCCGCTCTACGACGAATGCGCATTTCCGGACAAAGAGAGATTTGCGAACGCAAAGATCTCGACATCCATCCGACGAAACTCACAGTTCATGCTGCTGGACGAGATTTGAACGATGAACCGGCTTCGTTGACATCCCCTGTGAATTTTTGTATTTTTAGGCACCATCGCTGTTGAACGTTTCATTCATGTTCTGCAAACCTTTGCATTTAGAAAACATCAACCGGATTCTTGTAATAAAGCTGCGGGCTATCGGAGATGTCTTGCTCTCGACGCCCGTGGTTCAAAATTTACGCGAGCGGTTTCCTCTTGCTCAGATCGATTTTTTGACCGATAAGTTTGCCGAAGAAGTTGTTGTCGGAAATCCCTACCTATCGAATGTCCTCACGTTTGACCGGAAGATCGATTCAGGGGCAGGTATCATCGGGCAAGTTCGGAAACTAAACTACGATCTTATCATCGACCTTTTTTCAAATCCGCGGTCGGCGATTATCACCGGATTGAGCGGGGCACGATTCCGGGCGGGGTTTCCGTTTCGATGGCGGAAATATGCATATAATATCATCATCCCTCCCCGCGCCGGGAACATTCATAATATCGACTTTAATTTGGATGCATTGCGCCGGCTTGACATTCCCGTAAATCATTTCCAACCATACTTTCCGCTCGATCACAGGGCAAAGGAATTCGCCGACGCATGGATTCAAAAACAACAGCTCGGTACCCCGCCGCTTGTCGGCTTGAACCCGAGCGGAGGATGGTACACAAAACGATGGGGGCTTGAACATTACGCCCGTTTGGGAGACCTCATTGCAGAACGCTATCGTGCGTCGATCATTTTGCTTTGGGGTCCGGGAGAAGAGGAGGATGCGGTCCGTATTCAACAACAGATGAAAATGCCGGCACATTGTGTTCCAAAATCGAGCCTTTCACAACTCGGCGCGATCATTCAGCGGTGTTCGTTTGTCGTAAGCAACGATTCCGGCCCGATGCACATCGCTGCATCGCTAAAGGTTCCGACACTTGGCATTTTCGGCCCCACGAATCCGCGGCAGCAGGGTCCGTACGGTGATATGCATCGGTGGATCAGAAACGAAGAATTGGATTGCCTCGAATGCGGCCTTACTGCATGTCCTATAGGAAATGTCTGCATGACGCAGCTTGATGTAGACCGCGTGATGGCTGCATTCGATGCCCTCGTGTCGCAGTTTGACAAACGCATCCAGCCGGCGGTCAATCAATCGAAGGTAATATGAAGAAGAAATCAACGAGAAAAAAAAGGCAGAAGACGATAAAGATACCGGACTGCAAACGATTTACGGGATATAAGCCCTGTTTTCCCGGATCAACTTGTTACTCCGAATGTGCCGATCCAAATCCAAAAGGAAAAAAGATCCTTATCATCAATCTCGATGCAATGGGTGCAGTACTGCAAACGACGGCGATGCTTCCGGCCATCAAACGAAAGTACCCAAAGAGTCATATCTCGTGGATAACCTTGAAAAATGCCTACCGTCTTCTCGATAACAACCCGTACGTCGATGCGGCGTATGTGTGGGAGCCGGAAAGCTGGCTGATACTTCAGAATATTGAGTTCGATATCGTTTACAGCACTGACAAATCAAAAAGATCTTGTGCGTTCTGCAATACTCTTCATGCTAAGGAGAAGATCGGTTTTGGATTGGACAACGACGGCGTGATCATCCCGCTCAACAGAGAGGCGGAGTACTGTTATCTTCTTGGCCTTGATGATCATCTTAAATTCAGGATCAACAAGAAATTCGGCACTGAGATTTTGCATGAAGCGATGAAGCTGACGTTTCGTCGTGACCCGTATACCCTGATCCTTTCCAAAGAAGAAGAGAAATTCTGCGAAGAATATTCGCATGAAGTAGGATTGAACCGCAACAAGGTGGTCGTCGGTTTCAACACAGGCTGCTCGTATCTGTATCCAAACAAGAAGATGACGATCGATCAGCACGTTGCGCTTATCGAGAAATTGTCTGCGATGAAAGACGTCTCGCTCGTTCTTCTTGGAGGTTCTGAAGACACGGAGCGCAACGCTGAAATTGTGCGGCGGGTTGGGAAGAAAGTCGTCAGCACTCCGACAACCCAAGGCGTGAGGCGGGGAATCTGTTATGAGAACCTTTGCGATATTGTTATTACGGGCGATTCATTCGGGATGCATGTAGCGATCGGCTTAACAAAATATGTTATCGCGTGGTTTGGTTTGAGCTGCTGGAGTGAAATTGACCTATACGATCGGGGAGTGAAACTTATTCCTGATGGGCTGGAGTGCGCGCCGTGCTGGAAGAAGGTCTGTCCATACGACCTCGAATGCATTCAGATGATAGATATGGAAGGCGTTGTCCGCGCGGTGGAGGGATTTGTGAATGGACGGGTCAAGATAAAGAACCCGCAAGCTATTCTTTAACACCCTTTTCCTTTAAGTACTCGCTGAATTGTTTCTTTTGGTACTGATCTTCGGCAATAAACGATAGAATCAGGAGAAACATCGGCGGTTGAGCGAAACCTGGAAGCAACGTGATCGGCTCGCTGTCATCGCGGAGAAAGAGCGTTGAAGGATAACCGCTCACTCCCAACGCCGCAGCAAGTTGAGCGGGTGAGTACTCCTGACCTCTGAAGTGGATCTTCTCGTGACCTTCCGCATTCATTTTGATAATAACGAAATTCTTCGCTAGATAATCTTTGATTCCCGGGTCAACATAGACTTCGGTGTCCATTCTTGCGCACCACCCGCACCACTCGGTATAAACATCGACCAGCACTTTCTTGTGGCTCGTCTTTGCCTTCTCAAGTCCAGCGTCGAAAGAATTCCATCGGATGGCCGTTGAAGAGTCCTTCGCTTGTGCTTGAAGAACACCGCCTGCGGCTATGGCGACGACCATGTGTAAAATGATGATATATTTCATGTGCATATTACCTTCGTGGTTGATGAACTAAACATCCTTCGGTGGAGAGTCGTTCCGTTGAAAGCAGATGCATTCAAGACGCCTTCATCTCCCGCAGGATCGTTTCGACTCGCTGTACTACGGAAGGAATTTCAATGTCCTCCAGCGGACATATTTTTGGATCGCCGGGACAGCGCATTTGACAATACCCTTCCTTCGGCAAGATGACTTCTGACCGGTTTCCAAGAGGCCCCCAAAGCAAAGGTGAGCAGGCAGTTAAGGGGCAAAAGAGAGAGACGGTTGGTATGCCAAGCGCCGCGGCTATATGCATTGAACCAGTGGATGATGAGATAAGAACATCCAGTTGTGAAATACTGGCCATGTGTTCTCTTAAAGGCTGGGCGACGATCACTGCCCCGTTTTGCTGTAGTGGTTCAAAAAGTGTCTTGCTCTGAATTTCATGCTGTCCGAGATTGATGACGACGCTGTACCGCAGCAGAAGGCGCTCGATCAGTTGGAAGTACCTTTCAGGTTTCCAATTCGGAGAAGAGCTTCGTGAAATTGGATTGATGCCGATGACGGGTTTGTTGAATGAAATTCCTTTTGATGCCAGATATTGGTGCGCTGCATCTTTCTCATGCTGAGTAAGATACAATTCGGGTTTCGTGTCTCGCGAGATGGCACCAATTTTCAGTCCGAGGTCGAGCATGTAATCAGCTTCATGACGGAGGGGAATGTATTTATGCCGGCTGACGCTTTGAGTGAACGTGATCATCTGATACAATTTCTTCCCCACGCCTATTCGTGTTGGAATTCCGGCCAGGAACATCATCCATGCGTGCCGTTCTCGCGGAAAAGGCATCAGGCCGACGTCGAACGTAAACTTCCGAAGTCGTTTCACCTGATTCCAAAAACCCCTCTTCCCGGCATCGTCGTGATCGCGATCATCCGTCAGGATCTCATTGACATGGGGGTTATGGTCGAGGAGGGGAAGGTTCGACGGATGAACCATCACGGCAATGAACGATTGCGGAAATGATTTCCGGATAGACCTGATGAGAGGAGTCGTCAGCACCACGTCTCCGATTCGGTCCGGTCGAATAATAAGGATTCGCTTGTTTTGTAACAAAGTAAAGTTAGAGTATGCTTTTGTAGACGGCTAACGTCTTCTCGGCGACCTTGCTCCACAAGAACTCTTGCCTAATGTGGTTCTGTAATTCAGCAGATCGTTTTTCACTTAATGCTGCAAGGATTCCTGCACGGATCGAATCAACGGAATGGGGATCGACGTACTGAGCCCGCGTCCCAAAATATTCACGCGTTCCGCCATGGGACGTGATGACAATCTTCGACCCGGCAAGCGCGGCTTCCAACGCTGCGATGCCTGGTGTTTCAAACAATGATGGAAGGACGAACACGTCGCATGCGGCGTACGCCGATGCGAGCATTTCCGATTCATTCTCAAGCCCCGGGATGATGAGAATATTCTTATTCTGCGCAGCTTCTTTCAGACACCGCTCTCCGTCACTTCCGATTAACTGTCCTATGATAACTGCAGGATAGTTGACGGTACGGAGCGCGCGAATAAGGCCCAGCACGTTCTTTCGGGCAGGTCCGATGTGCCCTACGTTGAGAATGAATTTGTCAATGCCGTATTTTTTTCTGAACAGGGCCGGGTCGCCAAATTCGAATCGCGGGTCAACCCCGTTTGGAACCACCGAAAGTTTTTGTGCGGGAATGTTCATGCCGTTTTGAATCAAGCGAGACTCATCGGCAGTATTTGGGAGAACGGCGCGCGACAGCTTGAGTATTTGTTCAGTGAACCCGTAATTCGTCCAGATGCCCGTGCGGATTCGTTTCAACGAGTGTTCAATCATCAGGGTCAGATGGATGGATCTGGCTGACCTCTGCGTAAAGAATATTGGGGACGTAACAATTGGTACCGATAGCGGTTCGATATTTCGTGCGAGGTGGTACGTGCCCAGATTCGCGGAGAATAGATGGAAGATGTCGGGGTGAAAGTGGGAGGAGGATTCCCACGGCTGAAAGAGTGTTACATCGACGCCGAGTTTTTCGAGCTCACTCTTTGTTCTCAGGATCTGTACCCTGGGTCCGCCGTGAATCAGAGAAACCGATTGATAACAGGCCATTGTAATTTTCATTGCGTCCTCTTGTACCAGGCGTCTAGCACGTTCAAGATGGGATGGCGGAAATCGAAATCCCGCGACCGGGCAATATCTTCCGGGGAAAATGGCTTTTCCTGTGGATGGCGGCGCGGGAGTGATTTGAGGGGGATAGTTCCTTCAGAATCAACAATTGACTCATTGCCGTCAGGATGCACGATGCGCCAAGAGACACCGGAATCTTTATCGGTGCATTCAGCGGTGACTTCATCTTTATTCCGGCTAAAGTGATGCGTCCATCCGATTTCATCTCGTTTTCTCCACCATGAGGCATACTCTGCGTAAGAATAATTATCAATGTTCTTCGAACGAATGTAATCGAAGACGTCCGCGAAGAGACTCAAGTGATCATGTGTCGGGTGGTGGTAGAGGCAAATGGGCTCGCGTTGAAGGCGTTTCGCATCGATGAGCCTCAGAAAATATTTCTTCATTTCCTCTGCTGAGTACCCTGAACGCCTCATGCTTCCGATGCAAATTGGATGAATAGGTATCTGTAGCACGGGGGAGAACTTGCCATTGACAAAAGGGAAGAAAGGAAGGTCATCGTAATCAAGCCCAAATTCCGACGAGAACCCGACTCCTATTTGCTCGAACACCGACGAGATCGATGCATTCCATGTTCCGTACGGTGCGGCAGCTCCTCTTGGATGGAGCCCTTCGGCGTTCATGAGCGACAACGCCTTCAAAATATTTTGAAGGTTTTCCTCTTCCGTCGGGAATGTCATGTGTTCATAACAATGGATCCCAACGTCTTGCATGCCGAAGTCTCTGAATCGGGAGAGCCACTGTTCATGACTTTTCGTGTCGATAAACCACATTGTTTTAATCGAACGGCTCTCACATAATGAATGAAGCTCGTCGATCTCGTTGGGATTGCCCTGGTCGGAGTCTACCCGGAACGTGAATATTGTTTCCCTGCTCCCCGGATAATACCACTTATGAATGAACGGAATTCCTCTCTCACGGTGGAGAAATTGCAGTAGTTCTGTCACGAACTGGCGGAGATTCCCTTTTGAGACCGCTGAAACGATTTCATTCGGCAGCCTGTTCTTGTGAAAGTAGAAATTTTTCCTCTTTGAGCGTGTATCGAGCACGAGACCGTTGACGTTAAAGGGAATCGCAGCAAGTATACCCTTGCCGATCTTGTGAACTGACGGCAGTTGATGCGTTTCGTTGAACGAGGCGGCATCCAAAATTCCTGCTGAATAAATATCCATCATTGTCATTTGCCCAAAGCTGCCAAAGAGCGAAGGCGGAAGCGAGGAAAAATACTTTGATTTCATCTTCGATGTGACGATACGTCCGGCAAAGCCGCCAATGGCAAGAATTGCGCCGCCGGCGACGAGATACTCTTCGAGAGATTTTTCCTGCAGCGAGGTAGGCTCTGCATTGACGATTATTGCAGAAAAAGCTTCCTGATTTAGTTCGTCAAAACTTGTTATCACCTTCCAATTAACGCCAATTTGCCGCAGGAGGGTTTCCCATCCGGCCTCATAACCGAGTATTCCAATCGCAAGTTTCACAGTAACCGCTCTCTCAAAAATATGAAATCCTCTTTGACAATTCCTTTCAGCGCTATCATCGCTGCTGCATAAATTCCGAATCCGATAGGAACAGACAGATAAAGTCCAATGGTCGGCAGGAAATGAAGAATCCCTCCCATGATCGCAGAACACACGATCGGTTTTGCCGCGCTGAACTGCAATGTCGCGTTTATTGATTTCCGGCACTGACGGTACATCAGCATCATCATTAGAAATTCACCCGCAACCATTCCGGATGCCGCGCCGGCTCCTTTCCAATAATACGTTAAAGGAACGAGTGAGACAAGCACGATGCCTGAAACTGATACGATAATTGCAGAGTATTTTCTTTCCCTGCCGGCAGCTATGACAACGAACGCAAAAACACTGTTCAAAATTGTAAAGAGAAAATAGAAAACGAGTATTTGAAGAAGATGAACAGAGTCGATGAATTGGGAACCGAAGATCGCGATAATAAGAGGACGGGCCAGAACAAGTACGCCGGCACATATAGGAAGGGATACGATCAGCAGGTAGTTAAGGATGCGGCTGACCTGCCCGCCTACTTCGCCCGGAGCTGCAGATAAAGTTCGCGCCACCAACGGATAAAAAAGAATGTACACACCCCTGTCGATCGAAAGGAGGAAGAAAATAAGCTTTGACGCAGCGCTGAAATTCCCGATGTCGTACGCGGCTGCGAAGAAGCCGAGGAGAATTACGGGCAGATTGAGAACTGCCTGTCCGACAATCGCTGCGGCACCCACAGGGATCGATTGCCGAAGAAGGGATGTCCACGGGAGGTCGCCGGGCAAAGTATTATTCTCTGCGATAGCTTCACTTTTTTCCCTCGAGTGCATAGAATACAGAATAGCTGCGTTCAGAGATGTGCCGACGAAATACGCTACGGGAACCAGGAGAACATTTGCTTCCGATTTTACGATGAATATCAGGAGAACAACGAAGAGAAGGAGCCCTGCCGTACGGCTTAATCCCATAGAGGGAATATCCTGACGTCCCTGGTAGAACCATTCGATCTGCAATGCATACGGTATGAGAGAAGCCGAGTAGAGAATCACGATGTATCGTATAGTAGTGTCACTGATAAATGCGATCGAGACAAAAGTCGTTGCGGCACACGTGAGACAAGCCAATGCAAGGCGAATGCCAGTTACGCGACTGATCACGGACGTATCGTTCATCGATCGTTGGGAAACGATTCGCGTACCGATGATGTGCAGGCCGGGACTCGAAATGATCAATCCGTATGAGAGCACGGCCTGTCCGAGATTGATCAATCCAAAGGTACCGTTTCCCAACGTCCTCGCGAGATAGGTCGTAGCGGCAAAACCCAGGAGCCGGGCGAACGCGTCAAATCCGAAGAGCGAAATAATATTTTTGGCGTGCAATTTCACGGGCAGAGGTCTGCGATGGATGCTTTAAGAGATTCTTCGCGCTGCATCAGGGTGAAGTGCGAAGCGATTCTTGACCGTGCACGCATGCCATCGGCCGGCGGCCGACGTAATCCTTCGCGAATTGCATCGATGGTTTGCTGTTCATCGTCGTAATCGACGATGAAGCCGGTTTCGCCGATCGCTGTGGGAATACCGCCGGCTTTTGTTCCGACAGGGATGCATTCACAAAGCATGGCTTCACACAAGGCGTTGGGCAATCCCTCGCGATACGACGGCTGGCAGTACACCTTTGCTTGCTGGCATGAACTCCTTACTTCATCCCGCGAAGAGAAAGGAAGGCATTCTACGTTGGGCGGGGGATTGAGCAGGGCTGCGATTCGCCGATCAACGCCGAGTATTTTGAAGCGCGTGTCGGACATTTTTTCAGCGAGGGATATTAATTTGTCAATCCCTTTGAGTTTTACCCTCACCATATCGGGACACGAAGCCACGGTCACTACGAGATCATCTTTGCTGCCGGAAGGTATCCAGTACTCCGGATCGTACCCCGTCGGCACAGTCATGATATTTTCACCGGCATACCGGGCGAGGCGGATCGCCTCGTTTTTCAAGAATTGATCGACCGCAAGAACTTTGGTAGCATGAGTGATTCCGTATCGAATGACAGGAGACTTCCACCAACTGTTCCAGATGCCGTACTGCAAGTCCTTTTCCTTCGCAACGTCGGCTCCGCCGAGAACGATAATCGACTTTTTTCCAAAGAGGCGCGCAGCGAATACCAGAAATGAGGAATACAGAGAGGCGAACCATGAATACGTAACATCTGCGGCGAAAAGATTTCGAAGAAGGTGAAGTGGGGCGGTCCAGCCGGAAGCGATCACTACCGTCACATCGTAATTCTTTCGCAGAATCTGGATGTCTTCATCGATAAACGAGGAATGGAATGTCGCGGTAAAAAGTATGTGAGGTCGTCCAGCCAACAAATATCATTCCTGAATTTACAGGCTGAAGGTCAGCGCAAAGGTATGAGTATCGCCAAGTTGGTCAAGAAAAGGAACGTACGCATAGTCCAGCTGGACCAGTCCATAGCGGAGTCCGAATCCTGCGGAAAGTCCTTTGGCATCGTACCCGAATTGGTAACCCGCTCGGAACGCGAGGAATGAATTATATGCGAGTTCGCCTCCAACGTCGATGCGCGAACCGTTGTCCTTGAATGTTTTCAAAATGTCACTCGCAAGCGTAAAAGCGAAAAGTTCGGTCGCTGCGCCCTGATACGAGGCACCAAAGCGAACGCCCGCCGGCAAGACGATCGGTTCATATAATAGAGTGCTCATCGACCCGATGTTTGATATTGCAGCGGCAACTGCGAAATGCTGGTCTACCTGGTATCGCGCACCAAAGTCAACGGCAGCACCGTCCGATTCATCGACGTAGATTTTTTCGTACAGGAATTTTCCTGTTGCGCCGATGCTCAAGGAAGTGTCGATGCGCCAGCTTGCCGTGGCGGACACAGAGAGGTCATGAACGCCGAATGTTCCCTCCGGTGGTCCGGGCTGCTGACGGATTTCAATGCCATCGACGTTCGTTGAATTGAGCCCGAAGCCGAAGGTGAATTTTTGAGCGCTAACGATCGACCCCAGATATTCTGACGTGGTTCCGAATATCCATTGTTTATGCATGACGGTCACTTGATCGCCAGTCCCGAAAGCTATGCCAGCCGGATTGTAGTACATGCCTGATGCATCGTCCGACAATGCACTGTAGGCTTCTCCCATGCCGATAGCGCGACCGCCGACTCCCAGTTTCAAAAATGAAAGCCCCGTCGAAGCATTTTCGGTTTGTGCATATGAAGAGCTTGCACCTAGGAGAATGAGCAAAGAAATGATTCTCGTTCGTGTTTCCATGGCACTCTAGAACCTTGTAGAAAGAGAAATAATGTGCATGCCAAAGAGTCCGTACGGTTCAATGACATATGCATAATTAATAACTGGTGTCAACTCTGCAGAGCTGGTCCGAACGGTAAAGCCGAACGTTGGGGCCGCTTGAGCGGCATCCTGGATGTCCCAGTGGTCAAGCCCGGCGCGCACCGTAAACATTTCGCTTAAGGATACTTCTCCCCCTAAGCGGAGAATGTTTGTGTTCTTGTTGCTGTTTTCAAAGTCGAAAGAAATGAGGCCGGTGTTATCATTGAACGCGTAAGCAAGCCCAATTTTTCTGAGAAGGGGGAAGGGTTCGACGGTTGAAAACCCCTGATCGCCGTACAGGTTTGAAGTGTCCCACTTGTATTTTGAGCCGATATCCTGAACGACGATTCCGAGCGTTAGGTTGTTCGTCAGCCTAGCGATACCGCCGGCGTCGATCCCAAGGTCTGTCGTTGAAACGTTTTCGTAAAGGCGGTAATAATATATCTTGAATGAGATTCCTAACGAAATGACTTTCGACATTCTGTTGGCGAAAGAGAACGAGAACTGATTTTCCGATGTGAACAGCTCTCCCGTTTGCGCTCCATCGCCGTCGCGTCCGTCGATCTTGCTAACGCCGGCGTTAATGATCCCAAATGAAAATCCCGCGGTGGGTTTGATTGCTTGCGAGTAAGAAAGCGTGTTCAGTGAACGGTCGAGCGAGAGCAACCCGTACGATACCGCAGCAACCCTCTCTGTAAGGAATGGGGTGACTGCCGGATTATAGAAGCTTGCAACGTCGCCGTCGATGACAGCTGTGAGTGCATTACCCATCCCCATGCCTCGCGCGCCGAATCCAAGGCGTGCAAATGCTCCCGGCGTTCCCGCGAGCTGTGCATCGACCGGCGATGCAGCCATTCCGATAAAAGTGAGTATAGAAAATAGGAATCGCATGTTCATGCTATTATTGTAGGACAAGTATTTTTCCCCAGACTGGTTTTTCATTTCCTACAACGACCTCGTAGAAATACGGGCCATTTGACACCTGTTGTCCTTTGTCATTTTTGCCGTCCCAGAGATCATCATGCTCTGAGACTCCGGTTCGATTTGCATCTGAGATAACCGTTCGTACGAGGTTCATTCCAAAATCAAAAATGCGGATTGTAACATTTGCGGCAGTTTTGTCGATCGAATAATGCATCCGCACAAAGACATCGCTCGCCGGCGAAAAAGGATTTGGATAGGAGTACGTTGACCGGCCCGTGGCAGCGAGAGGTTGTGCAGCATGAAGAATACTCCACGATGATCCAAATAGGTGTGAGTTATCATCTTCGGTGCGGGCGACCCCGTCTGCTCCTCCAAACCAAACATTTGCTCCGAGTGTGTCAACGGCATAGAACTGAGGGGCGGCAATTCGTTGTTTTGTTGATTCGTCGTATATCGTTCCCGGCTGCGACCACGTAATACCAATATCTGACGAACGATAGATTCCGGCGTCAGTCACTGCGTAGGCGATCGAGTCTTTGAATCCAATGTTATGGCAGAACTGTCCGATGAGCGTCGTCTGCCATGTCAGCCCGCTGTCGACGGAAAAGCTCACGCCTCGGCTTTCAGTGGCTCCTTCAGCGTTCACCGTGGCAGCCCAAATGATGGCATGTCCGGCGAACAACTGCTTGTTAAGCGCCACAACAAAATTTCCGGATATCGGGGAGGCCTCGTTGATATGATCAAACTTCACCCATGATTGTCCTCCATCGGTGGTTCGATTGATTCCCCCTGCTGTGCCGATCCAAACATGCGACCAGTTTTCAGCATACACAGAAAAGGCCCGATGATTAAGACTGCCTACTAATCCTAAGCTTCCATCGACAGGTGAAACATCGAATGATAGCGTATCCGTAGGCGAGATATGATCGAGGATATCGGGAGGGATGACGACAATCTGCCACGTTTTTCCTTTGTCAGCAGATTTGCGGGCCATTCCGGCGTACGATGCAATCCAGACGGCACTATCGGTTGCCGCAATATCGTACGTAATATTGTTAACATTCGTCTTTACACCGAGAGCCAACAATCTATTATTTCCATATAAGAGCGTGTCAATATTCTGAGAATCTCTCGGCTGGGGGATGACCGTCCACGTATCTCCCCAATCCGAAGAATACCGAAGGCCGCTCCCGACGGGCAACGAGTTACCGTCGACGGTAGTGTCGTGAGCCGTCGCCGCCCAAACCTCGCTGTTGTGAATTGCTATGGCCGAGATATCCTCCAATCCAAAATCCGGAGTGCCATAATAATTTAGCCATGTCAGACCTCCGTCCGTCGACCGGCTTAAGCCTTTCCCCGTTCCGAGCCAGATGGTGGTTCCAGAAATGACGATATCGGTGACGCTATTGCTGACCGGAGTTATCGAAGCCTGCACGGATGCCGTCCGCTCGAGCTTGAACGAGCCCTCATGAAGCACTTGTCCTTTGGCAGCGCCCGAAAAGAACAAGATTGGGCACACGATGAGAGGTAAAAACAAATTCGGTCTCACTGAATATAAATCCTCTTGGTTAAAACATTTGACGACGCACCGCTGCGATCCGTTGCAACGAACGAAAAATCACGATAAGTATTTCCCGTTGTCGAACTCAGAAGCGGGATTGTTAGGGTGTAGGTTCCGTCCCCCGCGATCGCGTCTCCGCTCTTGAGGCTGAAAGGAGAGACGACATTGAAGCCGCCGTCATCGTACATCGGATAGATGCCGACGACGCTCTTATCGGGTCTGTAGGAAGTTAACGTCACACTTTTAATATCCTGCAGCCCGTCTGAGTTCGCGGCCGCAACAGTGATTCTGACAAACGTTGTATCTCCTGGCGGTGGAACTTTGACAGTGTCCGGCATGAAGAGGTTGGACAGGACGGGGTAGTGGTTTGTGTTCTTAACGGTAATAGTTCGGGTTAATGTATTACTCAGGCTTTGCGGTTCGCCTATCGCGACTGCTTGAAATTGAACGCTATACGTTCCTACATCTTCTTTTTGAATATTGAACGGAGTGCTGGCCGTAAATTGTCCTGCGCTGCCGGTCATATTGCCGGAAAGGAGAATGTTTCCCGCCGGATCCAACACAGTATAGTTGACGATGGCGCCTGCTGCCCCGGGATCAATTGAAGCAGAAAGAACGATCATCGTATCAATCGGACTTGTCGGCAGGCTGCCGAGGGTTGTGACGTCGATTACAAGAGGAGAGGCGGCGGCCAGACGTATGAAGGGAGGGGCGCCTGTGTCGAGGAGCCCTTTATCCGTGAGTTTGCAGCCGGCGGCAAAGCACAGTATCAAAACACAGGTAAGGTTCTTCATTCGGATACTCATAAAAAAACCGAGGACTGCGTCAGCCGCTCGGTTGTTATGCGCAGTCTCTTATTGTTGATTACCGTCGTGATGCAACTACACAATAAAAGAGTATCAATCTAGTCGATAAGAGAATGCGGTAGTATTAAATTCTGATGGAATTGTACAAAAAGTTAGCTTAAAAGTCAACGGGTTCTTAGAAAAGACCTGAAAATGGACTTGGCATAAACGAGAGAGCGAGAATGCCAAACGTTGCCCAGCCTATGAGTCTTCTGGGTTTTTCGAGCGGCGCTTCATCGAGTACGGGCGGATGCTCAAGCTTCACGATAAAGAACAGAATAATTCCCCAAAAAAGCCAGCCAGTCCATCCAAATTCAAAAGGTATCTTTAGCAGAGGGAGTAATCCGAGCAGGCCAATAAGAATAATGCTGACGAATGCTGATCGAGCAATGATCTTATGACGCGGACCAAACATAGTGTATGATAAATGGCCCCCGTCCAATTGACCTATGGGAAGCAGATTCATCGAGGTGACAAATAATCCGAACCATCCTGCGCAAAGGTATGGATAATGATACATCTCGGTCATCGGAGGAACAAATTGATTAGCCGGATTTGTAAAAATGAAAGATAGAAACTGATATAACAATGGGCTTCCAAATGCCAAATCGACTGCTCCGGGAGGCTCGGGTTGTGAAAAATATTGGGGATGTATCGAGAGGATGAATTCTCTTCCGGGCAAGGCGAGAAATCCGTATGAGAGTATCAACAAGGTCGCGGCGAATCCAGCGATTGGTCCGGCAACTCCGATATCGAACATGATTCTTTTGGAAGGGATTGCTGTTTTCGTTCTGATGACAGCGCCGAGAGTCCCGAAGTTAAGAACGCCAGAGAGTGTTGGAAAGGGAATAAAATACGGCAGAGTTGCGTCGACTCCATGAAGCCGAGCCGCAAAATAATGTCCAAACTCATGACATGAAAGGATAAAAAGGATTGAGAGTGAATAAGGTATACCGTAAACGAAGTTCGCGAGATCGAATGGATCCCGATTGAGCCACTGGACGCCAGCCGCTGTGACCGTAAAAAAACAAATCAAAAAAAGACCGAGGTGGAGAACAACGTTTGAAGGTTTCACTGGCGGGTCTTAATTTTTTGAATAGATGGAGTCCCAAGTAACAAAAAATAATCTACGGAAAGTTAGCGATATTTCCTGTGAAAAGGAATAAAAAAAGGCCTTGAGACGAGAACTATTCTTGACGTCGTCTCAAAGCCCGAACGAAATTTTTCAAGCCAGTTTAGATTGTATTTCTTCAGCTAATGACCAGAGACTTTAAACTAATCGACTATCAGGACGGCCTTGGAGCATGAACTGGTACAGCGATATCCGCTGCAAATGAACTGCTTGGCCTTGGAGGAATAACGGGATATATTGGATCATCCGCGAATGAATTACTGGGTCTTGGAGGAATAACGGGATATATTGGATCATCCGCAAATGGGGTACTTGGACGCGGATAATTCATCTGTGCTATAGCATTAACCCCGATTGAATTAGGTGTTCTCGTAACGAGCTGTGATACAGATTCAGCACGCGAGATGGCAAAATTCGTTGCGACAATGAGCGCAATTGTTACGATGACTGCTCGCGCTTTTTTTGCATTTGCTTGGTTCTTCATTTTATTTCTCCATTTATGTTAGTGGATAGGTTTAGAGTATTGAAAATATTTCATAAAAAAGTTTAGATGAATACATCATTAAACTTAGCTTCTCAAGATTCATAGATTCTGTCTGACATCGAGGGATGGCGGTAAGCGAAAGTACGGATAGGCGAAAACTCTGAGTTCAAGCATTGTGGAAAAATGCCTCTTATGCTCATACGGTGACATCCATCACTCACATATTCGCAAAAAAATAGTGAAATTAAGCAGGTTTGTCAAGGGAAAAATGGAATGGGCAAAATTGAATCAAAAAAGGCATTCTTTTGAGCCTTTATTCAGCGTATCGCATACTATTTGCTTGACATGAACGGAAAAAAGAACTAATTTAAGACGGATGAAAAAGAGCTCAAAAATATTTCTTATTTGGGGTCTCGTCACTTTGGTGATGGGATTGCTCGCGAGCTGTTATGATGGGCAACGGGTCGGCTTGGCACCATTCGTAATGACTTCAATTGCGCTTTTGATTGGAGTTATTTCAACGTTTTTGATTATGCACGAAACAAACAGAAAGAACAAATTTCTCTTTCTCAATTTCGCCATCTTCTTTATGTTGGCAATTGTATCATATACTTTTAATTTGATCGCTCCCCTGCTTGAGAAAATCGACCAATATTTTCCTTTTGTAACCGTTCAGTGGGTAAAGGGGCTAAATTATTTAACTTTGGCATTCGCTGTCGTGTATCTAGTAATTGATTCTCTCTTTAGGGATTTTCGTGTAAGAATGAAATACGTTTGCGCGACTCTTATAGTCGGCGTTTTCTTCGCTTTCTATTTTGGTGATATTCTCTATAACCCAAAATTCAGTTATTCGACAGCAGATGTTCAGGATTATTGTTCCGTCGATCGCGAGTACTCAACTCTTCAAACAGCGAATGGAAAGGTGCCGACGGCAGAAGATATAGCAAAGCAGATCACTTTGCCAGCATGGCGAGAAAATCAACCCGTCGGAAGATTGTTTCCAGAAAATAATATTTTGC
>CAYTOA010000067.1:0-20622 GCA_964439265.1 uncultured Chitinophagaceae bacterium
TTAAACGGTGGGTGTTTGCCTAACCGTTTCTTACTTCCACTGTCTGCTATCCTGCAAGAACAGGAAACCCGAAGGCGTTTCGCAAATCCGTCCCGCAAAAGCGGGAAGGATGAGGCCTGTAATATGACGATTATGAGTCAAACTCCCTGTGGTATAACTGTCAGGTTCTTTAATGTAGTTGACTACGGCTGACGGTGCGGATTAAATTGTCCCACCAGAAGAGTAAAAAAGGCCTCCTACGAAAAGTGGCACATTGAATTATCCATTGCTCTGGAGACTTGTATCCAGGTAATTCGAAATCTTGATGATCTCGTTTTCGAAGTTACTTATCATCTCCCGGTTCTTGTCCTTCTCCTTCAACAGGTCTTCAGTAATGTTGAGCGCCGCGAGAACGGAAATTGTAAGCGGTGGCTGTTCAGGAATCTTATCGTGAATTGAACTGATCATCGTGTCGACGTATCCGGCGACCTTCTTCGTGAATTCTTCACTCTCACCACGCAATGGATACTCAGACCCAAATATCTTTACTCTCACGCTTTTCCTGTCCATCGTCAATTCCAATGTGCTAGCTAGTTGTAGGTTGGGAAAATTTAGCGAACGTCAGCAATAACGCTTCCTCGTATAGTTTATAGATGAGAATTGATCTTATCCAATATTGCCTTCACTTTTTCCTGCAACTGCACCCTCTCCTCTTTGCTAAGGCTTCCGTTGGAAGCAGACGTCAGCAACATCGCATCGACTTCTTTCCGGAGTTTATCAATTTCAGCATCCTTCGCTGATAATTCGGTCTGCATCTGCAGAATTCTTGCTTCTAATTCGTTGGCTTTCAGCTGGATAGCGTGCTTCTCTTCGCGGAGAGAACTGATGGATATCGAAGCTGCATAGGCTTTGTCCCAAAGCAGCTTCAGCGCCGTCTCGAGAGAATTCTCCGTGCTTACTATTTCTTGTTCAAGCTGATCTTGCACTTCACGCCTATGACATTATCTCGTTAATCAACCTCGAAGCTCTGCATTAAACTTAGAGCAGACATCCGCCACAACCTTCTTAATTACCGCATCGGCCTCGATCTCCGTTAGTGTCCTTTCGGATGAATTCATCTCGAGCGCAAACGCCAAACTTTTCTTGTCTTCTTTGAGAGGTTCTCCCTCAAAGACATCGAAGAGAGTACTCTTTTTCAATAACGGTGCGCCGCTTGATCTGATGACATTGTCGACGCTTTCAACCAAAGTCCTTTTATCTACGATGAAGGCCAAATCACGGGTGACGGGAGGAAATTTTGACGATGCGGCGTAGCTTTTAAACCCTTCTTCCTCCCTCGTCAATTCTTCAATGCTTAGCACGGAAACATAAACATCACTTTCAAGTGAAAATTTTTTGAGCAATTCCCTTTTCACCTTGCCGAGAAAGCCGATGTAAGTGCCATTTTTTTCAATGGCTATAGTCTCCTCAGTTAAAGCACTACGGCTATCATAGTAAATAAATTGAAATTTGTCAAGTAGAATTTTGTTCAGCAACCCCTCGACAACTCCTTTAATATCGTAAATGTCGACATTCCGGTCATCAGAATACCACCCGACATCGCTTTTCCTTCCCGACAAGCAGATGGCGAGGGTCTTTTTCTCCAAATATCCGGGTATTACCGCACCAGGCGTGTTCTTTTCAGCCTTATGGTACGTTCTCCCAATTTCAAATACCCTGATGTCATTTGTCCCGTAATTGGAATTGTAAAAGACAGTTTGCAGCATGCTGCCAACCATACTCGGCCGCATCGCAGAAAGGTCTTTGCTGATAGGGTTCTTGATGGTGACGATGTTTTCGGAGAACAATCTGGCAACGCTTTCGTCGACGAGGCTGTTAGTGACAACTTCATTGAAGCCAAGTCCTTCCAGCGAATTTCGAATGTCATTTTCGGTACTCCTGCCCGACAGACGGTGCGATAACTCGATCGTCGTCGATGTTGAGTCCGGAATATTCGAATAACCATGAAGTCTGGCAATTTCTTCAATGATATCGATCTCCTGTTCAAGGTCCGGGCGAAAGGTCGGTGCCGTGCAAATGAACCGTCCTGCCGAGGCGGGTCGAATCCTGATGCCGATCGGAGGAAGCATTTTCTTAACCTCGGCTGCTGGAATTGCCGTGCCTAGCACCTTATTCACGCGAGAAAGGCGAAGTGCGATCCCCTTCTCATTTATTTTTTTCGGATACACATCAACAACCCCGCTATGGACGTCCCCTCCCGCAAGTTCCGCGAGAAGCATTGCTGCCCTGTCGGCTGCGAAGAGCGTGCCATTCGGATCGGTCCCTCGTTCAAACCTATACGACGCGTCTGTGGAAATGCCCAGGCGCTTTGCCGTCTTTCGAATGCTTGTTTGTTCGAAGCAGGCACTTTCGATAAGGACCGATGTCGTGGAGTCGGAGATCTCAGAATTGAGTCCCCCCATGACGCCGGCAATAGCAACCGTTTGCTCACCGTCACAGATCATAAGAGTCGAGGAAGAAAGTGTGCGTTCCGTGCCGTCGAGCGTCGTAAATTTCTCGCCTTCCAGGGCATTCTTCACGATGATTTTTTTTCCCCGAAGAGTATCGTAATCAAACGCGTGCAGCGGCTGGCCCGATTCGTACATCACAAAATTGCTGATGTCGACAACATTATTTATCGGTCTGATGCTGCAAGACTTGAGAAGCGATTGAAGCCATTGAGGCGATGGAGCAACTTTGACGTTAGTAATCAATCGAGCGGAGTAGCGGAGACACGCTTCCTTGTTCCGTATCTCGATGGATATGCTTTTCTTGATAGGCTTACTTTTGTTCTCGTGGAGTTTTATCGCTGGGATGAGAAGTTTCTTCTTCAGCAGCGGTGCTGCCTCCCTGGCGATTCCGATATGGTTCAGGCAATCCGGGCGATTCGGAGTCACCCCGATCTCAAACGAGACATCGTCGGCACCGAAATAATTTGCCAATGGCGTCCCCACCTTGGCGGCGGGTTCAAGAACCAGGATACCGCTGGCATCTTTACCAAGCCCCAGTTCGTATTCAGAACAGATCATCCCGCTTGATTCTTCCCCTCTCACTTTGAGCTTTGAGAGCGTGAACGGTTTTCCCTCGGGATCATGTTGATTCTTTGGAACAACAGCGCCGACCAATCCTACGGCAACTTTTTGTCCAGCGTGAACATTCGGAGCACCGCAAACGATCTGGAGGTCTGAAGCCGACTCATCTATTCTTGCTGCTCCTGCCACTTTGACCATGCACACGGAAAGCCTGTCGGCATTCGGATGTTTCCTCACCGAAAGAACTTCTCCTACAACAAAACCTTTCAATGCACTGCCAAGGTCTTCGATTCCCTCTACCTCCAAGCCGACTGACGTAAGCTGTTGAGCCAACTCATCGGGGCTAATTTTGAATTGAACGTAGCGGCGTAACCAATTAAGAGATATGCGCATAGTGGTAAGGACTAAAACTGCTTTAGAAATCTAATATCGTTCTCGAACAAGAGCCTGATGTCGGAAATATTGTGTCTCAGTAATGTGGTTCGTTCAACGCCTATGCCGAAAGCAAAGCCCGTGAATTCCTCCGGGTCGTAACCGACATTTTTCAGGACATTCGGATGTACCATTCCGGCCCCAAGGATCTCCAGCCATCCCGACTGTTTGCAGACCCGGCATCCTTTTCCGGAGCACAGGAAGCAAGTGATGTCCATTTCCAGGCTCGGCTCTGTGAACGGGAAAAAGCTCGGCCGGAACTTGTATTTCAGATTGCTTCCGTAGAATTCACGCGCGAAGGCGACGAGCGTGCCCTTCAATTCGCTGAAGGTTACGTTCTTGTCGACGTACAGTCCCTCAACCTGGTGGAAGAGGCAATAGCTTCTGGCGCTGATCGCTTCATTCCGGTATACGCGTCCCGGCATGATCACTCGCACCGGCGGACGGCGTTCTTTCATGACCCGGATCTGGACCGGAGACGTGTGAGTGCGCAGCAATTTATCTTTGTCAACGAAGAACGTATCCTGCATGTCGCGCGCAGGATGGTCTGGCGGGAAATTCAGCGCTTCGAAATTGTGGTAATCATCTTCGATCTCTGGACCGTCGACGATCCCGAATCCCATGGAAGTGAAAATCGAGGAAAGGTCCTGCAAGGTTTGAGTGATCGGATGGCGCGTACCAAGCGGCACGATTCTTCCGGGAAGCGTAAGATCTATGAAGCTCTCCTTACGGGCATGAGCCGATTCGACCTTTTGTTTCGCCGATTGATAGAGGGAGTCGACGAAAACGCGAAGATCGTTCAGCTGTTTCCCATAGCTCGGCTTCAAGTCCGGCGGGACGAGCTTCAAATCGTCGAAGAGTTGGCCAACGCTCCCCTTCCGGGCAAGGAACTCGATCCGGAACTTTTCCAGATCTTCCTGCGAAGCGATGCTTGCCGCGGATGCTTGAGATTTCTCTCGGACCGATTGAATTGACTGTTCTAAATTCGGAGACGACTCTGACATTGTCGTGGAACTGTTATTCTGGGATGAAACAAAACTTCCCGCCGACACCGATAGCATGGCATGGCGGGAAGAGTAGTCTTAGGCTTTGATGAACTTTACAACTTCCGCGAATGCTTCCGGGTTTCCTGCCGCAAGTTCCGCGAGTACTTTGCGGTTAATATCGACCTGCTTCTTATGCATGGCATCGATAAGCGTTGAATAGGTCATCCCGTGCAACCGTGCCGCGGCATTGATGCGCGCGATCCATAATTGTCGGAATGTTCTCTTTTTTGCTTTTCTGTCCCGGTAAGCGTACTGATAGCCTTTATCGACGCTGTGTTTGGCTACCGTCAGGACTTTGCTTCTCGCGCCCCAATAGCCTTTCGCTTCTTTGAGAATTCTTTTGCGACGGCGATGGGAGGCAACTTTGTTTTGCGAACGTGGCATAGTTGCTCTTGTCTCCTTAGGTGATTATGAATAGACGTGAATTAAATGAAACACTTACATGACAAGCAGACGTTTGATGTTCTTTTCGTCGACCGCCGATACCAGGCCTGAACGGCGAAGGTGACGTTTGCGTTTTGTCGCCTTGCTCGTAAGAATGTGTCTCCGGTTCATCTTATGGCGCTTGATCTTTCCGGTTCCGGTGACCCTGAAGGTCTTGCGAGCGCTCCGGTGCGATTTCATTTTCGGCATATTTTTCCTTTGTGTTATGCTGGTTTGGTTTCTGTTGCCAATTTTTCCGGCTTAGCCTTAACAGCTTTGTCGGGTGCATAGAAGATGATCATGTTCCGGCCTTCCATGTGCAGGGGCTGGTCGATCTTCGCGACGTCGACGAGACGCTCGGTAAGCCTGTTCAGCAGGCTTTCTCCGTGGTCCTTGTACGTTATTTCGCGTCCCTTGAAGATAACCGTCGCTTTCACCTTGTGACCGTCAGCGATGAACTGCAGCGCATGCTTTGCTTTAAACTCAAAATCATGCACATCGGTGTTAGGATGAAAACGAAGCTCCTTCACGAGGCTGACATGCTGATGCTTCTTCTGAATTTTTTCTTTTTTCTGAAGTTCGTACTTGTACTTGCCGAAGTCCATAATCTTACAAACAGGGGGCACGGCGTTCGGTACGACTTCAATAAGGTCTTTGCCTTTTTGCTGGGAGATGGTCAGCGCATCGCGCGGAGTCATCACTCCAAGCTGCTGGCCGTTGTCGTCGATTACGCGGATCTGCACTGCGCGTATCTCATCGTTTATACGGGGACCTTTACTTTTGATGCGGGTATCTCCTATGCGGTGATAGATTTCTGTTGGATTTCGTTTTGGATTTGTTCGATAAACTTTCCAGTTGCCAGGCTTCCGAGATCTCCTTTTTTATGCTGACGTACCGAAATCGTGCCGGCAGTTTTTTCTTTCTCCCCGACGACGAGCATGTACGGCGCCTTTTTCATTTCCCAATCCCGGATCCGGTAGCCGACCTTTTCATTCCGGTCGTCGAACTCGGCACGGATATCGGCTTTCTTCAATGCTTCGAATATTTCTTTGCCGTATTCAGCATGCGCATCGGTTATAGGGATAACAACTGCCTGTACCGGCGCGAGCCAGAGCGGAAAATCTCCGGCAAAATGCTCGATAAGAATTCCGATAAATCGTTCGAACGATCCGAACGGCGCACGGTGAATGATAACGGGGCGGTGTTTCTGTCCGTCGCTGCCGGTGTATTCAAGCTGAAACCGCTCGGGCATGACATAATCAACCTGAACAGTGCCGAGCTGCCACGTTCTGCCGATCGCATCCTTGACCATGAAGTCGATCTTCGGTCCGTAAAACGATGCCTCGCCGATCCCGATAAAATACTCTAGTTTCATCTCATCGGCAACCTCTTTGATCTCGCGCTGGGCCTGTTCCCAGAAAGCCGCTTCGCCGCCGAACTTATCGACGTTCTTGTCGTCGCGGAACGAGAGCCGCGTTGTCACTTCCATGCCGAAGGTGCGAAAGACAAATTGAGTCAACTCAACAGTCCGCGCGATCTCATCTTTCAGCTGGTCGTGGGAACAGTAAATGTGCGCGTCATCCTGAGTGAAGCCGCGCACGCGCGTCAACCCGCTCATTTCGCCGGACTGTTCGTACCGATAGACCGTGCCGAACTCCGACAGGCGCACCGGAAGGTCGCGGTACGACCTTGGCTTGGCCGAATAGATCTGATGATGGTGGGGACAGTTCATCGGTTTCAACAAGAACTGTTCGCCGTTTTCCATCGTTATCGGCGCAAATTGCGATTCTTTGTAGTACGGGTAATGGCCCGAGGTTTTGTAGAGATCCAGATTCGCGATATGCGGAGTCACCACGGGTTGATAACCGCGCTTCCGCTGCTCTTCGCGCAAAAATTTCTCGAGGGTTTCCCTGATGATCGTTCCTTTCGGCATCCAGAGCGGAAGGCCGCTGCCGACTTTGGGCGTCAAAAGAAATAATTCCATTTCGGCGCCGATCTTGCGATGGTCGCGCCGTTTTGCTTCTTCAATTCTAAAAAGATAATCATCGAGTTCCTGCTTCGTGGGAAAAGTTATTCCATATATCCGCTGAAGCATTTTGTTCTTCTCGTTACCTCTCCAGTATGCGCCGGCAACGCTCATCAACTTTATGAACTTGATCCTTCCCGTGGACGGGATGTGAGGGCCGTAGCAAAGGTCAGTAAAATTTCCCTGGTGATACATGCTGATCGTCTGGCCCTTGAATTCGTTCAGGAGCTCCAGTTTATACTGGTCCCCTTTCTTCGTGAAATAGTCGACGGCTTTTTCCCACGGCACTTCTTCCCGCTTAAACGGCTCATTGCGCCCGGCATACTCCCTCATTTTCGATTCGATCGCGGCAAGGTCTTCAGCTGTCAAAGAGTGGTCGCCCATATCGATGTCGTAGTAGAATCCGTTGTCGATGGAAGGGCCGATCCCGAATCGCGTGCCGGGGAACAGAGTTTCGACAGCTTCGGCCATCAAATGAGCGGAGCTGTGCCAGTAAGTCGATTTTCCTTCAGGAGCGTCCCAAGTGTTGATCTTTACGGAAGCGTCCTCTGAAATCGGCCGCGTCAAGTCCCAGACTTCGCCGTTCACCGTCACGGACAGGGCATTCTTCGCCAGGCCGCGGCTTATGCCTTCGGCTATCTGAAGCCCGGTAATTCCGCTCTCAAATTCCTTCTTGCTGCTGTCCGGAAAAGCTATTGTAATCTTCTTCATCACTTTCTAAGCCAAAAAATAAAAAATCGGAGAGAGCAATCTCCGATGCACAAACCCACCAATTGCATTGAATCCGAAATGAATCACTTCCAGTAATTGCTCCCTTGTTTACGTATAAAGTAGCAAAAAGAGAAGAGAAATGCAAGAAACAAACGCTTGACGCTGAATGATGCCGTGACTTTTTCCGTTGATCAAAATCCAAAAATAGCAAAAGTCATGGCATCACTTCAATATCCCGCAGAAAACAACCTCTTTTTCATTTCTATAAGTTCGTCAGAATGAAGTTCGTCATCAGCGTGTAGAGATTGAGCCGTGTTACGCCGCCGTAGATGCCGTGATTCTTGTCCGGATAGAACCTCAACGAAAACTGCTTGTTTGCCTTTTCCAGTGCTGAGACAAAGTTCGCCGTATTCTGGAAATGCACATTGTCATCGCTCGTCCCATGGATAAGGAGGAATTTCCCTTTGAGCTTTGAGGCATGGGTGATCGGAGAGCTCTCGACATACCCGGACGGGTTGTTTTGCGGAGTCCCCATATACCTTTCGGTGTAAATGTTATCGTAATATCTCCAACTCGTCACAGGAGCGACGGCGACGGCCGCTTTGAAGTAGTCGGCACCATTGAGAATCACCATGCTGGTCAGGTAGCCGCCGTAGCTCCAGCCCCAGATGCCGATCCTCTCTCTATCAACATATGGCAGGGACGAAAGGTACCTAGCCCCTTCCACCTGATCGTTCACTTCCCATTTGCCAAGATTTCTGTATCCGGCAGTTTTGAATGCTTTGCCGCGCGCTCCCGTCCCGCGGTTATCGACCATGAAGATGAGATATCCGTGTTCGCCGAGGTAGGTGTACCATAAGACGTCGGATGTTCGCTCCCAGGCATTTCGGACAACCTGAGACCCGGGACCTCCGTATGTGTAAACGAGGACAGGATATTTTTTCGTTGAATCGAAGTTTGCCGGCTTCATGATCGAAGCGTTGAGACTCACTCCGTCCGCCGTCGTGATCGACAAGAAGGCGGTCTTCCCTATCTGAACATTCTTCAACGTTTGAATATTATTTTCTTCTACCACCGAGAGAACGGAGCCTTCATTGTTCATCAGTGAGATCCTGGGAGGCGTAGAAATGTTTGAGTATGTATCGAGGAAATACTTATACGTAGGGGAGAAATTTGCAGTGTGCGTACCTGCCATCTCTGTTATTCTCTTCTTCTTCCTTCCATCCAGCTGGATTCTGTAAATGTGTCGTTCAAGCGGTGACACTTCCGTCGAAGAAAAATAGACTGTGCCTGTTTTTTCATCGACGCCGCAAAATGAATCAACTTCCCATTCGCCCTTTGTAATTTGATTGACAACCGTCCCGTCGTTCTTATAAAGATAGAGATGCCGATAGCCGTCCCGTTCCGACGGCCAAATAAAATTTCCGTCTTTAAGGAACGTCAGGTCGTTCGATATGTCAACCCATTTCTCTTCCGATTCTGTCAGCACTGTGTGTGTAGTTCCGGTAACGATGTCGGCATATAGTAGCTCAAGAACGTTTTGTGCGCGGTTCATTCGCTGGATAGAGAGGATGGCCGGGTCGAGCGTCCATTGCATTCTTGGAATATAAATGTCGTCGTTTGATCCAAGGTCCATCCATTTTGTCATAGAGGATTGGAGGTCAATCACACCGATCTTGACGATCGAGTTTGGTTCTCCTGCTTTTGGGTAGCGCATCGGGATCAGAGTAAGATGGAGCGAATCCCATTCGGTCAGGGTGTACTCGGGAACGCGGTTCTCATCCAGCCGCCAAAATGCGATGTGTTTGCCGTCCGGAGACCATTGCCATCCGTCGGAGATCTCGAATTCTTCCTCGTAGACCCAATCGAATTTTCCGTTGATGATATGTTCAGCACCGTCAGTCGTCAACTGCCGTTCCGCGCCGGAGGCAACGTCGACAACAAATATATTGTTATTCCGGACGAAGCCGATTGATTTTCCATCAGGCGAGAACTTTACGTTATACTGAGGGTCCGATACGTTCGTCAACCTGCGGAATGATTTATTTCCGAGATCGTAGACGAAGATATTTCCAGCAGGGGTCAATCGGGAAAGGTACTCTCTTTCCGGAGGGGCTGAAATAAAGAGTATCTGCTTTTCATCCGGCGACCATTGGTATGTCGTAAACCTGAACGGCGGATCGTCCTGAGCCATTTTCAGCTCTGCGGTGGTCAAGACCCGGCGGCTGGATTTACTGTTCACATCGTAGATAAAGATGTTTGTCACCTTTGCGGCAGTATCTCTTTCATAGTAAGAGTAACGTGCTCCATCATTCAGCCAGTGAACTCCGGTTATCGCCTTCCCTGCGTATTTTCCGGAGGTGAAAATATCATCGAGGCTCAATTGATTTCTTTCACCTTGTGCGCGGAGCTGAAGGCCTGAAATAAGAAGGATGAGTACTATTTTGAATGAAGCGGAAGAATTACGCATATATTTCCTCTTAGAATGAACCGATTCTACACTGTTGAGATAACTGCTGCAGCGTGAAGAGCCGCGATGATTGAAGAACGAAAGGATAAACAACGGATAGAAATGATAGCCGTCATCGCGGAACAGAGAACTCGAAACAAGTGGAATGTACTCCTAGTGTTTGACGTGCGGCGGAGCGATATGAATTTCATCCAGTTTCCGTGTGACCATCGTTGCAAGACTGCGCATCGAACTGACTCCCGATGAAATAACCTCAAGGCCCTGCTTCAATTCGTTGAGGACCTCTCTGCATTCTGCTTCTTTCCCCTCCTTGACATCGCCTAATAATTCGCTCTCATGTCTCCTCAAGCTGGACGACAGGTCGGCGAGGCTCTTTTCGACCAGTTGCCCCACAGAATTCACGGTATCGTGAAAGGTGTGAAGCGAATCGAGCTCGTCCTGCTTTTCCTGCAAGAGACGTTCTTTTGCTTCGTTCTCAATAATCTGCTTCCGGTACTGGTACCGTTCGTGAACACTCTTCACCGCGAGCGACAATCGTTCGACATCGACGTGATCTTTACGTATATAATCGTAGACGCCAAGCTGCATGGCTTCGATTGCCGTTGATTCCGAGCCGGCGCCGGTGACGAGGATGACCGGCGTCGAGATCTTTTGAGAGTGCATCCACTCGAGGACATCCATTCCCGACATCTCTCCCATGCGATTATCGAGCAATATGACGTCGAAGGTCTCCCTCTTCATGAGGTCTACTGCTTCCTCTCCCGAGCTGCATGACTCTATTGCATAGGTGCTCGTCATTTTAAGTCCCATCTCGATACTCAGGCGGAATGAGTCCTCGTCATCCGCAAGAAGCACATGAAGCGTATGCGGTTCGGTCATGGAAAATCTTTCGGTGCGTTAGCGTGCATGTTATTCATCTTCGGTCAATGCGAAGTTAAAAATAGGTCAAAATATTTGAAAACTCAACTGCGCAAGTCCGAAGAATAGCAACGGTAAAATGCTGTTAAATTGCAGTTCTTTCTTTGAACTGCCGATATCGCGATTATAAAATTAGTCTGAAACTTGGGCGGCCTCGAACGGGCGTGCCAAAGAATGTACCATGCGAAAACGATGAAAGCAAATATCCTTGTTCCATTAAAGCAATTGGATACCTTCTTTATATTAGAGCGCCGACAGGTATCCGACAGCTCCTCAAACCGCCGCTCTCCGGCAGTGTCGTAATTCAGGATAGGCGGCAACTTGGTCACGGAAAGTCGCTGAGACGCAAAGGGAATGGATAGGTTTCCCTTGCGGCTTGGCGTCGTTGCGTGATATCTTCTTCTCGTTGTAAAAGTCCCTTGAGGTTTGTTCAAAGTAAGGCAATACCCGCTCTCCATTCTTCTTGATTCTCCTATGGATTCCTGGTACATTCATTCAGAAAATAGAGCCGGTACCGGGGAATCACGGCTTAGACCTCCTGATTTATTTTGATGATGGAGGTTTTTGTATTTTGAACGGCAATGGCGTTACGCCACAACATTGTTTTTATGAGATCCGGGATGCCTGAAAAAGACTTATCGCAATTTGAGTTGGCGCTCGCTCATCCGTTCAGAAATTTTGTGCGTATTTATCACGGGCAATATCTGAAGATCACCGCCGCAATTATTTTTTTCACCATCAAGCACTCTCCTGTCTGGTTCCTTCCGGTTGTCATAGCGCGGATCATTAACATCATCAGCGACACATCAAAATATTCCGAGCAAGACCTGTGGATGGTAGGAGGCATATTCTTTCTGATCATCATTCAAAATATTCCGATGCACACCCTCTATGTGAGGGCGTTCAGCAGCGCCGTCAACACAATGCAGCTGAATCTGCGCTCTTCGATCGTTAAGCGGCTTCAGGAGTTGTCCATCTCGTTCCACGACAAGTACCAGTCGGGGAAGCTTCAGACAAAGATCCTTCGCGATGTTGAGACTCTCGAAATACTTTCGCGCAATCTTATGAACTCCGTCCTTCCTGCGATCCTCACGATCCTCTTCGCTTTCTCGTTCACGGTCTTCAAACAACCGATCGTCGCTCTCTTCTATCTCGTCTCAGTGCCGATTTCGTCGAGCCTCGTCTTTGTGTTTTCGAAGAAGATGACGGCGCGGAACAAGGAATACAGGAGTGAAATAGAATTTCTTTCCGCAAATGTCATCGAGATGATCCAGATGATCCCGATCACGAGAGCTCACGGCGTCGAGGAGATCGAAGTCTCGAAGATGACCTCCAGACTTGAAATGGTGAAGAGCAAAGGCATTCGGCTCGAAATGATCGGAGCGATCTTCGGTGCAAGTTCATGGACATCGTTCCAGGCGGTGATGCTGGTCTGCCTGATGTTCACCGCCATCCTTGCGTATCGAAGAACCATCAGCGTCGGAGACGTCGTCTTATTCCAGAGTTTCTTCGCAATGATCGTCGGCGCGGTGAACATGATCCTCAATTCATATCCCGACCTCGCACGGGGTTTTGAATCTATCCGTTCTATCAGCGAGATCCTCGAATCACCGGACGTGGAGCAGAATGCGGGAAAACATCCTGTCACGTCGGTTGAAGGACATATTGTATTCGACAACGTCAGCTATACGTATGACAAAAGCCAGCAGCCGGCGATCTCAAATCTTTCGGGTGAAATAGAGGCTGGTGAATCCGTGGCTTGTGTCGGCGAATCGGGGTCCGGGAAAACAACACTCATGGGACTCGTGATCGGATTCAGAAGGCCGACATCCGGCCGGATATTGCTGGATGGCACTGACATGAGAGAGTTGGACCTGCGGCAGTACCGGAGGTTTCTCGCCGTGGTTCCGCAAACGACGCTGCTTTTCAGCGGATCGATCCGTGAGAACATTGTCTACGGCGCGGATACCGTCAGCGACCGGCGCCTGTGGGAAGTACTCGAAATGGCAAACGCAGCGGAGTTCGTTTCGAAAATGCCTCATGGTCTCGATTCGAAGCTCGGTGAAATGGGGACGCGCTTATCCGGCGGCCAGCGTCAGCGCATTTCGATAGCCAGGGCACTCGTGAGAAATCCGAGGGTGATCATTCTTGATGAGGCGACGTCCTCGCTTGACGTTGTGTCAGAATCCCTGATCCAGGAAGCGATCCGGAGATTGATCAAAGGCCGAACGACATTCATCGTGGCACACCGCTTGTCGACGATCCGCAATGCAAGCCGGATCATGGTATTGAAGAACGGCTCGTGCGTAGAATCAGGAACGCATGACGAGCTGATGAAAGCTAAAGGGGAATTCTACAAATACAAACTGCTGCAGCAATGATGGTCTTGGGGTTTGGAACGGGGATGGGAATCGAGTGGGCCCTAAAGGATTCGAACCTTTGACCTCTACCGTGTCAAGGTAGCGCTCTAAACCAACTGAGCTAAGAGCCCGGGAAGAACAAAAAGTTTTGCGCGTGTCTTGAAATCGATTGCTTCTTTATTTCTGCAAAACCGTCAAGAATTATGACTTTTCTCTCAGCAGTTTCAACGTCTTCCCTATCGCTGTGCTAAGTCTTTCTCTGTGGTGTCTCTTCTTGTTGACCCAATAAATATAATAATCGGTTCCCATTGAATCAATAAGAAAATTGTGAGACCTGATCTTCCGGTGTTCTCTGTTGCCCATGCCGGCTCCCGAGACATCAATAGAACTTCTGCACAAGGCCATTCAGTAATTGTGCAGCGTCCCGACATAAATGCCGGAAGTGGTAACTATGATGAAGCCGCAAATAAAGCTACGCAACGTTGTCACATAGTTCCCATTCTCCAGATGGTACTATAATATCATTCGGCATTTATAAGGTAGTCAGCGAGATTGAGCTCAGCTTACCAAGCATTTTGATCTTTGCAATGCCGTTAGATTCAGCAAACGTCAGCATTGAAGTTCGACTGCTTTAAGTTCTTCTAGTTTGTGTTTTCTTGTTGTGGTAGTGAATCATCTGGGCGTCAAGAGCACTTCGCAACTGCTCCACTTTGATTATAGGTTCTTTCTGAATGCCGCAGATTAATGACCCTGCTGGACTGCTTTATGGACGGGTTCCAGACTATGGACACCGCGGCTTGGCTCTTGAGTGATTTAAGTCTTCATGCCCGAAATAGAGCTGGTGTTCTTGCTTTTCCCGCGCTCGAGCATACTCTGTTCGACCATTAGTTAACGCATGAAGCAACGAGTTCTGAGGTCCCTTAAGGAACGGAAAGCTAAGGTCATGGAGCATCTCTCCTGCCGACAAAGCACTTTTACAAACGTACAGCTTTGCAAATGCCGCCTTGGAATCGGCAACAATGAGTGCTCAATGATAGATGCGTCATAGTCTTTTCATAGTGCCGGCGAACTACACTTCTTGAGAGAATAAAATGGGCATTGGATGGCGAAGTTCATCAATCGCCTTTTTGCCAAACTCGCAAATCGCAGTAAATTCTTCCCATTCCCAATAAATCTCACCACGATTCTCCCAATCAATGCTGGTTATTAAAGGCATAGTTGTTGTGGAATCCATTGTCTTAGACAAGTATTTACTTCAAGGGTCGGGCGTACATCGAGGCAGGGGGAAGCGGAGAAAAACTGTTCGATGATCTCCGGAATCCTCGCGATGATGGAGATTTTTTGCGTTTTATTGAAGCCATCTCTAATGCTCGGACAAATTTCAATCTGGGCGGAGCAGCGTTGAGCCCCTTTTGGAGTATCCATGACAATTGGGCACTCTGAATCTACGAGGGTTCAGTGTTGTGGATGCTTGCTACGTCCTGCATTACAATGACAAATGCATTCTACACCGACACCATTTTTGAAACAGCTACAAGAACGTGTCTCGAACACGGCTTTGTGTCCGCCCTTCTCCCGAAGGGATGGCTTCGCCGGACGCTCCCGTTCCGCCGTAGCGGGGCGGAATTGGCCAGGGTGAACAAATGGCCCGCTCATCGTTAGCAGGCGCTCCCGCTTGCAAAGCGGGTGAGTGCGTCGAACGATCAAGCGACATTTTTGTGAGATGGCACCAGCAATAGATCCGCACAGATGGAGTGCAACTAATCCGGAGCATGAGTATTGCCCCGAACGGAATGGACTTATGGATTCTTCAACATATAAAGAAATAAAGAATCTCTTTGACGAATACATCGAGATGTATTCCTCGAGAAATGAACTGCTTACAAACCAATTTAGCTCAGACTTCTCCGGATTTGCAGGCGGCAGCGACGTTCTGGTAAAGGATATGGAGGAGTGGATCGCCGTAACCCGGCAGGATTTTGCCCAAGTTAAGGAGAGATTGCATATCGACATAAAGGATTTCGCAATCCAATCATTATCCGAGGATGTTGCTGTTGTGACGAGTTTTTTTGCTATCAAACTGCCGATCGAAGACGACTACTTTTCCAGAGAGACCGTAAGGCTTGTCTTGATCTTTCATAGGCGAGAAGGCAAATGGAAAATCGCACACAGCAGTATTTCTGTTCCTTATGGCTTAGTAGACAAAGGAGAAATTTATCCTCTGAAGGGCCTGGAGGAACGCAACAAATTGCTTCAACGGATCATTTCGGAACGGACAAGTGAGCTTCAAAAGGCAAACTCCTCGCTGAAGAATTCGGAAACGCGTTATCGTCGCCTCTTCGAAACAGCAAAGGACGGGATATTAATCCTGGATGCGGAAACGGGGATGATCCTGGATGCTAATCCGTATTTGCTGAACCTGCTCGGTTATTCGCATGAACGGCTCCTTGGGAAACAAGTTTGGGAACTCGGATTCCTGAATAATATCATTGCCAACAAAGAAAAATTTCTGGAACTGCAAAAAAAGAACTACGTTCGTTTCGAGGATATGCTCTTGGACGCCAGCGATGGCAGGCAAATCGAAGCGGAGTTTGTCACCAACTCATATGAAGTGGATCATCTTCAGGTTATCCAGTGCAACATTCGCGATATCACCGCACGCAAGAAGGAAGAGGCAAAAGCAGCCCAACTTGCTGCAATTGTCGAATCCTCAGACGAAGTCATCATTAGCACAGAGCTGGACGGCATCATAACAAGTTGGAACGCCGGCGCAGAGAGAATTTATGGCTACAAAGAGAATGAGATCGTCGGCAAGCCGATCTCACTTCTTTTTCCTCCCGACCGTCCGAACGAAAAGGAGGAGGTTCTCGGAAAAATACGATCTGGTCAGCGATTTAACCGTTTTGAGTCAGTTCGGCGGGGAAAAGACGGACAGCTCATCGATATGTCCTTGACCGTTTCGCCGATCAAGGATAAAGAAGGAAGTGTTATAGGAGTTTCGACGATCGGAAGCGACATTACTGACCGTAAGCGAGCGGAGAACGCACTGCGGGAAAGTGAAGGACGATTCCATCGTTTGTTCGACGTCTCGCCCGATGCATTTCTCGTCTTCGATCCTTTTAGCGATGTCGCTGACTGGCCGATTGTCGACTGCAACGAAAGCGCATGCAAAATGAACGGATACACACGCGAGGAATTGATTGGCAGGTCAATCGGTATTCTTGATCCTGCCCATTCAACCGCAGAAGGGCGCGCTGCATATCTGGAAGGCATTCGACGCGGAGAGATACTGCGTTTTGAAGCAACTCATCGCCATCGGGACGGACATCTCTTCCCCATCGAAGTGTCCAATTCGATCATGACCTTTCAAGGACGCGAATTAGTCTTGGGCATCGATCGCGACATTACCGAACGGAAACGAGCAGAGGAATCTCTGCAAGAGAGTGAAGAACGATTCCATCTTTTATTCTCCGCCTCTCCGGAAGCATTGATGCTTCTTGATCCCTCTGACGACCCTGGTGACTGGATGATTGTGGACTGCAATGAACGCGCATGTCAAATGAACGGATACACGCACGAAGAATTGGTAGGAAAACGGATCAGTGTTCTCCACTCCCCTCTGGCGGAAATCGAAGATTGTGCCGCGTATCTTGAACGCATCAGACAAGAAGGTGTACTGCATTTCGAAACATCCCATCAACATCGCGATGGTCATAGCTTTCAAATTGAGACGTCAACGTCTATCATTACTTTTGAAGGTCATGAGTTGATATTAGGCATCGATCATGACATCACCGAAAAAAAACGGGTAGAGAATGCTCTCCGTGAAACTCAGCTCCGCTATCGTGCGGCGGTTGAACAAAGTAATGATGGTATCGGCATTGCGGATGAAGCGGGTCAGTACATAATGGTCAATCATGCATTCTGCAAAATGACCGGATACACTGAGGAAGAAATGCTCAGGATGCATGTCAGTGATTTGGTTCCGATGACAACTACTATGAAGCTTTTCAATCAGGATGCGAACAAAGACAACCCCCACTATCGGGAGACAGAACTGTTGCGCAAGGATGGAACGACCTTTATTGCCTTTATCACAGCTTCAACGATTGAAATCGGAAATACACGCTACATGCAGGGAATTGTCCGGGATGTTACGGAACGCAAACGGGCGGAACAGCAGATTTCCGACGCGCTGGAATACAGCCAAACGATCTTCGACGCATCACCCATTGGCATTATCACTTTTAAAGACAGCGGCGAGGTCATCTCTGCGAACAACGCCGCAGCGACGATATTGGGCGGAACGATTGAACAATTGATGACACAGAATTTTCGGACACTCAGGTCATTGGAGAAATCTGGGCTCCAGGCAGCCGCAATAGCGGCCATTTCATCGGGCGGCGAAAAGGATGTTGAGGTTCATCACATCAGCACTTTTGGAAAGGATCTCTGGCTGACGGCGCGATTCGTTCCATTCTCACATCAAGCTCAATTGCAGCTTCTGCTTCTTATCTCCGACATCACGGAACGCAAGCAATCGGAGGAAGCATTACGCCATGCGCAGAAACTGGAAAGCATCGGCACGCTGGCCGGTGGCATTGCGCACGACTTCAATAATCTCCTTCATGCGATGATGGGACAATCATCCCTCGCACTCGCCAAACTGCCCGACGAGAGCCGGGCAAAGTATCATATCGAAAAATCCATCCAGGCGGCTGACCGGGCAGCCGATCTGACACGGCAGCTGCTTGCCTATTCGGGAAAGGGCAAATTCGTTACGCAAGAGATCGACCTCAACCGCCTCGTAGAAGAAAATGCCCAGTTGCTGAAGGTCTCCGTGTCAAAAACCACTCAACTGCAATATGAGATCGATCCTTTGCCTCTTTCTATTCATGGAGACGTAGGCCAGATCCAACAAGTGATCATGAATCTGATCATCAACGCAAGTGAAGCGATGGGGCCGAATCCGGGGTTGATAACGATTCGCACAAAGCATCTTGAGCTCACCGATGCTAGTACGAACTACTCTCGATACACGCATGATCCGCTCCCCCGGGGGAAATATGCTCTTCTTCAGGTCGCCGATACCGGGGGTGGAATGTCCTCAGAAATCATGGCTCGCATCTTTGACCCGTTTTTTACGACAAAGTTCACCGGACGCGGACTCGGCCTTGCCGCTGCGCTCGGCATCGTCAAAGGACACAAGGGAGGCGTTCGTATTGAGAGTGAGTTAGGAAAAGGAACGACGTTCGAGATAGTATTTCCCCTGACGAACGCTGTTCTGAAATCTGAGGGACAGGTGAATAGAGAGACGCCTGCCATCAACGGAGCGGGACATAGCGTTCTTGTGATCGACGATGAGGAATCTGTTGTGGATTTATTGAACGACGTTTTCACGGAAGCAAATTTCAGAGTCTTCCAGACTCTGGACCCAATCCAGGGAATCGAAGTCTACCGTGAACATCAGCAGGACATTGCACTGGTAATCCTTGACTATTCGATGCCTAATATGGATGGCAGGACCGCTTTCGAAGAGCTCGTGAAGATTAACAAAGAGGTAAAAGTTCTGCTCTGTTCTGGCTACACGGAGGAAGAGATGCAATCAGGTTTTGGAGATATCCGCCCGATTGGATTTATCAAGAAACCTTACAGACCATCGGAATTGCTAGCCCGGGTTTCGAAAACTCTCAGATTGAACGAGAACTTGATATCGTAGCACCGTTGTCCCAGACCTCACTTTCAGAGGCACTTCAACTCATCGTGAATGGCGGCTGTGCACATTCACGATCCCCATCCGGCATCATTGAGGCCGGACTTCAGTTTGCATCAAATCAACGAAAAACTATCCTGCTTCCCGCCCCCTTCCCTTCTCGATAAGGATTAATCCCTTTATCATCCTTTTGGACTATTCCCAATTTTCAACATCTATAGTATTATCGTTATGAGCATTCTGGGATAGGTGGATCTCGATTAACGAACTGACGCTTCTCATATCTACTAACTTGACTCGCCAGAGACAAGTCCTAGTCCATTCAGCAGAAAAGGAGTTCAACAAATGCCTGTAGATTATGCGTATGATTTTAATATCATTGTCATTACCATGTCCGGAGAATATTCACTTAACGACCTTCGCTCGGCGCTTGTCAACTCGCTTGTTGATCCTAAACGACCGCGAGACTCCGTCCTAATGTTTGATTTTGGAGAATCTCAAAGTGTCTACTCGAGGACTACAGGAGAGATTCAAAACATGACGGATTTTATTACGTCCATGCGCTATCGGTATAATCATTGTCTTGCAATAGTATCCTCGTTTGATCTGCCTAGGGTCTTGAAGCGTTTTGTCTCCGTAAAGTCAGAAACGTATGGAATTGACTCGGAAGTCTTTCATTCATACGGCGAGGCCAGGGAATGGTTGGTAGCCAAGCACTTCCAGGATTCCCGAAAAGCTCAAACCGCGCAAACAGCAGGAATGCAGCCGTTTCGTTGAGATTGGCGATTACCAACAGATTATCGTCTACGAAGCCCGGAGAATTTATTATGTCTAAAAGGGAAACACGGAACGAGTCGGACCACCACACGGTCGAAACACTCGCTTTCTCTCATGAAGCATCATTTCAAGAATCTCTTCCTGAAATAGAAACTCTGCGGATAACAGTGACAGAGACCGAAGGCAGCGGTAATGCGGATTTCGACAGAACGAAATCACACGTTCACACCACCCGTGTTTACGGAATAAATGTTGGCGAGCATATCGATTGCCACAGCCCGTTCTGCGTTAACGGCGGTTTTTCTATCAGCGAAATTCTAAAGGCGACCGTTCGATCTCATGAACATACAACGCAAGGCATGAATCTCTGCCAGGGCTCTGGAGGAGCGGCGATCGGAAGGGGAAAAAATCTCCCATGTAATCACCGTTTCCAGTTCAGGATCTCGGTAAAGTATAAAGACGAAACTACTCAAAGTATAGATGTTGATGCATATCAAACAAGATATAAGAAGCATGAGAAGGACCTGGAGGTCTCATGGTTTAAGCAACTGCCGCCCCCTTCGCAACAGCTGTAGCCTGCCTTTAAAAATCCTCCTGCCCGCACGTCGTAATCCAGAGTACTGTTCACGCAGTATTCAGCTCGATTATTATGCATGCGCGGCAGAATGTGTCAACGCTATATTATCATCTTACTAG
>CAYTOA010000068.1:0-8994 GCA_964439265.1 uncultured Chitinophagaceae bacterium
GGATCGCTTCGCGACCTTCGGGAGAATCCATGACAATGAGACACCTTGACTCTCCGAGGCTTTTATGTCATGGTTGCTTCGCGGAGTCTACCCCGCTGAAAAGCGGGGCTCAGCATGACATTGACGACTGCTTTCTGCATGGAAACCATTTTTGGGACCGCTTCTAGTAATTGAAATTAGGACGCTGCCACGCTCCGATAGGAGCGATATATTTGTAGCAATGGGCAACAACTATTGATCAAGCCCCGTCAGGGGCGACACGTGAAAAAGCATTGCGTTATACCAGCTACCGATCAGTCTTTTCTACCGACTCCCACAACAATTCGGCGATGTCTTTTACCTGGACCCGTTCGTTCGCCTCTTTAGCTTTCACGCCGTCGGACATCATCGTCATACAGAACGGACATGCGGTCCCGACCGTTCCCGCACTCGTAGAAAGCGCTTCTTCCGTGCGCTCTAAATTGATGCGTTTTCCTTCCTTTTCTTCCATCCACATTCTCCCTCCTCCGGCCCCGCAGCACAGGCCTCTGTCTTTCGAACGGGGCATTTCAGCGATGGACAATTCGGGGATAGACGCGAGCACCGAGCGCGGGGAATCGATGACGCCGTTGTAGCGGGCGAGATAACACGAGTCATGAAAAGTCACCGTCCCGCGAATCGAGCCTTCAGGCGTGAACTTCCCGGCCGCGAGCAATCCCGACAAAAAATCGGCATGATGGACAACCTCATAATTGCCGCCGAACTGGGGATATTCATTCTTGAGCGAATGAAAACAGTGCGGGCATGTCGTGACGATCTTTTTCACCGAGTACTTGTTCAGCGTCTCGATGTTCTCCGTCATCAACGTTTGAGCGAGATACTCGTTTCCCATCCGGCGCGCTGCATCCCCGTTGCACTTTTCTTCAAGGCCGAGAATCGCGAACTTCACACCCGCGTGTTTCAGCAATTTGGAGAATGCCTGCGTCACTTTCCTGTAGCGGGCATCGTACGCACCTGCACATCCAATCCAGAACAACACATCAATGTCGCCGCCGTCGGCCATGCGCGGAATATCCATTCCCTCCGCCCAATCGGCGCGGGAAGAATGGCTGAAGCCCCACGGCGTGAAGTTGCGCTCGAGATTATCGAACGTTGAACGGAGCTCGGCGGGAAAACGGGATTCGTTCAACACCAGTCCGCGGCGCAGATCGACGATCTCGTCCACATGCTCGATCATCACAGGGCATTCCTGCACGCATGCCATGCAGGTGGTGCAGGCCCAAAGCTCATCCTCGGTGATGAACTGGTCGACGAGCGTATGGCCTAACGTTTCCTGTTCAGTTTCGCCACTTGTTCCCATGGCGAGGAGCGGAGCTTTCTCCATCGTTCGGCGGCGCGTGTCTACGATAATTTTTCGCGGCGAGAGACGTTTACCCGTAAGGTTTGCCGGGCAAACGGAATCGCACCGGCCGCATTCCGTACACGTATAGCCGTCAAGCAGCTGCTTCCATGTCAGGTCGTCTACATCTGTTGCACCGAATTTCGCGGCCGACTCATCGTTGAGAGCGATCGGCTTTAATGCACCGCGGGGATTCAAGCTCGAGAAATACACGTTCGGGATCGACGTCAGCACATGGAGATGCTTTGAGTACGGAAGGTAATTCAGGAATCCAAGGACGAGAACGATATGTGCCCACCAGAAAAACTGGCTCCATCCGCCTGAAGAACCAGTCCCTGAAAAGACCGAAGCCATAGACGACGAGATCGGATACTGGAGGCCGGCGCCATACTCTCCGAGCGAGATGCGGGCTGCGTTTTGAAAAAGGAGCGTTGATACGATCAGGAATATCCAGAAGAGAATCACCGCTGCGTCTGCGTTTCCATGCGCGTCGACGCGCAAGCGCTTCACATGTGTTACGAATCTTCTCCAGAGAGCCAAAACTACGGACACTGCAACGAGCACGCAAAATACTTCCTGCGTAAACGTGACAACGGAATAAAATCTTCCTAGGAATCGCAGTGAAAAATGGCCGGTAATTCCCTCGCCGATCGATTCGATGACCGCTGCAATAAGCGCCAGAAAACCCCAGAAGATCGCAAGGTGCATTGACCCTGCGAGCGGTTCGCGCATCAGTTTCGTTTGCAGCAGCGCGATCTTCAAAACTCTTTGCAGCCGCATCATCGGACGGTCGAATCGATCCTCCGGTTTGCCGATCTGCAAATACGAAAGAAGCCGGCGCGCGCTGAACCCGAAAAGGACGAAAGACGCCGCGAGCACGATCGTGAAAAGAATATGTGAGAGTCCCATACTGTCCGGGATTGAAAAATGATGGATAGGTAACAGTTTACAGAGTAAGCGATCCCTCAACCACGGTGACGGCGTTTCCTACGATCGCGACGGACGTCGGCTTGCCTTTTTCGACATGGACCTCGACTTTGACCCGGCCGGGTCTTCCGATCGCGTCGCCTTGTTCACCGATCATTTCGATCAGGCCGTCCGATTTCCCGACAAGTCCGTGCCCCACCATGTACACGCCGAGCGGCCCGTTCGCGGACCCTGTGACGGGATCCTCATCGATGCCGTCGTTTGGGGCGAAGAATCGCGAGTGAAAAGTCGATGAACGATCAACGGTCTCGGTGGAGAAGATGCAAATGCCCAGGAGTTTCTTGCGGATCAAAACTTTCTTCATAGCCTGAAAATCGGGGCGCAGGTCATACAAAACCGAGAGCCGCCGGACCGGCAAGAATGCGTTGACCCAGGAGACACACGGGAGCCTTTTATCAAAATCGTTCTCCTGCATTCCCAGCGAGTTTACAAAATCGCTCTTCAGATTCTGGTTCTTCTTGAACTGAGGCATCGGCAGCGCAAATCTCACCGTTGCGCCGCCGTTCTCTTTCACGACAAGCACCTGTAAAATTCCCGACGCCGTCTCAAGATGAAAAGGATACGATCCGTTTTTCTTCATGCCGTGCAGGCTATTTTCGGCAAGAGCATGGAAGCTGGCGATCGTCGCATGTCCGCATAACGCTACCTCATTGGTCGGTGTGAACCAGCGGATGCGAAGGTCCGCGTGCTTGTTCGACGGTGGAAGCACAAACGCCGTTTCGGAAAGATTCATCTCCCGTGCAATGCTTTGCATCTGCGCCTCCGAGAGACCATCTCCCGAGAGGACAACGGCAGCCGGATTCCCGGCGAAGGCCTTCGAGGTGAACGCATCGATATGTTTTACGATCAAGGATTTCATAATCACCGTTTTGCGAGCGAAAGAGCAATAAGCGTGTTCTTCTCTCTTATATAATAGGCGATGGATTCGTCGACAAAAAATGAATCGGGCACGGCGCCGGGAGTCGAAGAATTTATGATGTCGGCATATACTTGCTTGGCATTCTCTTCGTCAACGATGCAAAATCTGTTCTGCAAAATGTCAAGATTCTTCTTTTCATCCCTGCCTTCGACCGCGTGGTAGTTGAACAGCAGTTTTCCGTTCGAACGGATGTACTCTATCGACCCGCGGATCGCGCTTCTCGTACAATACTTGTCAACCAGCGGTGCAACAAGGGAAAACTCCGAGTTGTCCTCGGTCAGAGGTTCGGGAAAGAGGAAATTGTCGCGGCCGCGAATTCCGTCTCTTGCCTCGTACAGGTCCGCAGGAGCTTCACTTAATTCCTGCAGGAACTCGCCCGTCGCCGCATCGAGCTCATAGAACATTCGACGCTCAAACATATCGCGGTACGCCATCACCTTCTCCGGGGTCGCGTAAAGAAATGCAAAGTCATTGTTGCGCCACAGCTCCCTACCGGTCCCCAGATCGACAGCGATGATCTTGCAATGCTCCGGCATGTCTGGCTTCTTGAACCCGTGAAGGAATACTTTATCGTGTACGACCGTCTCAATTCCAATCCACCAGGATTCGCCGAACGACACATTCTTCCACAGGACATCCCCATTCGCCGCATTCAGGCAAAAAAACAAAACTTGTTTTGCAGCCGTATCCCTGTCTTCACCTACAATAAAATTGGTCTCTGAAAAAAGCAGCCGCCAGAGTACGCCAGACGTTGTATACGACCAGGACGGTTTCAACTGCCTTTGTTGAAAAAGGGATGAAATATTCATTGACCAATGAGTGTAAACGAGGATGATGGTTTTGCTAAAATAATTCATTTTCGCCACAGTTTCAATCTCCATTTTCCACGAAACAACGCCGGATATCATTCCTTCTGAGGCCATTGCATAGGAATCGATAAAGCTTCAGGTAATTTCTAGTCGACGAACGATCATGGGAGTTTTTCGAAGATATCAAGTTATCACGCATAGCCGCTCAAGCGAAACATCTCCATTCCTTCTGCATTGCACGATTATGCGTGAGCATTCTTCCCTCCCCAAATGAGCCGCTGCCCGTCTCCCGCTTCCGCTTGAAAATCACCAAATACCTCGCTACATTGAGAAAAATTTCCACCACTATCACACCCTCCTCCCTTGACAAAACTTCAACTCGACGGCAAGAGCCTGACGATCCCGAATCTTTTCGCGGCGGCAACTGCACCCTCACATGTGTCATTGACTGCATCCTCGGTACGATCGATGCGCCGATCGCGCACGCTTGTCGAAGAATGGCTTGAAAAAAAAGAACGCATCTACGGAGTCACGACGGGGTTCGGCGAATTCAGCAATGTCAACATTCCCTTCGACAAGATCGAGGAACTTCAGAACAATCTCATCGCGAGCCATGCAGCGGGGACCGGTGAACCCCTGCCGCCGGAAATCGTTCGTGCGATGATGCTCCTCCGTGTGAATGCACTGGCGAAGGGCTTCTCAGGAATACGCCCCGAGACTGTCGGGTTCATTGTGAAATTTTTCAATGCCGGACTTGTTCCCGTCATTCCGTCGCAAGGCTCCGTCGGGTCGAGCGGAGATCTCGTGCAGCTCGCGCACCTCGTGCTGACGATGATGGGTCAGGGGAAAGTTATTTCCGATTTTCGATTTCCAATTCCAAATTTTGGAAATGCAATCGAAGATCGCAAATTGAAAATTGAAAATTCAATAACGGCGATGAAGAGGCATGGACTCCATCCTCTTACGCTTTCGGCGAAGGAGGGGCTCGCGCTCATCAACGGCACGCAGATGATGACAGCATACGCTGCGCTGGTATCACATTGGGCGGCAGAACTGTGCACGCTTGCCGACATCGCTGCAGCGATGAGTGTCGAGGCGTTGAAAGGGAGCGACACGCCGTTCGACGAGCGTATTCACCTGCTGCGCCCGTTCAAAGGGCAGAGCGAGGCGGCGAAGAACCTGAGGAGACTCCTGCACGGAAGCGAGATCCGTGAATCGCATCGCCATAGCGATCATCGGGTACAGGATGCATATTCCCTCCGCTGCGCGCCGCAGGTTCACGGGGCATCGCGTGATGCACTCGAGTACGTCGGGAAAATAGTATCCGTAGAAATTAATTCTGCAAACGACAACCCGCTCATCTTTCCCGACGACCGTCAGCACCTCGAAGGGGGAAATTTCCACGGGCAGCCGATCGCGCTGGCAATGGACTTTGCAGCGATCGCACTATCCGAGCTTGCAAACATCTCCGAGCGGCGGATCGAGCGGATGGTGAACGGGTCGCTCAGCGGACTCCCCCGATTCCTGACGGAAAACGGCGGCCTTAACTCGGGATTGATGATCGCGCAGTACACCGCCGCTTCGCTCGTTTCTGAAAATAAAGTACTCGCTCATCCCGCGAGCGTCGATTCGATACCAACCTCTGCAAATCAGGAAGACCACAACAGCATGGGATCGATCAGCGCACAAAAATGCTGGCGTATTCTGCGGAACGCTCAGACCGTGATCGCCATCGAACTTCTTTGCGCCGCACAAGCCATCGACTTTCACGCGCCGCTTCAATGCGGGAAAGGGACGCGCGCCGCGTACCGGACAATCCGATCCCGGATTCCGCATCTCGACCGCGACCGTATACTTTACAATGATATTCAGAACGCACTAGGGTTACTGCTGAACGGGGATATCAGCCGCAGTGTCATAGAGGCGATCGGGAAACTCGCGTGAGGAGCATTGAAGATTATTTCACGGATTTTTTTTAGAGGGAATCATGATCGCAGAGAGGGTCAGAATACAATGACGACATTTAACAGTTGGTTCTTCTGGGCCGTACTTTCAGCCGTCTTTGCCGCTCTTACGACAGTTTTTGCAAAGATCGGTGTTCAGGACGTCGACTCCGACCTCGCAACACTCGTTCGCACCGCCATTATCATCTTTGTGCTCACGGGCTTTGTCATTCTTACGGGGAAGTGGAGCAATCCCCTGGCACTCTCATCCAGAACCTGGATTTTTCTCGGACTCTCCGCGTTAGCGACCGGTGCGTCGTGGGTCTGCTATTTTCGCGGGCTTCAAATCGGCGCCGCATCGAATGTCGCGGCGGTAGATAAATTCAGCCTTGTGCTCGTCGCCGTCTTCGCGTTCGGTTTTCTTGGCGAGCGCCACTCTCCTCGCGAGTGGCTCGGCATTGCCCTCGTCGCCATCGGCGTAATCTGCCTGGCGTTCAAGAAGTAGGCTCTGACAGGTCTTCGCTGGATCACGCAAGATGCTCTGCAACTCTTTCAAAAACTTCATTGAAGCTGTCATCCACCAGTTTTTCTAAAGCAACTTCATCAGGAAATGGATTGATGTGCGTATAGAGATATGGAAAATCCATTACGTCCACTGTAACGCCGATATCCCGGTAATCTCCCTTCAACGTGTTGAGCACTTCATTCGCCGGAATCACGTCATCTTTCTTTAACGCGACGGCACGCAGCTGGTTTTGCAATTCCCGGAACCGCTGCTCGCGCATCTCCTTGTTTTTTTGATAGCTCAACAGCATGCTAAAAGCGCCTCCCACGGGATGTGCTCCACTGAAATAATGGGCGATGCGGCGGTCCAGCCGGAGTTCGGCCTCCAGCCGCTCCGTGTAGAACGAATACAATGCGATCGTTGCGTCGCTGTCGAGTATGAATTTTGAATTCGGCGACATACGGTCGAGGGTCGGCCCCCCGCAAAATATAAACAATTTCGATTCGCTGAAATATTCGTGTGGATTTGCCATCATCAGAATCTCGCTTAAGAACGAACCGATCGAGTACGCGAACACATCAATGCTGGCGTCGGGATCAATCAACGGATGTTCCCCCTTCTTTATCCCGTCTATTAAATCTACAACATCTTCGAATGTTTGCAATCCCGACCAAAAAAATCTCTGCGGTATCATTTCAATGCGCGCGCTGATCGCGGCGTTGGCAAAGCTCGAATTTACAATAACAGGAGATTGGCCGCGGCGAATACAGGAAACGGCATTCATCGGGCGCGATTGTCCCCATTCTGCGGGAATGCGGTTCATGTGAAAAGCGATCGGAAAGAGAACCACCGTCTTGCCGGTCCGTTCAACCAATATTTTCGCCCATGGCAGATACTTATGCCAGGAATGCTCGTTCAGCCCATGGAATAAGAGTATCACTTTTTTTGACCGGGCGGGTTCAGCTTTTTTGAATAGCGAATACGTGAATTCTTTATTTTCAAGGATATCAATGTCGCCGTGTTTCAGTGCGTTCGGGTATGACTGCACCCTCCCGTGAATGCGGGATTCAAGGTCTTCACAAAATTCCTTGCCGTGTTCTTCGCATCGGTACTTCGCCGCGCCGGGCAGCATCAAACTGTTCGCGGACCTGAAAGTGCACCGATGAATTTCAATATCATTTTCCTTCAGGTGAATAGTCATCGCGGGTAAATCAAATTGGGTTCGTAAAGTATTGAACGAGTCTCGATAGGTCATAGGGTTGGCAGCGGTGATGGTGTTTCAGGCATGTATTGTGAGGCTTTGAAGGATAACGGTCCAGGAGCAACAATCCGGAAGAATTACTACTTGCTTCTTTGATGTCAGAAGGAAGAGCCGCATAAATGTAGCAGTACGTTGGCGGAGAATCAAGAAGGGAAAAACAGCCTCTGGCAAAAATTCCGGCTTCCGGACTATCGGCAGATTCGGTTGAAGAGCTAGATATTCTTCTCCGGCATCATCAAGAAAAGCGATCGAAGGCAAATCACATTTCTTCAAGCCGTTTCAGTATCTTCCTTCCTCGCGAACGGAATCCCGCGCTCCCCGTCGGCATCTGTTGCTCGATGAGAAGCGAGATCTCGCGTTTCAGGTCAGGCTCCCGTTTCGCGATATTTGCTAGCACGGTCATCGCGAATACTTTCACGGCGATAGGTTCTTTGGCGGATGCGAGCATCTCGAAGGACACCGTTGCAATCTTGCCCGCCATCCGCCGAGGTATCTCGAAATCCTGCAGTATTCTCATGACGTTTCTTGGTACGGCGTCATGCGCTCCCGGTTCGAGCATGCGGTCGACCATATCGTTCAAATACGGAAAAACCAAATTTGGATGTTCGTCCGCACAATGCTTGACGATCCATGCGGCACGCTGAGTCGTACGATATTCTCCCTTAAGAAAGAGATCGAGCAATTCTTTGAACCGCTTTCTGTCATTCCCGACCCACTTCGCAATCCGCACGCTTTGGCGCTTAGAGTGTTCTCTCAATATCTCTGCTTCAAGATTCATAGCATGTACTCGCGAATTGATCCCCCGACCGGACTAACTTTAATCAAAGAGAAATCCAAATGCAAACGGCGAGAAATAGTTCTATTACGGTTGGAAGTAAAGGCTTTCATTCGTACATTATAGAGAAAGCTTTCCACCAACAAATTCTCTCTCCTCCATGAAGCTGACCAAAAGTTTTCTTCGCACGGTTCCCAAAGTTCTTCTTCACGATCACCTCGACGGCGGCGTTCGTCCTCAGACTGTCATCGATCTGGCGCGGGACCAAAAATATACCAAGCTGCCGACGAAAGACTCCGGCGAGCTTGCCACATGGTTTCAGCGAGGTGCACAGCGCGGAAGCCTCCCGCTGTTCCTCGAAGGGTTCGAGCATACATGCGGCGTCATGCAAACAGAAGAGGCGCTCGAGCGTGTCGC
>CAYTOA010000068.1:9094-19826 GCA_964439265.1 uncultured Chitinophagaceae bacterium
GACCTCGCCGGGGAAGAAGGGGGCTATCCGCCGAAAAAACATATCGACGCATTCCACTACATTCAACGCGAGAATTTCAATATTACCGTACACGCCGGCGAGGCGTTCGGCAAGGAGTCGATCTGGCAGGCTATTCAATGGTGCGGTGCTCACCGCGTGGGGCATGCGACCCGGCTCATCGAAGATATGAAAGTGAAGGACGGGCAGGTGGTAAGCATGGGTACGCTGGCGCAATATGTGCTCGACAAGCGCATCCCGTTGGAAATCTGCCTGACCAGCAACGTCCACACCGGCGCGGTCAGCAGCCTCGATGAGCATCCGTTCGGGATCTTCTATCGGTATAAGTTCCGCGTGACGCTTAACACGGACGACCGCCTGATGAGCGGCATTACGTTGACCGACGAATACGTGACCGCGGCGGAACATTTTGGGTTGACCCTCGATGAGCTCGAGAAGATCACCATCAATGCGATGAAGAGCGCATTCATCCCCTACAAACAGCGCATCGCGATCATCTACGACATCCTGAAACCGGGGTACGTCAAGGCAAAGAAAGCACTCACGAAGAAATAAAGTATTGAAAAAGCTTCTCGTCAAGCATTGGCCGTTCTTCATCTCCGCCGCCGCGCTCTGGATCGTCGTCGGAATAACCCTCCTGATCTCGTTGAGACTTCACGAGGGACATTTTGTCTACGCACTCGACGATCCGTACATCCACATGGCGATGGCGAAAAATTTTTCCCAGGCCGGCACTTGGGGGATATCGAAGAACGAATTCAACTCTACCTCATCGTCAGTGCTCTGGACTTTCCTTCTTTCATCAGTCTATTATATCACAGGCGTCCACGAGAAAACGCCATTCATTCTCAATCTCATCTCTGCAACACTCACCCTCCTCCTCGTCCATCTCCTGCTCTTAAGGGAGAAGTGCGATGCCTGGGTCAGTGCGATCGTGCTTTTCGGGATCGCCTTCATCACTCCCTTTCCTGCACTCATTTTTGGAGGGATGGAACATTCGCTGCAAACGTTACTCGTCGTCGCGTTCATTTTTCTTGCCGCAAGAGTCATCGCCGCGGAACCGAACGCAGCGGTTCGTAAGAACATAATCGCTCTTCTTGTCATTGCCCCGCTGGTCGTGCTCGTTCGGTTTGAAGGCTTGTTCCTGGTTTTCATCGCGTGGATTCTCTTGTTGCTACGCAGACGCTGGGCATTCTCAATGGCATTCGGTCTAACGGCGGTCACTCCCCTTGCCCTGTATCAGGCTTCGGCGGTCGCGCGGGGATGGTTCTGGCTGCCCAACTCAATACTGATCAGAGCAAATTTGGTGCGAGAAATCGCTCACTCCGATAATCCAAATCGCGAATCTGCTTTTGCCGTAGCAGGCAGGGTCGCACATTTTTTCTCGAAGAGTTACGTCAACATCGGCAATGAACCGTTGCTTCTATTCTTATTGATCGGTATTGTTCTCTTGCTCTTCTTTCGATTGCGTGGCCAGCGGGTTTTTTGGCAGGAGAAACAACTGATGCTGACGATGTTCCTGGGCACGGCCGTTTTTCATTTGCTGCTCAGCGGTGTAGGACAGTTCTACCGTTATGAAGCATACCTGGTGGGTGCAGGGCTTCTCCTCATCTGTGTCAACATCGGTACGGCAATCCCGGAAACAGCCCGCAATGCAAAAGCTTTCCGAGGAGGTGCAATACTCGCACTCATCCTTCTCGCGTTCGTCGAACGAGGTCTACCATCGCTGCGACAAATACCGATAGCAACTACCAATATTTACGAACAACAGTATCAGACGGCTCGTTTTCTCAGCCGATTTTATCAAAACGCGTCAGTCGCTGCCAATGACGTGGGAGCTATCTGCTATTATGCCAATATTGATTGTTTCGATTTGATGGGACTTGCAAATCTCTATGTAGCACGCAAGAGACTGGCCGGAGAATACGATAGCCGGCAGCTGTACACGATGACACGCATGAAAGGCGTAACAATTGCGGTGGCGTATGAGAAGTGGTTTGAACGACCTGATTTCGGCGGACTTCCATCGGAGTGGAGCAAAGTCGGTGAATGGGAAATCGAGAACAATATCGTCTGCGCCGGCGAAATTGTCTCTATTTACGCCGTCGACCTCTCAGCAAGGAAAACATTGATATCATCGTTAGAACAATTCGCGGCCGATTTGCCCCCTACTGTTCGGCAGCGCATCTATTTCACAGAATAACCGAACAGATGAATTGTTCGGGGATGTAACCTGCATAGAGCTATGGCCGAAATTACTATTTATCAAAAGCCGACCTGCACCACCTGCCGGCAAGTCTATGCTGTCTTGAAGGATCACGGTGTCGATTTCGATTCCGTGAATTATTACGTCGATCCGATTCCAAAATCAAAACTGAAAGAGCTGTTATCTAAGATGGGCATGCCGGCTGCCGCATTATTGCGAACGAAGGACGCCATGTATAAGAAACTGGGCCTTTCGGAAAGACACCTGAGCGAAGGAGAGATCATCAACCTCATGCTGAAATATCCGGATCTCATTCAAAGACCTATCGTCGAGAAAGGTTCGAAAGCAATTCTTGCCAGGCCGGCAGAACGCATCAAGGAACTACTATAATGCGACTTCTTATTCTCCGTCATGCGGATGCAGAGACTGAAGGTAATAGAAATGACGCCGACAGGAAATTAACGCCGGAGGGGATTTTGCAGGCTGAATACGCTGCAAACGCCGTTCGCATCCTGAAACTGAACCTCACCGCTGTGCTCACGAGCCCGACAGCGCGAGCCAAAGCGACGGCGGAAATCGTGGTCGCGCGGCTTCCATACCTGCACGTCCAGGTTCTTGATCACCTGTTGCCTGCGGGAGAACCGAAGGATCTGTTTCGGGAGCTTCAATCGTACTCACGCGACAGCCGTGTCCTGCTCGTCACGCATAAACCGTTTGCGAGCCGCTGTCTTGCGGCGCTCGTGGGCATGAACAACGATTCCAAGATCGGCGTCCCGAAAGCATCGCTCTCGTGTGTCGAGGTGGGTTCGCCTGTGCAGCGCGGAGGAGGAGTTCTTCTTTGGATCCTTACCAATGAACAGATGCGGTTGATGAAGGAGTAGAACGAACCGGTGCAGGCGATCGCGACCTCTTCCCTAGTATCACCTTCCGATCAAATAATCCTTCCGGAATTTTCTGGATTTTCTCACTTATTTTTGATTAATTAAGAATTGCCACTCCCTGATCATTCAATAATGAATAGGCAGAAATGAGCAGCACACTTTCATCATATGTGTCATCGCCGTTGTTTGAAAAATTAAACGCATTAGCTCAAAATCTCTGGTGGTCATGGAACTTTGAAGCGCAGACAATTTTCCGCGACCTCTCTCCGCAGGTATGGGAGCGGACGCATCACAATCCCGTCGCCGTCATTGCAGAAATGTCATCGGAAGAGATCCTGGCGCGGATCGGTGACCGTGAGTTTGCCGGAAGGATAGAATCGGCTTGGGAGAACTTCGACGCTTACATGCAAAGTAAAAAAACCTGGGCGTCGTCGGAAGCGAAATCCCTCAAAGGGCCAATTGCATACTTCAGCGCCGAGTTTGGATTTCACGAAAGTCTACGGACCTACTCCGGCGGGCTCGGCATTCTCGCCGGCGACCACACGAAATCGGCAAGCGACCTGGGGTTGCCGTTCATCGGTGTTTCATTATTCTACCGGCAGGGATATTTCGAACAGCGGATCGCGGCAGACGGATGGCAGAACGAGCTGTATGTTTCCGCCGACCCGGCCAAGCTCCCGTTGAAGATCGTCAAGGATGCAAACGGCCAGCCGGTGCGATGCGAAGTGGAAATCGGTTTCAGCACGGTAAGGTTCGAGGCGTGGCAGTTGAACGTGGGACGAAGCATCGTCTATTTGCTCGACACCAATGTGAGGGAAAACGAGGAGCGATTCCGTGACCTCACGGCACACGTGTACGGCGGCGACAGCACAACCCGCATTTCACAGGAAATTATCCTCGGCGTCGGCGGAGTTCGATTGCTCCGGGCGCTGAACATCCATCCCACGACGTTTCACATGAATGAGGGGCATTCAGCATTCCTCACGCTAGAACTTCTGAGGGAAGCGATGGAAAAGAACCCGGGTGCTGATGCAGCGGCGGAGCAAGTGAAACGGCAGTGCGTTTTCACGACTCACACACCCGTGCCCGCAGGTCATGACCGGTTCTCAAAAGACCTGATGGAACACTCTTTTTCATCGATGAGCAAGGTGATGAAAATCTCCGCTGAAGAGCTGATGAAATACGGACGCATCAACCCCGCGGATTTGAATGAGACGTTCTGCATGACCGTCCTCGCACTGAAAATGTCGCGCACGGCGAACGGCGTGAGCGAGCTGCATGGACAGGTAAGCCGCGAGATGTGGAAGCCGCTGTACGGCGACGTACCCGCAGCCAAGGTACCTATCGGATCCATCACCAACGGTGTGCACATCGGCGGCTGGCTGAACGAAAAATCTGCGCGCTTCTGGACGAAACATCTCGGCAAGGATTGGCAGAGCCATTATCTTGATGCCGAGTTCTGGGAAAAAGGTGTTCGGGATTCTGTCATCTCGGACGAAGCGCTCTGGTCGCTGCGCTACGAATTGCGGCGGGACATTGTGGAATTTGCCCGGCACGCTCTCCGTGCTCAGCACTCGCGGTTCGGCAACGGCACGGCTGTCTACGAAAGAGTTTTAAATCCCGATGGCCTCACGATCGGTTTCTCCCGGCGTTTTGCGACGTACAAACGGGCACCGCTCCTCTTCACCGAGCTTGAACGTGCGATCGATCTATTCAGCGATGAAGCCCGTCCTCTCCAATTGATCTTTTCGGGGAAAGCTCATCCGCGCGACGATGAAGGGAAAAAATTCATCAAGCAGGTGATCGACCTGACGAATAATCCCCGCCTCTTCGGCAAGGTCGTGTTTCTCGAGAACTACGATATCAATGTCGCGCGGCATCTCGTGGCCGGCGCCGACGTCTGGCTGAACAACCCGCGGCGCCCGCTCGAAGCGAGCGGAACGAGCGGACAAAAAGTTGCGATCCACGGCGGTTTGAACTGCAGCATCATGGACGGATGGTGGCGCGAAGCCTGGGACGAGACGAACGGCTGGGCGATCGGAAAAGACGAAACCTCCGCGCTGGCGGGGCATCAGGACGCCATCGATGCCGAGAGCCTATTCGCGGTCATCAAGAACAAGATCGTTCCCGAGTTCTACCAGCGCGACGAAAAAAATATCCCCCGCCAATGGCTTCAGCGTGTCCGGCGGTCGATCGCGACGCTCGTGCCGCAGTACAACACTCACCGCATGGTGGCGGAGTACGTCAGAAAATACTACGTTTGAAACCGTACAGGAAAGTACGGAGAAATAAATTGATTACGGGCACAACTTTTTCTCGTTCCCTTCGTTAGTATAGGAGAAAGGAGGAAGAGAGTATGAAAACAACGTATGGGTTTGACGATCTTTCGAAGGAAGAGCTTCAGGCAATTGAAGAGCTTCTGTTAGATGAGATGGAAAGACAACAGTGGGATGCGATCACATACTCTGTCATCCTGGGCGAGGAAGTGATTCTCCCGCGGCAATAAATTATGAAGAACATGCTTAAAGTGATTACGTGGACTGCGGTCATTGCTGGGATCGTCGCGCTTCCATTTCTTCTGCGGAAGCATTACGAGCATCTGAGCTACAGGAACCAGAACGTCCGCTACGACATCGACGATTATATCTCAGAAACGAGCTTATGATCCGACGTGAACGTTCGTGCGAGCGGGAACTCCGTTGCTACGCTATTCTTTCCACCTTTACCATATTTGTCGTGCCGCGCGCCAGTAGTGGAATGCCGGCGGTCATCACGATATAATCCCCCTTTTTCACGTACCCCGATTTCAGAAGTTCCTGCTGGATCGTCGCCAGTGTCGTATCGGTGTCCGCAATATTCGGCACCAGGACCGATTTCACGCCCCACACTAAATTCAATCTTCGCCTGATGCGCTCGCGGTCCGTGACGGCAATGATCATTCCGTACGGTCTGTACTTCGCAATTGTCTTTGCAGTCTCGCCCGAGTGAGTGATCGGAACGATCGCCGCCGCGCCGATCCGCTTTGCGAGAACACAGGCAGCTCGTCCGAGAGCTTTGAAGATCTCGGCCTGCTTTTCGCCCGCTTCATCCGCGAGGTCGAGCTGGTCGCGGTACTCCTCCTCCGCACGCCGGATGATCAAGTCCATTGTCCGCACAACTTCAACGACGTATTTCCCTACCGACGTTTCGCCGCTTAACATCACTGCATCCGCGCCGTCGAGAACGCCGTTGGCGACGTCGTTCGCTTCTGCCCGCGTCGGACGGGGGTTTTCGATCATCGATTCAAGCATCTGTGTCGCGATGATCACCGGTTTACCGGCGGCGTTCGCTTTCTTGCAGATCATTTTCTGAGCGATAGGAACGTCTTCCGTCGCGCATTCGACCCCGAGGTCGCCGCGTGCCACCATGATCACATCCGCTTCGCGAATGATCTCGTCGATGTTCTGCAGGGCTTCACCCTTCTCGATCTTTGCGATGATGGGAAGCTTCTTGTGCTTGTCTATCTTGGAAATAATAAACTCTCTCAGGCGGCGGATATCGTCGCCGGTGCGGACAAACGACAGCGCGACATAATCGATGTCGTTCGCGATGCCGAACTCCAGGTCTTCCATGTCTTTCTCCGTCAACGACGGAGCGCTCACCGTCACGCCCGGAAGGTTAATTCCTTTGTGCTCTTTGAGAATTCCGCCGTGGACGACTTCCGTCATCACGTCGGTCGCCGTCGCGCCGAGTACTCTGAGCTGAAGCAAGCCGTCGTCCATCAATATCGTATCGCCGGGTTTCACGTCCTTCGGCAGATTCTGGTATGTGGTCGAGACACGCTCTGCGGTCCCTGCAATTTCATTGATCGTGATCGTGAACTTCGCGCCATCGGCGAGCCGCACTTCGGGCGTCGCGAGCTTGCCGGTTCTTATCTTCGGACCCTGCAAGTCCTGGAGGATGGTGATCGGCTCGCCTGCCCGATCCGCCGCTTCCCGGACCGCTTTCATCGCGGCCGCATGATCTTCATGTGTGCCGTGCGAAAAATTGAGCCGCACGACATCCATTCCGGCTCTGATCATTTTTTCGATGATTTCCGTCCGTGACGAGGCAGGCCCAAGAGTGCATACGATCTTTGTTTTTCCGTAGAGGCTGTGAACTTCCATTGTCCTCGTGTCCTTGTTTAGTTGGCGGGAAGAAGAGAGAGGGTGTGTTTCGCCGCATCCGTAACACGCGCACTGTCGATCGGCATCGTGTGGTATTCACCGCTCAGCCACAACGGCGTCTGGTCGGAATAATGCTCGTGCATCGGCTGCCCCGATTCGCCGGTGGGAATAATCGAGAGTGCCCCGTCGATGTCCGAGAAATCGACGATTTGCCGCATCGATGGTCCCAGCGTTTCCTGGTACGGAGCGGCCAAATAATACTCGCCGTTGTTGAGCGTCGTCCCCGATCCACCGATCGGAAACGGGCCAATATTGAAGACCGAACCGAGGGGGGGCTGTGATCCGAACGGATGCCTGAAGGTGACCGTATGGATCAATCCCCACTGCCACGTCTTCATCTCTCCGCCGAGCGACGTTTTCAACTCCCGGATCGCTTCCGACAGGCTTTTCCTGATAACATCGTCTCGCGTTTCAACCCGGGCCGTTGACGTGTCGTCGAACCACCATGAGGTGGGATTCTTCAGCAATGCCGGAACAGTCCGGTACGGAATGTTCGCGATGAAGATATATTTTTCGAACAAGGCATCTCCCATCTTTTCCTGGAAGATGTTCTTCAACAAGTGCGTAAAAAAAACGTGGAAAAGCGTGGTCGGCACGTCGTCTTTGAAGAGCTGAAAATGCCAGTTCCGAAAATAGCTGAGTGCCGTCTGTACGTCGGGATTCCCTGCCGCCGCGGAATCATACGCGTGGAGAATGTACGGCGTCATATCCTTTGCAAAACATGAGAAGTAATCTCTCTGAATCCGCTGAAAATCGTCGACCGAAAACTTTTCCTGCTTGCGCAGGAGTTCGTCGAGCCGTTGAATGCGCGACGGCGGCTCCCATAGATTGGAGATGTGAAACGGGAGGGCGTTATCGGTCATCTTATTGTTTGCCGTGGCGATATAATGCTGGGGGGGATTGTACAAGAACGGGAGCCGCTCGAATGGAACAAATCCCTTCCAATCATACTCACCTGTCCAGCCGGGCATCGGGAGTGTCGGGTTCTGTGCCGACCGCAGCGGCAATCGAACACCGGCAAGGTAACCGATATTCCCCTCTGCATCTGCGTAGACGAAATTTTGACCCGGGACGGTAAATTCCTTGACTCCGTTCCTAAAATCGTTCCAGTTCTTTGCTTTGTTGATGAGGACGAGGGAATATAATTCATCGCTGATATCCTGCCCCGTCCATCTCATCGAGACAAGAACATCTTTGGTTATTGAACCGACTTCATTTACTTCGTTAATGATCGGACCATGAATTGTGGATTTAACAGTGAGCATGACGGCCAAAGAATCTTTGACCACGATCGTATCCTGGATGACCGTCATGGGACTCCAGACATCCCGGTAAAGATATTCCCCGCTGGAGTTTGTCATCTCGAGATAGAAATCGGCGTCGTCCGCCATCACGTTCGTGAGCCCCCACGCAATATGCTGATTATGACCGATGACGACCAGCGGAGTGCCTGGAAGGGAAACACCCGCGACATCATACTCGCCTCCGCGGAGATGAACTTCAAACCATTTTGACGGGGCTGAGAAACCGAGATGCGGGTCGTTTGCGAGCATCGCTCTCCCGCTCGACGATTTTTGAGGCCCGACGGCCCATGAATTGCTTCCGATGTGAATTCCGGTTGTGCCGAAAAATGCCCTGAAATCTTGATCGACATCGATAAGTTTGAGCAAGTCATTCGGGAGGAGGTCGGCGTGAAGCTCTTTCGGCACAATGACAGGAGTGTTCTCGGGGTAGGAAGGAAAAATCTCTTTCGCCCTCTCTTCGCCGAGTGTTTTATACAGATCGCCGAGGACAAGATCGACGTACCACGAAATGTTCAGCTCCCATGCCATCAACCGGGAAATGAGAATAGAATGAATGGGTTTCCATTCTTCGGGAGTATAGTTGAGCATGTCGAACTCGACCGGATATTTGCCGCGATGCGTCGAGATGAATGCGTTCACGCCGTCGCTGTATGCCTGAAGAACGACAAGGGCTTCGGGATGAAGATTGTTTTCGATTTTCTCGGCGATCCGTTTCATGCCGACCGTCCGGAACAGCCTGTCGAACTTCAGAGTCGACGGGCCAAAGATCTCGGATAACCGTCCCTCGCCCGCCCTGCGCGAAACATCCATTTGCCAGAGCCGGTCCTGTGCATGCACATACCCCTCGGCGAAGAAAAGATCGTGTTCATTTCCTGCGGTGATGTGTGGAATTCCAAACTCGTCACGCTGAACTGTGACGGGATGCTGAAGCCCCGCAACAACGATACTGCCGTCAACGACGGGAAAAGATTTCGTCACGAGGTAACGGAGGATGAGAAGTGTCACGAGGGCGATAACGACCAACGAACCGAAAATCCCGATGACAATTTTTAACCTGGATCGCATAAATATTCTGCGGAAGAGGATTCCGGTGGCGATGATAAGAATTTCGGATTTAGATATTAGAGCTTTGCCGCTGAGATTCCGATGCCAATGACTGCGCGCTTATTAATTTTTCAAGAGGAGAGGAAGGTTCCACTCCAGCAAGTACTCCCGGAATGCGGAAGCAGGGATCTGCACGAGCAAGGGATGCATATCGGGGTCGAGCCACTGCATAAGAAACAGGAGATTGGTTTCACCCATCGCCGTACATCCCGATGTCGCGGAGCTGTCGGAGCCGACGATATGAAGAAAGATACAACTTCCTTTTCCGGGAATCGAGTGCGGATTATGTTTCACGACGATTCCGTACTTGTAGAATGCGGAGTCCATCTTCATCACTTCCGAAGATCTCCATGGGAGTTTGCCCGCAGAATCCCGCTTGACCTCGTTTTCCGAGACCAGAGAATTGTAGAATACGGATCCTGTATCGTCGATGCAGTGAAGCGTTTTGGTCGCGCGTTGATAAGGGAACCGAATACCCGCAGGCGGAACGGAGTCATACCCGAAAAAATCTCCCAGTTCAAAGATGCCCGCGGGAGAGCGGCGGTCGCCCTCCACCTTTTTACGTTCGCCGGGAGGGATCGTATGAAGCCCTATCCCCCATGCAAGTCCGGAATCTGCCAGAAATACTTTCCATGGGACATTGTATTGTATCCAGCCGTCCGGGGTTCTGTTGAACAAGTACATTAACCCGGTGGTGGAACTCCAATCTGGCGATATCACGAAGACCAATTGCCCTGCGTGTTCAATTTGTGCAGCACACGGAGAAACGATAATAAAAGCCGTCGCAAGGAAGATAATAAACAGCATTCTTGCAATTGCGCAATGCGCTGCTTGCCGATGATACTTTATTTTGACATTCGAAGACATAATTCGTACATTGGTTCGGATTTTAGAATGACAACGGAACGTAGCGCAGCCTGGCTAGCGCACTACCTTGGGGTGGTAGGGGTCGCGGGTTCGAATCCCGCCGTTCCGACAAAAACTCCCCCTCCAGTCAATCTCCTTAATAAACTT
>CAYTOA010000069.1:0-18455 GCA_964439265.1 uncultured Chitinophagaceae bacterium
ATTAATCCAAGAGGAGTTGCACCGAGAACATTCAATTGAATGCTCAATAGACATTGTTAAATACTAGTTCTGAGAATTCTCGGGGAACATTTAACCGTCGCGATCTTGACGGTGCAATTTTCCCCTTGCTTCCCAACCTCTTTTCCCATAGTATTTGACCCTCCACCAAACAGAGGAGTCTTACCAATGACAATTCAGAAAAATATACTTTCAGTCATACTAACGATCATTGCAGTAGTTCTCATCGGCTGCGGAGGAAATCAGGTCCTCCTCAAGCCGAATTATTCCAAACACGAGATCGTTGCGAACAAGGTGAAAAATGCCAACGTAAGAACAACCGCGGTCATAGACCGCCGCACGGTGGATAAAGACGTCATCGGCAGCGCACGGGTAGGTATGCTCGATAAAACAGTGCCCTACCGCACCGCAGTCCCTGTCGCAGCTTTTGTGAAGAGAATATTCGATTCTCTCCTTGTTGCGGATTCGTCGGCCGCGGTTATTCCCGTAGTGGCATACATCGACACGATGGAAGTAAAAGAGGGGAACGAGCTCTTCGCCGAAACAGGGATTTTTCAGGCGAAAGTGATCTTCGGCGTTCCGGTTACGCGTGATTCGCTTCTCTATATTACGACGCGTTTCGATGAAACCATTTCGTCCGCACTCGACATCACCGACAGGCTCGAGCCTCTTATCTATAAAGGCATCGTCGATTGCGGACGTCAATTCGCCGACAAGGTTCGGTCGATGAACGTGCAATGGTTCAACGCGCCGCCCGATTCGGCCTCCGCGATCGTTGCCAGGGTGCAGGAGCGAAGCGTTCCCGCGCAAACGATCGAAGCGGTGGTGCAGAAACCCGCTCCGAAATCGTACCCGGATATCGGTTTCATGTTCTCGGGCGGGAACAAGATACAGTCGGGGTTCCGGTTTTCATACAACATGTATGCGCAAAAAGACAGCAGCCTTACGATGCCCGGCTTCGGGTACATCCTCGAAATACTCAGCATCGATAATGCCGACAAAGAGATCAAAGGGACGATGGTAACATTCGGCGGCGCATTTGGCGTCCGTTTTCTGATGAGCGACGCTCCCACGTCGGGCTTTATCGGCGGAACCGGATCGCTGGTCTTCGGAAACGAGTCGATCGATTATGGCGGTTCAACCAAGACATCGTTCTTCATCGGACCGATCATTCGTGAAACGATTGGCGTGACGTTCAATAAAAAAGCCTATCTTGAATTCGGCTTGTACGAGGTGAAATTGTTCGGGTCGACAATGCTTCCGGACGATATTGGATTTACCGCCGGCCTGGCGTTTGGGATTTGATTAGATCGATTGAAGCTTCATCATTGTCATTCTGAACAAAGCGAAGCGGAGTGAATGCCGAAGGCATCCCTTCGGGAGAATCTTTCTTGCGGTATAAATCCTTTCGCATAGACCCTTCGCTCCGCTCAGGGTGACATAAGGTGGTTGGGTTGAACTGCATTTTATTTTGATACAGCCCAATCATTGTCATTCTGAACGGAGCGGAGCGGAGTGAACGCCGAAGGCATCTCCCAAAAGGATCGCTTCGCGACCTTTGGGAGAATCTACGTCAACGATGCATTGTATATTTACGAAGATGTAGTGTCGTAGTCCCTCCGCTCAGGGTGACATGTTAAAGTAGGTGACTTATTTACTTCACCACCCGGATCGTCCAGAAATCGTCCGCAAGATTTTGGTCGAGCAAGTATGCGTAGGGGAGCGTGAAGTACCCTTTCATTCCCCAGCCCGTTCCCCATGAATTCCGCACAAGGAACCATTGATTCGCGTCGTCGTAGCCGACAGCAAGGACGGCATGGCCTCCTTCCTGTTGTTCATTCGGCTTCGGCATCGAACCGTGTCCCGATTTCGCTACTGCCGGACTCATGAAACTCTCATACACCGAAAACCCGAAGACGAACGGGTATCCGGAAGCAAGGCATCCCTTCATCTGATTCGCGATTTGAGATACGCGCTGGTAGAGGACCGCTTTGTGCACCACTGCATTGTTGTAGCACGATGCGGGAGGTTTATCTTCGAAATTGGCGATGTCGTACGGCCAGAGCGTTTCGGGGCAGTCTCCCTGCTTGCCGACACTCTTGATCCCGTCGCGGATCGCCGCTCCGCTGTCGGAATTGACCGTCCCTTCCATAGCGCGTTCGTTGTAATAGATGAACAACCTCGACGGCATGAAATATTTCATTTTCTCTTTCATCTGGTCGAACTCGATCGCGGCGGCGATGGCGTTTGCCGTGCAGCTTCCGAGCTGCCCCTGGTCGTAGACTGGCGGACATTTCGTACGAAGGTCTACCTTTGCCGGCAGTTTCGCCAGCCACATGACCGGCGCGGCGTAAAGATGATCGCGCTGATCCGGTACGTCCGGCACCCAGCCGAGACGCGGTCTAGGCGGAGAAAGTTTGGTTTTCATAATGGCCTCCCGTGATTGTGGTGGATAGGTGTTGCGTAGTGATTGGTATCTCGTCCATCTGGTACATCACTCCCAAATTCCCGTGGCAGAACAATTAAATAAAATAATTTTTAACCTCCCTTTAATATTGCTGTGACAAACAATGCAAACGTATATATCCCGAGTGTCGCTTCAATGCCCACAAATATTCGGACACTGCCAACAGGTTTAAATTCGACTGGTTTTGTTCTGAAAAACTCGAGCCATTGTTTGGGCTGGATTGCACCGTAACCGAATGTTGAAAATGAAAGCAAGCTGAAATAAAAACAGTCGAAGAACAAAAGACCGTTCCTATAGTTCAATAAGGACTCGTTTTTGATGCCGTTGTCGTCAGTTGTAACGATATAGATGCCCGATTTGGATCTTGTCGACGTAAACAACGTAAAGATGAAGGTGAAAAGGAAGACGACGGCAAATGACCAATAGAATAAGTAGATTGGCCGTGAGCCATATCCGTATGGCCACTGCAGAAATACTGTTCTCAGAATTCTTAAGGGATGTAAAACAGGATAACTTTTCGTCAGCACGTCGTTTTGACGATAATGAAAAGCATCTGCCGTGGCTAGGCGACCTTCTATTTTATAGCTGCCTTCTAAGTTATGGTAAGTGTCTTCAATGATCTGTGCATACAAGCCCCTTCTATTGTCGGCAGGGTCAGCCCCATAGAAATTCTCATCGCCGATGTAGTACCGTTTATGAAGGCTATCTCCCCAGACAATGTATTTTATTTTTGCCTCCCCCAGGTTTGTGAACGAGAGCATCGTCGAATCAAACCGGGCTTCAAAAAAATCTGCGTCGCGCACGTTCGCATCGCTTAGGTAGGCATCGAGAAGATTTGCACCCTCAACGTTGGCGCTTTGTAGATCGGCCTCCCAAAATTGTGTTCCGATCAACTGAGCGCCCGAAAGGCACGAATTCTGAAAGCCCGCATTTGTGCAAATTGCAAAACGCAGGTTGGCATTCGAGAAATTGACTTGCTTGAGCGATGATGAATCAAGTCGAATGCTTTCCAAGTCTGCGTCAAAGAAACTTGCGCTATCAAGGTTCGCTGAAATCAAAGAAGCATGCTCCAGATTTGCACTATCAAGGTCCGCACGTTTCATATCAGCCTTGCCGATGAAGCAATACTCCAGATCCGCATTGCTCAAGTTTACTCCCTCTAGAATGGCAGTACGGATCGTATCATACGTGAACTTGACGCCCTCGAGATTCGTCCCTTTTTTGCAGAAGAGATACCTAATACGGGCGCCTTCAAAGTGCGAATATGAAAGATCGACGGCAGGATTTGGTCTGAGCGTATCGTTGATCTCGACATAACGAAAATCATACATCGAGTCATCATCCGTTGTATCCTTAAACTTGAACATGTCCTGTTGATGCCTGCCATTCGTAATGAAATCGATTGCATATTGTATTCTATGTTCAGTCCATCGCGTACGAAGAGTATTGTGATTCGACGTATCTCTTTTGCTTTGCGCTGTCACTGGATGTCCACCGATGAGAAACCATACAGACACAACGATCAGAATACGGTTGACGTACAAGAATACCTTCATATCGACTCCACGGATGGTAGTTTGTTTTTCCTCTGCTGCTGGAAAATTTATTTCCTACAGTCATTCTCTTGCGGTCAAGATATAGCCGTCTGTGTGCGAATAACGGGCTTCGCGCTTCAGCTTGTTTGTGCTTGGAAGTTTGGTCCTGACTTCGCAATCGCGCCGTTGCGGAATTGGAGATGCTTGGCGGCAAGAAAGGAAACACACATCCTACAATCGCATTCGGAACTTGCTGGATGTAGGCGATTTTATGGCCTTTGAGAACCAAATCCAAATATGAAATTCAATGCGCTTAAGAGAGTTCCGGTTTGCGATCCTTGACTGTCCCTGCCAAATGTAAATGATACTGCGCTGTTTTTAGCAAGGGTGTAATCGATCTCAACATCAAATTTCCAACTCGAACTATTTGATTGATTTGTGAAACTACGATATAGCGCCTCACCGGAAAGAGTCCAATTAGGGGAGCATGGTACTATGAATCGCCCTCCCGCTTCGAGATTAGTTTGGGCAGAGTTCTTCGCATCGACAAGGTACCTCACGACGGCAAGAAGACTGTAATTCTGTAATTCGTAACCACCCGTAATCCATCCTCCTTCTTTTGTAAGTGATGAATTATCAAATGATTGCTTAGGAAAATCAAGAACAACTCCTCCTGCCACGTCCAATTTCCAACCCAGGCGACGAAGTTGAATCGATGTCACGAGGCTTTTAAGTTGTTGTATCTGGCTTTGGTTTTGAGATCGAATTTCATTTTCCGCCTCTGTACGGAGTTCACCGTCTCTTGCAGTTCTCTGGGCGTCGATGAGAGCTACCAATGCGCTGTCGTTTCTGTTAGCAGCAGTTGTCCTCGCATTAGATAGTTCGGACATCATTGCATCAGCCGCAGATCTCGCTCGGTAAACCGAATCAATCTTGTGATTCAAACCCCCAAGATCATTAACGACTGAATCAAGCTTGGACTTGTAATTGTCGAATCCTACATCGATCTGTCCTTGGAGTAGCGAGAACCGGACGCCTATTCCCATGCCGGTAGACAACGTGTCTACGGCCCCTTCAAATTTGGAACTAGTTGCTAAGGATATTGAGAATGTTTGCTCAACCGTTGAAATGACTCCGTTGTCTCCCGAATAGTCGTTATAGGAAAGATAAGGATGTCCAAAAAGCCAGTAAGGCGCTACTTCAACAGCATAATTCTGCGGTAATGCACTCAAACCGTTGGTATTGTTAAGGATATTCAATCCGAAATCGGTCACGTTGCCGGGTCTTTCTACGGATGATGGTTCAACGCCTAGCAAAACAAATCCTGGTGCACCTGGCGAAAGTAACATATTCAGAGAAGTCGCCTCTTGTTGTGCAAAGCAAACCCTAGTGAGGCCTCCCCAAAAAATAAAGCAAACGATTAGTCTTATGGTTTTCCGAAAAGTTGTCATCGTTTATTCTCCTCTTTTGTTTGTCATTAAATCAAGAAAAAGGTTGCACCATAAAACACCACATCGCCTAAATTTGCAACTGATTCATTAAGCGTTTGTTGGAAATCAGACACCCCACCAGTTAGCTGGTATGTGACATCGGTTTGTTTTGTTTCGGAGCGAATATCGGCAACCGTTGTCGAGCAATATAGAGTTTGACCGGCGACGTTATTATCTGCTCCTATATTAAGGCTGACGTCACCCTCTTGATTTGATACTAGTGAACTTGTCCCTAAGGTAACGGATGTGACACCTTTTTGTGCATCTCCAATAGTAACTGTAAATGTTAGCGGTGTTCCATCCTTTTTTAATTGGTATGCCTTTGTCAAAGTTGTACTCATGATGTTCCTCATTTCCTTTTGCCTACTCTTCTTCGGATTTTCGGCGGTCTCCGTCTGCATTAATTTAACGATGAGGAAAAACAAGCGTTTCTTCTATTGGGAGTTCGCAGGTGCAAGATTGTTGCCCCTTTGCGGATTTAGCGCTTGCGGATGACCTCCAGAAGTACTTGGATTATTTTTCATAAAACCCCTCGATAAAATCTGTTCCGGCATAACCGGCTGCAATAAAGGCGATAATGAGCAAATTCTTTTTCATCGTCGTTGCCCGCTTCTGTGCCTACTCTTCATCGGATTTTCGGCGAACTCCGCTCTTTCACTGGAAATTGTTTTTATTCTTCGATTACTACGTTCCCTCTGTTTATTGTTAAATCAAATCAGCATGGAAATGCATAGGGGTTGTGTACTGAGTGCACTGGAAAAAAGAAAAGGTTCCCACTCTGCGGAAACGCAATTCCACAAACATTGCTCTGATGTCAGAGAAAGCCATTTAAGGAATGAAACGCACTTTGCTATCGCAACCGCAAAAACCATTTCCCACCTCTGGTTTTTCCGCCGCCGGGTTGCACAATGGGGTTGGCAAATCTTTGAGGAATCCCCAACGCGTTGGGCAAAAGTATGTTTTTTCTGGCGTTTTGTCAAGTAAAATTTTTGGAATAGGATGAAAACTTGCGAGGCGGGGAAAATGGGAGAAATCAAGGCAGTGACGGAATTTCCAAGGTATCGACGTTCGTATGACTCTGTTCTTCTCCTGCGAGGCAAATCAATACGAGGTTCAATCCATAATTTACTTCGGACTTCGGCCTCCAGCCCCCGGTTTCCCAGACGCCCTCGAGCCTATCTGTTCGCCGCTCCTGCAAGAAAGTACATCACAAGAAGCGCCGCAAGTTTGCTCGTCTTGCTGTCCACGTCAAACTTCGGATTGACCTCCACGATGTCGATTGCTTTTATTTTTTGACGCAGCCCGGCAAAATGGGCGGACTTCAGTAAATCTTCGGCAGTGAGGCCGGTCGGATACGAAGCGCTGACACCCGGCGCGTCGCTGCTCTGGACGGAATCGAGGTCGAAGCTGACGTAGATTCGATCGGAGGAATTGGAAGCAATTTCGTAGGCAATATCGAGGATCTTTTCTATACGCTCTTTCCTGACATCTCCCAGCGGAAAGACTGTCGCTCCTCGGTCATTCAGCTCCTCGTAATGTTCCTTTGAGTTGGCAAACGACTGCGCCCCGATTTCGACGAAATTCATCGGCGCGAGCGGACTGTGCGTGAGGTCAAGGATTTGCCGGAACGCGGTACCGCTGTTTCGCTGCGGGTCCGATTTGCGGAAATTAAGATGTGTGTCGATGTTTATCGCTCCGCTGCTTGCGGCTTTTTTGGAGAAGGCGAGAAAGGCGGGATACGTCGCGTCGTGTCCCCCGCCGAGGATGATTGGAAGGATGTTATTCGCCACCATCGACTCGACGACGGTTTGAACCCGCTGGTGCGTTTCTTCCAGCGACGAACCCAATTTCACGTTGCCGAAATCGAAAATGGAAAGTTCGGAGATCTGTTTATTCTTTGAAATGGCAAAAGGAGTGAATTTGTAAAGTGCTTTGCGAATTTCGTTCGGTGCATCCTTTGCGCCGACACGCCCGCGGTTCCTTTTCACTCCTTCGTCTTCCGGAACACCTACGATACCGAATCGCACATCGGGAGTGAGATTTTCTTTTTGACGCCGGACGATGTCTCCCATTCGGGGGTCCGATTCATCGTTGCGTGAAAAGAAAACTGCGTCCGGAGCGTCGCTGAGCAATTTCCATGCGGTCTCCACTAAGCCCGTCCTTTCATGTGTGTGCGGATGAAAGCGAAGCGTCCACGCGTTTGAGAATCTCACGGCTCATTTCTTCTGCGTGTTTGCCGATGCTTTCGGCGCGGGATGATATCTGCTGAACAAAGAGTGTGTCGCTGATCGACCCGAGATTGATCTGTACATTGAGGCGCGCCCCCATGCACGCGGCGTGAAGCATCAGCGCAGCAACGCCGGCGTCTGAAATTGAATTCGTGTTTCCCTTCCGGGAGACGGTCTGCGTTAAAGCCAACGCCTGTTCCGACAACTGCATGACACGCAGAGGGATTTCCGTCGCGTTCTTCGTTGCCTGCTGGATCGCTTCCGATCGTTTTGTTTTATCGTCCTCGGTTACTTTCGCCAGGTTCAATGCGCTCATGACGGTATCGAAGGCCTTTGCATCGTCGTCGACGAGCGTCACAAACGAGGATTTCAGAAATTCGGCCTGCTTCAACACATCTTCCATCTCCGTCTGCACGTCGAGGTATTTTTTCTTGCCGATCGTAAGACTGCAGACCATTGCTGTGAGGGCGGCACCGAGCGCTCCCGCAAGTGCCGCAACGCTTCCGCCGCCGGGAGTAGGGGAGCCGGATGCGACATCATTAATAAAATCGTTAACGGTTTTCGATGTTAGCATTTTTTTGTCATTGAAAAGATCATCTCACTCAAATCCCTAAGGGACGGCTTCGCCGGGCGCTAAGACGCAAAGAATTTGTAATTATTGTACCAAAGTATTTACTGCTCTTGAGATGCCGTTTTTGATCAGAACATCTCCGAAATTACTAAGAAGCCCAAGCCGCTTATCTGACAGTCGTAAATAAGTTCATAATTGTTTCTTATGAACAGGTGCGATTATCTCGACCGACGTCAATTCTACGATCACCTTGTTTTCAACCATGATATCTGCGCGAAAGCCTTCATCAAATCCTATTTGTTCATAAATGACAGGGATCATTTGTTGACGAGTAAAGTGAAGTTCACGCTTGGCCAGCTCATGCGTCATCAGAGTTTCGTAAACAGATTCCAGTAACCCTGGTCCAATTGTTTTATGAATCTTGAAAGCTGCATCAATCACTTTCGCTGCAATTTCATTCTCATGCATTGAATATCCCCCCTTTGCGTGAGTTATCTTTTAGTTATTCCATCTTTTCCTTTGCGTCTTGGCGCCCGGCGAAGCCGTCCCTTAGGGATTTGCGTGACGTATACCTGTTCTTTTCTTTGCGCCTTGACGTGATGACCTCCCCTATAATTGGTATTCTATGATCTTTTTCTGCGGGTCGAACTGATCCAGCTGGCTCAATCCTAGTTTATCGATGGCGATCGAGACTAATCGTGTTTCCGTTGTCTCGCGCGAATCGTAGAATTTTCCGGCCATCACCAGGGCCTGTAATGGCGTCAATCCAACGATCTCGCTTCCAGTCGCATCGACGCCGAGCGATCGGGCAAGATTCTTCACCTCTTCAAACGCAATATGCGGCGGAGTTGTTTCATAATCCACTAGATTGATGGAAACCTGGGCAATATTGAGCCGATCGACCACAACCCCCATCGCTTTCACCGCCTTCAATGATCCGGGGATCTTCACCGTCTCGCCTTTTTCGTTCTTCACCGTGCTTCCCGCCGCGTCTTTCTTTACCCGGCCGCTTTCCCGGATACGTTGCGCAATTTCTTGTGCCACCGAAGCGTCTGCGGTGCTGAGGTTGACGTTATAGGCGATAAGAAATTTACGAGCTCCCGTAACCGTCGCGCCCGACCTTTTGTTGAAAACCGCCGGACCAAAATCAGGCTTCCAATTCGGGTCGAGAAGCTTTGCCGCAAGACCCTCATACTCCCCCTTGCGGACGTCGGCAAGGTTCCTTCTCCCGGGCGATGTCGCCGCAGCTTCGTAGAGGTAGACGGGAATATGTAGTTCTGTTGCGACACGGGCTCCGTACGCCCTTGCAAGTCCGACACAATCTTCCATTGTAACACCGGAGACGGGAATGAACGGAACGACATCCGCTGCTCCGATCCGCGGGTGCTCCCCTTTGTGGCGCTCCATGTCGATGAGCAATGAAGCGGTCTTTGTCGATTGGAAGGCTGCTTCGGCGACGCCTTCCGGCTCGCCGACAAAGGTCACGACAACGCGGTTATAATCTTTGTCGGGCTCAACATTCAGGAGCTTAACAGTATCGACCCCGTGGATGCTTTCGGCGATCGCCTTGATCGTACCCGCATTTCGCCCCTCGCTGAAATTCGGAACACACTCGACTATTTTTTTCATGACCGTTCTTTGTATGGATATTTCTTCTTCTGAATTCTGTTTTCCATATTCCAACATGGGAATTCAGAATACAGAAATCAGAATTCAATGTACCGGCAGAGGTATGACAATCGCCCCTTCTTTGAAATTTCCCAGAACTTCGGCTTTTCCTTTCATATACCAGAATCCAACGAGCGCCCCCGTGACCGCGTCGAGCTCGTCCCCGTTCATCTTCTTGTCCAATCCTTTAACGCCGAGCTTCTCAAGTCCCTTTCGCAATTTCCCCAGGCCGTCCTGCTTCCTGCCGGTCTTCCAGACATCCTGCGCTGCACCGGGGTACATTTCTATAACGTCGTATCCCTTCCGCGCGAATTTCTTCTTCAGCCCGATGCCGCGTTCGGTGAGCATTCTCATCGGTCCCAGGGTGATGGGAAAAAAGCGAATCCCTCGTTTCGAGAGTTCCCGGTCGCACGGCCGGAAATGTTCGCCGTTGCGGTCGTCGAGTGTTTTTCTTCCGGGGGGAAGATTCAACGGTGCGTCGATGGCAATAAGTTCAGGCTTTGTACGGTCGATGAATTCAAGGATCTCATCATTGGAAAACAATGTTTTCCAAAACACAATCCTCCGGCCTTTCAACAGGCATACGCCGGTGTTCCGTTTCGGACTTCCCGCCAGGTCAATGCCCGCGACGAGCGGCGGAGATTTTCTTTTGCGATTAGAATTCAAGCACAGTACCGTTCTTAATGATCTTCCAGGCAAGGTTAACACCGTAATGATACGGAATGTAATTATAATTCGGAACATCATACAAGACGATGTCTGCCTGCTTACCAACTTCGATACTTCCTGTCTCGTGGGAAAGCCCCAGCGCGGCCGCTCCGTTCAACGTGCATGCGGCGATCGCTTCTTCCGGCGTTACCTTCATGTGTGTACAAGCTATCGTCATCATCATCGGCATCGAAAAGGACATCGATGAACCGGGATTGAAGTCCGTTGCAATGGCCAGCGGAATGTCGGCATCTATTATAGAGCGTGCGGGAGCATAGGGTTGGTTCAAGAAAAATGAGGCCCCTGGAAGGACTGTCGCAATTGTGGACGAGTGTGTCAATGCCTCCAGTCCCTTCGGAGTAAGATGTTCGAGATGATCGACCGAAGCCGCGTTCATCTGGATTCCGAGCTCCGTTCCGCCGATCGCAGCCAATTGGTCGGCATGGACTTTCGGAATGAGCCCGAACCGCTTTGCTTCGAGCAGGATCTGTTCCGTTTGGTGAAGGTCGAAGTATCCTTTATCGCAGAAAACATCGCAGAAGACCGCAAGCTGGCGCCGGCCGATATACGGCAGCATTTTGCCCATGATGAGTTCGACGTAGCCGTTCTTGTCATCGGCGAACTCAGGAGGGAAAGCGTGCGCGCCGAGAAACGTCGGAACCACCGTCATGTAATGATCCCTGCGAAGGTCGTGGACGACGTCGAGCATTTTCGTTTCCGATTCCGCATTGAGGCCGTAGCCGCTTTTTATTTCGACCGTCGTAGTCCCGAGTTTCATCATTTCGTTCAAGCGGCGTCCTGCAGAACGGAGGAGTTCTTTCTTTGTCGCCGCTCTTGTTGCGTTCATGGTGGAAAGGATTCCTCCCCCGTCCGCGGCAATTTCCTCGTACGATCTTCCTGCCGCGCGCAAGGCGAATTCGTTTTCGCGGCTTCCGGCAAACACTGTATGCGTGTGCGAATCGACGAACCCCGGCAGCGCCACACGACCGGTCGCGTCGAGCACGTCGATCTCGGATGGGGCTGACAATTCGTTCGTCGGACCGATGCGCTGAATGATCCCGTTTTCGATGAGTACGGCCGCGTTTTCAATAACGCCCAGCTCGCGCATTTCTTTTCCTGACTTGAACGGCTTTCCGTTCGAGGCAACCGTAACGAGCTGGTGGATATTTTTGATGAGTAAGTTCATTTATTTATTCCACGAAGGACACGAAGGGGCGCGAAGGAAAAACTTAGTGTGTCTTCGTGTCCTTCGTGGATCATCTTATATACCGTTTTCATTCTAATTTTCCAAAACTTCCAAAATTAATAAGCAGTCCAACTCTGAAGCCTGCTGCTTTGAGATAATTCAATATTTGCGCTTCTTCTCTACCTGTGAGTTCATCCAACGCTTTCAGCTCGGCAATGATCTTCCCGTAGTAAGCAAAATCCGTGACAAATTCTTTTTTCAGTGTCTGGTCTTTATATCGAATGCGAAGGCTTCTCTGAGCGGCGAATGGAATAATCCTTTGTGTCAATTCAATTTGGACCGCTTCCTGGTACACTGCTTCAAGAAACCCGTGTCCCAGCTCTTTATGAACTTCGATCGCCGCCCCGATAATCTCAAAGGCCCCTGTCTTGTATAATAGTTCAGCCATATTCCCCCCGGAACAATGAATAAAATGTTATCTTTCTTCGTGCTCCTTCGTGTCTTTCGTGGATTGATATCCTCGGCATTCCAAAACCGGCAGCCTCGGGTATTTCGGAAAAGCTGAATCACGCACGCTCAGTTCGCACAAATGGAATTCGTCGCCTCTGTTGTTCGCGACTGCGGTATGATAAATGCAGTGCACACACAATCCTACGGATAGATCATTGTTATTTTCAGTCTTTCCCATCGCCGATGCACAGTTGATCGTTGTTGAGGGTGATCGTCCCGATGTGCACTTCGGACAAGACATCAAGTCCGCGGAGCAGCGGATTGAATGATGCTGTCAACGCATTTACAATAAATGCCGGAACAGGAATGCTGCCGTACCGCAGCTCTGTTACTTCAAAATAGACGTTTCTTCCGCCGACGGAGAAAATTCGCATTGCAACACGGACCCGGGAATTTGTTTTTTCCTGGCGGATTGCCAGAGCGAGAATTCCGTTTGAAAATGAAAGATGCTCGACAGCGGTCTTCCCTTTTGACGATCGTTCAATATAATTTTTGATGTCCGAAGCCGTCATGGCAATGCTGTCGATGGAGAGCCTTTTGATTGAAAGGATCTGAAGCGTATCTTTCGTCATGAGCGTGGTCGGATCAAATGTAATATCATCGAGCTCAAAAGCAATAGTACTCGTTGGGATGCCCACTGAAGAAAAAGCGTAATCCCCAATATCCCCTTTCGCGAGAGAAAGCCGCAAGCTTTTAATTTTCCCCTGCAGTGTTTTGTCGGCCGAATACTCTTCTATGCCGATACCGTACCCGTCGACAGGACGAACGAACCTGCGCACAAACTGATCCGAGCAGGCACGGAGTTCTTTGACCACCGCGTTGCTTGAAATATTCCTCACCGCTTTGGGCGTAACGCGAAGGACGATAGCTTGAGAGCCGTCAGGCAGAGCGAACGTACGCAGTACATCATACAGCGAAGCGGCGTTCAATGTATCGCTGAGAAGAACCGCTTGCAGCTTCTCCCTTCGTCGTTCGACAGGATCATCGCCGACCTCTCCCGTTTTAATGACAACATAATCGGTGAAGAGCGGAAACCCGGACGTTCCGGAAACGACAACCGGAAATCTGTGCAGCGCGGCGTCGTATTCAAAGGTCTTGACGTTGAAGTAAATATAATCCGGAACGATGCGTACGACCGCCTTGCGATCTTTCGACTCAAAATCTTTATCGATGGCTTCCAGAATCTCCGCATGCATCCAGTTCGACCCCGCCGGACCCGCAACTTGCACGATCCCGGTTTTTGACAGCTGAATCCCCAGCGCCGATGCAGATGGCACGTACGTGAAGATGAGATATTGCAGGAGCAGTGCCAACACAGCCGCCGCATACAGCCGTCGTCCTCGCCTTGGCGAATCGAAGTTCAGTTTTTCAAATCCGGCCCCCGTCATCAGTACGAGCGGCGCCAGCAAGGCGATTGAAAAACGGGGCAGTTTGAACCCGATGAGCGTGAGAAAAAAGTACCCGCTCGCAAACCAGACAAGCAGAAACGTGTGCGAGGAAGAATATTTCCTGAAATACACCGCGATACCGATGCAGATGAAAAGGACGCCAAGCCACGATGCCTGTTCAGGAAGGATAGAGAAGTAATAGAAAATCGACTGAATGACCGTATTCTCGCCTCTCCCCAATTCACCGGAACGTCCGCTCAGAATTTGGACGATATGCGCAATATACCATGGAGCCATGAGAAACATGCCGGCCAGAATTGCCGTGGAAATATTGCGAACGGCAGTAAGACGCCCCGGCCCATTCTTGAATGCTTGGTACGTTGTGTACAGAAAAGGGCCGATAAGAAAAACAGGAAACGTCCATTTTGTTAACATCCCGGCACCTAACGCCACGCCCAACAGAAGTGAAGGAATAAATTGAGAAAACGATTTTGTTCGCAAAAGCAAATAGACAGAAAGCACAACGAGAGATGAGAGAGGGAGGTCAAGCATGAAAGTACGGGAAAAGTCGATCACAACGGGAAAAAAGGATATCGATGCGGCTGCGAGCAATCCGGCGCGCGGAGTGTACAGCGACGCGCCGATCCCGTACACCGAAACGGCAAACAGAAGAAGAAAAAAAGTCATTACAAGCATGCCGCTGAATTCTGATTCGCCGAAGACAGCATAAAAAGGAATTGACGTATAGGAGACGAGCGGCGGATAGTACCAGGACACATTCAATATTTGCCGGAACAGCGGTGTTGACGGATCGCCGCCGATCCGGTGAGCGTTCAAACTTTCAAAGAGATGAACCGCTGAATCCCAATGCTGCGGACTTGCTCCAGCATTAAACCACAGGATATTGTTGGCAAGCAGAAATAGGCAGAGAAGGCTGAGAAGCACGACATTCCGACCTTTGCCGATGCGTGCATCAATGAACCTGGCAATGGATGCCAGGCGTGAAGTCGGTTGGTCGTTCATTGTATCATCGGGATTTTCACATTCCATTTCTTTGCGTTCTCGATCGCTTGATCGTATCCGGCATCGGCATGGCGGATGATTCCCATTCCCGGGTCATACGTCAACACACGCTGCAGTCGCGCCTCTGCTTCTTTCGATCCGTCGGCAACTACCACCATTCCGGCATGGATCGAGTTTCCGATGCCGACACCGCCGCCGTGATGTACACTAACCCAGCTTGCGCCCCCCGCAGTATTCAACAGCGCGTTGAGGATCGGCCAATCGGCGATCGCATCGCTGCCGTCCTTCATGTTTTCCGTTTCGCGATTCGGCGAAGCGACGGACCCGCAATCGAGATGATCGCGGCCGATGACGATCGGTGCACTCACTTCTCCGCGTGCTACGAGGTCGTTGAATATCTTTCCCATTGCGGCCCGCTCACCGTAACCGAGCCAGCAAATTCGCGCAGGAAGTCCCTGAAATGCAATTTGCTTCTGAGCCTTTTCTATCCAACTGCAGAGCGGTATGTTTTGGGGAAATGTTTCCATCACGGCGCGGTCGGTACGATAGATATCTTCGGGATTTCCTGATAGCGCAGCCCACCGGAACGGTCCCTTCCCATCGCAAAAAAGCGGGCGAATGTACTCAGGCACAAAGCCCGGAATGTCGAAGGCTTTTTTCACACCATTGGCCAGCGCTTCGCCCCGGATATTGTTCCCATAGTCGAAGACAATTGCGCCTTTCTTACGCAGTGTCAGCATTGCGCGCACATGGTCTCCGATCGAAGCCTGTGCGAGGACAATGTATTTTTTCGGATTCTTCTTTCTCAGCTCCAGAGCTTTATTGTAAGGAAGGCCTGCCGGAACGTACCCGTTCAATGTATCATGTGCCGATGTCTGGTCGGTGACGATATCCGGGAGAAATTTTCCGGACGCGATCTTTGGAACAATTTCCGCCGCGTTTCCCAATAGCCCGACCGAGAGCGGCTGTTTTTTTCCTTTCGCGTCGCGGATAAGGGACAACGCCTCGTCGTAATCATCCGTCATCCGATCCAGATACCGGGTATGCAGTCGCTTTTCAATTCGGGCGCGGTCGACTTCCACGACAAGGCATGCGGCGCCGTTCATCGTAGCAGCGAGCGGCTGTGCACTCCCCATGCCGCCGAGACCTGAAGTGAGGAGGAATCTTCCGGCAAGTGTTCCCCCAAAGTGTTTTGCCGCGCAGGCAGCAAAGGTCTCGTACGTTCCTTGCAATATTCCCTGAGTGCCGATGTAGATCCAGCTGCCGGCTGTCATTTGTCCGTACATCGTGAGGCCGAGGCCTTCAAGCCTGCGAAATTCATCCCATGTCGCCCATTTTGGTACCAGCATCGCATTCGAAATAAGGACGCGCGGGGCATTTTCATGAGTGCGGAAAATTCCCACCGGCTTCCCCGATTGAACGAGAAGCGTTTCATCGTTCTCAAGTTGCTTCAGGCTTTCTACTATTGCATCGAAACACTCCCAGTTGCGGGCAGCCTTTCCCGTTCCGCCATAGACAATGAGCTCTTGCGGTTTTTCTGCGACATTGGGGTCGAGGTTGTTCATCAACATTCGGAGGGCAGCTTCCTGTGTCCATCCCTTGCAGGATCGCTGCGAACCGCGCGGCGCGGTGATCGTTCGTCGCGAGTCGGATCGTTGAGGCATTTTCATCGTAGAGAAGAAAGACTCATGTGAAGAAATCGTGGATTAGAGCTTGTATCCGATTTTTCGCAGAAATTCTTTTCTTCCTTTGATATCTGTCTCGGTTTCGATCCCTTTTGTCTTGACCCCATCGATAACGCCCATGATACCGCGTCCTTGTTCGGATTCAGCAACGATCACTTCCACATGATTCGCCGTTGCGCAATAGATAGTGCAAACCTCGGGAATATTCTTGACGATGTTAAGAATGTTCACGGGAAATCCGTTTTCCATAAAAAGAATAAAACAGTGCCCGCAGCCGAGGGTGATCGCGTTCTTTTTTGCGAGCTCGATGAGAGCCTGGTCGTTTCCCGACCACCGAACGAGAGCCGGCCCGGACGATTCACAGAAGCCGACGCCGAATCGTATCTGCGAATTTGTCTGGACGATGGCCTCGTGAATGTCTTCCACCGTCTTGATAAAATGAGATTGGCCCAATATGAAATTTGTCGCTTCGGGTTTTTCGATCTTGATTACTTTGATTTCCATTTCCATCCTCCAGAGTTCGTCAATACGCTTTGACAGCGGCCAGTGACCCCAACGTTTCCTTGCGCGGGCTAAACCTTTCAGTCTCGCGCAGTGTCAATAAATAAATGTAAGCCCGGTCCACGGAGTGAGACGTTGTGTGAATTGAAGATAAGCGGTCAGATACTTGAACATGCCTCAAAGGTAGAACTATTTGAGGCGAATTTCAATAATCCACTTGCTTCGGAGTTGAGGGAAACGCTGAGGCGGGGAGATACGAGGAAGAGTAGGTAGATCGCGGCCGGGTTTTATAAAACAAAAAACCCTGTTCGTTCAAACAGGGTCTTTTGAAGAAACTGGTAGCAAACGTCAAACCTTAGTAACATTGGCTGCCTGTAAGCCCTTCGGTCCTTTCTCGACGTCGAACTGAACCTTATCTCCTTCGTTCAGTGTTTTATAGCCTTCGCCGATGATTGCTTTATAGTGCACAAACACGTCTTCGCCTGACTCGCGCTGGATAAAGCCGAAGCCTTTTGCACTATTGAACCACTTCACTGTTCCCTTCTCCATGGAACAATTCCTTTCTGTAAAGATTCTTCAAAAAAACCTGTCCGAAAAACTTTCGGACAAGCGTACAACCGGGTTTTATTGCCTCTATAACGCAAAATCGCAGAAGTTGCAAACACTTACTTACACAATTTTTGCCTACTCTGCGATTCTATTTGTTTGCCGATCTTGTCATAGACCGGGGAGGTTCTTTTGAAAGACCTGTTCAGCAAAACAATACTCCGAGTGACCCCGGAAGGCATTACAAGCGCAAAAAACGGTGTACTGTTGTTTGCGCCATAAAAATAGTTTGTTTTTATTTTAGACGCAAGCATTTTTTTTCCCATGGCCGGGTGCGCTCCAACACCCCTTGTTTCAAGGCTATTCATGCATGGGGCGGTTTTTGGCAGCCGCAACCCCTGCCGACCGGCAGAATTCGGGTAATATTCCCTAAATAATGAAAAACAGCACGAAAAATTATTGACTTTATTGCAAAATCTCTTATATTATGTAACTCTACCGGCAAAGCAAAAAGGCTCAACGCCTTTTAGAATTGGGCATTCATAAGACGACTTTTCACCGCTGTTTCATCTTTTCCCGCTTAATTCATTTAGTAGATCTAGTAGATCCTTGTGAAATTTTGCTGGCGTAGCTCAGTTGGTAGAGCAGCTGATTTGTAATCAGCAGGTCGCGGGTTCGAATCCCATCGCCAGCTCACCGGGTACCGAGGGTAGGTAGCGAAGTGGTTAAACGCATCAGACTGTAAATCTGACGGCTCACGCCTTCGGAGGTTCGAATCCTTCCCTACCCACCATCCTGCGAAGAAATTCAGGCTGGTCGAGAGTTTGAGCAAAGAGTTTTTCGAGTTCGTGAGTTGGCGGGAGTAACTCAGTTGGTAGAGTCACAGCCTTCCAAGCTGTTGGTCGCGGGTTCGAGTCCCGTCTCCCGCTCA
>CAYTOA010000070.1:0-16789 GCA_964439265.1 uncultured Chitinophagaceae bacterium
CCGCGCCTGTCCGCTGATGATATCGTACATGTCGGGGAGGATTTTCATGCTCACACTATGACCATTACAACGTGAAATGACATCAACAAGTTTGTTGTGATCATCTGTTTCAAGCGCGATGAGAATATCATTTATTCCATGAGTTCTTATTAATAGCGGAAGATCCTCCGTGCTCCCTAAGAGTCGTGCTTCCCTGTAGTGGGTTCCTCCTTTTCGCTTATCAAGTTTCACAAATCCTATGACCCTGTATCCGAGTGCAGGATGTTGCAGCACTCGATCGTAGAGATCTCGTGCTTTCGAATTCCACCCAACAATGAGAGCGTTGCGCAACCCAACTCCAGCGGCCAACAAACGGCGCTTTATCGTTCTATAAAAGACCCTCCCAGTTCCGACCATAAGAACCATTATTCCCCAGTATGCAAATATCAACATTCGTGAATTAATTCTTGCTTTAACAGCTGTATCATCAAGAAATATGACGAAGAACAAGACGAGGCATCCTACACTGACAGCTTGAAGAATTGTCGTAAACTCATCCACACGCGATGTTGTGTGGCGCGGGAGATTGAGTCCAAAAAAAAAGAAAATGAACATCCAATATACGTAGATAAGAATCATCGGTGTCCAGAAATCAGGGACAAGGCCGAGCGGTGCAATACCGCTCCTTACTCTAAAAGCATAATAGGCCAACCATGCGAAGTTGATTGTGGCCAGGTCGATCAGTATTATTTGGATTTTTTCTCTCATAAGGCCTTCGCCTATCGCTTTACATCCCATGTGGACGCCTGTCCGCCAACCATCGACTTAAGAAAGCCTACCAAAAGGGCAGCATTCATTGAAATAAAATAGTACGGATATATCAGCGATCCAATACTGAATTTAACTCTTTCGGAAACAAAACCCAACAATGCAAGAATGTAAAACAGGAACTGCAACATCAACGTTTTTTGATAGAACCATGCCTGGTCCGCCAAGAAAACGTTGGTCCAAAGAATCAGAAGCAAGAGGAAGGGTACGATCCAACGGAAAATCTTGTGAGACCACAAAGCAAAAGAAACAAACCCGTGACGCGGGTTGAGAAGATCAGAAAACTCTGAGATGGTGTTAAAAACCTGAGCTCCGATGCGTACTTTTCGATGAAATTCGTCACTAACCCCGCCAGCAGTTTTCTCAAAAGCAAGAGCCGAAGGTTCATAGACAGCACGGGCTCCCCTCCGGACAACGTTCAACGGTATTAGCAGATCGTCAACCACCCCCTTGTGTGTCGGCAGCCGGCTAAACAAGCGCTTCCGTATCGCGTAGACTCCCCCCGTTGCACCCAAAATTGTCCATATCCTGCTTTCTAAACTTTTGAGAAATGTTTCGTATTTCCAATACGATAGTTCGCCTTTTTCGCTCCCTGTTTTCATATCCGATTCCAACACCAATTCTCCACAAACGGCCCCCACAGTTTCATTGGAAAATCGTTCTACGAGCCGGACAACAGTTTCCGGTTCATAAAACGTATTGGCGTCTGAAAAGACAACTATCTCCCCTTCCGCTTTCGCCACTAACTCGTTAACAACAGCGGCCTTGCCTTTACGGTCGGCAAAGAGGACGAAACGGAAAGCAGGCGCAGATATCTTTTGAAGAATCTCGTTCGTCCCGTCACTCGACCCATCCGATCCAATAAAAAACTCTATTTTCTCCGGCGGATAAGCAGTTCGAAGAAGATTGTCAATTTTGTCTTTAATAATTTTCTCTTCATTATACGCCGAGATAACGACCGTGACGAGTGGGAGTTCTCTTTCTCCTGCACGTTCGACAGCCGTTCTGCGAAAAGACGATACAATGTATAATATTCCAGGGTAGAAGAAATACGTATACACCATAAGAAACAATGAAAGCCAAAATAATGTCTCAGTCATGTACGGCCGGTAATCCTTTCACAATATTGGAGGGTTCCGAGGAACACTCACAGCGACGCCTCTGATGGTAATTGAGCTCTGCTCATCAATGATTGATATACGCCGGCCAGCCTGTCTCCGATCGAATTCCATGAATAATGCTCTTCGATAAACGCGCGCGCGTTTTTCCCAATCCTCAACGAGTCCTGCTTTGAATCCAAAAACTTGACGACCATCGCAGCAAATTCATTCGGATCATCGCTGACCAATAGGTGCTTGCCGTGCTCCGCATCAATTCCTTCCGCTCCCAGCGAGGTAGTCACGACGACCCGACCCATCGCCATTAACTCAAGGATCTTGACCCTCATTCCTGAACCGATTCTCAACGGGACTACCGCAACGGATCCTAACGCAGAAATGTCGTTGATATCTTTCACGAAGCCACAGACTCTGATGAGTTCAGAACCTGCATTGGGGATGAACTTCTGAGTACCTTTGCCGACAAGCACTGTCGTCACACCAGGCCGCAATGCATGGATTGCTGGAAGGATGACAGAAACATAGTAGTCAAGGCTATCTCGATTCGCAAACCACTCATAATTCATCAGGAATAAAATATTCTCTTGAGCGTGGTTGTCGCAATACCGAACACTTGACGTATCAACTCCTGCTGGAATAATCGTCGATCGATATTGAGGAGAGAGTATTCTCAACTTTCTCTCATCGTCTTTAGTAATAGGGAGAACCATATCAAATTCAGCAATCGTCGCAGCTTCATACTGAGTGATTTTCTTGTGCTGCAGAGAGGCAAACGTTCGCACAGCCGGATTTCGGGAATGGTCGCGGTAACGCCGCATAATTTCCGATTCGAAATTATGTTCCCGTAGAACAATCGGTATTGAGAAACGACGTTTCAGTTCGATCCCATACTTCGCCATATGCAAACTGTCGACGTGGACAGCGTCAAATTTGATGTCCGTACAGAGGGAAACCAAGTCGTGACAAGCGGGTGAAGAATGATATTTTTCGATATTATAGGGGACCGAACTAAAGAGATTTTTTGCGATACCGGAATAAGAATTTCGTGAATCAATCGCAAGCAAATGGACAGGAACAATTTTAGAAAAAGCGAAATCATCATTCCGGTTTGCTTCCGGGGCCGCAAAATGCACATCGATCCCATGAAGTAAAAATTGTTTTGTGATATTAAAAATGCCCACCCTTCCTCCATCATCGGGAGGGAAAGGAACCATCGGAGCTATTTGGAGCAACTTCATTGAATTCTTAATCTTTTGCTTCATGAACCTTCGAACCCGACTTTTCCTATCACCATCTGAGCATTTGAACCAAACGGTCGTATAATACAGAATCGGAATAGTGCGACGTATACCACTTGATCGCATTCGAGCCAATCTCCGAAAGATCGCTGGGACGCTTCTCTGAAAGTCTCATCAATGTCGCGGCGATTTCAAGGTGCGAATTGTTCGGCAAAAATATCACATTGTAATTGTCCTGCAATCCCTCAATTGCGATCGAGGGCAGACTAGTGACAACGGGTTTCCCCGATGCCATAGCCGCCATAAAACTTCCTCGACGCTCCGTTAAGCCGTCTTCATAGGGGAGTAAAACAATCTCTGACTGCGCGAACATTTCGGAGATTGCATGGTCATCGAGGTAACCATGCAAAACGATAAACGGATATTGCCGAATTCGATTTAGCAACTCCACGTCATCACGAACGCTGGCTTCCGGGGTTCCCCCGATGACATGGAGTTCCACCCTTTCCCCGATTTCTGACCGGCTGTCAAACATGTCAAGAATTTTGTCAAGTCCCTTACCCGCTCGAATCAGTCCGAAATAAAGGATACGCAGTTTCCCTTTTCTTGCGGCGGGTATCACGCACAGATCTTCTTCACTGTAATGGGATGAGATGTTCGATCCTGTAGGGAAGAGACAAAGCCGCTTTCTGATGAGCGGGATTCGGGACAAACTTCTACGATTGATGGAGTCTGTCACGAGAACGAGATTTGCAAACAATATAAGCATGAGAATTCTCAGTTTCCCTAAGTGTGAATACTCGGAATATTCATGCAGAAGCACATTCACTTTCAGACCGGCCATCCTCAATACCCACGGAAGGAACACAATTGAGATACTTCGGTAGTATCGAGGTGACGGATAATGGATCAGGACCGAATGCACCTTCTGCCTGCGCACAAATGGAATGATCCTCATCGCGGAAGGGAGCGTCCAGGATTTGATGCTGCAACTCACTCCCTCGACCCCTTGTTGATCCGTTGAAGTAATGAGGAACGATGCGATGCCCCGAGATTTAAAGATTCTATGCAGTTTCAAAGCTGAGGCGCCGACCCCATCCTTCGATGGAGGAATCAGTGGACATATTTGGCAGAGGGCGTACATCACAAATTGCCAGATACAATTTTTTTCAATACACCAAAATACAAATCGGAACTTCGGCGCTTATTGACAAGGAAGAGGACGATTCCATGTTCGACCAACGATGACAGCAATATCAACTTTACGAGCAAGAAATACGTCCGCCGATAATTTTTCCTGAAAAAAACAAGCTTGCTCCGATAATAATGATAAAGTGAATATTCCGAATATTCTTTTTTTGCTGAACTCGCTTCGCCGTAATGGATGATCTTTGCCTCCGGGAAATAAATCACTTTCAGGCCATTCCGCCGAATTCTATAACAAAGGTCGGTTTCTTCGGAGTACATCGTGAGATCTTTGTCAAAGAGGTCAACGATTTGTGCTACCTCTCTCCTCATTACAAGACATGCGCCTTTCACAACGTCGCATTCCATCATTACTGGACTCTCTGGATCGTACGCGTAAACATTTTTTCGATATAGCAAAAGGTGTTCCTTGATCAGGCTTGACATGTCGGGAAAATGGAAACTCGATACTTGGTGCGACAAATCGGCGTTGAGAAGCTTCGGACCCGCAACACCGACGTCGTGATGACCCTCAACATATTCCAGTAAATGTTCAAGACTGTTATCAATCAATAGTGTGTCGGGGTTAATAAGAACGAGGAGTTCGCCCCTTGCCTCCTTGTACAAAAAATTGTTCGCACCGACAAAACCAAGATTGCTTGAACATTCGAACACCCTCACAGTAGAATCGGTAAAGGATGAAAGCTTGACTTGTTGGGCCTCATTGAGAGAATTATCTGCGATTAATATGTCAATTTCATACAGCGTGATATGCTTCTTGATCGACGCAATCAAATCTCTCACGAGGTCGGCCGTGAAGAAATTCACCACCAGGAATGAAACGGTCATCCTTTTATTCTCTCATCCGTTCAAATGACATGATCGTGCACCGAACGACTATCGGGAGGAAACCCTTTGCGCGCAAGGATGATAAACTGAAATACTGAGAGGTCTCGGAACTGAGGCCTCATCGAAAGGAGTGTATGAATAACGCGCTTCCAGCCTGTTGTGGGCGCACTTTTATTCATCGAAACGGTTTGAATGGTGAGTCCGGATTGTTCGACCATGTCAAGGATGCTCTTGCGCGTGAAAAACCGCAGGTGTGTTTTGTCAAGCAAACCTTCAGCCTCATATTCCCAACTCCCACTGAAGAGCAGATTCTTAATGAGGGTATAGTTCCGGACATTAGGGATTGAAAGCACCACAAACCCGCCGTTTTCAAGAAGAGAAGCCGCCCGAGAAAGAGACCTCCATGGGTCGACAAGGTGTTCAAGGACGTCCGCGAAAATAATGCAATCAAATTTCCGGTGTTCGTCTTCGAATCGGCTTAACCCCTCACTTACATCGCCGATGAACAGTTCATCGTAAATCCCTTCCTGTGTAATACCTTTAACGATTTCGATGCCGGTGATGCGTCGTTCGCCTCCAAGAGCACGGATAGATTTTCCCACTCTTCCCGAAGCGCAGCCAACGTCGAGAATCTCGAGAGCCGTCGAAGGGACGAGACTGACGACCTCATTGCGCGAACGAAAATAGTATTCTCTGTCCTTTTCGTTTTTTACTGTTTCTTTTTCAGCCATGCCGTATACGTGCCTCCGAACTCGATTACTCTATGGAAGAAATACAGTTGAAGTGCGAACGAGAAAACTTCCGTTAAAACTTTTGCGACAGCTGAACCATACTCGCCATATTTCCACACCAAAGCTAGATTCAGTGCTGTGTTAACAAGGGCACCTGCGATAATCGCGGCGGTGGAATGCCGCTCTTTTTGAATCGCGATTAGCGCATAGCCTAAAAAAACATTCGAAAAAAAGAAAGGAACCATAAACGACAAGATTGCCAATGCATCGATCGCGTTGGAAAAAGATTTGCCGTATAAATGAAGGATAATGTAAGCGGAGAAGGAGAACGTCACCGCACCAATGACCACCCCGACGCCGATTAAGATAAAAAGGAACTTGCCGTACATAGCGACAAAATCATCCCTCGAAGCCGAAAAAGATCTAGAAAGAACCGGAAATACCGATGCGACGATCGCCGTAGGAATAAATAATAGTGCATCCGTGATCCGAAACGCTGCATTATACCAGCCAACCTCCGAAGATGTCCGGGTCCCCATCAGTATAAGCGTATCGACCCGGTTATAGATAACGCTGAAAAGACCCGCGACCGCAAACGGAATTGCCTCAATAACAAGAACTTTCGCCCGAGAGAACGAAATAGACATCTTTAATTGTTGATGGTCGCGCCGCCACAGAACCATTGCAACACCAAGCGAGAGAGTGTCACTAAAAAGTTGTACAAACGCAAAAGCGAGAAGAGCCCCCCCCAAATACAGCACCATCACCCCTCCTGCACACAACGTCACCCTTTCAATAATGGTGACAGTCGAAATGTGACGCATGGTCTCCACGCCCTCGAAGGACCTGACGACAGAAACATTCAGAACTTCAAGAACCATACACACGCCGAAAACGAGAACAACCGGCGTCGACGAACCGATCCAAAATGTTGCACAGAGCAAACAGGCGAAGGCAGGCACGCTGAGAAGCAATTTCAAAAAGAAAACCTCCCCAAGCAAATTACTCGGGGGCGACTCGTGCCGTGCAATGCGACGAATGAGGGGAACGGTGAGTCCGCATTCTTCTATCAAACCGAAGAGGGCGACAAAAACAAGAATCGATGAATAAATTCCGAACTCTGAATCACCGAGCTTTCTGGCGATATAGATCATTAGGAAGGTCGTCGCAACTTTGGTGACAATCCGTGTAGTGATGAGTATTGCGCTGTTCTTAAGGACCGTTCGGACGGAAGTCATCACCAAGACCGTTGTTCTTGGGGCTCGAGAATATGCGCCTGGTATGCCGCAACCATTCCGAATCCTATGCCAATGAAAAGGAACAATCTCACGATGTCAGCACTCATCAGAAACGATGCAATGAGCCCGATAAACAAACCTATCAAAAAACCTCTGTCAGGATCTCCGTGCTGAAGAGAATGCGCCGTCTTGCGAGACAGGCGAATCATTTTGTAGATACAGTTCCAATAGACCGCTGTGCCAATGACCCCGAGTTTGAGCAGTTGCTCAACAATCCAAAGATGTGCGATATAGAAACGCGACTGGAACGCAAACCCGGAGCCCCCATCGGGCAAGAGGCGCGCAAAGCTGTCATCCCACCATGCACCCAAGCCCAACCCTTGAAGTATCGCACCCTCAACAATGATCCGGTGCGAGATGTTGAGTATTTCAAGAGTTCGGGTGGCATTGGATCGGTCGCCACTTGTAGACCAATCGAATATCGATAGGATCTTGTAGCCGACAGCGTATTCCAAAAATCGCGGAAATACGGCGAGCACTACGACAACCAGAGAAATGGTAACGGCAGCACCCGCCAGGATGAAACGAATTCGTTGCCGCTTCTGCAGCTCGAAAAACACCAGAATCGAACAAAAGAAAATTATCACGTAGAGGGTTCTACCAACGCCGAGGAGTGTATGGCCGAGGTAGAGCACCATCGGAATCGGCATCAGTAATTTCGCGATGACGTTTCCGCCGCGCTGAAAAATGTAACAGAGCATCGGGAAAAAAATAAGAGGGAAAACCATATTATCTGAACTTTGTGTTGCGCGCAAAGCGAATTCACCAAACATCTTGACATCGCCGGAGAATATTCGTGAGACAATCAGAATATTTTTGATACTGAATGACAAGATGAGCCACCACATGAAAACCTTCCACTTTTTTTTTGAATCCACAAGATGGAATGTGATGAAAAAAAATCCGAGCATGTAGATGGTATGCTGAAAATCCTCCAAAATCCTCATGAGAGGGTAATCGTAGAAGAACGCATAGATGAAACCGATGACGGCGGCAACGGAATACACACAGGCGATCCACAACAGGTAGCGGTGATAATCTGTAGTCTTGATAACGACGCGAAGCATGACGATCACCGTTGTGATGAGCACTAATACGAGAGCAATATGGCCGAGGACATTAAAGCCGAGAAATTTCATCGTATAGATGGTCGGTGCTTCTATAGTAGTGTTCAGCGAGATAACGACATCGTCGGAATAGAGTATGACTGCCACAGCAACGAGGTAAAGAACAAAGCCTATGATCGAGAGGAGGCGCTCTAAAGTATTCATGCCGCTCTCCCGTTCGTTTGCGTCGCCAGCCATTATAAAACCTTCGATATTCGCCACGGTAATGCTGCGCGGACTGCAGCCCATTCGGTCGAGCGGTTCGTTCTGAGATATGAAAGATACTCACGCCACGTAATAATAAGAAACGAAATAAGAAGGCTAATAAAGCCAGCGAGACCCACCAGGAGGCGTTTGTTGGGCTTGTCGGCCTTTTCGGGCGGGACAGCACGATCTAAAACCATAACGATTGGAAGATCCTTTTGTTCTTCGATTTTCGCCTGCTCATACAAGGGAACAAGATACTCATAGATCTTTTGCTGAATCAACACATCTCGGTAAGCCCGAAGGTAGTTGAGTCCGACTTGCGGCACCGCGGCAAGTTTTTTATTCAATTCCTCAAGCTCAATACGCATTTGTTCCAATTGCGGGCTCTTGCCGGATACGTTTCTTTCCATCACGGAGATGGCAATTTCTGTTTTGGACCTTGTTGCGTATAGTTCGGCAATCGCCTTCAACGCTTCTTGAGCTTCAGCAGGAATAATAAGTGATGAATTCGTTTCCTGAAAGTGTTTCAGATCTTCCTCTGCCTGCTTCAGGTTTGCCTTTGTGTCGTCAACCCTCTTACCAATGAATTCCCGGTTTGACCGCGAATGTTCGCCCGTCATTTTCACGTTAATTTGGTCGAGCATTTGGACAAAATAGTTCGCCATATCCGCGGCGCGAATCGGATCTTTGTCCCAAACGTCGATGATGATGCTGCCATCGTCCTTAGGAGTAAATTCACAATTGGCACGAAGTTCCTTCACCGCAGTCTCGAGGGATTGGTTCTTGATCTTATAGTTGTTCATCAAGTCGAATTCGCTGACGAGGCTTTCCATTGACGACCTGCTGTTAAGGATCGCCAAATCATCAAAGCTCTGCTTGTTCCCCAATTTGCCGATTGGGAGTGATGTGAGAGATTTCATCAGCATCGATCCTCCGGCGAGGTTCGAAAGCATGTCGTCGTTTTCAGCAGGTAATACCACAGTGGAGGCTTTATACCATTTCGGCAACAAGAAACTTACAACAATGACTGTGCTGGTGATGACGACAAAGTTCAAGAGGATGAGTTTCTTCCACTTCAATATAAGCGATACAATCTTCAGAACATTCAGAGACTGCGCCTCCGTGACTTTTGCCTGCTGTTCTCCTCTGATCGTGGAGGGAATTTCACCGAGCGAGTTGAGGTCTTCCATCTTTTCCTTCTTTTCCTGTCATTATTGGCTTGCCAAAACTCTTCCTGATTTATCTGTAAACAATATTTGATCCCGTGATTCTAGCCACTGGAATCCGTTGATACTCCTAGTAACGAACTTGCTCACATGCCTGAGGTAAGATTTGTACTCACATCGAAACGATAACCCTTAACCCGCACGTGTGGCCTTACTTCTTTGTCTGCAATACCAACACAACTAACGTGGCCAATGTCCCTAGAATGCCAAACATTTGACTGTATAACTGTATATAATATGTGAACGGTCTGTATGGCTCTTTCGGCACCCAGATACAATCCCCTTCCTCAATCGTCGTTTCACCGGGTGAAAGCCACTGTTTTGAGCTCGCCTTGATAATTCGGATATCTCCTCTCACACCCTCGTCTGCCACTCCCCCTGCTCTCTCAATGTAATACTTGTAATTTTGATCCTTCACAAAAGTGATATGACCCGGCTTCACGACCTGCCCAAACACATAAATTGTTTGAACCTTTGGTGCAATGACAATACGGTCGCCATCCCGGAGGAACACATCCTTAGTCTTATCATGCTGTCTGAAAAGAGAGACAAAATCTACTACGACAAGCTCACCGTTGATCTGAATTTCATTCTCGATCCGAAAGTAAGTGCTGTCTTCTTGAAATGTCGAACCGCGAGTTCGATCAAGTTGATCAGCCTTTGCATTTTCAGAGGGCATGGAATTTCGAATAATCCTCGAAGCCTCCAGTGAGGCAGTTTCTTTTAGTCCGCCCGCGCACTGAATAACGTCGGATAGCTTTGACGAGTCCCGTGTGATGGGATAGTAACCTTGATAGACAACTTCCCCTTCTACTTTGACTTTGTAATCGCGCTGCAATTCATTTTTTTCCCTTACCACAATGCGGTCCCCTCTCCGCAGCAAAATATTAGGTGACATAGCCCCCGCAATCGCTCTTATGTCCACTACCATTGTCTGCAACGTATTCCCTTCCGGGTCTGTCCGCGAAATCGCTACCTGACTGCTATCTGCGAGCGGAGAGCAGCCGCGCGCAATCAGCAACATCGATATTAAACTATCGCCGTCGACATACTCGTAATCGCCTTCTTCATTGACGGCTCCATACACCCCGATAAAATCTCTCTCAATATTTTTGGCCGGTACAATCACGACATCACCATCGCGAAGGAGGGGGTTACATTTACCATCCTTTATGGCTATGAATCTTTCAATGTCGGCCATTGATTCTGTTCCGTCTTTATGACGAATTTTCACGTTCCTCCGCGACCCCTCCACAGTCAACTTATGAGTCACTTCACTCGTCAGCTTCATCGTCTGTGTGGTCCCATTGGTCTCGCTCATCGCCTTCAATATCTCATCGGTTTTGCTCTTCGCGAAAGATATTGCATCTTGAGCTCTTTCTGTCGCCTGCACATAGACTGTATTTTCTATGAAGCCGAAACCGGTAACCCTCACCGCAAACATTCTTGGATTCAATAGTGTAAGAGTGGCATACCCGCTAATATACTTTTCCCGAATCTCGGCTACAACTTTCCTCTTTGCTTGATCAAGATGCAATCCTGCAATGGAAACTTCACCGACGGTTGGAATAATAATAGACCCTTCCGGAGTAACCGTTAGCTGCAGGCTAAGCGGCGGACTGATCCAAATATTAACGCTGTACACGTCTCCTGGACCTACGATATATTCCTTCGGGTCCACCGGACCGTCCATTACAGACATTTTGAGATTTTGCGTGCTTTGCTGGTACTGGGTCTGGATTTGGAGCTGATCTTTTTGAGTAAAGGGATCGTCTTTCTTATCACTCAACTGCGCCAGCAAAAATGAGGGGGCCGCGCAACTAACCCAAACTATCATGAGAAGGTTTCTTGCTAACTTTAAGTTCATTGTCATCATCTCAGTTTAGTAAAACTTTTTCTACAATGACTTTAGCGATTCTCTCCGCCGCTTTTCCGTCCCATAATTCAGGGACGTGACCCTTTTTGTATTTGCCTTGAAAAACTGTCTCGGACTCAATCGCAGTTTTTGCATAATCGAATCCCATCAACATATTCGTCCCCTCAGAAACAGTGACCGGCCTCTCGGTGTTTTCGCGCATTGTAAAACAAGGAATTCCCAGGTACGTCGCCTCTTCCTGAATTCCCCCGGAATCCGTAATAGCGAGTGAAGCCGATTCGAGCAGGCAAAGAAAATCCAGGTACCCCAGAGGATCGCAGAGAATCAAGTTTGCGTTCGAAAGCAGCTTTTCACCCAGCATGAATTCACCGATCATCTTGCGGGTCCGGGGGTGGACAGGAAAAACTACCGGATGACGTTTTGCAATTTCCCCGAGCATGGAAAGAACGCGCGCAAGGTTCTCCGCGGCATCGACATTACTCGGCCGGTGCAGAGTGACGACTGCGTATCGTTTTCCCTCAATACCGAGAGTCCTTCGTATGGTCGAACGCTCTGCTTTCTCCTTAAAGTGGATCAGGGAATCGATCATCACGTTCCCGACAAAAAACACTTTTGAATCCGGGATCCCCTCGGTGTGCAGATTTACCAATCCGCTTCGCTCAGAAACAAAGAGAAGGTCTGCGATCGAATCCGTAATGATGCGGTTGATCTCTTCGGGCATCGTACGGTCGAAACTCCGCAGACCAGCTTCAACATGGGCAATTGGAATGAGGAGCTTTGAACAGACAAGCGAACACGCCACTGTCGAATTCACATCCCCCACGACGACGACCATGTCCGGCTTTTCTGCGAGCACGATTTTTTCGAACTCAACCATCACTTTTGCGGTCTGCACCGCATGCGATCCAGAGCCGATGCCGAGGTAGACGTCGGGATGCGGCAGTTCCAGGTCGTCAAAAAATACTTTAGACATGTTCGGATCATAATGCTGGCCGGTATGCACGATGCGATGTGATATCGACGGATACTTTTGAAACGCTTTGTGCAGCGGAGCGATTTTCATGAAATTCGGACGTGCGCCGACAACACTAAGTACTTTTCGGGAAGTGGTGGATGTGTTCACGTCAAACCAGTTCCTTTTTTAACCGCCCGGAATATTGTTTTGAATAATACTGCTGGTATTCCCCGGAGATGATCCTCTGCCACCACGCCTTGTTCTTAAGATACCATTGTATCGTCTCATGGATCCCCTTCTCGAACGCATGCCCCGGCTCCCATCCCAGATCTCTTTTGATCTTATCGGCATCAATCGCATACCTGCGGTCGTGACCCAGCCTGTCTTCTACAAAGCTGATCAACGAATCCGGCTTGCCCAGCTCGAGCAGGATCATCTTGACGATTTCGATATTTTGCTTTTCGTTGTTGCCGCCGATGTTGTAGGTTTCGCCGTTCTTCCCGTTGTGCAAAACTGCGTCAAGAGCGGAACAATGGTCTTCCACGAATAGCCAATCGCGCACATTCAAGCCGTCGCCGTAAACGGGAAGTGGCATGTCGTTGAGTGCGTTGGCGATCATAAGGGGGATCAGCTTTTCGGGAAACTGGTACGGTCCGTAATTATTCGAACATCGGGTGACAGTGACTGGCGTTTGAAACGTGTGAAAATACGCCAGGGCTAACAGGTCCGACGATGCTTTGCTTGCTGAATAGGGGCTGTTGGGGTGCAGCGGCGTCGACTCGCTAAATTTTCCGGACGTGCCTAACGAGCCATAGACTTCGTCCGTCGAGACGTGAACAAACCGTTGGACGCCGAATTGCCTCGCCGCTTCGAGCAGGATAGTTGTGCCGAGAACATTGGTTTGGACAAAGACTGCCGGGCCGAGGATGCTCCGATCGACGTGAGATTCCGCCGCAAAATGAACGACAGCATCGATCGAATATTTTTGGAAGATTTTCCCAACGTTTTCCTTGTCGCAAATATCCCCTTTCTCAAAGTAATACCGGGGACTCAGGTCAACACCCTTTAAATTCTCAAGATTTCCTGCATAGGTCAACGCGTCGTAATTGACAATGCGGTACTCAGGCCAGCGCTGCATCAAGTAATGGATGAAATTACTCCCGATGAAACCCGCTCCGCCTGTCACAAGGATATTCTTCATCCGATCAATCAATCTAATTGGAATACTGTGTCGGTGCGATTTTCGTGCCGGATCTCGTCAACCCGCTCTTTCTTTCCTTTGCCGGCAAAAAGTCTGTTAGGCAAATTCACAACCGTTCCGTCGACGGCCCCGATGTTTTTATAGGCGTGAACAACCCCCGCGGGAACGATCACGGATTTCGGCGCATCTTCACCCGCGATAAATACAAATTTATTTTGAAAGGTCGGCGAGTTCTTTCTGCTGTCCCACAAGTAGATCTTGAAATTTGAGGGGCCGATAAATGCAAACATGTCAGCCTGATCCGCGTGTTCATGCGGCCCGCGGGCAATGCCGGGGCGCGTCACGGAGATGTACGACATCACGGGCATGAATTGCTGGTCGACTTCGTCTTCGCGAAACAACTCTGCCAGCCATCCCCGGTCATCAACAAATTTTTTCAGATCCCGGATGATGACGTCATGAATTTTTCCTTCCTGAAACATCATTTCCTTACCGTATCGTATGGACAAGAAGTACGCCGACCTCTCAACAAGATAAGTGTTAATCTACGAAAACCGTCGTGAAAAATCAACGAACAATGACGCTAAGTCGTTAATAGATAAAGCGATCGTGAAATTGAAGCGCACTCGATTATCGCGCTTTATTCAGATGAGAAAGGCCGAGAAAAAAGGTAGCATTTGAGATGGGACGTTATTCCTCTTGAGTTGGAGATGCTGAACAAATATACACATCGCCGCGGACAGAATCAACTTACATTTTCTCGGGCGCTGATACGCCCAAAACGGCGCAGCCATTGGAAATGACGATTCGCGCCATCTGGCAAACGGCCAGCCTGGCCTGCATCAGCGCCTTATTGTCGCTGATCACACGGTGCAGATGGTAGAAACGGTGAAACGTTTCGGCAACCTCGCGAAGATATGTCGTCAAGCGATGAGGCTCGTACGAGGCTGCGCAGCTAAGAATGACCTCCGGAAAATCCAAAAGAATTTTGAGCAGGCCGATCTCTTCCGGCTCTTTGAGAAGTTCAAACCGCGACGTTGTGAGAAGAGATTGCAGATCGTCGACCAGAACACCCTGTTCGGCTGCAAACCGGAGTATGCTGGCGATGCGGGCATGCGCATACTGGAGATAATAGACGGGATTCTGTTCAGACTGTTCCTTGGCAAGTGCGACGTCAAATTCAAGGTGTGTGTTCGCGCTCCGCATGACAAAGAAATAATGCACCGCGTCCGTTCCGACTTCGTCGATCAATTCGTCGAGGGTATAGACCTTCGCGTTCCGCTTGGACATTTTCACCACTTCGTCCTTGTCGACAAATGACACCATTTGATGGATGATCACTTTCACCTTGTCCGTATCGTACCCCAGGGCTTTCACTCCGGCTAGGACGTCGGGAATCGTCGCGATATGGTCGGCGCCGAATATGTCGACAACAAGCTGAAACCCCCGGCGGAACTTTTCCCGATGATACGCGATGTCAGGCAGCCGGTAGGTTGGTTCACCCGTCCTCTTGACGATGACCCGATCCTGATCTAAGCCGACAGCCGTCGCTTTGAACCAAACAGCTCCTTCGCTGTCGTACGCCAGTCCGCGTGCACGGAATTCTTCCACCACCTCTTTTATTTTTCCCGATGTATAAAGCGAGTCCTCATTGTAGAAGACGTCATGGGTGACGCCAAGACGTGCGAGCGTCTTTTTAATTTTGTCAAAACACCATGTTTCGCCGGTTTTCTTGAAATACGATCTTTCGGCGTCTGTCTCCCGCAGCGACTCTCCTTTTTCTGCTTTGATCTCGAGCGCGATATCTTTGATATATTCCCCCTGATACCCTTCAGCGGGGAACGGATAATCATCGCCTAGAGATTGCCTGTACCGGGCATAAATGCTTTCTGCCAAGTTGCGCATCTGATTGCCGGCATTGTTGAAATAATACTCGCGAGTCACGGCGTGCCCGGTCCATTCCAGGAGATTGGCGATCGTAGCGCCGAGGATGACCTGACGTCCATGGCCGCTGTGCAAAGGACCGGTAGGATTCGCGCTGACCCATTCGACATTCGTCTTGATTCCGCCGGCGCTCGTTGACCTCCCGAAGCTGCTGCCTTTTTGAAGTATCGTCTTGGCGCTGTCGATGACATAGCTGTCGGTAAAACGAAAATTGATGAATCCCGGGCCGGCGATCTCGGTCGATGAAATTCTCGCCGGGTCAATGCGCATAGTCTCGACGATCGCCTGAGCGATCTGGCGGGGGTTTTGACCGGCCGATTTTGCGACGACCATCGCAACGTTCGTCGTCAGGTCCCCGTGGGCAGCGATTTTAGGTTTGTCAAGTATGATGTCGGCGGCAGGATACTGGAGGGAAGCGAGAGCGCTGGCGATCGTGTGATGCAAATACTCTTTCATCGATGGGCTGTTTTCTTTGCCACTCGGGCTTTTCTTCTTGCCGGTGCGGCTGCGGGTTTATCTTCGATGTACTCGAATTTCGCATCGCCCCACAATTTTTCTAAATTGTAAAACGAGCGGGTTTCTTTATGGAACACGTGCACAACCACGTCGACAAAATCCAGCAACACCCATGTCGACTCGCCCTGACCTTCGTCGTGCCATATCCGTTCACCGGCACTTTCCGCGCCGTCGCGTATGGCGTCCGCAATTGCGCGAACGTGGGTGTCGGAATCCGCTGAACAGATAACGAAGTAGTCGGACATCGACGTTAACTTCCGAAGGTCGAGGAGGACAACATTCTGCGCCTTCTTGAGAAGTGCGAAGGCTGCAATTTTCCTAGCGAGTGTTTTTGAGGTCAAAATCTTCCCTTTCGGACTATAAATGATGGCGTACGGTTATTTCCACGCACGCAGCGCCTTAAAATCTTTTCCGAGCACCACGGAGGCGGTGACAAAGTATTCCGGGCTGATCTGCTGTATCACATTGGCCGGGTCAATCCCCAGATCCGATGCGATCTTCTTAGCGATCTCAGCGTTGCCGCTCCTATCGA
>CAYTOA010000071.1:0-16329 GCA_964439265.1 uncultured Chitinophagaceae bacterium
TCATGGTGCCCGGCGATCTCCGCACGGGCACCATGTTTTATTATCTCTCTGAAGGAACGCGGGCAAAATCACCCGCTTGGAGCGTAATATGATCAAGAGAACCAACTTCTCAACGAATATCACCCACGCTAGGCCCTTCTCCCCCCGTGAAGGGCATCAGGGCTCTATTTAATGAGATGACGAATCAAGATAGTACGGGAAGGGCGTAGGAGCAATACCTAAATTCAGGTATTTTCACGAATACCCTAAATAGTGACGAGCGTCAAATGATCTGGTTCTTGATGGCTTTGACGACCAATTTTTGGCGGCTGTGAATATCGAGCTTATGGAAAATATTCCTCAAATGAGTTTCCACCGTAAACCGACTGATGTACAGCTTTTGAGCAATCTCTATGTTGTTCATTCCCTGTGTAACCAGCTTCAGCACATCTTTTTCTCTCGGCGAGAGGTCATACGCATTTGCGGCATCCTCCCAGCCGACATAGGCCGCCATCATTTTCTTTGTGATTGCTGCATCGAGCGGCAGCCCTCCTTGCTGTACGCTTTCGATGGCCCGTATGATCTCTTCGGGCGAAGCCGACTTTAGAAGGTATCCCGAAGCCCCACGCTTCATCGCGGAACGTATATCTTCATCAAGGTCGTACGACGTAAGCATGATGATATTCGATCCGGGAGAGATCCTTTTTATCGGCACGATCGCGTCGAGACCGTTCATCGCCGGCATCTTAATATCCAGCAGGATAACACTCGGAGGAGAGACCTCCTGCGCAAAATCCCGAAGAAGAGATTTGCACGATAAATAATACCGTTGACAATTGACGGTCGTGCTTTTGTTCAAATTCGCTTCAAGGACCAGACAAAAGTTCTTGTTGTCGTCCACGATCCAAGTTGAGATCTTGTCCTGGCTGCTTTGATTCTCTGGCTGCATAATGTTTATTTTGCTGTTGTCGTGAGAAATCCCGGGTCATCCTCCCTTTTCCTTGCTATGAGGAAGGTACACTCTAAACGTCGTTCCGCGATGCAGGATGCTGTCGGCGGTAATAAAGCCGCCATGGCTCCTTACAATTCCGAGTACGATCGAGAGTCCCAGGCCGGTACCTTCTCCTCCTTCTTTCGTTGTAAAAAAAGGCTCAAATATTCTATCGATATTTTCTTCCGAAATGCCGATTCCCGAGTCTGAAACGCTGGCGACGACATAGCGTCCGCTGTGCGCTTCCGGATAGGACTCAAGGTCGTCGCTGTCAAAAAAGCAGTCTTCGAGCTTAATTCCCATTACTCCACCATCAGGCATTGCGTCGCGGGCATTGACACAGATATTGAGAAATACCTGTTTCAGCTGGCTCATGTCACCGAGAACGATCCATTCCGTTCCGGCGAGATCTTTGTCGACGACAATCGAGGGAGGCAGGCTCCCTTCGACAATTTTCAGAACTTGTTGTATGACAATGGACAGATCCAGCAGCACACGTTCGCCGATGATTCCTTTGCCATAGGTCAGTATGTTCTTGATCAATTGCAGTCCGCTTTGCGCGCTCTCCTCGACAGCACGCAGTACGGTCAAGCTGGTTTGGTCTTTCAGTTCCGCTCTCAGCAAGCCAATAGACATCGCCACCGGAGCCAGGATGTTTTGCAGGTCATGGGCAATTCCCCCGGTCAGCATAGCAATACTTTCCATCTTTTGCGTCTTGATGAACTGGGCTTCCAGCCGTTTCTTCGCCGTAATATCCGAGTTAACGATAAGGAGCTTTCTTGCGCTTCCATTTTTTGACTGGATAGTTCGCCAGCGGCTGTCGACGAGGATTTCTTTTCCGTCTTTTTTCCTGTGCCGGTATTCCCCGCTCCATTTCTGAAATTGCATCACATATTCCACGGTTCGCTGAAAATCCTGTTTCTTGTCGCCGACATAAAGGATCTCCTGAAGCGGGCGTCCGGTCACCTCGCGCGCTTCCCATCCGTAGGTCAGTTCAGCCCCGCGGTTCCAGAAGGTGATTCGTTCGCAGTCTCCCAGCACAATAATGGCATCCTGCGTCTCGTTGAGCAGTGCAGCCTGTTCTTTCACCATCGCCTCGAAGAGTTTCCTCTTCGTAATATCGACGATGACTGCATGGATATCCTCATCTTCCTGGAGCAGTTTCGCGGAGAAAAGTATCCAGATATCTCTGCCGTCGTATGTTCTCGTTTGAACTTCATACCCCGTTATGATGCCTTCGACCGCCAGTGCCTGCGCGATAAACTGGCGCACCGGCAAGGAGAACTCCGCAAGACAGTGCTCAAGTTCACCTTCTGTCCTGCAGCCAAGCATCACATAGAGGGAGGCGTTTGCTTCATACACTTTCCATGAATCAATGGAAAATTTCATCATCCCGGCGAGCGAATGCTCGAACAGCGCTTTATAGCGCTCGGCGCTTTTTGCAACTTCCTCTACTTTGGCATTCTGCGCCTCGTTGATCCGCCGATTACTCGAGAGCACTATCAAGATGTAGGCAAACGCTAAGGTGACGAGAACTGCAGTCCCGCCGCCTATCACCCATATTATATTTGGTATTTGGCTTTGCAGAAGAAGCCTTTCGTGAAGATGAGATTGCAGAGAATTTCGAGCACCCAATTGATAGTCCAAACGGAATTGAAAACCGATAGCCCCAACTTGGCCAGTTCGTTTATGGAACCTATGAGAACCGCGACTCCGGCCGAATAAATGAGGGTACCGATTGAGACCCAAAAGATCGGCTCGTCGGTGAACGGGTGGTCCAAATTTTTCATCTTCACATTGATCGTTATCACCGATAGAAGAACGATCACGATCCGCGACGTCAGGGCCATTTCGTTATTGATGAAACCGGGAACTTCGAAGTATATTTTATCCACAAGCCATATACACATGAACGCTGCCGTAATTACAGAAAGAGTCGTCTTTATCCTTTTCCTTTGCGTTGAAAGAACATAAACGACGCACATGGTCACCACTTCAATCGGAACAAAATAGTTCGATTCTGAAGTATTATTGATGCGCATTATTGCCAGGAAATACTCTACAGTCTCCAGTGCGAAATAAAGAATGCAAAGGAGTGCGAAGACCTTCATCGCAGCATCCAACCGTTTATACCGCATAATGCCGGAAATCGCTGGAAGTACAAAGGAAGAAATTACGATAAGGTCTATTGTTTTAGCTGGCATGTCCCTCCTACTTATTCAATTGATTTATTGACCCACAGTACGGCGGGCATGGAAAGGACCATTCTGCGACAATTCCCTGGACCATATCGCTGCCAGTGCTGTCGACTCCAACCAGAACGATGGTGGGCGTTCCATCATCTTTTGCCGCATAGTAATATCGGATTCCGACAACCCCGCCTTGCGCAAGTATTTTGTCGAAAATATTTCTTTCGAAGTAGCCCCCCTTGATTGTCGTGGCCACAGAATTCTGTTTGAAATTCTGGATGTATTTCGCCGCCTGGTCAACAGTAACGACATGGTTCCCTGTCCCTGTGAATTGAGCCTTCACGTTTGCGGGAGATAGAACTATAGCAAGAATTATGATCGAACCGACGAAAACTGCAAGCGCGAAAAATCGAAATCTCATTGTAAGATTTTTCATAAACATGGCTCCTCTGAGTTATGAATGACAGGTAGTGGAGATCGGCCTATGGTTGAATAGGTGCTTGAATCATACGTCGGAGGAGGCAAAAACACAATACCTTAATTTAGGTATTTTATCGGAATATAGAACCGCACGGGAGATTCATAAATGAATAAATAGCTCAGAAATACGGCAAATTGACGGTTGTACCGTCCGACGGCAAACGAGGGAAGGAGAACGAAAAATACGAGTGAAATGCTCGACGGAACGAATTCCGCTCCATCTGGCGGCGAATGAATCATACGCCGCAACTGGCATTCATCCCTTCCCCAATATTACTTCAGCCCCAGTTCTTTCAGCATCCTGTAAAAATTTGACGGAGCAAGGCCTAATTTCTCGGCTGCATTTGAATCGGAGCTGGAGATGCTGCGCACATACTTGAAATAGCGGACGCGGAACATCTTTTCCATTTCGGGGAGCGGAAGGACCTGTCCGGTATACAGATCGTCGATCACCGATTCATCTTTCGCTGCGATCGGATTCCGCATGATCATATGATTGGTCACGTCTTTCGCCGTAATTTTATCCGAGCAGTTCAGCACCAGCCGCTGCGCAACATTCCGGAGTTCGCGCACGTTTCCGGGCCATCGATAGTTCATCAGAATATCTTTTGCCTTCTGGTCCGACGGCGGGGGCGCCATATCGATATCGCGGCTGAAGTACTCAAGAAAATGATTGAACAGCAGGAGAATATCGTCGCCGCGTTTGCACAGGGGCACTATATCCAGCGGGATAACAGCAAGGCGGTAATACAGGTCTTCACGGAACCGTCCCTCGTTCACCTCCGACGTCAAATTCTTGTTCGTCGCTGCGATGATCCGTACATTTACCGTGAGACTCTCCTTTCTCCCGATCTTTTCGATCTCCCCTTCCTGGATCACACGAAGGAGTTTCACCTGGGCCTGCAGCGGCAGTTCGCCGACTTCGTCTAAAAATATCGTGCCGTTATTCGCGATCTCGAACAGACCTGCTTTCGTGTTCATTGCGCCGGTGAATGCCCCCCGTTCATAACCGAACAACTCGCTCTCCACCAGGTCGTGCGGGATACTCCCGCAGTTGATCGGTATGAACTTCTCGTACTTCCGTTTGCTCTTGAGGTGGATGTTCCAGGCGACAAGCTCCTTGCCGGTTCCGGACGCACCGGAGATCAGCACGTTTGCATCGCTTTTCGCGTACTTTTCGATGATCTCATTGAGCTGGACCATCGGCTTGGATTCGCCGATGATCCTCTTGGACTCAAGAAGATTCTCGTTGCTTTGTTTGAGCCGCTTGTCGGATTTCAGTTTTTGCTTTTCAAGTTTCTTCCGTTCAAACGCATTGACAATGCTCAGGATGAAATCCGTCGGCTGGTAGACATAGTCCTCGATGTTGCCGGGATATTTCGTGCAATACCAATACGCTCCGGCTTTCAACAGGTTGTTGGCAAAATCAAAATCGGTGGTATTGATCGTCATTTTGGTGATCACAACGATCTGCAGGAATTGGTCGAGCTCCTTCATTTTCTGGATCAGTTCCTCGCCCCGCAAGCCGCCGGAGATCTGGTAGTCGAGGATAACGACGTCGTAGAAGTCCGGATTGTCGCGGATCTTATCGAGCGCGGATTTGCCGTTCGAAACAACGTCTTCGACCTGAATGCGCGTCGTGGACAGACTCACGGTCTTCTTCACACGCGCGACGTCGAAATCTTCATCCTCTACCAGCAATACCCTTATGCTTTGGGTCGTATTCGTGCTCATGCCGCTCCTAGTTTTTTATCGTCAGTGTAAACCTGCATCCCCCTTCATGCCGGTTTTCCGCATCCAGCTGCCATCCGCATTTTCCGACTGCAAGCTGGTGTGCGATATAACATCCGTAGCCGGAGTGGGTGCCGACATTAATCTTCGTTGATTCTTGTTCAAGAAACAGCCGTTTGATCCCTTTCGCTCCGGATTGCAGCAGTTCTTCAGCGATGCCCACCCCCGTATCTTCGATAAGGACCTGGGAAATATTCCTTTTCTTGTTGAACGCCGTCGACACGGTGATCGTGACGAAATCCTTACTGGCGTGGTCGATGCTGTTCTGGATGAGCGGTTCAAGAATTTCCCAGACGATAAATTCGTTGACCCGCACCGGCGGAAGCGAGGGGTCCAGGTCGAGCTTGATGTCGAACATTTCATTCTTGCTCGAAACGCGCAGGAAAACGTTCTGGACGACAAACTCGATGACCATGTTGATGTTCGTTTTGAACATCGGGTTCACGATGGTATTAATGTCTTGGTCGTACCATTTCATATCATAAATGATACGGGAGATGAAGTTTGAATATGTAATGACGCGCTGCTTCAGTTGACCGAGGTTTTCTGAATTCATCATCCGTACATCGTTCTTAATGAAGCCCATGATCTTTTCGGCCTTGTGGTTCGTGTGGTAGATCCTCTTCGTGAACAGCGATTCCTTTTCTAGCCTGATCTGCTTTTCAAGGTTCTCCTCGTGCTCGATGAAGAGCTCTTCCTGGGCCTTGTTGCGTTCCCCGACAGCGCGCGAAGAAATAATGAAGATCGCCATCAGCCCGATGAAGATCAGCGCCAGAAATGTCAGAGCTACCTTGTCGAAGCTCGATTGAATTTCCGTCGTGAGAAACGTGAAATCCGGCGTAATGCGCATGTACATGACGCCGAGGTATTCTCCGTCCGGCACAAACGGGACAAGAACGTCGAAGGTCTTATCGTTTGAGACGGCGCTGACGATCTTTTCCCGGCGGCGCATCTCATCCTCCTGAGCAAGGAAGTAATCGATGCCCTGCCGGTGGCTCGTCACCTCCCCCTCTTCCAGCGGGGGAAGCTTGTTGCTCAGAAATGCGGTGAGCCGTTGCCCGCTGTCGATGATATAGAGGCGATGGTTCTTGAGAAGTATCAGGCAGAGGTCTTCCCCGCTCCTCTGAATCAACTGCTGCTTAAAAATGACGTTCAGCGAGTAGGCAAGGTAAAGTTCAGCACTGTCCTGCTGTGTACGGACGCGCTGCTGGCGTTCAAAAAGCAATTCGACGTTGGTCGTCGTCACGAGGGCTAGACGCTCGGCATAGTACTTCCGGAACCAGCTTTGCGCTTCCCCGAGAAAGCTCTCCAGATTGTCCTTCTGAAAAAAGACAAGGATGATTTGGAATGTAATCAGGACGACCACCATCACGACGATGTGGCGTATTTCAAAACGGTACCGTGACAGTTTCGTTTTGACGGGGTCGGGGACTTTCAAGCTTCTCCATTCCATGGGGCGGCTACGGCGTTAGACTTCTCTCGGATTCGATGCTCGCATCAACATTCTTTACGGCGTCATCGATCGTTATGACCCCCTTGATGGCGAGATAAAAATAACGGGACATAATTTTCGAGTCTTTTGTGTACTCTTCCTGACTCGGCCGATGGACCCCGGTTTTTAATAAGTCCACGATCGTGTTGATCTCAGGGTATTTGCGAAGGTACAACGAATCATGATAGAACGAATTCGTTATGGGAAAATATCCCCCTTGGGCGTAAAAAATCTCCTGGGATTCGTCTCTTAGGAGGAATTTAATAAAATCGATAACCGCCTCTTTGTTTTTGCTTGCTCTTGGAACCATGAGGTTCCAGCCGCCCAAGACTGCTGCAGGTTTTCCGCCCGGATACGTCGGAACCGGCATCCTCTTCAAATATTGTTCCTTGGCCGCGTCGATCGGAGTTTTTTTGAAATCCTGATCGTAGGTATTCCAGCCGTGCAGGAACAAGCCGTCGTGCTTTATGAAATATTCGTAACTGGGGACCTCCGTCAAATCGCTGACGATGGCGGGGGTTGCACCGTTCTTGTGGACAAGATCCACAAGAACACGAAGAGCATTTTTGGCCTCAGGCGTGTCGAAGCGAAACCCGATGGAGGTGAAGTAATCGGGCTTTTCGCTGAGGAGGATTTCAATGAAACAGCAAATCAGCCCTTCATAATCTGAGGCGGGAAAGATATAAAAAGGATATTTGCTCTCATGAAATTCATTCTTGATTTTCAAGAAATCATCCCACGACATTTCCTTCTGGACCTTCTGCAGAAGTTCTTTCCCGCGGGGTTCTTGTGCAAGCAAATCCGTGCGATAATACACGACTGCTTCGGCGATGTCAAGCGGGACGGCGACAAGCTCTCCGTCGTGATAACAGGAACTGAGAGCAATCGGCGTTATTCTTTTTCGCTCTTCGTCAGTAAAGTACTTGCCGAGCGGTTCGCACCATTTGGCAAACCGCTGCACCCAGATGACGTCGACCGCAAGAAGATCGATGCCGTCGTCGTCTCCGCGCAGCGAGCGGGCAAGTATCTCTTTCCGCGTGTCCGTGCTGAAATCGGGGTTTGGAAAATTTACCGGAATGACTCTGATCTTTCCCGCATGCAATTCGTTGTACTGATTTATCAAAATCCGGTGCGCCTCGGTCATCCTGTCGGCAAAATAGAGTTCAGTGATGTGTTCCTGCGGCCGCTTAAAAAGGAAGATAAAAACAGTAAAATAGACGAGTGCTATTGTGCCGAGAATGGCAACCCCCCATGACTGGTTGCTCGACAGAGGTTTGTGGCTGGCGGGAGGCATTGCCATGCTGGTCATTTTGCCGTGATCGTGTGATGATGAGAAAAACAGATTAAAGTACAATAATTCCGCGCGCCAAACAAGCAATGACAATCAAAAACGCGATACAACACGGACCGTATTCCTGTCGTTCGGATGTTCTTTACAATTCTCGGATTGACAATCCGTTTTCATCAGCCGACGTGTGACATAACATTGGGCTGATCGTAATTTGCGATCGGCTCGTTTGAGTTGGGTGTTGGGATAAAAAAAGCGGCCGGCAATATTATTCTGACCGCTTTGCTTTTAGACCATCTTTTGGAAGACGTCAAATTTACTTGATAAGCATCATCTTTGCAGTCTTTGTGAAAGACCCGGCGTGGAGCGTATAGTAGTAAACCCCTGAAGCCATCGTGCTTGCGTCGAATACGACCGACTGCGGTCCCGCCTGCATGATTCCGTTCACCAGCGTTGCAACCTTCTGTCCGAGAATATTGAACACGGTCAGTTTCACGTTGGATGCTTTTTCCAATGAGAATTGTATTGTTGTTGTCGGATTAAACGGGTTCGGATAATTCTGGCTGAGCGAATATGCTGCCGGAGCGGCCGAAGAACTCTTTACCGAAGTGACAACTAAGCCGCTGGGAACGGCAAGGTAGTCAAGATACATCCAGCCCCAAAACATTTGCATTTGAAGTGTATCGCTTCCTTTTGGCAAATTCACATAGATCGTTTCTTCGAGCCATGATGTGGTCGAGCCGGAAAATGTTATTGTATCGGCGCGTACACCGTTCACATTAATGTACTGGGATTTCGGGCTTGCATAATTCAACCTGAACCCAAATGCGACCGGATAGATGCTGTCGGCCGGCACATTAATAATCGGCCAACTAATGGCGACCGTCGAATCATTCGTTGCTATATCGAGATATGAACCATTGCTCGCATTTGGATCGCTCTTCACCGTCATCCCCGACCCTTTGCGGATCGCCTTTTCCGCTTCGAGCCTGGTCATTGGCGGTGTACCGATCGCAATTTGCACCACGCCGGATACATTACGATGTCCACTACTATTGACCGCAGCCGCGGTTATCGCATAATTTGCGGGAGCTATGTTCTTCCATAGAAAGGTGTATCTCGACGTATCTGATGATACAGAAGACGACACGGATACTGCCCCTATTTTCACGGTATTCGAGACAAAGAACTCAACGGAATCGACCGCAAGCGTATCCACTACGGTCGCATTGATCGTCAATTGTGTACTGTCCGGATATTTTGCATTGTTCAACGGGCTGGTAATTGTGACGGTCGGCCAATCAACGCCGATGCCGTTCACATCGATATCCGATCGGTGATTATTCCACATCGATTGCATTCCCGCGAGCATGTCCGTTGAGGAAGAAATGGTCGGGTCGGTCCACGACCAAGCAAGGGCTCCTGCATAACCCAGATGGTACAGCGTGTCAAATAAATCCGCCTTCGCAATTCCGGGGGGGCTGCCTCCTCCGCTTTCCATCGCAAATTCTGCAACCACAATCGGCTTATCGAGTCCCCACGTGTAGGCCGTATGATGGAACGGCGAAATCCCAGTTGGATTACTGGGGTCTATCCCTGAATAATAGTGTACCGAATAGAAATCAAGCGTCCCATTTGGGTCGCCCCCTGCGGCAATTAACTGACTATTGGAATAATAATTCTTGTTCGACAATGTGGCAAGATGATCCAGGTAGGACATAACTTCATCGGTAGACATTGATGTCCTATATTTTCGATTGAACTGGAGGGTTACCGTTTCTTTTTGAGCAAGCGTGAGCGAAGAAACACCCGGGCTGGTTTTTCTGAGAGCGGCGGCAACCGTATAATCGGTAAGGGCTTTAAAACTCCACGAGCCCGATGTCACCAAGGCGCTCGAATCGGCGCGATGAATTGCACCTGCACACAGATTAATGAACCTTTGAATGACGGACATGGGGACATGATGCGTGGTGCTCCACCCAAATTCGTTGCTCATCCCTTCCGGTTCATTGAAAATTTCCCATGAGAGAATGGCGGGATGACCTTTGAGCGAATCGACCATTGGAATTAGGCAACTATCGATATACGCCCGTGCGTAGTTCGTGTCATTCAGAAGCAGCTCGTTGCGGTTAAGAACAGTCGCACTATTCGATGAGTTCAGCATATCAAAAGACCAGAGGCAAAGATTGATCCCGATCTCCCGATCCCAGGCGAGGTCAAGAACCTTCTTCATATCCTGAATCGTGTGCGCACCAGGACCCACAACAAGTCCCGTGTCATTGAACGCCGGACTCACCGTCCCATTCGTATGTAACCACCAGCGCATGGCATTCCCGCCGCTGTTGTGCATCGCGAGCATGATATTCGCAAAGGTGACGCTGTCGGTTGTTCCTGTCCCCACATCCGACGCAAAACTCACCCAGGCTAAATCGGCGCCGTTCAGAAATAATTCCTGATTGTTAAACTTAATACGGTTGACCTGCGAAAACGCCAATTGCGAAAAAACCAGCGCCGTCAGCCATGCTGATCTTCGAAGTGGTAAATGCATAACTTGCCTCCTTAAGTATTTAGCGCAACAAATATCATTGCCTGCTCGTGAATCTATCCTGCGTCTATTCTACAGATCGTTCTCAATCTTTCATTGACTGTCCCAGAACCATTCCATCTATTACTCTAACAATTCTGATGCCCTTGTTCCGTGCGACAAATCATCGATGGATCCCTCGTCTGCGTGACGTCTCATGAACGCACGCGATGCAATTTGAGTTTAGGAATTCGAAATATCTTGATCGCCGACGGAGGTGTATTAACCCAGTGGACGTGCAATTCAGTATTACTCAATGTCGCAGAATTAATGCAATAAATCAGGTCCTTTTCGCCGGCGGGAAGTGGAATAATGATGGACGATGCTTTTCCGCTCGATAGCTGAGTGAATAGTATGGTTCGCGGGCTGCGAATACAGGCAAGCAAATTCAAATTTGGATTGAAGGCAATCGGATCGTTGAAATGTGCAACCTGCGATGAATCGTTCAAAGGAAGAACGATCGCCGAAGAACGGCCGTGGGGACGATTGAGTTTGAGCAATAGATAGAGGCTGCTTTCATTCCAGAAATAAGGGCTGTTTAAGCCGAGCGTTTCAAACGTGTCGGGCAGCGCTCGCATGAGATCTTTATTGCCCCATCGGAGTGTATAGTGCACATGATCATGAACTGATCGTTCGATCTTATTTCTAGCCGTGGTATATTCTAACGTGATCTCATCTTGCAGGGGCAAGGAGAGCAAGAGCATCAGGAACATGTGTAGTATTGTCATCGTTTGGTCCTAAATATTTTCAGTGGTCTGCATACGCCATGCGACGGCGCTGTTGATATTTTGCTTTTTAATTCTCTATATTATTCGAAAGTCAGGGGCGCCATTCATATTTCTCGAACGATGGAAAAAAATAAACAGAGCACGTCACGGTTGACATCTGCGCGGAGACGCATCTTTATTGCGATCACCATCTCTCTCCCATTCATTTTCTTCCTCTGTCTTGAACTTGGGCTTCGGTGGTATCATTATGGACCCAACCTCTCTCTCTTCGGCCATCAAGATATCCGGGGAAAAGTTTATACCGTCATGAACCCCGATGTTAAATTCCGGTATTTCGGACCGATGCAGTTTACCCCGTCAACGTCGCTGCATTATTTTTTGGTCCCGAAGCCGCCGGGGGTTTATCGTGTCTTTTGCCTGGGAGGATCGACAACATGCGGCTATCCCTATTATTTTAATGCCTCATTTTCATCGTTTCTTCAGGAGAGGTTGAATGCCGAATTTCCGAATAAGAACGTCGAAATTATCAACCTTGGCATGACGGCAACGAACAGCTTCACCGCGCTCGACATTGCGAGAGAACTTCCGCAGTACCAGCCTGATCTCATCATCGACTATGACGGACATAATGAGTTTTACGGGGCTCTCGGAGCCGCATCCAACCAGTCGCTCGGTTCTTCCCGCTTCGTTACTTTGCTGTATCTTCGATTGATCCATCTCCGTACATTCCTTCTGTTGCGGGACCTTATTTTCAAGATCGCGGGGGTCTTCGGTCAGGCCGACACTTCGGTCTCGCGGGGAACGATGATGGAAACGCTGGCGCGCGGCCAGGAGGTACCCTTCGAAAGTTCGTTGTACAAAGCCGCGTACTCGACGTTTCGCGAGAACCTTCAGGACCTGAAAGAACAGTGCCTTTCGGCTGGGATCCCGCTTATCCTTGGAACTCAAGTTTCAAACCTTCGTGACCAACCCCCTTTCGTTTCTGAAAACTCTACTCCCCCTGGACAACAAACCAGCGTATTTCAACAACGGTATCTTTCGGGCCTGGAGCTTCAATCCAGAGGATCGATCGACTCGGCGATTACTTCTTTTCGTTCCGCCATCGGAGTCGATTCCCTCTACGCCGATGCGCACTATCGCCTTGGCGAATGCCTCGAAGCGAAAGGAAAATCTCAGGAAGCTCTCTCGGAGTACATTATATCACGGAACGATGATGCATTACGATTCCGAACGGATACAAAGTTTAACGACCTCATTCGATCCATGGATGACCGTCAGCACTGTTTTGTTGCAGACATCGAATCGGCATTTGAATCTCTTTCAAAGGACTCGCTTATCGGCCGCAGCCTGATGATCGATCATCTCCATCCAAATATTCGCGGTTACTTCGTCATCGCCAAGACCATCGCGCGGGTCATGCACGACAACGGTCTCCTCACATCACGCCAGGAATGGAACTCCGCTGATACCATCGGCGAGCACGAGCTTTGGGAAAACCGCTCGGTGACCGATCTTGATGAACGAACGGGGATACAATCCGTCGACATCATTACGTCAGGCTGGCCGTTCAAGAAGCAGTCGGCGACCATTGGGATCGTTCAACCCGCGGATACCCTCGATGAAATTGCGCAAGATCTGGCCATCGGAAAGCTGGGATGGATGGATGCGCATTTACAAGCGATCAGTCTCTACCGGCAAAGAGGAGACTGGACAAGCGTGCAGCAGGAATACAAGACAATTATTGACTTGTATCCTCACATTCTCAACCTCTACATGAGTCTTGCAGAGGTGGACTTTCAACAGCGCCGGTTTGACGATATGAAAGCGATCCTGCTCCGATCGATGAAGATCTCACCTACTCTTGCTGCCTGCAGCGCCCTCGGAAATATCATGCTGGACAAAGGCGATCCGGCAGGAGCGTTGAAATATTTCGAACAAATGGACAGTTTTCCGCAGAGTTCCGACGAGCGACTTCAGAATGGGTTCAGGATGAGTCTTGCGTACGCGCAAACCGGACAATCCGATAAAGCAAAATCTCTACTCAACGAATTACTCAGAATTAAACCTGATTATTCTCCCGCCAGACAGCTCCTCGCAAGCATTGACGAGCAGCTTCAAAAGAAAAAGCTGCCTGCGAAAAAATAATTCTTCTCTCCCATCCACCCTCACGTATTTCCTCTCCCGACATAACACCACCATCCCTTGCCCCTGGAGAATCAAGTCGCTGGTCAATGCCTGTCTCCATTCATCATGTGATGCTTAAACCTGCGAGAAGCCTTCTCAAAAACGTGTCTCTCCTTCTTCGTGCTCAATCCGTTTGCTTGATCATGACGAACGCGAGATCTAAAATGCGATATCGCAAAGGAGATGATGCCAGAACAGATCGTAAAGCCTCTCAAGAAAATACGAAACACGTTAGCGTCTTACGAGAAATATAAAAAGGTGGCCAGCTGAACTTTGCCGGCCACCTTCTGGAATCTTATTTCCTTCTACAAAATGAAGCTTACTTTAACAGCAGCATCTTTTCGGTTTTCACAAAATCGCCTGCTTCGAGTCTGTAGAAATAAACACCTGAAGCGAGATGGCTAGCGTCGAAGATCGCTGACTGCGGTCCTGCACTGACCATACCGTTGACAAGTGTTGCCACCTTCTGACCGAGGACGTTGTAAACGAACAATTTAACGTTCATAGGCTTGCTGACGGAGAACTTAATTGTGGTCGACGGGTTGAAGGGGTTAGGATAATTCTGCTCCAACGAATACGAGTACGGCGTATTCCCGGCTGCCCTGACACCTGTCACTGTCGAATCAGAAAGTAATTGGAAATAGTCGATGTTGACATTGGCACCGCTGAGTATAAGTGTATGGCTGCCCGCGGACAATGTAAAGCCGACAGAGAAGTCGTCGAGTCCGGTCGAATCTGCTTTACCGGCAAAGGATTCGGTAGCAAGCACGTTCGAACCTTCTTTGATTTGAATCGACTGAGTTCCGCCGCCATTCTGGTAGAATGTCCGCAAATGATAGGTCCCGGCCTCTGGAGCCTTGACAGTTGCAGCAACCGTCCCGCCCGTGCCGAGCGAAACAAATTTAAATTTGGAAGCTACCCATTTTGCTCCTACAGCTTTTGGTGTCGGGAGATCTGCAACAGCATTGAGGGCCATCAACTTCAAGGTATCGGTATTTCCATGCTTCACGAGGTCAATTTCAGCGAAATCCACTTCGCCCCAACCGCCGCCGACAACGCCGATCGTGTGCTGCGAGCCTGCCGCAAACGTAAACAGGTTGGTGCACGACGAACCAAACACGCCTGTGCTGTGTTCGACTGAATCTGCAACGATGGGGACCCACACCCATGCGGAGTTTGAAAGACCGGCTGCCGGACCTTGTGTCGGGTCAAAAACGAACTGACCCCAGCCCAAATGCCTGTCGACAAATTGAGAATCATCAATTGCGAGATCGGGTCCACTCTGACCACGGCCCGTCATATTGACGTACCACTTCGTATCATACTGACCGGCATCGGGAGCTGTGAATGTCCACTGGACTTTTCCGTTGCCGATGTAGTCGTAATACAGGAGTCCCTGCGTTGATTGTACCTGGGCAGTTCCGCCCACCGTGCAATTTTCCGCCTCAACAGTTGAGTCGAGCGGGAATATCTTAACCGCTCCAGCTAGTTGTTCAATCTGCGAGACATAAGCAGTCTGGTTCGCAAGGAACGTTGCTTTTTGCGTTGGGAAATAGTTCAAATCACCGATTGGCAGACCATCGGTACCTGCCGTTTTAAGAGTAGCGTCCGTGTAGCCACCGGGATCCGGTAATGGCCACGTTTCATCGGTTGGGTAAACGCTGGGATGGTAGAATAGTTGTGTACCGCCGGTTATTCCTGCATAAATATCCGTGATCAAACTCCAGGCGGAGTCAACAAATGTTGCGCCGGTAACGTTATGTGCTGGTTGCAGCCAGTTGGCGTCGCCAAGGTAGTCGGCCATTCCTGCCGGCATGCCTGTCAACCAGGTCGTATCAGCGATGTACATATGACCGCCGAGAGTCCCGTTCACTTTGTATGGAGTCCAGTAATCGTCTATTGAAACGGGATCCGTGAACCACACGCGAACGATACTGTCGGTTGAAGCCGAGGCCCCGTATTTCGCCAGGTACCGTGGATCCATGAAAGCAAAATCTTTCGCGACAACAATCCGGCGTCCTTGTTCCGGACCGTAGCCCGAGGGGAGCGGATTTACGATAAACAAACCATTGTGTGTTTCTCTCGGATCGCGGCCGGAAGCATGGGTGTCCGCAAATCGTTCACCTTGCCACCAGCAATTGATGAAGAGGTTGTTAGCAAAATACGCATTTTGCCACCAGTCGCCCGAATTGGACATGACTCCTCGTCCGGAGTTGATGACGGTATTATGGTTATACCGTAAATATTTCGATGAGCCGCCTTCCATCTGAAATGAGGCGAAGCCGAGGTTAAAGAAAGTATTATTCTCGATAACGACCGAGACCTCGTCTGTCCAAATGGAAATGCCGCGGCCTGTATATTGCTGCGTGACCGGCGATTCCTGCAAATTACGGAACTTATTGTTTGTCACGACGCACGTGTTGTTTGCTCCGGTGAATACAACGAGAGCAAAATTACTTTGTTCAAAGATACAACCGTCGATCGTGTAGTGACTGTTGTTTGCAGCAAACAAAATAGGCTGGTAGGCCGTCTGTGCACCGGTTCCCGTGGTGCGACCTGATATGTAAATATTCTTCAACGTTACGTCGGCGCCTGCGGTGATCAGATGCAGGGCGGCGGCAGA
>CAYTOA010000072.1:0-16031 GCA_964439265.1 uncultured Chitinophagaceae bacterium
ACGCAAACTTGATTCTCTGCGATCCTCTGGGGTACCTGGATTTTCTTTGCCTGCTGGAATCGTCGGCACTCGCTATTACTGATTCAGGGGGAATTCAGGAAGAAGCGACGTACCTCGGAATCCCCTGTTTTACGATGAGGGAAAACACAGAAAGACCAATCACGGTTTCTGAGGGGACGAATACGTTGATGGGATTCGATTACGAAAAGTGCTCTATCGAAGCTGAGGGGGTATTCCAAGGGAATTACAGAAAAGGGATAATTCCTGAATTATGGGATGGAAAAGCTGCGGAGAGAATTACGGAGATCATTTTCCAACATATCTCAAGGAACTGAGTTAATCGAAATGACGCCAAAAACACTGCGCTTTATTTTTCTCTGTGCCGTTATTGCCGGCGAATCGGCTGCTGCGCAAGGACTCGACAAAGACGAGACCCAGACGAATCGGAGTGGAACGTATCAAATTCAGGGGCAGCAAAAAATAACTCCGAAGAGTTTCATTCCCGAGGAACTCAAAGAACAAACAGTGACCATTCCGATCATGGACGGGCCAGTCGATCCGAGAGAGTATACCGTAGGTCCGGGAGACATTTACAGTCTTAATATTTGGATAAGCCCGCCGCTGAATTTTCAGCTTCCGGTCACGCCGGAAGGGACGATAATTATTCCGACAGTGGGCGAGATTTTCGTCGCCGGCCTTCGGTTGGAGGATGCGAAGAACAAGGTTGTCGGCGAGGTCAACAAGCGATATATCTCGAGCCGAGCAAGCTTCACGCTGCTTACGCCGAGGCTGGTATTGATCGCCGTCAAAGGAGTAGTGTGGAACGAGGGTTCTATGTTCCTTCAGTCTACCGAGCGGGTCGAAGCTGCAATTGCGCTCGCCAACAAGCGTGAAAAGGCCTACCCTCCCAATGGGCAAACTGATGAGCGGCAGAGACGCTGGGCATCCGATATCAATTTAATTCCGGAACAGGACACTGTCGGGTCCCGCCGGAAAATCGTCGTGCGGCACCGAGATGGAACAATTTCAAACGTAGACCTGGAAAAATATTTCGTTCAAAGGGATTCAAAGCTCAATCCGTACCTTCAGGATGGGGACGTCGTGATTGTGCCGAAAAGAGAACTCGAAAGAGATTTTATTGGAGTCTATGGCGGTGTTAATAGCGAAGGTGCAATCGAATTTGTCCAAGGCGACAGTCTTTTTACAGTGACAAAAATAATGGGAGGTCTGACGGCGTTTGCCGACAGTCAGCATGTGGAGATCGAGAGGTCTGACGATCAAGGCCGGATTGTCCACACCATGTTGGCGGACATATCTGTTATCGCCACGGGAATATCCGCCGACATCCCGCTCCATAGAGGCGATAGGGTTGTTGTGAGAGAGAAATCGTCATTACGCCGCAACTATAAAGTGTACATTGAAGGCGAAGTGGTGTATCCCGGGTTCTTTCCTATAACGCGCGATTCGACGATGGTCTCCGATGTTGTGCGGGAAGCGGGAGGTTTTACTTCCGAGGCTTCGCTGGAGTCCTCACGGCTGTTCCGCACATCGGTTCCGGAAAGAGATATGTACACTGAACGACTTGACATTCAAGCGGGCGTGACAGGTCAGGAAGACACATCCTATTTCAAGGCGGAGAATGAAAGACGATTGACGCGGGAACAAGTCTCGGTCGATTTTATGGGTCTCTTCGCTTCAAACGATAAAGCCAAAGATGTTTATCTTCACGATGGCGATCATCTTGTCATCGGCTCGAAAAGGAAAACTGTTTATGTTTTCGGACAGGTTGTGCACCCCGGGCATGTTTCTTTTGTCAAAGGTCAGAATTATTCTTACTACATTGACAAAGCCGGCGGATTGACCGATCGCGCAGTCAGAGGGGATATTCGGATCTTAAAAGCAAGCACGCGTCAATGGCTGTCCCCTGGGGAGACGACTGTCGAGGAAGGCGATTATGTATGGGTACCGGCAGAGCCCTACCGTCCCTTATCATATTATCTTCAGATATACAGTCAGATATTCGGCATTATAGGAACCGTGGCGACCCTAGTAATCCTAGTAGTGCAACTCAAAAAATAATGATGAATTCAGAAATCCTATGAACTCAACTGAACGCGAGAACGGCCCATCGGAGGGATTAACCTCGGCGGCTGCCGTGAAATCAACAGCAGAAATTTTTGTCGAGTTCTTTTCCGTGATCGCGAGAAGAAAGAAGCCGTTTGTCATATTCGTTCTTGGCGTGACACTCCTGACCGGCACTGTTACCTTTTTCATGCCGAAATGGTACAAATCGACAGCCACGGTTTTTCCTGCGGAGAACACCGATCTTTTTTCAGGATTAAGCGGACTTTCCTCAATCGTAAGTTCTATCTCCCCGGCGAAGAAGCTTTCTGCTTTGACCGGTAGTTCAGATCTGGACCGCTATGTTGCCATCCTTAAAAGCGAGCGGGCGTTGACCGCCGTAATCGCGAAATTCGATCTTGTAAACGTCTACGGAGTCAAACATTATCAGCGGGAATCCACGATGAAGGAGCTCCTTGCTAACGTCAATTTTGAGATATCGGAAGAGGGTGGCCTTGAGATATCCGTCTTCGACAAAAATCCACAGCGTGCAGCGGACATGGCAAATTATTTTGTTACAATGTTGAACGACATCAATTCAGAGATGCATGTACAGAATGCAAAGGGCAACCGAGAATTCATTGAACAACGCTACAACAAGAACCTTGATGATATCGAGGCAGCTCAGGATTCCTTCAAGACATTTCAGATCCGGACGGGTGTTGTTGCCGTTCCTGAACAAGTGGAGGCTTCTATAAAAGTAGCAGCGGACCTCAGCGCGCAACTGAACTTGAAGGAGATCGAACTGGCCATTTTGGAGAGAACGGTGAGCACCCAGCATCCGTCGTATGACGAAAAACTTCTGGAGGTCCAGGAATTACGAAAAAGACTCCACGCAATGAACGAAGGATCCTCGTCGAAAGAGGGTGATATGAGAATTCTTCTTCCCTTCAAAGATACGCCAGAACTTGGTGCGGAATATCTTCGGCGTTACAGGGACGTGGAAATTCAGTACAAAATTCTGCAGTTCATCGCCCCTCTCTATGAACAGGCCAAAGTTGAAGAAAACAGGAACACACCTTCGGTTGTCGTCCTTGATCATGCTTCGGTTCCTGAGTTGAAAGCCAAACCTAAAACGACGCTGTACGCCCTAATGGCTTTTGTGGTCTCGTCGATGATCGGTCTCTTTGTCATTTTCTTGCTGGACGCGCGCGACCGTGTACGCATGGCGGCTCCCGAAAAATATCGGCAATTAGTTGCTATGCTGCGCGTGGGCTGGGTATCCTATCCGTGGAAACGCAGATAATCCAACCACTCATCGTGGACCACGAACATCACATGCAGTAATCCTTTCCGGCGGACCTCTTTTGAATCGCTTGCGACGGCTGAAGCATACGTACCTTGAAAAGATCAAGTCATCTCCGCTTGGATACCGTCTCGCAAAGGGGGCCTTCTGGTCTATTACCGGCTCTGCGATTGCACGCGTACTGACATTGCTCGCCGCAATCATGGTGGCGCGATTGATCGGGAAAAGGGAGTTCGGGGAATTGGGAATTATTCAGGCTACTGTCGGAACATTTGGAGCCCTGGCAGCATTCGGAATGGATTCTACGACAGCAAAGTATGTCGCTGAACTGCGGAATAAGGACGGCGTGAGAGCCGGAAGGATCATACAGCTCGCCGAAATAGTTTCCGTCGCCCTTGGCACTGTGTTGACCTTCGCATTTGTTTTCGGCGCTTCCTGGATCTCGGCGAACCTTTTGTCCGCTCCTCATCTTGCTGGACTGCTTCGGATTGGTTCGGTGCTGCTGTTCTGCGCGGCAGTCAATAGCTCGCAGACAGGGTCACTGGCCGGATTCGAGGCATTCAAGACTATCATGAAGATTAATGCAATCTCGGGGGGGATTACTTTTGTGCTAACACTCGCGGGAGTGTACCTGTTCGGGCTGCGGGGAGTCGTTTACGCCCTGGTAGTTTCCATGGTCATGACACTGCTCTTAAATCATTTTTATCTTAGGCTGGTGGCCGCAAACGCTGGAGTTCTTCTGGATGATAAATCATATTTTCGGGAATGGAGAGTGATCGTTCGATTCAGCCTTCCTGCGATACTCAGCTGGATTCTCGTCGGTCCGGTGAACTGGGTGTGCAGTGCGATGCTGGTCAACCGTCCTCATGGATACGATGAGATGGGGATCTTCAACGCGGCAAACCAGTGGAGAGCGATCATACTTTTCTTTCCGACTTCTGTTGCGACTGTGGTTCTGCCAATTCTGTCCAACTTGGCAGGCGCTGAGGAAAAAGGCCATTATAATAAAGTTCTCATCTACAATGTTTTCTTCAATGGAGGCATCACGATTGTTCTCGCGGGAGGGATTTCCATTCTGTCAACAATGATCATGTCTTCGTACGGGAAGGATTTCTCTTCGGGTGGACTGATCTTGACCATTCTTTCATTTTCCGCAGTCCTCGCCGCGGTGGCGAACGTGTTTGGCGGAGCGATAGCAAGTTCTGGAAAAATGTGGATCGGTTTTGCTCTCAATTTCGTATGGGCCGTATTCTTGATCGTCACTACCTACGTTTTCATAGAGCGCGGGGCACTGGGAATTGCAATTGCGAATCTCGTGGCGTACTCGGCTCATCTTTTGCTCATTGGCTTATTTACATACGCAGTTCTCATTCGACCGCACATGAAGTCGCTGGCGTAAGGGATCTACCTGAATGCCGGTTTCGCTGGAGTGAAGTTTTCTTGTTTGAAGATCAGAAAATAGAATAAGGGGATAAAAGAAGTATGAAAGTATCAGCTTCAATTTTTGACAGAAATGGATTGGCTGCCTTAAGCGATCTTGCGACGGACGAGTGGAAAACGATTTTCACAACGCTTGAAAAAGAGCAGCAGTGGTTTCTGGGGCAGGAAAAACTTTTCAAAGGCGGGGAATATGCATGGCCGAACGATCCGCTGCATACATGGAGCAGAGTATGGGAATATCCCTATATTACGCACCATTTGAGATGGCTCAAAAGGAGATTTTCTCGAACGAAATCTCCGGTTGTACTCGACGTCGGCTGCGGAGTGACATTCTTTCCGTTTACCGTTGCAAAGCAGGGATTCAACGTCCGATGTATCGATAACGACCCGGTATGTGAAGCTGACATGAACAAAGCGATTCAACTTCTTGCTACTCCAAGAGAAAAAATAACATTCAGGCGTTCGAACGGTAATGCTCTTCCTGTTCGAGACGCAAGCGTGCATATCGTGTACAGTATCAGCGTGCTCGAGCACGTCGACAAGGTCGAAGACCTTATCGATGAAATATCGCGGGTTCTCGTCCGTGGAGGATTTTTTCTGCTGACGTTTGATCTCGATCTCCTTGGCAATTTTGAATTGAGCGTCGAGCACTTCAAGGATCTCCGGTCTCATTTGGCGAAATATTTTGATGCATATTATCCCGATGTTACGGTGCATCCCGCAGACGTGTTATTCTCAGAGGCCGGACCTTATCCGCTGAAGAATTTGGATGGCGCATCGGTACCCTGGTTTCTAGCAAAACAGATGGTGAAGGCGGTTATAGGAAGAAAGAGGCATCCACTTCCTCAGCGTTATCATCTTGCAGTAAACGGAATGGTTCTGCAAAAGCGTGTCTCAGGAAAATAGGCGAAAATGGATGTGGAAATACGATGCGTGAAAAAGGATATATGAAATCGGTTGAGAGGAGACGGCTCCTTTACTTCATGCACGTTCCGTGGGGATGGATCAAGCAGCGCCCTCATTTCTTAGCGGCGGAGCTTAATAAGTACTACGATATTACTCTCTTTTATCAGAATAGTTTCAAGAAGATGCAGCTGGTTGAAAATGCGGTTCCAGGAGGGATGAGAGTGAAGAAACTTCTTCTGTTCCCCTATGGAAGATACGATTTCGTCTTACAAAACAACCTGGCAGTGCGTTTTCAAGTGAAGGTCCATGAGAATGATATCGTTTGGATTACGCATCCGAATATGTACGTTGTCATTGAAAAACTAATCCGCAACAAGAATACGCTTGTTGTGTACGATTGCATGGACGACATTTTGGAATTTCCCGGTGTCCGAAGCAATCCTTCCCGGATGGAAAATTTGCGGAAAAGAGAAAATTCTCTCGTTCAGCGCGCCGACGTTGTTCTCGCATCTTCCGAACATCTTAGAGAGAAGTTGATTCAGCGATACGGCGAAATCAAACAAATAACGGTGGTCAACAATGCTCTTGATCTCGGTAGCGCAATGTCGACGGATTCTCCTTTGGAGAAGAATATTTCAGAGCCGGTTCTCTCACAATTTAGAAAAGCGAGCAGGGCTGTAACGTATATCGGGACGATCTCGGAATGGATGGACTGGGGTATCGTTCTCGGAAGTTTGGAGAAATTTTCGGAGATAACATATTTTTTTTTCGGAGCGGTCGAAACGGCTATGCCGAAACATGACCGCATTCTCAGCTTTGGACCTGTTGAGCACAGCCTTGTTTTTCCAATCATGGGTCTGTCGGACGCGTTAGTGATGCCGTTTAAGGTCAATGAACTCATCCGGTCGGTAAATCCTGTGAAATTGTACGAATATATCTACTCGGGCAAGCCGGCTATTGCCCCCCGCTACCCTGAGACGGAACGTTTCGGCGGTTACGTCACGCTGTACGCGAACAAGGATGAGTATTTCGCTTTTCTTCACAAGGTTATAAAGAAAGAGATTCGTTCGACGGCTGATCCGGGGGAGCGCAGGAAGTTTGTTTCCTCAAACACCTGGGAAAAGCGCGGGGAAACGATTACGGGAATTATCGCATCGGCATTACACAACAAATTATGAGCATAATCTCTTGCTTTTGTTTTCTCGTATGCGTTTTTATCATGCTTTCCTGCTTGCCGAGGAAGGCGGATATCTTTTCTCCTGCAAGGATCTTTGCCTTCATCTGGTTTTTTTCCATAGGTCTTGCAGACCTTAAGTTTAGCCGGCTTCAGCATGAATGGTCATTATTTTCCTGGGTCGCTATTTTCCTCGGGATCGGTTCGTTCCTTGTCGGCAATTTTGCCGTCTCAGTCCTCACTTCAAATGAGAGAACATATTCCATACAGCAGATCCGAATGATGGGACGCACACAGGGAGTGTCTGAACCGCAGTTTTTTATTGCTATCATTATCCTGTCGGTTCTGTACTTTGTGTGTCTCGCTGCTGAAACGTATGCGGCCGGAGGCCTTCCGCTCTTTAGCGCTGCTCCCGAAAGAGCACGGACGGCATTTGGCCTTTTTGGAACGCATCTTTTTGTAGCGGGAATGCCCGCTGTGCTTCTCCTGATATTTGAATACCTTATTTTGGTCCCGGGCCGGCGAGCAAAAAAATACGTTTTGGTATTTCTCTTTTTTGGGATCGTAGGAAGTTTTTTCTTTCTGCTCGTACGGTTTGTCTATGTGATGGCGGTCGCGATGATCTTTGCAGTAGCATACTACAAGAGCAATCATTTGCGTCCCCGCAATGTCATCCTCGTGCTCGCCTCGGTCGCTGCGATGTTCACGATTGCGGTGCAAGTTCGAGAGGCCCGGTATGTTGAGAACTACCTTTATGTTGTTTCTCAAATGCGATATTCCCGGGCCTACGCTTCCTTCACAGGACCTTATATGTACATTGTCATGAATCTCGAGAACTTCACTCATGTTGCGGACAATATCCAGAGCTATACGTATGGATACTACACATTCGACTTTCTGCTTGCGCTGACGGGATTGAAGCACTGGATGGCGGACTATTTTGGGCTCTCCGCGACCGAGTACTTAACAAGCGGTTACAATACATTCCCCTTTATTTTCTATTACTTGGTAGATTTCGGTCTCGTCGGCGTTGCACTTTTTCCCCTGGTGCTGGGAATAACGATCAGGTATCTCTACTACAAGATGCGTGCTACGGCAGGCCTCTCTGCCACGGTCGTCTACGCTTGTTGTTTCTATGTCATGGCAATTTCATTCTTTACAAATCCATTAACGATGTTGAGTTTTGTTTTTGTGATCGCCGTAATAGTGGTCGTTCACCATTTTATTGCGCCCCTGCCGTCCACGTCTGCATCCGGCAGGATTGAGAGCTTATAAGAGTCTGCATGAATTCACAACATAGTTCATCCGTAGTTGTCACAGTGCTCAATTTCAATCGAGCGCACGATACGATTGAGTGTGTGCAATCGCTTCGTGCCTGTCATTTCAATCCTTTAGAGATTGTTGTCATCGACAACGGTTCCACGGATGGATCTCTCGAGCTTCTTCAACAGGAATTGGCGAACGCCGAAGTGGTTTCAACTGGGAAAAACCTCGGTTATACGGGCGGAGTGAATTTCTCGTTTCAGCATGTTCAAAAGAAGCACGCTGATTACATTCTTGTGCTGAATAATGATACGATTGTTGAACGTGATTTTCTAAATCGGCTCGTTGACGGAATGGAAGGAAATAAATCTGCCGCTGCAGCAGGAGGAACAATTTTTTATGACCACGATAGAACAGAGGTTTGGTACGCCGGGGGGCGTATGATTCATTGGAGAGGTCTGGCAGTTCACGATCACAAGGGTCATCATCTTGATCCGGAGCTGCTAGGCGGCGAGCGAGAGGTCTCATTTCTCACGGGGTGTTGCATTCTTTTCCGGTCATCGGCGCTGGAAACTATCGGCGGAGAGGATGAACGATTCTTTATGTATTTAGATGATATCGAGTTATCCGCCAGGATACTATCGAAGGGATTTCGCCTGTTGTACGTTCCGCGGGCAATCATTTATCATAAAGCTCTGGGTGAGACCGAAAGCCCGTTTAAGCTTTATTATTCAATAAGGAATCGTTTATTGCTGATTGGACTTATGAATTCGGGTGTAATCGAAGATGTTGCCCGTATTTATTTTTTGGCGGTGATCGTCCTAAAACTCATTGTATGGAGATTGCACAAACCGCTCTTCTACCGAGCGGCCCTTACAGGTTTGATGGATTACTTCCGTGGAGATTTTTACAGAGGGAAGGGATTTGATTTTATCTAGACAGGCATCTGCAGGAAATGTTAAACGCTGAAGAGTAATCGTCGTGATGCTTAGGAGGAATAATATTGAGGACGAACAGCGTTGCCTGTGCTCACTATGGCAGGTCAACCTCGTTACTTAAGCGTCAGTATCGTTGTGAACGGTTCCACCGATGAAAATACCGACGGGCTCAAACGGCCGCTTCCCGGCCTCGAGTTTATGCAAAGGCGAGTGATTGTCGGCGATACAGATGGAAATAGCGGGGAGATCCGAAGCATTCTTCACCATCGTGCTCTGAACGCGGGTGTCTATCTAATTGAGAAGTTTTAGGCAGTTGATGAGAACCGTCGATATGGAATCTAGATTCGAATCCGGAAAGCTTAACAAGAAATCGGATGTTTCAATATTCGCACTAATGCTAAATTGGAATGAACTCGCTGTTACCGTTCCTTGCATTGAATCTTTGAAAAAGAGCAAATTACCGTTTGAGAAAATTGTTGTGCTTGATCAAGCATCGGAAGACGGTTCTTATGAAAAACTTCGAAGCTTGTATGAAGGTGATGATCAGGTCATTGTGGTGCTCAACGAAAAAAACTACGGATTTGCGCTCGGAATGAACAAGGGAGTGAAAAAATCGATCGGAATGGGTGCAACATTGGTTTTTCTCGTCAACAATGATACAGTGGTCGATGAGGACTGTCTACAAAATTTGTATGATGTCATTGAGACAATGCCATTAGCTGCCGCCGTTGGACCGGCAATCATGTATTATTCTAACCCGAACAAGATTTGGCAGGCTGGAGGTTATTTTAACAGATTGAGGATGGGTGTCGCAGTTCCTTACAAAGGAATGATGTATTCAGACATTGCAAAAGATGTGACCAGTGTCGAATTCTTGACCGGATGCGCCCTCTTGATTCCAGTGGCAACATTTGAAAGAGTCGGTTACCTTGATCCTGCGTATTTTTTTTATGGAGAAGATGCGGATTATGGCTTGCGAATAAAAGAAGCCAAAATGAATTTGTATTTTGTTCCAACGGCAAAAGTGTGGCATAAAGTTGAGGATATCGCCGTAGACAGAACGACGCCGTACGTCCTGTATCATCTGGCAAAAAGCACTGCGATCTTGATGCGCAAAAGATTTTCTATCGTTAGAGGGGGGTATGGGGTCTTTCTCCAGTTTACCGTCTACACCCTTTTCAGAACGTGGCAAATTCTTAAAGCCCGAAGAGGAGTTGATTCCATTATCGCTTGGCTGAGGGGATTGATCGATGGAATATTCGAAAAGGTCTAGACGCCGCCTCATGAGCGGAGGGCAATTGGGATTGCATTGTATTTTCTGAAATCGAAACTTTGAAAGGAATAGTATGCAACTTCATGTGGAATCTGAACATCTTAATGGTGTAAAGGTGATTATCCCTGATGTGTTTGAGGACGATCGAGGTTTTTTTATGGAAACATATCGGGTTGACCAATTCAAAGAGCTTGGCCTGCCAACGGAATTCGTACAGGATAATCATTCTCGTTCGGCAAAGAATGTTCTGCGGGGTCTGCATTTCCAATGGGAGCCTCCTATGGGAAAGTTGATGCGTGTAACTTTTGGTACCGCATTTCTTGTAGCTGTCGACATACGCAGAGGATCTCCGACGCTTGGTCAATGGTACGGCAGAGAAGTGTCCGCGGAAAACAAACTTCAAGTTTTTGCTCCTGCAGGGTTTGCGCGGGGTTTCTGTGTGATATCTGACTTCGCCGAGATTCAGTACAAATGCACAGGAATTTACAGCAATAAGGCCGAGTCTGGAATTCTCTGGAACGATCTGGAAATCGGCATTCGATGGCCAATACAATTGCCGAATCTCTCATCGAAGGATATGAAGGCGCAAACTCTATCACAATGGCTGCAGAAGCCTGAATCACACCAATTCACTTATTAGTTCATTGAAGGACGAAAAATGAAAACCTTAATTGCCGGAGGAGCAGGATATATTGGCTCTCTTCTCGTTCCAAAGCTCTTGGAACGCGGATACGAGACGGACATTGTTGATCTCCTTTGGTTCGGAAATTATTTGCCGAGCGATGTCCGTGTCATTAGAAAGGACGTTTTTGCTTTGAGAGAGGAAGATGTTAAAGGTTACGACCACGTGATCTTCTTAGCAGGCGTTTCCAACGATCCGATGGCGGAATTCTCTCCCGGTTTGAATTTCATCTTCAACGCAGCAGCCCCCGCATATTTAGGATACTTGGCAAAGCGCGCAGGGGTGAAACGATATATCTACGCCGGGTCGTGCTCCGTCTACGGTTATACGGTCGATGAACTGTATGATGAACAAAGCCCCGCGGTATCAAACTATCCCTACGGCATTTCCAAACTTCAGGGGGAACAGGCAGTGATGCAAATGGCCGACGATAATTTTTCAGTAATCTGCTTCAGACAAGGAACCGTGAGCGGTTATAGTCCGCGGATGAGGCTCGATCTTATTGTCAATACCATGTTTAAGACTGCGCTGGAGAAAAATGAAATTGTCATCAATAATCCTTCCATCTGGCGCCCCATCCTGAGTATTGAAGATGCAACCAACGCATACGTACGAGCTATTGAGGCGGCTCCCAAAATCTCGGGGGTATTCAATATTACGTCGGGAAATTACACGGTAGGCGAAGTCGCAGATTTGGTGAAAGCGTCGGTCGAAAAAAACTTTGGCAAGAAAATTGTGCTGAACATCAAGCATATTAAAGATTTCCGTAATTACAAAGTAAGTGTCGCAAAGGCAATGAATATCCTCAGTTTTAAACCGAAACATGATGTGGATACAATATTGGACAATCTTACCGCGAACTATGATAAGTTCAAGGATTTTCAGAACCCAAACTATTACAATATTCAAATATTCAAAAACATTCAGTTGTCCATCACGGTGTAATTCATGAAAGTCGCGATCATAGGCGCTAATGGTCAGCTCGGCAGCGATCTCTCAGAAGTCTTTTCGCAGAAGCATGAGGTAATTCGACTAACGCACACCGACATCGATATTGTTAACGCTCAGCAGGTGCTTAGCGTATTGGGATCCGTGAAGCCCGACATCGTTCTGAATACTGCGGCGGCGCACAATGTGCCGAAATGCGAAGCGGATCCAATGAACGCGTACTTGGTTAACGGCGTGGGCTCATTGAACCTCGCAAAGGCATCTAATGAGCTTGACTTCATGCTTGTACATTACAGCACTGATTATGTGTTTGATGGGGCGAAGGCGAAACCGTATATTGAAGAGGATAAGACCAACCCTCTGAATGTTTATGCTGCAACAAAACTTGCCGGTGAAGGATTCATATGCAACTATTCTGAACGGGGATATGTCATTCGTGTTTCGGGTATCTATGGAAAAGTTCCTTGCCGAGCCAAAGGGGGGAATTTTATTACCACGATGGTTCGCTTGGCAAAAGAGAAACCAGAAGTGAGAGTTGTGAATGATGAGATCCTCACACCAACATCCACCATCGATATCGCTGTGAATTCACAAATTCTGACGGAGCGGGAGCCTAACCCCGGGGTCTACCACATGACCAACGAGGGGGAGTGTTCATGGTACGAATTTGCTCATGAGATTTTTGCTTTGTTGCGCTTGAAGACACCATTGTACGAAACGACAACGTCGCGAATGCCTTCGCAGGTGAAGCGGCCTATGTACTCTGTCCTCGAAAACGGTCTCCTGAAGAAGGAAGGGATTAATCAAATGCCTCATTGGCGAGACTCCCTTGCCGCATTTTTGAAGTTGAACTACTAATGGTTGAATTCGGCAGCGGCCAAAATCAGATGAATCTTGTTGAATGACCGCAGCCTATATTTTTAGTTGAGGCTCCGTGCCACCGAGATTATCGCCGTGGTCAAATAAAAAAGCTCTAAGGCATCACCGTCTACGGGTTTTGTATTAATCCTTATGAGTATTCTTGGTTTTCAGGATAGCGTGAATATAGCATTAGGTGTATCTCAATGCTTTTTCCGAATGAGAGTTGTTTGACGATCTAGGCGCTTGGTTGTGCCACATCGGAGAAAATCATGGAAAAAATGATCAGCGAGTTTGTTCGAAGATTCGACGTTCGACGGAAATTTTTTCGTATGCTCCACGGATCTGCAAAAGTACTTGACCTGGGATGTGGAACTGGGGTGAACGGAATTGCGATGAAAGAACTCTATCCTTCGATAGATCTTTACGGGGTCGATCTTTTGCCCGCATCGAATGTGCCAAGTTTTTACTCTTATCAGATAATCGATATCGACAATGCCCCATTGCCCTTTCCCTCTGATTTTTTTGATGCTGTTGTTTTTACACATGTTATCGAACATCTTCGATCGCCGCTACATTTCGGAAGAGAGATTAACCGGGTCATGAAAACGAAGGCATTATTCTATGTTGAAACGCCGAATTGGACCACTGTTTTAGTGCCATCATTTGGCTTCCACAGGGAACAGCATTATCCGTTCAATTTTTACGACGACCCGACTCATATCAAGCCATGGAGTAAGGGCGGCCTATTCGAATTTCTTTTCCAAAACTGCGGCCTACGAGTCCTAAAAGTAAAAACGAGGCGGAGTTGGATAAGGGTGCCGTTCGATTTCCTCATTATATTTTTAGGATTACTTAACGGAAAACGGTCATATGTTGTTTCCTCGTTTTGGAACCTATACGGATGGTGTATCTATGGCATTGGCATCAAGGAGTGACTCCGGATCCATTGATCAGCTTTCTTTTCTCAACCCCGTTGGTCAATTGAGATATTACGTCTTCGTCTTTGGATTCATCACGACCATTATTTTGTTCGACACCGGAGTGCTGCTGGGTGGGAGATTCTGTGATCATTGGACTGCGAGAGTGCGTTGTGCGATCCACAAGTTCTTTCACTAGGAAGCTAAGGTCATTTATTCACGCCGTAGTTATATGTCAAGGTATTGGGATCAAATGATGATCAAATAATGTCTCACCGGGAAAGATGATTATATCACCCCAGTTGAATGAATGAAAATACTTTTCTTAACCTCTCGACTTCCATATCCTCCTCACCGGGGCGACAAGCTCAAGATCTATAATTTGATCAAGCAATTGTCGCGGCAAGGCCATGAGATCGACCTTATCTCCTTTATCGCCGCCGACAAAGATGAGCAAAACGTTAAGGGCCTGCGGGATTTTTGCTCATCTGTTAAAACGATCTTGTTGCCCCCTGTTACATCAATATCGAATTGCTTGCTGGGCCTCTTTTCTTCCCTCCCTTTTCAAGTATTATATTTTTCGTCAGGAAGAATGAGGCGCTTAATTTCGGATGAGCTTGCAGCACACAAGTATGATCTTCTTCATGTGCACTTAATTCGAATGGCCCAATATGGGGACGAGATCGTCGAGCCGAAACGTGTGCTTGACCTTACCGACGCCGGTTCTCTTTACTTAGAGCGCTTTCTCAAGAGCACAAAAAATCCGTTTAGGAGACTCTTTTTGAAGATGGAATTGGGAAGGTTGAAGCGTTATGAGCAGATTCTTGACCGGTTCGATGTCTCATTAGTCTGTTCTGAAGTCGACGCGGACGTTCTTCATTCTCGATCGCCTCGCGCCAACATCGACTTGCTCTACAACGGTATTGACCTTGAATATTTTTCAGTGAGCGGCGCGGCGCATCCGGACCGCGGGCGGATCATTTACACCGGCAACATGTCGTACTATCCCAACATCGACGGGGCTCTCTTTCTTATTAATGAAATATTCCCTAAAATTAAGAAGTCGATTGCTTATGCAAAGCTCTATATTGTAGGGCAGAATCCCCCGTCAACATTGAAAAAAATGAGCGGCAACGATATTATTGTAACAGGATTTGTTCCCGACATCAGGGCGCAGTATCTCCAAAGCGTCGTTGCGGTGGCCCCAATTCGTTTCGGAGCGGGAACTCTCAATAAGATTCTGGAGCCGATGGCGTTGGGCATTCCGGTCGTTGCGACGTCGGTGGCAACTGAAGGGCTCCCCATTATTGACGGGAAGGATGTTCTCATTGCTGACTCGGCAGATGACTTCGCGGATTCCGTGATTCGGGTTTTGAATGACTCATTGCTTCAGACGTCCCTTGGATCCAACGGTCAATCGATCGTGCGAAAAAAATATGATTGGAAAATTATAGCTGAGAGATTGGATACAATCTATCATCAAGTCCTGAGGACTCCTACGGTTCAATGATAAAGCGTTTAGACGTAAAAAATATTGCTATAGATTTTTTCACGATCAACATATCATGGGTACTCTATTACTACTTCAGAGTGCGCAGCGGCGTCGTCGTGATTGGTCTCGAGCCCGATTTTTGGATGCCGATGTTTTTTGTCTGGCTTTACTGGCTCGTCATTTTCCTGTTTTTCGGCCTCTATCGCCCCTGGCACGCCGCGTCGCGCACGGATGAAGTGACCACGTTGATGAAAGCAGTCGGTTTCGGTTGCGTTATCTTATTTTTTGTGATCTTTGTTGATGACGCTGGTGTTGTCAAAACAAAAATCAGTTCGCGAATGCTCATCCTTGTCTATTGGGGGATCATGGTGTTCACCACCGGGACGGGAAGGGTGGTCTATCGCACTGCGCGCAGGCGCTTGCTGGCTGCGGGCGTCGGCGGGAGGAATGCTCTCATTGTCGGTTGGAATGATAAGGCAAAAAATCTCTATGATCTTGTCGTGCTCCATCCGGCGCTGGGGTACCGTGTGGTCGGTTTTGTAAAGCTTGATAAGCGCAAAAGCGGCATTGAATACAAGGGGACACGATTGCTCGGATCTATCGACGATCTGCAGTCTCTCATTGAAGGGCACACGGTGAAAGATATTCTCATCGCCCTGGAGTCCGCCGACCATGATAGACTGTTGGACGTTATTGCGCATTGCAATAGTCACGATGTGAGCATGAAAATCCTCCCCGACATGTACGATATCATCAGCGGACAGGCGCGG
>CAYTOA010000073.1:0-15005 GCA_964439265.1 uncultured Chitinophagaceae bacterium
ATCAAAGGGATCGTGAAAGTACGCACGGAGAGCACATGGAAAATTTTCCCTTCTCTCAAGACACGTCTCATTATCAAGAACTCCAGGAACGAAGAGATTTACAACGAAGAGCAGCAGCTCTCCCCCTTCGGCTCGTTTGCGGTAAGCGTACCGCTGAAACCGAACGCTCCGCTCGGCTATTATTCGATGCTGCTTCAATGCGCCGGGAAGGCGAAAGATAAAGAGTCCTGGAATGATCTGGAATCGGAGACGTTCCGCGTCGAGGCATTTCGTCCTGCGGAGTTCGAGGTGATCGCGAAACTGGATAAAGAACGGTACATCATGGGAGACACGGTCAACGGCTTCCTGAACGCCCGGTACCTTTACGGAGCCCCGATGGGCAACAACAAGGTCCGCTGGCGGCTTTCCGCGTCGCGGGCACACTTTACGCCGCCGGGTTTTGAAGGATATTTTTTCGGAAAGATGGAGTGGCTCACGCGGTACCAAAATGATTTCTCCGGCAAGGAGATCCAGAACCAGGACACGGAGCTGGATGAGTTCGGAAGCGTTGCCTTGTCATCCCCCATACGCGTCGGCGAATTTCAGGGAACGATCTCGCTCATGCTCGAAGGTGAAGTCACATCGGCAACACGCCAGACGCTCTCCGGACATGCCTCCGCTCTGATGCATGGCGGCGAATACTATATCGGCATCCGTCCATCGTCGACATTCGTCAAGAGCGACTCGGCGATGACGCTCTCGATCATAGCGGCGACGCCCGAAGGGAAACTCCTCCCCGGTCAATCAATGACCATGAAGCTGTATCAACGGATCTGGCATTCCGTCCGCAAGGCGGAGACAGGCGGAAGGTTCGCCTGGTACTCGACTCCGTCCGATTCGCTGATCGATTCATCCGCGATCGAAACGGGGACCGATCCGTACAAGAAACAGTTTATTCCGAACGAGCCGGGATTTTACTACGTCAACGTCGATGGAAAAGACTCGCGAGGCAACGCAATGGCATCGCAGTCGTACTTCTATGCAAGCGGATCGCGCTACGTTGCCTGGGAGCGCACGAATGATGACCGCATCGAGCTTATCGCCAACAAGACAAGCTTTCAGCCAGGGGAAAAAGCGAGCATCATCATAAAGAACCCATATGAAAAAGCGACCGCCCTCGTCACGATCGAGCGCGAAGGAATCCTGAAACACTATACGACCACGGTCGAAGGAAGCGCGCCGCAGATCGACATACCGATTACGAACGACTTCCTGCCGAACGTCTTTGTATCGGTTGTCCTGCTGCAAGGGCGAACGGAACGTCCCTCGGCCCGCGAGGAAGCAGACATCGGCCGCCCGTCGTTCAAGATCGGCTATGTTGCACTTTCGGTGAACCCGAAGGAGAAAAAACTGAACGTCTCCGTGGAATCGTACGAAAAAGAATACCGGCCCGGAGATACGGTGGATGTCATCATGAGGGTGAAAGGCAGCGACGGAACGCCGAAGCGCGCTGAAATTACTCTCAGCGTCGCCGACCTGGGTATTCTTAACCTGATAGGCTACCGGATGCCTAATCCATTCGATAAGTTTTACCGCGAGCGCGAACTCTCCGTCATCACGACGGAAACCCGCATCCATATTATCGAACAGCGGAACTACGACGAAAAAGGCCAGGAAGTCGGCGGAGGAGGCGCCGCAGTGAAGACCGACGCCGATATTCCGGATGCCGAAGGGATTCGCAAGGAATTCCGTGCTTCTGCATACTGGAATCCCTCCATCCTCACGGATGATAACGGCGTCGCTGTTGTCCGCTTCAAACTGCCGGATAATCTCACCGCGTTCGAAATGATGGCGGTAGCGCACACCAAAGAATCCGACGTCGGGTACGGAGAGAATTCATTTACGGTTAACAAGCCTCTCCTGATGCAGCCGTCGCTCCCGCGCTTTGTCCGTGTCGGCGACGTCTTCAAAAGCGGTGTCGTGATCATGAATTACTCCCCCAATGAAGAGAAGATCAAGCTTGTCACCGCGGTGACGGGACTGAAATGGGACAACACCGACACCACGTTCCACATCTTAAAACCGGGGCAGGCGAAAGAAGTCCTCTTTAATTTTACCGCGGAAAAACTGGGCTCGGCAAAATTCGTTTTCCGCTCATTCAGCGAACACAACCACGACGGATTGCAATGGACGATTCCCGTCAGCGCTCCCCGCTTGAGCGAAACGGTGGCGTTGTACGAATCGCTCACCGACCCGTCGATAAACGAGCACATCGTTCCGCCGGCCGATGCATTTGCCGACACGGGATATGTTGAGTTCACGGCCGCATCGACAGCGATGTCCGGCCTCTCGGGAGGCATCTCGTACCTCTTCCATTATCCGTACGGCTGTCTCGAACAGCGTTCCTCGGCGATCCTGCCGATGATCCTTGCGAAAGACCTGGTCGACGCGTTCAAGTTCGACGTCCTGAAAGATCAGGACTACCGCACGGTCGTCGCGAAAACGCTCGAAGAGATTCCTCTCTTCCAGTGCGATAACGGGGGTTTCTCGTACTGGAAAAATGAAGGGAGGTCCTGGTCCTATATCTCGGCGTATGCAATGTTCACACTCGTCGAGGCGAAGAAGAACGGCTATCAGGTGGACGATGAAGTGTTCGACAAAGGCATCGAGTACCTTAAACGAGTCCTTCACGGCGAAGAGAAAGACGATTTCTGGTCGACCTATTATTCGCAGACCACTCGCGCCCTTATTCTGTATACGCTCGCGCTTGCCGGCACACCCGAGTTCGGGTATATGGAAACGTTATACGGCGAACGGACCAACATGCCCCTCTTTGCAAAAGCGTACCTTCTCAGGGCGATCCATGCCGCGAACGGCAACAGCTCCATGCAGGTCACTCTTGCCCAGGACCTTTCCAATATGGTAAAGCTCTCCCCCACCTCCGCTCATTATGAGGAGCGGACCGATTACCAACTGTGGTGGTGCTTCGATTCCAACATCCGCACAACGGCGCTTATCATGCAGGCGCTGATTGAAACGCAGCCGACGAACCCCATTATTCCGAAGGCGGTCCGGTGGCTCATCGATCAGCAGCGGATCGGCCATTGGCGGACGACGCAGGAGAACATCTACGTCGTCGACGCGCTGGCGACGTACTTGCGCGCGTACGAAAAAGACGAGCCGAGTTTTCGCACGACTGTGACAATAGAAGGAAGAACCCTTCTGAACGAATTCTTCCAGGGACGTTCGTTCAGGGTCGCGCAGACGACGGTTCCTTTCACGCAGCTCACCATGGGCAAAAACTATCCCGTCACATTCACAAAGGACGGAGCGGGGCGTCTCTACTACGGCGTCAGGATGAATTATTTTCCTAGGGGTGAAACGCTGGCAAAGGATGAAGGCCTCTCGGTCGTGAAATCCGCTGAGCCGCTGAAAGGGAGCGCGACAGACACGCTTCTCCCGGGAACGATGATGAAGGTAACGATCACCGTCGCCAGCAGCCAGGCGAGGCATTTCGTCGTCGTCAACGATCCCGTGCCGGCCGGCTGGGAAGTTGTGAACACGTCGTTCAAGACGACCGCGCGCAGCCTGAAAAAGGAAGAAGGAGAGAATGAGGAAGACTCGGACGAAGAGGTGTTTGACCACGTCGAGAAATACGACGACCATGTTCTCCTTTTTGCGGATGATTTTCCCGCCGGGACGCACTCGTACACATACCTCATAGAGGTTACCAGGAGCGGCGCATATCAAATGCCTGCCACACGGGCAGAGGAAATGTACGAACCGGAAGTCTTCGGGCAGACCGTATCGAAGGTTGTGGTGGTGCGGTAAAGGGGGCGTCAATAAGCCCTTCATCCTTCGGTGCGTCCAGTTAGCCCGGGACCTACCCAAGATGAACATGGTCTTTGTATATGGAAGACATAACTCAGTCTGTTCACCCTGAGCAAATCCCGACTTTTTTTGTCGGGACGCGTCGAAGAGCGCTCTACTATGTCCTTCGATGCGCTCGCTCCGCTCGCTTACCCAGGATGAACGGGTTGCTTTTTGATCATTAAGGAAGGTCTGCTCATCCTGTGCAATCTGTGCAATCCCGTTCCGCTTTAGCGAAACGGGAGCGTCGAAGGGCACAAGCAAGGCAAGAGACAAATTATCCTATGCCAAAGAAGAATATTCTAAAACTTCTTCTCTTTGTAATTCTCGGATGCCTCTTCGTCTTCACCGCATCCCTTTTCGTTCCCCTTCCGAAGGATGATTTCAGTCATCGATCGGTCCAGTCGCTTCGTGTTGAGGACCGGAACGGGATCGTCTTGCGCGAATTCCTCAACGACGAACAGGGACGCGGAGAATGGAAGCCTCTCTCGTCCATCGCCATCCCGCTGGAGCAGGCGACGATCGCGGTCGAGGACAAGAGATTCTATTACCATCCCGGGGTCGATCCGATCGCAATTGCAAGATCGATCGTTCAAAATTTCGCTGCTCTCCGTTTTAAATCTGGGGGGTCCACCCTCTCGCAGCAGGTCATCCGGAACGTGTATCCTCATTCGCGGACGCTGGTTCACAAGGCAATAGAAATGTGGTACGCCCTTCGGCTCGAGAGGATGTATTCCAAGAGAGAGATCCTCGAGCAGTATCTCAACCGCGCGCCGTACGGGAACCAGCTATTCGGCGCAGAGGCCGCCTCCCGCTGGTATTTCGGCAAACCGGTGAGCGACCTTTCCATCGCCGAAGCGGCGTTCCTTGCCGCGCTCCCCAATGAACCGTCCATTCTAAATCCGAACAAGAGCACCGGCCCGACGCTCAACCGGCAGCATGGCATACTCCGCCGCATGCTCGAACAGCGGGAGATCACTGCGGAAGAGTACGACCGGGCTATGACGCAGCCGATCCAGGTGATATCCCCGGAGCTGCATTTCAAAGCTCCGCACGTGGCAGAAATGGTCCAGGCGATGAATCCCACGACGGAAAACGGTATCGTCCGCACGACGATCGATTATCCGCTGCAGAGTCAGGTCCAGTGGCTCATGCGCGGTCATCTGAAGAAACTCGGCGAGAGAAATGTGCACAACGCCGCCGTCATCGTTATAGAAAACAGAACGGGGGAGATTCGCGCTCTGGTCGGCTCCGCAAATTTCTTCGATACGCTGCATCAGGGAGAGGTGAACGGTGCAACAGCGCGGCGTCAACCCGGCTCGGCGCTCAAGCCGTTCATGTACGCGCTGGCCCTGCAGCAGGGTTATACTCCCGCAACACTCCTGGCGGACATCCCGACTGCAATTCCCGACCACCATGGAGATTATGTTCCCGAAAATTACGACCGGCATTTCCACGGCCCCGTACGTCTGCGGACGGCGCTGGCGTGTTCGTATAACGTCCCGGCGGTTCGGACGCTTCAAATGGTTGGAAAGAGCGCTTTGTTGGAGAAACTGAAAGACGTCGGGTGCACGACGCTCGACAAAGATGCGGAGTTCTACGGCTACGGCTTGACGCTGGGCAACGCCGAAATAACGCTGCTCGACCTGACGACGGCCTACATGTCGCTGGCGAACGGCGGAGTCTGGAGGTCATCCACGCTACTCCCTCACGACACCGTAGGACGCAACGCTCACCGCGTGTACGATGAAACTTCGGCGTACCTTATCACCGATATCCTGAAAGACAACGCTGCCCGCCGCCCCGCATTCGGCGGAAATTTTCGATTTCCATTCCAGTGCGCGGTAAAGACCGGCACGACAAAAGACTACAAGGACAACTGGACGTTCGGATACACGACGTCGTATACAGTCGGCGTGTGGGTCGGGAATTTTGACGGAGCGAAGATGCGGAGAGTCTCCGGCGTGAGCGGCGCCGGTCCGATCTTTTCCGACGTCATGACCTTTCTGCATACGCTGCCGTACGGACAGCCGCCGGATAATTTCATCGTTCCGGAACATCTACAACGACGAACGGTTTGCGCTCGCTCGGGGGACATGCCGACACAATTCTGCATGAAAACGATCGATGAATGGTTCATCGACGGGAAAACTCCTTCGTCACTGTGCAGCGTGCATCGGCAGTACACTGTGCCGGAAGACAACATGAATTCTGGAAAACGCGTTTACGAAGTTTTCCCGCCGGAGTATTCATCGTGGGCCGCGAACGAAGGGTTGCCTTCGCCGCCGGCAAATGCTCGGCTTATCTCGCGGCCGTCAAAGAACGACGAGCACGGCAAACACCTGATGATCGTCTCGCCCAACACCGGCGATTATTTTAAGCTCGACCCCGTTCTTCGTCCGGAATACCAGCTCATCACCATCGCGGGATTCATTCCCCCGTCTGTCAGCCATGTTATGCTGATGGTCAACGGGAAGGAAGAATGTCCGTTCGACGAGCACGGCGTGGAATGGAAACTACACAAAGGCATCTTCCGGTTTCAATTGTGCGGGCGGACGGATAAGGCGAATATTGTCAGTGCGCCGGTGATCATTAATGTCGAATAGTATCAAACGTATCGTAACACCAAACGTCGTAACTCTCCTTCTGTTTCTCCTCCCCGCCACAAGCAGCGCGGGAGGTCAATTGCTCATGCCGGTGCAGACGAAAGACCGCCTTTCGACAGACGAGCTGGAGTTGACTGCCATCGGCCGGTTCGGACTGGTGAGGAAGGCGAGGAAAACCGTCCCCTCCCATTATCATACCGGAATTGACATCAAAAGGCCTCGCCCGAATTACGTTGACGAGCCGATATATCCAATCGCGCGCGGCACCGTGATCAGCAAACGGGACGATGGTCCATATGCGCAGTTGATCATTGAGCACGAAATTCGCGGAATACGGTTCTGGACATTGTACGAACATCTTGCCGGCATAACCGTGAATGTGAATAGCTCTGTATCGCCGGAGACTCCGATAGGACGGTTCATGAATCGAAAAGAGTTGAACCGCTATGGCTGGCAGTTCGACCATGTTCATTTTGAAGTCCTTCGCGTCCGCCCCATGCCGCTGCGGCCGGTTCCGTCGACACCGGAGAGATTCTACAGTTCGTATTCACTTACCTGCTTTTCCAAAGCGGTGCTTGAAAAATATTTTTACGACCCTGTAGATTTCCTTCGCGGGGATAGATAAAGCTTCCGATTAGCGTCACAGATCCTCCCGATGGGATGCCTTTGGCATTCACTCCGCCCAGTGTGACATACAGCTCTTAAGGTACTCAACATCATCATTGTCATTCTGAACGAGTCCCGCGAAGCGGGACATAGTGAAGAATCCATTCTCTTTGCGCCTTTGCGACTTCGCGCGAGCAAGCTTTATTCCTACCTCAAATTAAGGTACTACCCGATCGGGGTTGAATTTTCAGCTAACTTTTTGCAGTTTCAGTCATGCGAAAAACAATCGTCCTCTATGGCGGAGCGATGGCGCTCCTCCTTGCCTTGCTGAAGTTCATCGAGTATCGGTACTATGTGCTGGACCTGCCGACCGAACTGTACATCGGCACTGTCGCCTTGCTCTTTACATTCCTCGGCGCATGGATCGGTTGGACACTTACCCGTAAAAAACGGATCGTCCTCGACCCAAACTTTGTCGTCAACGAGGAGGTTCTCGAGCGGGTTGGAATTAGCAAGCGGGAATATGATGTCCTGGAACTCATCGCACAGGGGCTCTCGAACAAGGAGATCAGCGAGAAGCTCTTCATCTCGACCAATACGGTCAAAACCCATTCGTCGAACCTGTTCCAGAGGCTTAACGTGCGACGCCGGACTGAAGCGGTAAAACGTGCAAAGGAATTGAGGCTTTTGCCTTAGACTTTCGTGTGATTCCCCTCCGGTACGACGAAAATCATCCTTTTGGGTGATGCATTCTCCCCGCCTAGTATCGTATCTTACCGTAAAAAAAAGGAGACCTCGATGAAAAAAATACTTGTGACCTACGGAGGAGTATCGGCACTCCTCACGATCATCCTCATGTTCGTAAACTTTATCCTGGTGGATAAAGGGGTCGTCAACTTCGATAACGGCACCGTCGTCGGTTATGCGGGAATGATCGTCGCATTGTCGATGGTCTTTTTCGGGATCAAATCGTTCCGGGATAATCATCAGAACGGAAGAGTCTCATTTTGGAAGGGGGTTCAGGTCGGGATGCTCATTACACTGATCTCATCGCTGGCTTATGCGACCACGTGGGAGATCTATTACAGGAATGCCCCCGGCGTTCAAGAGGAGTTCTTGAAGAAGTACACCGAAGCAAGCCTGAATAAGATGAAGAAAAACGGTGCCACTCAAGATGAGATCGATAAGGCCTCGAAGCGAATGGCGGAAATGAACGAGATGTATAAAAACGCGTTCATCCGGTACGGCATGACGTTAATGGAGATCCTGCCGGTAGGGATCGTCATCGTGTTGATCAGCGCCGGGATACTACGGAAGAAGGGAGTTCTGCCGGCATAGATTATCGCACCGCCGGTATTGCAATAATGAGGCCGCAGAAAAAACATTTCTCTCGTCACCACATATAGGAGGTTACATGAAACGAGTCACCGGCATCGGCGGCATCTTCTTCAAAGCCAAAGACGCCCCATCGCTGCGGGATTGGTACAAGCGGCACCTTGGAATCAACGTCCAATCCTGGGGCGGAGCCGCCTTCGATTGGAGCGACGCCGAGGGGAAACCGGTCGCAGGCACAACTGCCTGGTCGATCGATCCGCAAGAAAGCAATCACTTTGCTCCGAGCACTGCTTCCTTCATGGTCAACTACCGGGTGGAAGACCTTCACGCCTTGGTCAAAGCGTTGAAGGAAGAAGGCTGCAATGTGCTCGAGAAGATCGACGATTCCGAGTATGGGAAATTTGGCTGGGTCATTGATCCGGAAGGAAACAAGGTCGAGCTATGGGAGCCCCCTCAAGGCCAATAAGCGGGCTTGTTAGCCACGGCTGCAAAACGTCGGGAGAGGCTGGAACGAGCTGTCGACGATTCACCACGCGCGAAACAGCCAGTTACAATCTGACGGAATTTGGTTCGCACGGACTGGATTTCGTGGCTACGGTCCGTTAGGGCGCCGCGCTTCTCTTTTACTCGAAAGGTCAACGATGAGAAAGATTGCTCTTCTTTACTTTATTTGCATTGTGTATTGTTTCGGTCAAAGCTCTTCACGAGCTTTGATGAACCATCTGCAAGGCGACTGGATTATGACAGGAACAATTCTAGCAAAACCGGTACAATATATGGCTGAAGGAGCATGGATCCTTAACAAGCAGTTTTTGGCATTTCACATGAAGGATGCTGCTATTCCTCCTACCTACGAAGCAACACTCTATATTGGTGTCGATTCAGTCAAAAATGAATATGTTGTTCATTGGCTGGATTCTTTCGGCGGACCCGGAGCTCGCGTGGTCGGTTTCGGCGGTCTATCAGGGGATAGTATTGAGGTTATCTACCCTTACCCGGAAGGACGGTTCCGCAATCTATTCAAGTATGATCCAACGAAAGATCAGTGGAGCCTTCTCATCGAATCGGAAAAGAGTAATGGTCAATGGTCGTTCTTTGCACGGTATAGAATAATCAAAAAATAACAACGCTCGCGCGGCCCCCTAACCAGCCGCTCACCGAAGGGCCCTTTCGCACAAGCTTCCCGAACTACCCGTCGCCGAACTCGCGTAACAAAATTGTCGACTAACTTTTCCCAATGCACCCCTCCCTTCCTGCCAACCGTTTACTATTTACTGTTTACTGATTACTGTCTACCGCTCCTCCGATACTTTTTACCGTAATGCTGGCGAATGAGTTGAGAAATACGCATTTTACAATAAAAAGTGAGGCGGCCGGTATATCGGTCAGTGAATGTTAACAATAGTAATAAGGAATTTTACTGATGAATAACCAGGAAATTGTAATTGCAGGAGAAAGCAAACATCCATTAGAAGTTAAGCGTTTCGGGTACGGCACGATGCGCCTCACAGGTGAGGGCATTTGGGGTGAACCGCCAAACCGCCACGAAGCGCTGCAAATATTAAAACAATGCATCAGGAACGGCGTCAACTTTATCGATACTGCCGATTATTATGGAGAAGACGTTACAAACAGGTTGATAAAAGAAGCTCTCTATCCGTATCCTGATGACCTGGTGATATGCACCAAGGTCGGCGGGGGAAGAAAGCCCGATAAAAGCTGGATCCATTTTAACCGGCCTGAGAATTTGCGCAGCAGCATCGATAATAATTTACGCACCCTGAAACTGGAACAGATAAAGCTTGTTCATTTCAGGATCATAGACGAGGGCGGGGTGCCGTTTAAAGAATCAATGCAGGCCATGTTCGAACTGCAGAACGAAGGGAAGATATTGCATGTAGGCGTGAGCAACGTCAGTCCGGATGAATTGCATGCAGCAATGACGCTGGGACATATTGCCACGGTCGAAAATATGTACGGCCATGGCCAGCGCGCCTCATTAAAAATGCAGTGGGGGGGAGAAAACAGGGGTGGAGAAGAAATACTTGCTCTATGTGAGAAAAGTAAAATACCATTGATTCCGTACTTCTCTCTGGTGCAGTCGATGCCAAAGAAGGATAAGAAGATCTCAATTATTGCAAAGAAACATAACGCTACCGATGCTCAGATACACTTAGCATGGTTATTGCATCGTTCGCCGTGGATATTGCCGATACCGGGGACCTCTTCATTGAAACATTTTGAAGAGAACCTGAAGGCTGCCGGGATAACATTGAGCGAAGAAGATATGAGCTTTCTTGAATAACACTGGGGAGTGCCCTAAATGGAGTCCCTTCGGGAGAATCTATCTAGCAGTAGAGACCCTTCGCTCAGGGTGACATGTGGTTGTTTGGACTGACCATTCTTTTTATCGCGACTCACCACCGTCATTGTCATTCCGCATAGAAACTTTTCCTGAAATAACTTCCGGTAATATTGCATTTTTCCCCGAATAGCGGTAGTTTTGCTCCGGAATCGACTTCGTTGGGGCTTCCAAAAAATTACGGGACTTTTTCTCCGCCAAAATATTCTCCGGCGGAGCAGACCACTCAAATCACAAGCCATGGCGAACCGCCGACATACCGGCAATCATCGTTAGCAATTGCTCATGCACCGCAAACATCCTAAGATCCGCTACGTGGGCGGCCTCGCAAGCCTGATACTCCTCCCCGCATTGCTTTTTGTTTCCTTAACTGGAATCATGCAAAAAGCAAGGTATTCCGGGTCGATTCAAATCGATATGATTTCCGGCGGCTTCTATGACCCTGTTGCAAAATCAACCCCCGATTCAACGTATATGTTTGTCGGGAGCACTGAAGCGTCACAACTCGACAATTTCCGCGCTTTCTGTGAACAATACAGAGTAGTTTCAAAACGAGACCTGATATTACATCTCCCCAAAAAATGCAGCTACGACTTCTTCATCCATGTTGTGGATATTCTTCAGAACAATCACTTCATGGCTCATCTTTTCAATCGCACAATAGAGTTCCGGTACAACCCTTGGGTGACATTTCAGCAGGAATATGAACGATTAAGTCTTGCTGAAGAAATGCAGAACATCTTCTCTGAATTGTCGAAAAGAATATCTTCGATTATTGAACAATATTTTGGGGAAGACGTTGTGTATACCGTCAGAATTTTTAAATATTCGAACCTGGGGCCGGTCCCGCTAATGGGAGATCCGGGAACGGCATTTTTTACGCCCAAGGACAAGATCAAAGAACCGCAAAGTAAAATACTTTTTGACGCTACGATAGGCTTGTGGTTCATTCCCATCATCTTATGCTGGGCGGTTCTGCTGATAATATCAGTCAGAAGGAGCAGGGGAATTCCTGATGCATGACCAGCAAATCCAGCCAAGGCACTACCGATGAAACGAATTCATTCGATTGTTCTCTGTATCTCATTCCTCACCGCCGTCCTCTCCGCCCAAACTCCACAGACATTGAAAAGCCTGCTCGGCGATGGAATATCAGCTCAAGCCGGCCTCGGCCGCCTCGCATTGCGCGACGTCTATATCTCGGACGAAAAATACTCGGGTTCACTTTCGTACTTTGAAATAGGCTGGCTTAGAAGCCGCGATTCATCCGCTTCCCGCTTCAGCATGGAATTTCGCAGCTCGTCGAACGTGAAGAATAACAATGTCTCGGCCGACGTCATTCAGACCGTTTCGAACCTGGATTACCTCTATCCCGCCGGCACAATTTCTTTTTTGACGCACGATGCTTTCGCTTTTCTCGGGCCGTCTGCGGAAATGTATCTTTATTTCAGGAATCAGAACATTGCCGGGGGCGGAAAAGCTCTTTTCAACGCATATTCGTTCGCGACTTTTTTCTCGCTGGGAATGAATTCGGAACTTATCCTCCCCATCGGGTCATCCTTTTCCGCGGAATGGTCGGCAAGAGTAAACCTCGCCGGCTTCGGCGGCCGGCTGGTAAATTTACAGAACAACAGCAACGATAAGTTCTTCAAGCCTGTAACGATCATATCAGGGATCCAGGGTTCAACAAGTGTTCTTCTCCGATACAGCGTCAGCCAGGACTTTACGCTCAAAGCCGGGTATCGGTTCGAGATATGTCAATCAAATTCATGGGACTATCTTCTATCAGCAAGTGACAATGTGATCCTTGTCGTTTCGTATCACATGTAGATAAAGAGCACTATGACAATTCGAAAAGCAACGCTTCTTTTCCTGCTCGGGTTGATTTTTTCCGGATGTGCCGACCTTATCGTCCCCCCTTCGGAAACGAATCACAATATCGACGATTTCACTTCGATCGGAAAACTTGTTCAGGCTCACTATGCCTTCCTCCAGTACAAACATATCAATTGGGACAGTCTCCTTTCCGTCTACCGCCCGCAAGCATCGGCAGCCGCAGGAGACGACATCTATCCGGTGTTCTTCCGACTCCTCGCCGAATTAAAAGATGCGCATGTGGAGATTATCACTGAAGGAGGATATCCGGTTGTCACGTATGATTGGCCCCGACGCCAGGGGGAAAAGGGATACAGCCCCCTTGTTGTGAGAAAATACTTTACTAAAGAGCTCCGATTGGCCGGGAACAGGAAGATGGAGTATGAAATACTACCGGGAAATATCGGATACATCTATATTTCCACCTTCGGCGGGGGAAACTGGATCAACGATTTCGATAATGTCCTGGAGTATTTGAAAAACACGAAGGGAATCATCATCGACGTAAGGAATAACGGAGGCGGCGACTCCTTCACGTGGGAGTTCATCGTCAGCAGATTTACCCTCTCGCCCATCGACGATATCCTCTATTCGCCCGGTGGTACGATCGTCGAATCAAGTGTCATCAAACCGAGAGGCTCTTATCAATACATAAAACCGGTCGCAATACTTATTAATGGAGCAAGCGTCAGTGCCGCTGAACTTTTTCCGAGCCTCATGAAAAATATCCCGACCGTCACAACGATCGGCGATACAACTGCCGGCGGCGGGGGTTCGGCAGATATCTTCCAATTGCCGAGCAAGAAACGCATTCGACTCGCCACGATGTATTTCAAACGATTCGACGGTGCCATGATCGAATGGAACGGCGTCGCACCCGATGTTCTCGTACCGCAGACGGAAGATGACATCAATCGTGGAAAAGACAAACAATTGGAACGGGCCATTCAATTACTTCAGTAATCAATAATCGAATAAACATTAACGGATGTCCTCTACGGAACGTCGATGAACATCTCAATACGACAAGGAACTGATCGAAAAGTGCTGGGCGTCAAATTCCACTTTAACAAAACTCATTCAATGCCGCACGCTTGCCACTAACCATCAGGAAATGACTATGAAAAATGCCCGTCACAACGAGAACGACCAAACGAAAGACCTCGAGACGAGAAAGATTCAATCCGAGATCGCAAAAAATGAGAAACAAGTACTGAGAGACAAATTTGAACGCGGGCTTTTGTTGACAAGATTATCGCTCCCTCAGATGCCTCCGGTCTCGCGCTGCTTGCATCGGCCCGATCTACAAACAACGCGAACGGCACGTACACGATCAAGACGGCCAGTAACGCATACCGTATCGTTTTTCATGGAGTCGGAAAGATCGCGCTCCCCGATGGAACATTTCCAGCCTACGACATGGCCGTCACAAGCACAACGCAGGTTCCGAGCCGGCTGCACTAGATGACGCCGTCGCGATGATGTTGCATTTAGCGTTGAATTGCTGTAGTTTTGCATCAACGGCAACCGTGCGGAGGTTTTCACCACCTTCCGATCTTCCCCCAAGTGTATTACCGATGATTATTGACATTAAAATTCCATCATCGGTAAAAGCTGTCCCTGAGGATTTATCCAAACTACGAATGCGTCGTCCCTTGAACGCACTTGTTCATGACAACCAAATAAATCATCAGATGGAGGAAGCGTGCAATCTCGATCAATAGTATATCATGGTAGATGGCTATTCTCACTCGTCATCCTGGTATTAGGTATCTCCGTTTCATCGCCGGCTCAATCGAAAAAACAAAAACCGGAGGCATGTGTTCTTCAGTTCAATACCGCCACAACTGATTATCAGTCTCTCCTCGGCGGGCCGCCGCAGACCGCCGGTATGGAAGCCGGCGTGATCGTTCTCGCGCCGTCAAAATCAGTCGGGAAACATTCCACGAAGAATTTTGAAGAAATGCTCGTGATCCTCTCCGGGACGGGGAAATTGAATATCACTGGGGGGACATCCCTCGTCCTGAAAAAGAACGTCGTAACCTACTGCCCTCCGAATACGGAACACGATGTCGTGAATACCGGCAAAACACCGCTGCGGTATATCTATATTGCGGCGAAACTGGGAAAGTAGTTTGTCAGATACGGCTCCCAATAATCAGGTGGACCATGCAGATTGAAGTCGAGTTCTTAAAGATCGTTGCTGCGCGCTTTTCCGCTGCGTTTGAACGGATCGGTCATGCGGTCAGTCAATTGAGTGACGAGCAGATCTGGCATCGTCCGTCCGGCAGCTCGAACAGTGTCGGAATCATTCTCCAGCATCTCTGGGGTAACCTCCACCAATGGATCTATTCCGGTATCGGCGGGCATGC
>CAYTOA010000074.1:0-14836 GCA_964439265.1 uncultured Chitinophagaceae bacterium
GGTCCCTGCAAAAACACTTTCGCCGCCACCGGGAATGTAAACGTGTTGTTGGAAGCCACTACATCGTTCTCCGAACGATGGCCAAGGTTGTCCGTTAGCGTCACCGCAGGACGTGAGCTTGTATACCCGGTAAACGTACTGTTCGATACAGTCGTGCCGGTAGGGGAGGCGCCCCCCAAAGTTGAATCGCCAAGATTCATCAACCCGCTGCCAAGTGCCGTTCCCTTAGTAAATCCGCAATGCGAAATGTGCGCATTGTTAACATGGCCGTAAACAAGCACGCCGGCGCCTCCGCTGTATGTGCCATTAGCGCTGCCGTTATTCGTGAGTGTGACCCATCCGGTATCGCCGATCGTGACGCCGTTAATATAATTCGTTCCAACTTTGCTGCAGAAAATATATATTCCGGCAGTTGTGTTGTTGCTTGCATTGATCGTTCCGTCAATCGTGATGCTAGAGGTTGTGGTGTTCGTGCTCGAATCCGCGAGAACGTTCACACCGCCGCCTGTTGTGGCGTCGCCTGCATTTCCATTCAACGTGAAAGTCCCTCCCACAACCGCCAGATTTGAGGTTCCATTGCCGATAGTAGCACCGTGATGGTGATTGGAGGATGCCGTAACATTTGTTACCGTCGAAGGACCGGAGATATTATCCAGGTCAATACCCGATCCGTTTGACCCGCTCCCATTGGAGGTCGCGTTGGCGCCTGTTATTGTATAGCTGCTTCCACCTACAGCATTGATCCCTTCGTGGGTGTTGTTGGAGTAACTGCCTCCTGTAATCGTTACGGTTCCGCATCCGGACAACTGTGCGCCCGAACCGCTATTGCTTGTCGACCAGACACCCCACAACGTTACACCTGTTTTGCCAGAGGCATTAATACCATCACCGGGCGCGTTCCTCACAGAAATTGTCTTCACGGTCGCACCATTCGCATTCACTGTAATCCCGTTTCCGGAAGGTGGAACTATGAAAGCAGCCGTGTCCACACCGGCAAGCGTGATTGCTTTATTGAGATTCACTGACTCATGATAGGTACCGTCGCCAACATTGACAGTCTGTCCCGCAATGGCAGCATCGACTCCTCGCTGAATCGATCCGCTGTTCGTTGTCACATAGAGATTGCTTGCATCGGTCGTGACAAGTCCGACCGCTGCGTTGTCGAGCTTATGATAAATAAGGTCTTCCGTCAAATAGCCATTCGCCCCAATCGTATTTCCGGTTGTGGCAGTGACGGGATTGACAGAAATGTAGGTTGGAGAACTGCTGGAAGATGCCAGTGTTATGGCAGGGGTCGCCGGAGCATAACCAGTGAAGGTGCTATTGCTTATCGTAACACCGCTCGGTGAATGGGCACCAACGCTATTCGTTCCGACAACCGCGACACCCGCTCCGTGCGGAAGTGACCCTTCATTAAACTGCGCGGTGATGTTCACCGTCGTCACACTGCCGGCAATCGCAACACCCTCACCGATCAACCCGCTGCCGTTACCAGTAAGAGTTACCGTACCGGTCGTCCCGATCGAGACAGTATGAATCGAACCTGACGACGAATCTGCAAAAATGATTATTCCAGCGTTCATGTTCCAACTGGAATTTATCGGACCATTCACCGTGATATTTGAGATACTACCGGTTGCAGAATATATGTTGATGCCGCCGCCCGTGCCCGTATTGCCCGATACGCCGTTGGCGGTAAACGTTCCGCCGTTGATCGTAACACCATTCGAACCATCATCAATTGAAACACCATGGAGCTGGTTATTGTGGGAATAAATATTTGTGAGTGCAGATGTTCCCGTGATGCCATCGATGTAGATACCAGAACCATTCGCGGAAGTGCCATTGTTGAAAGTTTGGACATTCGCAATCGTTAGGTTTGAAACATTGTGCGCGTAGATCCCGTTGTCCGAGGCCCCGGTGACTGTCAATGAATCAATCTGAACAGAATTCGCTGATACATTAATCCCATTTCCGGATGAAGGAGTTATTGTCGTCGATGATTCACCGGCGCCAATCAGCTGAAGTGATTTGCCTGCGGGGATATTGGCCCCGGCAAATGTACCAGCCTCTATGTTGATAACGTCACCGCTGCTTGCTTGTCCTATGGCGTATTGAATAGTGGCAAACGGAGTTCCCGCTGATAGACCGTGGCCAGGGGTATCGCTGCCGCCTATGCCAACGTACCATGGCCCTCCCGCTAACGCCGGTGACACGGCCAGCAATAAAACGGAACTCATGATTGCAAAAATCTTTAGGTGTGTTTTCATCGCACAACCCCTCTCTCTATTAGTGAACCTTGTCTTCATTGAATAATAAAATCATTAATGATTGAGATGTACAACTTTGGCTAAGTTAAAAAATTGCGGAAGAATGTTTTTGGCCCATCGAGTGTGTATTTCCATCAACACCCGCATCAGTCAAAAAATCTTTCAATACCGAAAAAGTTTGGGATTTGGCACTTGCGTAATTAATGATAGTGTATTAGGCTGAATTTGTCAAGTGTTTGGGGGGAAAAAGATCGGAGCCAAAATTTTTAGGGGGACTTGTTCCTACACTTAACGGCAACAGAATCAATGAGTTTTTCGTGTATTTTTGCGATTATTTTAGCAACACCATTTTTTTAATTTCGTGTCGGCCCTTTACTGTTAGCGAATAAAAATAAACTCCCGAGGCAAATTCTCTTCCGTCGAATTGCACTTCGTTGATCACTCCGGCTTCACCAATACCGCTAAAAAGAGTCTGCACTTCTTCCCCCAGACTGTTGAACACTTTCACTTCAGCAAACTGAGTGGTCTGTAATGCAAAATGAATCCTGGTCGTTGGATTAAACGGATTCGGAAAATTCTGGCTCAATGCATAATCATCCGGCATGAGTGTAACACTGACGTCAACGACTGGACTGTATTCAAAGTTCCCGTCGTGGTCTATTTGCTCAAGACGGTACTGAAATGTTCCTGCCGACTGAACTGCATCATTATATTTATATAATTGTAGAGCGCTAGTCGTTCCATGGCCAGGGACGAATGCCACGACACTCCACTGACGCCCTCCCGTGCCCTCCCCCTGCATGGGAGAGGGTTGGGCGGCGGTCCGTTCTACTTCAAACCCATAATTATTTACTTCGGTAGCCGTAGCCCAATGAAGTTCGATCTGCCTCCCTTCCGTCGATGCAGTGAAGCTTGTCAACTCAACAGGGAGAGGATTATCGTGCGTTAATTCGACAAGACCAAGTCCATCGTACGAGTCATCAAGATTATCATAAATAAGAGTATCAATCGCAGCAAGTGTGGGTGCGCCAACAAAAGTATTGCTGTCAGCAGAAACATTGTAGGGGGACGTAAAAGTGATGAATCCGACTGCTTCTCCGAAGTCGCTCAATGAAATCGCCGGCTGAGAAGACCAGTAGCCGGAATTGAAAATGCACTTCTTAATGAGAGTGTTAATCGGTGCATATGGAGTGCCAAAACCGGTGCTGACAATAAGAATGCCTGCGGCGTTGGCAGAACTTTTGGTGAAGTTGCCGGTGATAGCTGCATCTTTCACGTTTCCGAAGAGAATGACCCCCGCCCCACCGTTGTTCGTCAAGGTCACCGAGCCTGTTGAACCAATCGTGATCGTCTTGACCGTGTCGTGAATATCATTCGCATATGCCCAGATGCCCGCCGTCGTATTGTTGCTAGCCGTGATTGGACCAACGATAGAAATGCGCGAGATGATCGTCCCGCCGGAAGCATACATATTGATACCGGCTCCAGTCCCGTCCCCTCTGCCGGTTCCATTATACTTGAATGTTCCGCCGTTTATAGTAATGCTCGAAGACCCTCCACCAATCGACAATCCGTGATTCTTGTTCCCTGTCGCGGAGAAGTTTGTAACGACCGATGTTCCAGTAACACTTGTCAGCTGGGCACCGGAAGAAGCATTGCTGTCTGACGTGACGTTGAGAAGGGTGAGGTTCGTAACACCGTTCGCGTAAATGCCGTTCGAAGAAGTGTGTGCTACTCTCAAAGATTGGAGAACGACACTGTCAGCACTCACAGTGATGCCTTTTGTGATAACGGTCGCTGTGCCTGCGCCAACCAGCCTGAGTGATTTGTTGACCGCCACAGTCGCCTCATTGTACGTTCCGCTTGCAATATTAATGACGTCGCCTGATGACGCCGCAGCGATCGCACTCTGGATGGTCGGCTTCTGCGACGGCACACTCCACTGTGTCGCCGTCATTGTACCGAATTCCAGAATCGTGCTGACGATACACACTAATATTATTTTCATGATAGATGACTTGCGATGGCTTCTCATTTTTGTCTGCCGCCGATGGTTAACGAAACGGTGCGATATGAAGGGTCTGCACATCTCGTCAGTTCTATCCGAACAGTATAAGAATGCATGGCGGAAGCCACTCTTCAACGGCGAGGTCTCGTCTCTCTTCAGGGAAAAGCCCTTAAGGAAGAGAGTGCTCTCCCCATTAAAAAGGTATTCCGGTTCCGCTGCTATTCCTGTGATACTCATCATCTATTTGAAATTACGGACAGAAGTTACGCCCTGTTAGATATCCACAAAGGACACGAAGGAACACTAAGGTTTAAACCTGATTTATGAGTATCGATGCTTTCTCTCAGAATGAGACTTGTATTGTACCGATCACCAAAAATATTTTCTCTTCGTGCCCTTATGAGCTTGGTTGATATTTCATTTTCATTTAAAATTCTATGCTGATTCCTAATGAAGGGACGGTACCGAGTGCTGCCGGTTGCACAGGCCGATTGTTTGCTTGATCCCATTCCGGCGGCTGAAGTTCTTTGTGGTTATAGATATTTTCCACATCGAGATAAGCGCTCAGTATCGACCTCTCATAAACCCACCGACGCTCGACGCGAACATCCATGCTGTGGTTGACCCCGACCCGAGCAGAATTATAGTCAGAAATGAGCCGGTCGTAAGTACTCGTCGTGTAAGGAGTATACGGAACTCCCGTGTAAAAGCGAAATGTGCTTGTCACTTCCCATCCTTCATCTATGACATATCCTCCTCCGATATTAAATTTCCATCGCTGGTCGTTGCTGCTCGGACGGCTGACACCGTCGAGCGCTGTGAACATTGTCTCACTATAGCTGAGGGTCAACCTGGCGTACAATGGTGTCTCTGAGAGCCGCTTCTCTATATAAAGATCAACCCCATGAGAATACCCTGTTCCGCCGCTTTCAAGCCAGTCAAGTCCAAATGCCGAATATGCATCAATAACCGAACGCAATTCAGTGCCCGAGTTCACCATGACAAAATACTGACGCGTAACGCTGGCAGGATAATCAAGATAATCTTTTATGTACCCCTCCAGACTAATTTTAAGATCGCTCTGGAGATAATGTTCGATCCCCACGACATATTGGTTCATTTTCAAAAAGGTCAAATCCCTGTTGAGGTTAAGGGGATTCCCGACGACCCAGATATAGGAAGGAGCTTGATCATACCTTCCCACGCTTCCGGTGAGTTTTGTAGCAGGGGAAAGGGCGAACGAAAGAGAGAATCTGGGTCCGGCTGCGAATGATTGTTTTATGATATCGAGATAATCGGCACGCACGCCTCCCGTCATGGTTAAATCACCTATCGTCTGCGAGAGCTGGGCGTACATACCTGCTTTATGAGCAGATGTGTCCCGTGAAAACCTTATCGCCAAAACTTCCGGTTCTTGAGTAAACCCGACCTCAAAAGCCTGAATATTCATTGCCGTGCTCAGGCGCGCAATTCTTCCTTCAGTCCCAAACGAAAAGTCGGTTGTTTTCGTTACTTGCATATCCACATCCCAGCGAAGCGATGACTCGCGTTCAATAGATGAGTCCGAAACGTGCGGATTCTGCCTATCGCCGGTCTGATGATAGTTGAAATCTGAGTATGAGTCACGGAGAGTGACAAGCGAGTACCCTTTCTCGAATACGTGTCGCCAGGTAATGCCTCCTACGCCTTCATCCTGGTTGCTGGAGAGCTCTCGATTATTGGTAAGCTGATTAGATTGCGTGTCGTTGAAAAATCTGATTCTGTCAATCGCACCTATTGCTAACGCTTCAAGTTTATCGTTATTTCCAAGTTTGTACGTTACCTTTCCTAAGAAATCCCAGTAGTATGGGGCAAAAGCAAATCCGTAATATTTGAACACCGGGTCAAGGTAACTCCTTCGAGCAGAAAAAAGATACGCTCCTCCGTCGGCAACCGGGCCTTCAAGATTGAGGCCGGCTTCAGTAGCAGACACATTCGCTTTCACACGGTGCTCATCGGTACGTGCATCGCGAGTATCAATGGAAAGAACGGACGAGAGCTTATCGCCATAGCGCACACCGAAACCGCCTGCTGAAAATGATGTGTTTTCCACGAAATCGAGATCGACGAAACTCACCGACCCGCCGCTTGTTCCCTCAGTTCCAAAATGATCGATGTTGGGAAACTCGATATTGTCGATGAGAAAGAGATTTTCCGAGCTACCGCCCCCCCGCACCATCAGGTCATTTCGGTCAGGCCGCGTTTGCACGACGCCGGGAAGGCCCGACACTGTCCGCACAACGTCGTCAAACCCTCCAGCGGTATTTTGGATCTCTTTATAAGAAAGATATTCTGTGCTGACGGGAAGGTCCGGGATTACAACTTGTTTGCCCGTAATCACTATTTCTCCAATCTGAACGGACTGCTCTGTAAGAAAAAAAGAAACTTCCGCCTCTTCCAATGCACGCACAACGACTTCTCTACGAACCAGCGGTGCATACCCAACAGCCGAAGCCTGCACTTCGTATGTGCCAGGAGGAACCTGTCTTATGATAAAGTGCCCCTGAGCGTCCGTCGCCGCACCCAGCGTCGAACCAACAATGATGACCGTCGCCAGTGGAATTGAGTCTTTCGTGGCGCTGTCGAACACTCTTCCGACGATTGAGCCGGAACGGGATTCCATCGGAGTCGGAGATGAAAATGCGGCTGACGTCAGCATGAATGCCACGGCGAACCATGGCAACCCGCGTCTATTGAACCGTGGTCCCATGAGATAATTATCGTGAGAGGATAGTACAAATTTTCTTGAAACGATCGGAACAAAATGATATAAAGATAGCTTAAAAAACCGAAGAAAAGCAAGGTCGGGTAGAGGGTCATATTGGGTCAAAGGTCTTTGCGAGGCTTTTTTTGCTGAAGCAATCCTCTGTTTAATGGAGATTGCCCCGCTGTACGGGATGGCGCACAGCAGAAGTCCGTCGGTTCGCTCCCCGCAATGAGTTTATTCTTCAAAGTAGCCCACTACCCAACCTCGAGTGTGCCGCCGAGCGAAAGAAAAGCAAAGCTCCAGCAAGGACGCCAAGCCGCTAAAACTGACTCTTCTTCCTTTGCGGCTTTGCATGAACATTTTTGCAGCAACCTCTCCGAGTGCAAGTTCGAAAATATTCGATGTTATCCATCACAACCGTAAGTTGGCTGTCTTCATACAGATGTGGTCAATGAGGCTTGCCGCTTGCTTGAAGTAATCGGAGAGCTTAATCTTGGGATCTTCTTGATTTACGGTAAACGGTTGAGTAGCTTTGGTATATCAATAATCAATAAACAGTTATCAGTATGACAGAGGTCAGTAAACAGTTTTCTCGAAGAAAGGGTCTTAGAGGAATTCTGCTTTTATGTTTGCTCTCCGTTTCGTTTGCTGCGGCGCAGAATGCCAGCGACTATTTCCCATCGAACCCACGCAACACCTGGAGGTACCAGCGGTACTCTCTCGACACACTTCAGAACCTGGTCACAAGTTCGAAGACCATCGACTCCGACAGCCTCGCAGCCACGGAACAGATAAGGGACACAGCGGCATTTCTTCTTCTCAGCGGCGAAAACCAGCAGTTCGACACCACATTTGTAAACGTTCGGGGTTCTACAATATCCGAGTTCGTAACGGGATATCCTCACATTACGTCGATACTCCCCGTCGACTCCCTAGGCCTTGGATTTGTCTGGGACTATTTAAATTGGTATCCATACATCAATTTGGCGCTGACACCGGGAGTTAAAGACACCTTGCTTTACATCAAGAACAAAACCGTAACGTTCCAGAGGCACCCTTTAACCCTCGTCATTTATGTTACTACGGCAAGACTCTCCGATACTTCGATCACGGTTCCCGCGGGAACGTACACTACGACGCCGTTTCAAATCGCCCTCAATGTAAACATCCCCAAAAGCCAACCTCCTTTTGGCCATTATGAGGTTCCGCTTTTCAAGCTTGTTGACACGTTGTTCATTGCGAAGAACAACTGGCTCGTAAAAGAGATACAACCTTCGACGTATTATCCCTTAAACAACGATTCGTCCTACAATGTAACGACGACACAACTCCAGGGTTTTGAGCGAGTGCTCGACAAAGCGACGATCACTTCAGTTGAACAACGGCCGATAATCGCCCGCCAGTTTACTCTCGAACAAAATTTTCCAAACCCGTTCAACCCCACGACGCATTTGCGATTTACGATTGCCGATGTACGATTTGTGACATTAAAGGTGTTCAACGTTCTGGGGCAGGAAATCGCGAGCTTGGTGAAGAACACATTGCCCGCAGGATCGTACGACATTACGTTCGACGCCCGCTCCTTTTCAAGCGGCGTTTACTTCTACCGGCTGACAGCCGGGAACATAGTTCAAACAAAAAAAATGATCCTGGAAAAGTAGTTACAAGTGAGAAGTGAATAGTGAAAAACTCAAAGTCGCCGGTAGAACAAGTTTTTGACTGCTCACTTTTAACTTCTCACTTTTCACAATTCACTTTTAACTTACAATGCCCCGTATTTCCATATCCCTTTGTTTTCTGTTCGCCGCAGCCTTTGCATTGATCTCCGGCTGCAAAAAAAATAATCCTGTAACGCCGCCGGCGGTCGATCCAACGCTGGTCGGCGTCTGGTATAACAGCATTGATTCAGTTGGATTTGAGATCTCGGCTGATGGGGCGATGAAAAATCTTGACGTTGTCGGAGGGAAGCTCGAATACGCACCGGTGCAGGATACCGTAACGGGGTCATTAACTTTTGATGTTGAGTCGGCAAAAAACGGCGTTATCTCAATAAAGGGTGTGTACAAATCTCAGACCATCGATTCCGCGTATGTCACAACGGGAACGTATTCCTTTTCGAACAATGAGAACACGCTCACGCTGACTCTCCTTGTTCCATTGAACGGCGGGTCAGAAACGACGTTTGTTTATAAACGATCGAGTGTTGGGGGGGAGGTTGAGTAAGAGATCGGAAAAAAGATAGGAAATGAAAAAGAGTCAAAAGAGATAGGTGAAAGGAAAGGTCTTAACTCTTATCTCTTCTCTCTTACTCTTGCAGGAACACCCGCTACAGTGGCATTGGGTGGAACGTCTTTCGTTACAACAGAGCCTGCACCGACGGTCGAGTTCTCGCCGATCGTTACGCCGCAGAGAATCGTGGAGCTCGTTCCGATAGACGCTCCTTTCTTTACGAGGGTGGGCACAACCTTCCAATCTTTCTCCGTCTGCAATTCCCCTTTTCTGTTTGTGGAGCGGGGATATTTGTCGTTGATGAATGAAACATTATGGCCGACGAAGACATTGTCCTCAATCGTCACCCCTTCGCAAATGAACGTATGGGTTGAGATCTTAACATTTTTTCCAACTTTGACATTTTTCTGAATTTCGACGAACGCGCCTACCTTAGAATTGTCCCCGATCTCGCAGCCGTAAAGATTTGTGAAATCATGAATCGTTACATTCTTGCCCAGTTTGACATCGGGAGAGATCTTTTTTAATTCCATAGATGGAGGTCTTTTTAGTCCTTAGTCCGTAGTCCGTAGTCTTCTCTCTTCTCTCTTATCTCCTACTCAATCTTAACCAGAGCCCCGCCGTTTTTTAACGACCGCTGGCCTGCCTCGAGTAATTTCACAACGTTTAAACCGGCGACTCCATCGCTCAAAGGTTTTTTCCCTTTCATGATGCTCTCAATGAAATCGGAGCAAAGCAAGGACAAGGCTTCAGTTTGATCAAGGTTCGGGGCGTACATATCCCCCATCCTGTACTGCACGAGCACATTGTGGATCATCTCTTCTGATTGGATTTCAACTCCTTTATTATAGACCTTCACCTTTTCGCTCGGGTCCATATCGTCATACACTATCATTTTCTTGCTCCCGCCGATCAAAATCCTTCGTACCTTCACCGGTGACAACCAGTTGACGTGAAAATGAGCTATAAGATTGTTCGCAAAATTGACCGTCAGGTACGCCATGTCTTCCACATTGTTGAAATGACGTGCACCAACCATAGAAACTGATTCAGGTTTCCGAGCAACGACGAAGTCCATAATTGAAATATCATGGGGTGCGAGATCCCACAAGACGTTGATGTCATGCTGGAACAGCCCCAAATTGATTCGGACTGAATCAAAGTAGAAAATGTCGCCGAGTTCTCCACTTTGCACCAGTTCTTTGATCTTTCTGACCGCACCCGTATAGATGAAGGTGTGGTCAACCATCAGCGTCAATTTTTTCTGTGTTGCGATGCCGATAAGAACTTGGGCATCACGCACAGAATCCGTCATCGGCTTCTCCACCAGGACATGTTTACCAGCTTCGAGCGCCTCCTTCGCCAGCTTGAAATGCGTCGAAACCGGCGTAACGATGGCTACGGCATCTACTGAGGGATTATTTAGTATTGCTTTGTAGTCTGTTACTGTTTCGAGGGTCGGAAATTTTTGTTTTATCGATTCGAGCCGTTTCGGGTTGAGATCGCAGCAGACCGCCGATACCACATTGTGGTTCATCAGAAAATTTCTCACCATATTCGGGCCCCAGTAGCCGAGGCCGATAATGCCTATTTTCATGCAAAGTGCCTTTGGAGGAATGAAGATATCAAGAAATAAAAGGAAAGAGAGAAGAGAAAAAAAATCCCCTTACACGGAAAAATTCGCACCGGCGAAAGAGGAAGTTGTTCTTAAAATGGTCTTGAGAATTTTGAAAATCTTATCATTTTCTCTTGACAATCGCTCGACCCTTCTTTTGTCCAAAATCTCGAGCGCCAGGATTGTTTGAAGCCGGTATTCATGCTCCAACGCCTGTCTCACACTGATCCTACTTTTTGGCGGAAATTCTTTTCTTGTCGTGCTCTGCGATTCTTTATAGTTCGTGCCAATCGACGTCGCCGATTTGGACAACTGATATTTGACGACATCGCGTTCTTTACCACCGTGAATTTCCCCCAATATTTTCATTCCTTCAACAGCAAGTTGTATTGATCTTTCCGATAAGTCGGATGCGTATTTTTTCCCCATGCACCCCCTTCTTTTAAGAGATAAGAAACGAGAGGGAAAAAGCCTAAACGAGCGCTCTTTCTCACGTCTTCTCTCTTATTTCTTATCTCTGCTCTTTTACTTGCCGCCCCGCCCGAATATCATAACTGGAATCGTCTTTAAAATCAACTGCATATCCAACCACGGGGACAGATTGTCGATATAATAGAGATCGAGCAGAACCATATCGTTAAAGCCGACCTCTGATCGGCTCGAGACTTGCCATAGACCGGTACAGCCGGGGAGCACCGAGAGTCGGCGCTTGTGCCATTCGTCGTACGCGTCGTATTCGTATGGAAGGCATGGACGCGGCCCGACGAGGCTCATATCTCCTTTCAAAACATTAAAAAACTGCGGGAGCTCGTCGATGCTCGTCTTTCTCATAAAGCGACCGATGGGAGTGATCATTTTTTCATTCACGACCTTTACGGAACCGTTTCCATTGCCGTTCCCATGCCCTTTCTTGATGAACTCCTGAGCTTTTTCGATGCGTTCGTTATCCTGATCGCTTCCCGGATACATCGACCGAAATTTATAAAAGTTGAATTTCCTGCCGTCCTTGCCGATCCGGACTTGTTTATAGAGTATCGGACCTTTGGAAGAAATCTTGACAAGAAGCGTGACGATAAGGAAGGGGAGTGAAAGGAAAAGAATCCCAACGGACGCTATTACGACATCGAAAATCCTTTTCAAAAAAAGCATCCCGGGAATCTCGTTCGGAACTGAAAGGCTCGCTATCGGGATATTGAAATACGATTCTGAGAAAACCTTCCTGTGAATGACGTCGAACAACGACGAGGTAACCCGCACCGCCGCCTTCGTCTGCTTGCATACATCGATAACCCGCAGAAGCTCCTCGTGTTCCACCTCGGATATCGTCACGATAATCTCATTGATCGAATAGCGCTCAACGATCGCAGGAATGTCGGAAACGTTCCCCAAAATTTTATAATCCTCGAAGACCTTCGTCCCCGCCGGTACCCCGTCTTCAACGAATCCTGCGAGCTTGAACCCGTAGATATTGTCGAGTTGGATTTGAATCGCAAAGGTTTTGGCGGCCGTGTTCGTGCCGATGATAAGAAGATTCTTTCGTATGACCAGGCTTCGTGTCAAGAAGATAAAAAGAGGATTGAAAATAAAAATCCGATAGAGGGTGATAGCTGAAAAACCTATCGCGCCAAAATAGGCAACGGCAAGACGGCTGTCGACAATCCAGCGCGAATGGACGAAAAATGCCATCACGGCTAGGCCGATAATGGAATAGATGAAAGAGATCGTGATGAGAACGATCTGCCGGGAGCGTGTGAGAACGATATTGATCTTGTAAAGATTGTTGTATTGAAAGACCATGATGACGATAAAGGCGTAGACGAAGAAGAAATAAAACTCCGGCGACATGAGGTAAGTTGCCCACTGCCCGTCACGCACAAGCGCTATGCCCCGGAATTGCAGCGCCGCCGAAAAGGAAAGCCGCAGGATGATAAAATCGCAAAAAGCGAGAATAATTTTATAGCGAGAGTACTTCACTTTGTGACAATCGATTAGCTGGATTGACAACGAATATGCGACCACCGCACACCCCCTGTGTTTCGTCGCTTTGAGTCCTTAGTTCTGAGTCCGGAATCTTGATTCCGAGGGACAGAACCCCCTTACTGTTTACTATTTACTGCTTCATGAAGAACTTCGTGATAATATCACAAACATATTCAATCTGAACATCGGACATTTCCGGAAACATCGGCAACGAGAGCCCTAACTCTGCCAACTCTTCCGACACAGGGAAATCCCCTTTGTTGTACCCCAAATATTTAAAACAATTCTGCAAATGAAGCGGCACCGGATAATGCAACCCCGTCGCCACTCCGTTCTCATTCAAATACCGCATGAGCCCATTTCTTCTCTCTTCTCTCTTTTCTCTTTTCTCTTTCACTCTTATCACAAAAAGATGGTATACATGCTTCGCATACGGCATCTCTTTTGGCAATACAATTTGCTCGACATCCCCCAGCAACTTCTTATATTTCTCGGCAACTGTACGTCGCTTCTCCGTCCACTCCTTCAGATATTTTAGCTTTACACCGAGAACCGCTCCCTGTATTCCTTCCATCCGATAATTATGCCCGAGCACTTCGTGATGATATTTTTCCGACTGCCCATGTTCCCGCATCATCTTTAGGTTGATGGCTAATTGGTCATTGTTCATTGTCACCGCGCCCGCTTCTCCAAACGCACCGAGATTCTTCCCGGGATAAAAACTGAACGAAGCTGCCTCACTCAATCCCCCAACCATCTTCCCTTTGTATTCTGCCAGATGCGCCTGCGCTGCATCCTCTATAAGAAAGAGCTTGTTTTTATTTGCGATTTCTGCCAACGTATCGAGGTCCGCCGATTGCCCGTAAAGATGGACCGGAACAATAGCTTTAGACTTTTGCGTAATTACTTGCTCAACTTTTGTTGCATCGATAGTATAGCCGTCGGGTTCACAATCGACAAAGATAGGTTTCGCACCGCACAATGTAGCACCCCATGCTGTGGCGATAAAAGTATTTGCAGGAATAATAACCTCGTCCCCGGGACCTACACCCAGTGACCATAACGCTAAATGATTTGCATCGGTTCCTGAACTTACACCAATACAATGTTTAACGCTGTGAGCGGCGGCAAACTCCCTTTCAAATTCGGAAACCGCTTTCCCTAAGATAAATGCCGAATGATCTATTACGTTTTGGATGGCTTTATCGATTTCCGGTTTAATCGATTGATACTGAATATTAAGGTCGAGAAAGGGTACTGTCATTTCTTTTGGTTCGGTAGTTCGCAGTCCTGAGCCGATATTCTTATCTCTTATTTCTTATCTCTTGTTTCTCGTCAAACCGTAGAATTTAATATAATAAAAACTATCGCCGATATTCAATGAATTAATGAGAAAATCTCGGCACGTGAAATACAGGTCAGGAAGTGCAATTTTAGATAAGAGAGGCCAAAAAAAGTTGCGATTAAAGTTTGATGTCCCGCTTCACCCGCAATGATAGTACTGTTGTGTAGTACTAAAAAAGAGAATTGTCATTTCGAGCCCAGATGTTCATTATCTGGGTGAAGTCCCAACGGGATCCCGTACGGCGGGACAATATCATCCGTAAACGAGAAGGATTGCTTCGTTCCGCTCGCAATGACAATACTCTGTGATGGTACATTAATGAAGTAGTGTCATTGCGAGGCGCTCTTTGCCGAAGCAATCCCTTCCGTAGACGAGGTGGATTGCTTCTCCCGCTCTTCGAGCGGGATCGCAATGACAATGTTCTTTTGTGCTGTTAAAAAACCGTGTCATTGCGAGTCCTGATGTTTTTTATCGGGGCGAAGTCCCGAAGGGATCCTGTACAGCGGGACAATATCATCCGTAAACGAGAAGGATTGCTTCGTTCCGCTCGCAATGACAATACTCTGTGATGGTACATTAATGAAGTAGTGTCATTGCGAGGCGCTCTTTGCCGAAGCAATCCCTTTTGTTCTTATTCTATCCC
>CAYTOA010000075.1:0-14804 GCA_964439265.1 uncultured Chitinophagaceae bacterium
GTGAACTTGACTGGGGATAATATACCAAAAGTGCATTGCGATTGCAAACAAAAAAAAGTTTATTCATCCTTTGATAGAAAATCCGAAAGATGAATGTTCTCGACCGCCTTGGCGGCATCTCCACGGAAACTTCCCAAATATCTTTCAGTTGTCCGTAGATGCTTGTGACCAAGAAGTCCCTTTAATTAACTAGTTGCCTGCCTAAGACGGAAGTGCCCAACGATTCAAGCTCACGGTTCTTCAACAACAGCTCCGCCACAAGCTGTTAGAGTTGAAAGACCTGAAGAACTCTCTATTTAGAGGTGTGCTGAAAGAGTTACACGCTCGAGAGGATAATTTGCGTGAGAGCTTAGCAATGCTAAAACAATTCAAGGCTCTCTATCTTCGTGGCAACCGGGCAGAGAAACTGGAAATCGTACGACCGGTTGAAGAGCATGAGTTATCGGCAAACCAAATCCTACGAGAACTTGAAGGCAATCGAAACAGCATCTATGAATGGTATCGGCGCTACCTGAACAAATGATGATATGGCATTGCCCCACAACAATTTCATCTGAGACGGTTCTGGAATAGGCAGGCCTCTTAACTTAAATGATCTTTATGCCAATACTTGCTATTGAAACATTACTAAACTATTATTAGAAGCCATCTCAAAGACCTTAAATCCGGCATTCCGAACTTGATTCGGAATCTCAAGCCCTCGCATCCCTCATTGTCACTAGATTCTGATTTTCGTCAGAATGACGTGGATGGGAATTTTCATGTGTCTTCAGTAACAAAATTAGGTGGCACATCGAATGGTGTTATTCATCGTAGCATCTTGTGACGAGAAGCTATCTCAAAAACGCTTATTCATGTCCTTCTCAAGGAACCCTGAGAGATCATTGTCATTCTGAACCCTCGACGAGTCGAGTCGTCGACCGTCGTTTTTCAGACGGGGTGAATGCCGAAGGCATCTCCCAAAGGGATCGCTTCGCGACCTTCGGGAGAATCCACGACAATGACACACATTGACTCTCCAAGGCCTTCATGTCATGGATGCTTCGCTCCGCTCAGCATGACATTTACGACTGCTTTCTGCATGGAAAGCGTTTTTGAGATGGCTTCTAATATCAGATATCCTTTTTCCGAAAACAGTAGTTTATGAAAAGAGTTGTTTTACTTCTGGAAACCTCACGCGCATTCGGAAGACAGTTGATCAGCGGTGTTGCCCGTTACTCAAGACTGAATGGCCCTTGGCTTTTTTACAAAGAGCCGATAGATCTAAAATCATCAATTCCTCACTTGACCGGCTGGAAACCGGACGGAATCATTATGCGTGATACTTTGATAACAAAGGAATTGTTGAAATTGAAAATTCCGACGATGTTTGCCCCCCATGCGTCTGAATACCCCAGAAACATACCTTTAGTAATTACAGACTGTTCCTCAATTGCAAAAATGGCAAGCGATCATTTCATTGGAAAGGGATTCAAAAACCTCGCCTTCTGCGGTTACGATAGTATTAATTGGTCGGAACAGCGGAAATCATATTTCAATCGATTCAATGATGAAGCCGGTCTTAGAACCTATAATTATGTTTCTATTAAGAGATTCAGACCGAATGACTGGGAGAAGGAACAGCAGCACGTTTGCAGATGGATGAAGGGTCTGCCGAAACCTATCGGAATATTTGCCTGCAACGATGACCGCGGCCTGCATATACTGGAAGCATGCAAATTGATGAGTCTAAAAGTCCCGGAGGAGATTGCGGTGATAGGTGTTGATAATGATCTGATGGTTTGTGAATTTGGAGATCCACCGCTCTCAAGTATCGCGTTAAATACTGAATCGGCGGGTTTTGAAGCCGCTCGATTACTCGATAAAATGATGAGCAGTAGAAGGAAAGTGAGAGGTCGGAAAATAATTGCCACTTCAAGTCATATAATTCAAAGACAGTCTTCAGACATTCTTGCGGTAAATGATAAAGAAGTTGCACAGGCGATACAATTTATTAAGGACAATGCAAAAAATAAGATACTTATAAAAGATATGCTAGGGACTATAGGTATCGGGAGCAGGGCTCTGGAGAAAAAGTTCAGGAATGCCATTCATAGAACCATCCATAATGAGATTCAACAGGTACGCACCGAATCAATTTCAAAACTGCTTGTTGAAACTGACTTACCCATATCTGAGATCACTTCATTCTATAATTTTACGGATGTCGAACACATATCCCGCTTCTTTAAGAAAGAAAAGGGAATGAGCATGCGAGATTACCGCAAAATCCACAAATCTCCGTAATATTACTCCCTGCGCTTTTTGGCTAATTATTGATATAAAATGGCTACAATCCCACCAACTTCATTTCGTATATTTATTCGCAATTTTTTTTGACCTCCCTGAATTCCCTAAGCAACGCTGCCAACATCGCTGGTGTATCGTTTAAAGTGTATTAGGAGTCCGGCCGATCAAAACATCTAGCCAGATCGTTCAAGCCGGTGATCTTGATTGGCCATCAATCGTCCAAGGCGAGGAGAATTTATTCTAATAACTATGATCGGAGTGGCAGCTTCGCCAGCAGACATCATTGATCTAATCTAGAGCCGAAAATGTAATACGTAGCCCACCGAACGGTACAGTGGTTTAAGATTTCATCCTTATTATTATTCAAGAAGGATGGTATATTGCAAACACTCCATGGACTGACAAGAGTACATGGTGCAGGTTGTTTTCAACCTGTGCTGCTGCTGCCTCTTCATTGTTTAAGCCCGCCAAAGACTCCCCATTTCTGATTCTCATACAAATCAAGGTATTACAATAGTTCGTAGGTTTTAAAAAAGTGATTTTCAACTCACTTAAATGCTGCATCGAAATACTCATAATTCACTAAATATTCTTTGCTAATTGAGAAGGTGGTTTTATGAAAATCAAAACAACGTCATTTCTCTTATTAGCTGTGCTGTTGGTAGTTCTTCTTGCGCAGCAGTCAAACGCCTCGACGGGGACGGATCACGGCTTCTTCTGGCAATGTTATGTAAGTGGTGGATCAGCAAGCATCTCCTTTCCCGGTGCGGGAACATACCCCGGCAATTTCGCTGTCACATGGTCTAACGTCGGGGACGTTGTTGCTGGCAAGGGCTGGAATCCCGGAGCAGTGAGAACTGTAGGCTACAATATCGGCTCCCTCAACGGTAGCTACAATAATTTCTCTGTCTATGGGTGGACGACAAGCCCGCTCATTGAATACTACGTCTGTGAGAAAGGCTCTGTTGCCTCTGGATCGGCGGTTGGCTCCCTTAGCAGTGATGGACATACATACACTGTCTATAAACATCAGCAAGTGAACCAGCCGTCCATTCAAGGCACTGCCACTTTTTGGCAGTACCTAAGTAACTGGGGCGGCGCATCGCTTGGCACAAACAACTCCGTCACTTTGTCTAACCACTTTAATTTCTGGAAGAGTCACATTGGGAGTATGGGTGCTCTCAATCTTCAGATCCTCGCTGTGGAGGCATACGGCGGCAAGAGCGGCAACTGTAATGCAACGGTGTGGTCTGCCAGCGGCAATGTTGCGCCGCCGCAACAAGAAGCAACGGTTACATCCGGAGTTCCGTCGGGCTTCGCGCTGGGACAGAACTATCCCAATCCCTTCAACCCGACAACAAACATTACATTCGCACTTCCGGAAGATTCTTTTGTTTCGTTGAAAGTGTACAACTCGCTCGGTGAAGAAATTGCTGATCTTGGCGGAAAGGAATACTCTGCAGGGCAACATTCTGTACCGTTCAAGGCATCGAGCCTTGCAAGCGGAGTATATTTCTACACCATCAAAGCAGGACAATATACTTCCACAAAGAAGATGATTTTGCAGAAGTAATGTCGTTAGGAAGAATCAAGGGTGAAGCGGACAACAATCCGCTTCGCCTTTGAATATCTTAAAGCTATTCTGAGAAATTCCTGTTTATAGTTTATCGATGAGCCGTTTTGGACGAGGCGGATCATAAATTCTAAAAAGAACAATGGCTTGAGTCTGGGAGCTGGAAGATCAAGTGTTGGTGGACAGAGGGATTTGCCAGCAGCGGGTATGGTAACGCTACGATCCAGTAACGACTTCTCAGTCATTTGATATTGCAACGGCCAGCCGGTCTCACAGCGGCCGGCATTGTGCGTTTAAAAAAATGATTCAGAAGAGCGAAGGGGTCGGGCGAGAAAGAACATATCACGAGCTATTTTCCCCAATAAGAACGGACGTGGGCGCTGCCAAAGGCGAATTGAAGACCGCTGCGGCCTATGATTTTTCCTATTAGTCTAAAGGAGACTCTTCAATGAGAAGGCTATTGATATTCCTCTTAGCGGCAATATTGGTTGTTGTCAGCGCTTTTTCAAAAAAATGGCCTGATAACCTTGTCTTAGTTAAAGGCGGGTTTTTTAAGAATACAAAGTCCAACTTCTACGGTCAAGGCATAACAATATCAAGCTATTATATCGGCAAATATGAGGTAACTCAACGAGAGTGGATCGAGGTAATGGGGAGTAATCCCTCACAATTCAAAGGCGACAATTTGCCGGTAGAAATGGCAACCTGGTATGAATGTGTTGAGTATTGCAATAAAAGGAGTATAAAAGAGGGCTTGAAGCCTTATTACAAGATAGACAAGAATAAGAAAGACGCGAACAATGAGAATGATACCGATGATATGAAATGGACGGTAGCGATTAATGCGGGAGCTAAAGGTTACAGATTGCCGACGGAAGCAGAGTGGGAATACGCTGCAAGCGGAGGTCAGATGAGCAAGAGTTACGCTTACAGTGGAGGCAATGATGTGGATAAGGTAGCTTGGTATTGGAGAAACTCTGGAGATACGACCTTAACAGGAGATTGGTCCTGGTCAATAATAGAAAACAACCATTGCAAAACAAAACCTGTCGGCAGCAAAGAACCCAACGAGTTAGGCCTTTACGATATGTCGGGTAATGTGAGGGAATTTTGCTGGGACTGGTACGGAGACCTGAAGAGTAAAGGAACTGACCCCCAGGCAAACGATAGCGGGTCTCTACGGGTCTGGAAGGGCGGAGGTTGGATAGGCGGCGATTTCTGCTGCGAGTCGTCTTTCCGGGCAGGCTACGAAGCGAATAACAGGGGCCCCGATCAGGGTTTTCGTGTGTGTCGCGCAAAGTAAACCGGGACAAGCCAGACATCCCAGCATCAAAAAAATCTGCTTATAGGAAAGAGGCGGGTATCAAAATAACTATGTAAATGACTTTTACGCTGGTTACCCTACCATCCTTATCGTGACTCGTGAAACCCCGAGCGCTTGCAATTTCATACACGCCTGTCGTATTTGGAACAGTCCCGACGTGGATTTTCGAATCGTATTGAACAACTTCACCGGATGCGCTGTGCGAGACGTAGAGACCGTGTGCTATCGCCTCACACTTAATGGAATGCGTCCCTCCTCTGCCGCCGAGGGCAATCGTGTCAAGAACGACTAGGCGGCCCTCCTGCGCGAGGCCAATTTGGACGACGTTACTGCTTCATTGTAATACTAATCATCAGCCAATTGCATTCGCGCCATCGTCTTTCCCTATTGTGTCAACTCATAAGTGTCAATCACTTGTAGGTTTCGTCCCGGCCGTGCATCGACAGTTTTCAACTCCGCCTTGTTCCCATCAATCGTGAGGAATGATATACAGGGAAAAGATTTTTCCAAAGGCGTAAATGCGGTCTTAGTGGTGTTCGGCGCAGGATCTTTGAAGCTTGCCCCGCCGGTACCGTTGATGACATGCACAATTCCATTTTTTTCATCCAACATTCCATCAGGGCGTAATGGCTTTGTCCTGAGATAAATATGTGCGTGCCCGTTGAAGATGAATTTGCAATGGTGTTTGTAGAGACTTTCGACCCATGGCATGCAGGTTGACTCGTAGCTCTCTTTGTATGAAAGATCGCCGTAGGTCGGGTTATGCCATACGGCAATGATCCAGTCGCTCTCCGGAATCGTCGATAGCAGGCTGTCGAGCCAATGCTGCATGACCGTTTTCGGAGTTGCATAACCGTCGCAGAAAATAACATCAACATTGGAAACATGGTACGAGTAAAAGTGAGTCGTACCATCCGATGAATTCACTGGCAGCACTCCGGCAGTATATTTGTCAAAATTATCCCTCCCCGAACTGTCTTTGAATTCGTGATTACTCGTGCACATGTAAAATCTTCCGCGTACGAAAATACTGTCGACCCCGGAGTAATGCAGGGATTTCTGCCACGCTGCATCGCTTCCATCGTGTGTGAAGTCTCCGCAGTGGATTTGGAAGTCCCAATCGGTAATGTTATAGAGCAGGATGTGGGCGATGTCTGAGCAGGCATTATCCATGTTCTCACGCGAATCCCCCCAGAGTGCTATCTTGACTTTCTGCTGTGCAAAAACGCCCGGTTGAAATAATGGCCAAATGGAAGCGAGGAATACAACGACCAACAATGACTTATAGTTGAACGTACATCTCATGGTTACTCCGCTAGGTTGTAAGAGACTACGCTGATTAATCGTATGTGGAGAGATCTGTCACATGTTCCAACTCAAACGCTACGCCGAATGTTCATCTCCCTTCAAAATAACACCGATGCAACTCCGTGAGGAGTTGCATCGCGTCATAGATCACATCCTCAAAAAAAATCTATTTCACCAAGAGCATTTTCTTAACGAACTCCTGGCCGGGCGCGCTCAGACGATAAAAATATACGCCGCTTGAAAGATTCTGCGCGTTGAACTGAGCTTGATGCACTCCTGCCGCTTGATACCCGTCAATGAGCGTTGCTACTTCCCTTCCCAATATATCATAAATTTTCAGACTTACGCGGCTATTGGACGGAAGCTGGTAGCTGATCACCGTCGATGGATTGAACGGATTCGGATAATTCTGATTCAGGGCGAAGTTCACCGGGGTCTCGTTCACTTGAGTCTTCACCTTCGTCGTCACATAGATGCCGAGTGCGCCGATATTAGGATCGCCGGGGAGATTGCTGGCGAAGAAAGGATTGGTCCATGCAGCCAGAGGAGTAATCCCATGACCCGTTGCCGCCGCCGAAGGAAGCAGATGATAATCGTTGCTGCCGTCAAGACCGAACCAGTCGTTCGTAAAATACGCGTTGTAACTCGCAAAAAGATCACTGGCATGAACATCGATAATATCATGCGCCGCTTGCCTGGTCACACCGTCCGACGGGAAGTACCGTGCTCCTCCTCCTAAACTGTCCACAGAATAGAAGAAGAGGTTGTTGTCGTGAACCGTGCGCAATGTGTCCGCTTTCGTCGTGATCTCAAGTTCCTGATACATGTCCCCCATGATGTTGTTGTAGATCTGTCCACGGGCACTTTTATCAACCAAGATAGCATAGCCTAATTCACCAACCCTGCGCCATCCGCCTGCAGCGATCGTGTTGTTGTGGATGCACATATTTGTCAAGCGCGGCAACGTTACATCAGCATTGATCTTAATCCCGTTTCCACCCGAACCCCAGATCACATTATAGGCGATCTCACCGATTGTGCCGGACTTAACGTTGATGTTGTCTCCGTCCGGTGCTCCGCACCACTTGATCGTATTGCGAAGAATGCTCGCATTCCCGCCGTGCAGTCCGATGCAATCGTCAACCGTACCGATCACGGTATTATCTGTAAAGACCGTCGTTGTTGTGTTTGCAAAATCAGAATAGATATCAATCGTGCGATAGGCATGCCCTTCGGTGTTGCTTCCCCCTGCCCAGAGAATCGTCGTCCACTTCATCTCAAAATACTTGCACGAATCACCATAGATGCCTCCCCACTGACCGGGACCCGTCCTTCGCGACACTGGTACCGTGATCAGGTTCGGTGCAGCTTTGGTTCCATCGCAGATCAATGTCCCAAAGATATGGATCCACCCTAACGGGTTGGCCATGATCAGTGTGTCTCCTGAACTGATCCTCAACGTATCACCGGCATTGATCGAAATACTGTCTGCAATAACGTAGGTGTGGTTCGCAAGCAGTGTCCCTTTTACACTGCCGGATAAACTGTCTGTATTCAACGTTGCAGTACTCTTATAGACGCCGAGGGCGCCGATATTGGGATCACCGGGGAGGATGCCGACGATGGATGGATTGACCCAGGTGTCGGGAGGAGTAAACCCATGACCCGTCGCCGCCGACGCGGGGAGCAGATGGTAATCATTGCTGCCGTCAAGACCAAACCAGTCATTCGAAAAATACGCGTTGTAACTCGCAAAAAGATCACTGGCATGAACATCGATAATATCGTGCGCCGCTAGCCTGGTCACACCGTCCGACGGGAAGTACCGTGCCGCTCCTCCTAAACTGTCCACAGAATAGAAGAAGAGGTTGTTGTCGTGAACCGTGCGCAATGTGTCCGCTTTCGTCGTGATCTCAAGCTCCTGGTACATATCACCCATGATGTTGTTGTAGATCTGTGCGCGGGCGCTCGCATCCACAAGGATCGCGTATCCCAATTCACCGACCCGGCGCCATCCTCCGGCAACGATCGTGTTGTTATGAACGCAGATATTGGTCAGCCGAGGCAGGGTCACATCCGCGTTGATCTTAATACCGTTTCCGCCCGATCCCCAGATCACATTGTAGGCGATCTCGCCGATCGTACCTGCTTTGACGTTGATGTTGTCGCCGTCCGGTGCACCGCACCACTTGATGGTATTGCGAAGAATGCTCGCATTCCCGCCATGCAATCCGATACAGTCATCGACCGTGCCGATCACCGTGTTGTCCGTAAAGACTGTCGTTGTCGTGTTTGCAAAATCGGAATAGATATCGATCGTCCGGTATGCATGACCCCCCGGATTATTCCCGCCTGCCCAGAGAATGGTCGTCCACTTCATTTCAAAATACTTGCACGAATCACCAAGGATGCCTCCCCACTGACCGGGACCCGTCCTGCGCGACACCGGTACCGTGATCAGGTTCGGTGCAGCTTTTGTTCCATCGCAGATCAACGTCCCAAAGATATGGATCCACCCTAACGGGTTGGCCATGATCAACGTGTCCCCCGAACTGATCGTCAGCGTATCTCCGGCATTGATTGAAATACTGTCTGCAATAACGTAGGTACGATTCGGAAGGGTCGTTCCCTTAACGGCCCCCGATAGCGTTGAATGCAGTTGTGCCTGCACAGAGGCAGAGATCGCAATCGCCAAAAGCAAGATCGCGGTAAGCTTCTTCAACATATTTTTCTCCTTACATATATTGTGGATGATGAAAATGAATGGTGGTCTGTCTCACCGAAATAGAAATTACAGCCTGTAACTAATACCGATCGTCCCGCGCATTCTGTTCAAATCCCGTTCGATGATGATCGGTGCATGCTGAATATATTGACCGGACGCGACTTCGGTAACGGCTTTGGAGTTTGTAAGATTGATCAATTTCACACTTAGCTTAAGATTCGAGAATAATTGCTGATCTGCCGAGAAATCAACCTCGCCGACTCCTTCCTGATACGTATCGTACCCGTCTAATCTGCCGACAGCGATAAGGCTCTGTCCGGTATAATTGTAGGATACGTTCGCCGATGTTCCCCATAGTTCGCTAAAATAGGAGAGGCTAAGATTCACTATCTGCGGCGATTGGGATTGCAGCGGGCGCTTCTGCTGGTAGTAGGATTGGACAAGATCGCCGTTGATATCTTCTGTCGTAACCTGTTTTGTGCTGATGATCCGCGAAAAAACGTAGCTGTAATTCGCGGAGATGCCGAGGCCTCCAAAATGTTTGGCAAGCACCGCTTCAAAACCGTAGACCGTCGCCGGATCGCCGTTTCCTTTCGACGTCACCAAGAGAACTCCGACTGATTGGAATTGATCTTCGATCGGGTCCGTGATTTTTTTGTAATAGACGCCGGCAGAGTAAACATCGGATGGATTAGGATAATATTCGTAACGGAGGTCTATGTTGGTAGCGCGGGCCGGGCGAAGATTGGGGTTCCCCTGCGACTGACTTTCGTCCGCGCGGTCGACCGCCGGAACAAGATCGAAGTAACTTGGACGGCTCAACGTCCTCGCGATCGACAGCCGGCCGATCTGTTCCGGCGTAAACTCGTACCTGAAATGAATTCCCGGAAGGAAATCCACCATTTTCACATCGGCCTGTTGTTCGGTGTACGTCGGCGATGCCATTGTAAAATATTTGTCTTGGGCCTGCTCCCACCTCAAGCCGCTGAGGACCTGGAGCCGGTCAAGGATGAGAGTATACTGCAGGTATGAACCGAGAAGAAATTCGCTTGCTTTATAGTTCTGATACCCGTACACCGATGTCCCCGAAGTACTCCCGTATCCGAACACTGTGGTTTTTGCGCTGTCGATCGAGGTGAACGGCTGCGTGCTTCCATGGATGATCGACGGATTCAATTGATAGTCGTCCTCATAATTGACGCGGTTAAGTTTCTGCGCGACAATTCCTGCTTGAATCGTGTTCATCCCATCCTGCGTCAGATGCCAGTCCCAATCCATCTTTCCAAGGTATTGGCGGTCGTCGTTCCTTCTCCATGAATGGGTGATATTTCCCAGACCTTGAAAAGGCTGGAGTTGTCCGTTCGGACCATAATTTTGCAGGATTGAATATTCTGCCTCGTCGGGACGGTCTTGGAGAGCGTCTGTATAGTTGAACGTCCATTTGACGCCTAGCGGCGAGTTCGCGAAATGGCTTCCCGCCATCGTGATGCTCGAGATATCCTGAGTCCGGAGAGCTGAGCGGTGTGTGTACGTCAGATCATTGGCGCCGCGAGTTCCATCGATCGAAATCTGAAGCGCGTGACGGGTCTGATCTTCCTCCTGGCGGACATACAAGTATGTAGCAGATAATTCCTGCCCTTCATCTGCTATCAGGTCCGCTTTGGCCAGCGCCCCGCCGCGCGTCTTGTTGACGTAATAGTTCTGATTGTTGTATGTGGCTGCATATGGAATCAGATGTCCCTCGCTGTCAACCGTATTGATATCTGACCCGAGAGAGTAAATGTCCGTATGAACTTCATTATAAGTGTTCTGAAAACTGCCGGCTGCCATAAGCCCAAGCTTGTTGTCAAAAAAACGATCTCCGGCCAATCCGGAGAAGAGTCCGTCGGCAGGAGCAACGCTGTTCTTAAATTTCAGGTTGGCAGTTGAAAAATCGGCACTTGAAGGGTTATAGCGAGGCTTGATTTGCGTTGTCGGATCGGCGTCGCTCACAGTTCCATGCAGGCGTTCGGGGTCAAGATCGTTAACGCTACTTCTATTGAACGAACTGAATGAGTTGCCCAGGACTCCGGAAGTTGAGCCGCTCGCGGCGCTTGCAGAAAAGACAAGTCTGTCCGGCGCCTCTCGCAGCATAAGATCCGTGGAACCGCCGATGGCGTCCCCTGCAATATCGGGCGTCAGCGATTTTGTGACCTCGATGCGCTCGAACAATCCAGAAGGAAAAATATCCATCGGGACATAACGATCTTTAGACTCAGGACTCGGTATTTTGATGCCGTCGACAAGCGTGTTATTGTATTGCTGCGCGAGACCGCGCATCACAACGTAGCGTCCTTCCCCCTGGCTCCGGATGAGGGACATTCCTGAAACACGCTGGAGGACGTCCGCTGCGGTCCGGTCCGTCGATTGGTCGATCGCCTGCGCCGAAATGACATTGACAAGATTGGCAGCGTTCTTTTCTGCCGCTCGCGCGGATGTCTCCAGTTCGTTGTTCGCTCTGGCAGTAATAACAGACTCATTCAACGTAATAAGGTTTTCCTTAAGCGAAAAATTCTGCACTATGATGCTTGAGTCGCTGTCTATTTTAATGTCTTCGTCTGCGCTGGCATAGCCGAGCGCACGGACCTCGACGTCGTACTTGCCGGGCGGCACATGTTTGATGACGTAGCTGCCGCTCGTATCGCTAATGCTTCCCAGGTTTGTTCCTTCAACAAAAACGGCGGCACCGACAATTGCCGCCTTTGTTTTCTTTTCCCTCACGTGACCTGTGATCGTTCCAGCGACAGCGACATTAGCGACTGTCACGCCTAATAACAAGAGAAGAACGAACGATGCCTTTATCATTGGGTATTTCGTGAGTGAAGGAGTGATGTGATGCAAGTGGAAATTTTCCCTGCTGATCGACATCCGCAGTCCCATCGCACTAGTTGCGCGATAAGGTACGTGCGAACTGTTACGGCATTATTATTGTACAGTGAACCGAATTAGATGAAATCGTTACGGGATGAACAATACTTTCGAGAGACTGCTTTAAAATCAAAGAAAACTTTGCACTCACCGTGGACACCAATCGGAGGGAACACAACCATAGAAAACGGAGACGTATCAGCTATCCTGTTTCCTGAAGGATCGAAACGCAAACCATTGCTGCGGAAAATATGCTTTGGGAAAATTCAGAGCGGTGAGCCCAAACGACGGAGGTTTTTTATTCAGAGGCAGGTAAGCGGTACCGAATATCCAGTCCCACACTGCCAGCTTGGTTGAGTAGTTGACGGCGTTCCCCTTGCCTTTCGCATGATGCCAACGATGCATTTCCGGGCCGTTAAAGAGGTATTGAAGCCTCCCCGTCCGAACGTCGATGTTGGAGTGGATATACATCCCCCAGACGGCGTCGATGATCCCTTTCATCAAAACGATCTCGGGGGCTGCACCGAGCAGGATGATCGGAGTGAATTCGATGGTCTGGTTGACAAGAATTTCAAGCGAATGCGAACGGGCGCCGGCCAGCCAGTCGACATCGCGGACCGAGTGGTGAGCTTCATGAATTCTGTACAAATGTTTATTGTGATGCTGCCATCGGTGAAACAGATAGATATACAGGTCGTGGGTTACAAAAAACAGTAGAAACTGCTCCCACACCGGCCAGGAGGAAATGAGATGCGACCGGGAAAAATATGTTTTTCCGTCCAGCCAAAAAATAAACCCGAAAATTACCCAGCTTAGAAGATAACTCTGAAAGATCGTATACATCCCGAGGTCGGTCCAGAAACCTTCGCGGAACAACGGCTGTCCTTCTGTGTACGGGAATTTGCGTTCAAGAAGAATCAGCACCAGCGCGGACAGCGAAACTATCACCGGCGATAAAAATTCCAGCCGCATACTAACTCGTTTGGTTAAGGGTAGGGTCGTTAATCATCACGCTGTAACTTTTTCGCGTATCTGCCGGAGTCTTTTGCGCGGACCGAGTTCGCTTTCGTACACCTTTTTTACCCCGTCGCCGACCGCCTTTTCGATATCACGAATGTTCTGAACGAGGCGGATCAATCCTCCGATTTCAACCGAAGCAGCCTGGTCGCTCCCCCACATGGCTCTGTCCAGTGTGATATGACGTTCCACGAACGTCGCGCCCATCGCCACGGCGGCCCACGTCGGCGCAAGGCCTGTTTCGTGGCCGGAATATCCGATCGGACATTCGGGAAATTTCTGTTTCAGCGTTTGGATCATCCGTAAATTTAATTCCTCGGCCGGGCACGGATAGGTAGACGTCGAGTGCGCTATGAGAACATTGTCTCGGCCAAGAATATCGATGGCGGTGTCGATCTCGCTCTCCGTCGACATCCCGGTTGAGACGATAAGAGGCTTGCCGGTCGACCGCTTTTTCTTCAGCAGTTCACCGTTTGTCAATGACGCGGATGAGACTTTGTAACAGCGCGGGTCAAAATTTTCGATGAAATCCACCGATTCCTCGTCCCAGCACGATGCGAACCAGATAATTCCCCTCTCCCGGCAATGGCGGTCAATTTCTCCGTATTCCTGCTCTCCGAATTCAACAACGTACCGATATTCAAGATAGGTCATTCTTCCCCATGGGGTGTCGCGCATGACATCCTGCTGATCCTTTGGAACGCATAATTCCGGGGTCCTTTTTTGAAATTTGACCGCATCACAGCCCGCAAGCACGGCGCCGTCTATCAATTTCTTTGCCGTTTCCAGCGAACCGTTGTGGTTAATGCCGATCTCGGCGATCACAAAAATCGACTCCCCCTCACCGACCGGCCTTTTGCCGATCTGCACCATTGGCTTCTTCATCGCAGGTCCCTTCACGATCATGATGAGGAAATAATTTGACAACTCATGCAAGCGTTATTGCCGCAAAGCCACCAACACAAAAAGAAATCGATACCTCTTATCCGAATTGCACCTTAATTCTTTTCTCAACAAACTCTTGTGTCTTTGTGCCCTCGTGGCTAGATCATATTCCAAAGCAGCGTCTATTTTGAGAGTAGTTACCACGCCGTCCACCCGCCGTCGACAATCAGATTTGCCCCCGTCATGTATCCCGATGCGTCACTGGCCAGGAATACCAACGCACCTTTGTAGTCAGTCGGTTGTGCCATTCGTCCCAGAGGCGTCCGCTCGGAATAATTCCGGATGAAATCCACATCCTGTCCATTCTCCACTCCTCCCGGACACAATGCATTCACGCGTACACCCTTCTTAGCCCAGTACGTAGCGAGATACCGTGTGAAAGCAATCACAGCCCCTTTCGTCGTCGGGTACGACGGCGATTTATAGAACGTTTGGGTTCCATCCGGTCTGGAGTAGATCGATTGATCCGGCCCTACAAGCCCGTACGTCGACGCGATATTGATGATGCTCCCCCGTCCCTGACTTGCCATCATTCCGCCGATCACCTGCGAACATAGGAATGTGCCCGTAATGTTGACGTCGAGAGATTTTTGCCAGAGGTCGGCGGGATAGTTTTCAAATTTCGACCGGTCAGCAGCAGTTGACGAATTTTCAAATGCATCGTTGACGGCTGCGTTGTTTACAAGAATATCGATCGTTCGATGACGCTGCCAGAC
>CAYTOA010000076.1:0-14608 GCA_964439265.1 uncultured Chitinophagaceae bacterium
CTAGTGAATATATGTATAAGACATCCAAATCTCAACCGCCTTCCCTCAGACGTAGCAGGGTCTTTAGACCCTTCTCCCGAAGGGATCCCTTTGGGACAGGGTGAACAGACCATGATCTTCCTGAGTAAGTGAGCGGAGCGAACGCATCGTCAACGACCCGATGGGCCGTCGACCCGTCGGGAAGGATGATGTCGCCACTGTCGAATTCAAAGCAGCCCAGTACCCCCGCCTTGACTCTCTGTCCGATAACTGCTACATTTTTCCGACAATTCTCCCGGGGGAACGGGCGGAAAATAATATCAGACCTGAACCCTCGGATTCGCGCGTGCGATGGTGAGGGTTTTTTGTGCTTATATGCTAACACTCCGCTGCATCGCAAGGAGAAAGACCAAGATGCGTTACATATTAATTATCCTTTCAACGCTGATCCTTATCGGCAGCGCTCGAGGCAGCAATCCTGCTGCTCCCTTACGTTCCTCGCAATCTTCATCGAGTACGAGCGATACTCTCAACGGCATTGTATTTACGTTTGCAGTTTCTCAAGATACATTGGGGATCTTTGATTCATTGAGTATGACTCTGACGGCACTCAACAAGACTTCACAAAACGATACGATCCCTGTAAGTGATTATTTCTACAAATGGTCCTTAGTAAACGGCAAGGGCATAACAATTTCAGGCGGACCCACGGTGATAAGTAATCTGATCTATAATGTTGTCGTCAGCCCTGATCAATCGGCGGCGTTATATCGTATTCGCTATTCTATGGCGGATATTTTCAGTTCGCCAATTGAACCAGGAACGTATTTATTGTCATGGAATCTTCGGAACGGATTATCTTTTCAGCTACACCTTGTTTGCGGAAGAAGCGAAAATGAAATAACGGATTCGGTGGGTATTCGTTCGCCAATCTATCCACTCAGGGTTGGTAATCGATGGATGTATCAAACATGGTATCAATTTTCTAATGCTGTTATTCATGGAGATACCGTCGCGCAGACAGTGGTAGGGGAGGAAATGCTTGACGGCGAGAAATGGTTTCTTGTGCGATCCGACTTCAACGGTGATCAATTAATGACAGTGAGACAAGACGGCATTTACCTTTATATTCAAAATTTTAAAGAAGCCGTCCTACGTTATAAATATCCAGCTGTATCGGACGAGCAGTACAATTCAGGATACGAACTTTGGACCGGCTATGCAGACTCGTTGGTAGCATTCCCGATGTCTGTTGATTCGATCGATGAACGTATTTCCACTCCAGCCGGCTCATATCAATGCAGTAAATATCACTTTCCGGAGATCATTGTCTCAGTCGGAAATGCGAGTACCGAAGTGGGCTCTGAAGACATATTTCTTTCGGACATCGGCCCTGTCAAGTTCGTGTGGGGAGATTATGAATATCGGGAGCTGATTTCATTTACCGAAACGATCACTGAGGTCACGAACAAGCGGAACGCTGTGCCGGATGCCTTCCAGCTCTTTCAGAACTACCCTAATCCTCTTAACCCTACGACGACAATCACATTTTTCATTCCGACGCGGTCAACGGCATCATTGAAAGTTTTCGACATATTAGGCAGAGAAGTATCAACAATTGTCTCGGGAGAATTGCAGGCGGGAAGTTACACCCGGCAATGGAGCGCGGCGAACATGTCAAGCGGGGTATATTTCTATCGTTTGGAGGCAGGGAGTTTCGTGAAGACCATGAAATTGGTGGTAGTGAAGTAATTGTGTCTTGAATAATCTAATGGGTAATCTATGAAACAGTTTTTGATATTCTTCTTATGGATAGCCGCAGCATTTATCCCTTATGTTCCACTTCAGGCACAATGGGTTCAGTTGAATTTGCCCGATACCGACGTTGTGAGCTGTTTTGCGGCGAGCGGATCGAACCTGTTTGCGGGGACTGAGACCGGCGGCATGTTTCTTTCTACTGACAACGGAGGATCCTGGAAGGCCGTCAGTTCAGGGTTGCCAAGATATTCTTCATCGGATACTATTGGTTATGCGATCATTCAGGCTCTTGCTGCGTCTGATACGAACCTTTTTGTGGGAACTATCGCGAACGGTGTTTTTTTATCAAGCAACAACGGCACGAGTTGGACTGCAGCCAATGGAGGCTTGTTAGACACGAACATCTTTGCTCTTGCGGTTTCCGACACGAATGTATTTGTTGGAACAGAAAGCGGCGGCATCTTCCGTTCTACCGATAATGGTACGAACTGGACCGCAGTCAACACTGGTCTGACCGATACTCGCGTCAGGTCACTTGCTGCGCATGATACGAACCTCTTTGCTGGAACCAGCGGCGGCTACGTCTTCCGTAGCACTGACAACGGGTCCCACTGGAGTTCTGTGAGTGTCGACTTGAATGCTTTTTCGGTCTATTCGCTTGCCGTCACCGGCAGGAACGTTTTTGTCAGTACCTATGGCGGAATCTTTCATTCGACTGACAATGGGACAAGCTGGGCCGTCGATACTGCCGGGTTGACGAATAGTAACGTTCCCTCTCTTGTCATTGGCGGCAACAACATCTTCGCCGGGACGCGTGGAGGAGTTTTCCAGGCTACATATAACGGCTCGTGGAACAGAGTCGATTCCGGGTTATCGAGCACTTACATTACGTCGCTCGGCGTCTTTGGCCCTTATCTTTTCGCAGGAACTGACAGCAGTCTTTGGAGACGGCCGTTGTCCGAAATAATTACGGCTGTTAAAGAGACAGAGGGCGAAACACCATCATTGTTCTCGCTCTCACAGAATTATCCTAATCCATTTAACCCGGCAACGAAAATAAGCTATCAACTGCCTGTGAGAAGTTTCGTGACGTTGGAAGTCTACGACATTCTAGGCAGAGAAGTATCGACGCTTGTACATGAACAGAAGAACGCAGGGCAATATGAAATAACATTCGACGCACACCGGCTGGGAAGCGGAGTCTACTTCTATCGCATACAGGCTGGAGCGCTTAGCCAGACGAAGAAACTCGTCCTGTTGAAATAACATCCCTTCGGCAGTTGCAAAATCCGGCCCCAGAAATTCATCATCTGGGGCTTTCTTTTTGCATCATCGCGTTACCCTTCGGTTCTTGTATTGCAGGCGCCCCTCCCGTTTCGCTTCCAATTTCAGAACTTCTTTGTTATCGGCGACGTATTTTCTAAACCCCGCGGTTGCCATATCTTTCGACAGGTGGAGGAGATACGCGGCCGGAACATCCTTCATCCGCATTCCCTTGTGGATACCGCGAGTCATGCGAGTATTATCTGTCATTCTATAACGCCCTCTTTCTATTTCTCCGTCTCGTCTCCGTCGCCCTGATCACATTCGAGATGATGGCTGAAGCTTTAAGGTGGTGCGATTGACGGACTGCGGCAGCAGCATCAAAGTAAGTGTCTGCGGGCAGCTCTTCAGCTTTAATTCGTCCATTATTCTTATAGGTGACTGTGTATATGTTTCTCATGTTCTTACCTTATTGAGGTCGATTCGTCAGCTTGGCTGTGATAGTCCCAGAAACAAAGAACCCTCACATCACTCCATAGGAAGGTGACAATGAAGGGCTCAGCCGTTCGTCCAGGCCAGATGTCATCGATGTGTGACGCTGTACGAAGGTAGTCTTGTTCACTGCCAATAGCAATTATATGCTCCCCCTCCATTATCCGAAGCTCTGCTAACTGTCTTGCTGACACCATTTACCGTCTATCAGATAATTCTCGAGTTTGAGCGACTGGTTCGGGCGAGACCAGGTATTACTTGAACAGCGAAGCAAGTAATGCGAGTAACAGCAGTGCTGTAACGGGTACATTTATTATTGCCGCGAGAATTTTGTTAATAACGCGTGTCTTTTCTTCGCCAAGCCTTCGCACCGCGTTGCCAGCTTTTCTTCCAATGAATAATTCCCCTAGTATGTTTTCAAGCAACCATAACGGTGGACCGATGAGTAACACCAGCCACAGGTAGTTTAGCTTCGAGGGAAGTTCAGGATAGAATTCGATGATCAGTTCGGTAAAAAAACCAATTAGAACGACTCCCCAGTGAATCAAAAACCAATAGGTTCTTTTCCAGATTTTCTATCGGGGAGCAGCAGGTGAAAGGACAATATTAAGACTCTGTTTATCCACTTTTCCTTTTATTCGGGGGGATGGGATTATAATTCACAGCATAAATCTCGCAGAACATTGAAAGACAAAGCCAGATTGGTCGATACTAAAAGGAAGCCTTCTTGATTGATTTTCCGGCGTTACAGGTTCTTCCGTAGCATCTGCTTCGAGATAAAAGAGTCGATATCCCCCTTCAAAGGAGTAGTGAACTGAGTGCGCAGGGAACGACATTCCGATCATCGCTTCACCGCAGAATCCGATACCGCTGGCAGACACTTTTGTATGATAATTATATTCAGGCAGCTCGGTGTAATTCACGTCTTGAGTAATTTTCAATGTAGAATAGTCTATGCCGGGTTTAAAAAGTGAATAGATTTCACAATCCCCATTTTCCCAAAGTATTTTTTGGTATGTCAGAAACAATTGATAAGAATTTACCGAGCCAATAACATCAATTGTGCCTGCATAATCCTTATAGCGTGCATAAGCCGGTGAATATATATATCCTGCAATAACTCCTATTCTCATCTCCTCAATTCTTGGGTCGGAATAAAGAATTCCTGTTTCCAAAGACAGGGTTTTGCCAAAATCAAATTGTTTTGTAATTGGTATGCTGTAACCATGGTAGAAATCTAAGAGGTTGTCGAAGTAACTGCGAGGGTCATCTAGATTGGAAATTGAGTATCCAATCGAGGCGTAACCATCGATAATTCCCTGTTTCAGCGTATCTTGTGAAACTGCTCTCTGTGCAAAGAACGAGAGAAAGACGATGACAACAAGATGAGATTTGTTTAAGAAGTGCATCGTAGGGTTTCTTTGACCTTTTATCAAGTGATTGTCAATACTATCGAATATGCTTGTGAAGGAACAAGTAAAGCCATCATTCCAAGATTATCTGTCTTTTTGTAAACATAAAAATAGATTGCATGTTCGCCACTAGACCAACCAAACATATCGATAGTAAATGTCGTCGGGTCAAAGTCATGACCATAATGAGTGGATCCAATGACAAGGTCAATATGGTCGATTTCAGAAAGGTCAATATCAGGAACGAACACCACTTGGATTTCTGAACCGGCAGGAAAAGCTTGGCCTGGTGAGATAACTTTATGATCCAGCCCAATGATCTTCGCAGGTTTAATGCCGCCCGGTAAACGAGTGTTCGAGTTGACCGGAGGGTTTGGCTCTGTAATGAAGTCGCACGATGAGAATATCCCGCCAACAAATAGAATAAAAACTGCCGCTCTGCCGATATGCAACTTGAGGTAATGTGGCATTGCTCGAGCCTTCCGATAAAATATGTTGACTCCTTTTAATCTACGAGATCAGCCCCAAAGGGGTCCTCCGAAGGAGTCCTTCGGACCTTCGGGACTTGTCGATCGCCTTTTGCGAAGAACCCCCGCATTCCAGCGGGGAGCGGCCGGTCAGTCGGTTTCAATTGTTTTTGTCCTCTCGAATTTATTTCTTTATTCCGTAAAGCGGCGGCGTCCAGCCGCTTCCCCGCGGACAGTATGTTCGGAACCGGTGCGATCAGAATAAACCGCCTTCAGGAAAAACAACTCGGACTATTCCGGGCCGTTAGAGAATGAATGGTCGCTATCTTTTCTTGAAGATCAACTCTCGCTCGGTTGCCTGGATGAGTTTATCGAGAAACCCAATGAAGTCTTTATACTTATCGGGGATAATCCGGGATGAATTGAATATGACGTCCGTTTTGATGTAATAGGTCGAATCATTAGGCTGGAGGTACATGATCTGTGACTCGGCAAAAGCAGAATCCACCAAGGCGCCGGGCGATGGCGCCTGCGACAGGCGATAGCCCTCGGGCGCTTCTACCGTCCATTGCAAGGTGACACCGAACGGTTCATCAAGAAAGATATAGTCATACCGTTCGTCTGCTGAGAAGTGATCACGGAATTCGCGCAACAGGTGGTTTCTCGGCCGGAATGTTACAAACGAATCGACGGACGTCACCACACCCTGAGAAGTTCCTTTCCCGGTTATCGAGATTTCCGATTCATCCAGAAAATCATTGATCGTCGTTGTATCGATGTCCCGGAGGACATAACTTCCGACGAGATTTCGTTCGGCATTCACGAGATCTTCTCCCTTTAGTGAATACAGTTTTTCACGCAGACGCGCGGCCCGCGCCCCCTTCAACCGGAGAGAGACGAAATCCATCGGGTCCTTGTCCGCGGAGAGCGTGATCGAGTGGAATTCTTTTGAAATATGCTCCCTCAAGCTCGAGCTCGATGTCAATTTCAAATGCGCTACTCCGGTATCGTGCAGCGCGAGGACATGTGTTTCGTTCAGGAACCATGGTGGAGTGTAGCGAGTCGGTATACTTCGATCAAAATCGTAGACTCTGCTTTCTCCGTGGAGCGACACCAGTGGAGCGAGGCGGTCAAACCATACGTAGGATGAAACCGAAATCTCATACAATCCTTCACGGATGTCCCGAACCAACAACGGAGTTGCCGGCACTTCCCACCGTTCCAGGATCTTCATCATCAGGTACGCGAGGTCTGAAGCGTTGGCCTCCTTATCTTCGATGAGGTTGTCCACGTTATCGACCCGGGGAAAAAGCCGGTTTCGCCTTTCAAGCGTAAAATACTTTCGTAAGGCGGTATACGCTTTGTCGATATCGGCCCAGGTTGGGTTCTTGAGCGACGGATCGAGTCCGATCTCTTTCATAAATGATTTTGGAATTGACCCCTTGTCGATGTATGCATCGATATAATGTTTTGAAAGAGATCGCCAGCCGTTTCCATCGGACTCATCGGGATGATCAATGATCGCCGTCATGTAGGAAACGTCGGAAAATGGCCTGCTGTACGGTTCGCGCGGAATTTCGCCTAGTCCCTTCACACTCCAAAAATGAGATACCATAGAGTTGATCACCGTATCGTTCGGCGGGCCAATTTTGTCAGCCGGGAAACTTAGAAGATCGACCTTGATTCGCTTATCCATGTTCACGGTAAGATTGGAACTGAGAACGGGATATCTGTCGTGATAATAGAAGATGACCTGCCGCATAAATGAGAACGGTTTGGTATGGATGTACTCGATCTGTACGACGTCGCCGGGGGCCAAATTGTTCAGTTTAAACAATGCCTTCTGGGTCAAGGTCTTTCCGGACCCGGTTGCGGCTCCGACGATCGTTGACACCGCACTGTCGGGCATCACCCACACGGTGCTGTCCGGCTTCATAATTCTGGCATGGACGACAAACGTTTCCCTCAACTCTCTCTCCCCGAAATGCTGATACTCATACTCGAACGAGCCGTATTCCCGGACGCCGGCGTCGTTAAAGACCTTCGCGATAATCACTTTTGATGTGCTCGTTACTTCATTCGTAAGGTAAATCGTGAAACCGTCAAACCGGGAGTGCGGTCCTTCGCTGTAACTTTGCGACTTCAGAATGATCACGGCGTCCGAATGCTTGAACATGTCGGAGGTTAAGCTGTTCGTCAGCTTGACGGAAGGGAGAGAAGACTTGAACGTATACTCTCCGCAGAAGGCGGCCGAAGCGAAAAGCAAAATGAGGAGTGCGATGACTTTTTTCATTGATTTGAAACCTCTGAGATTGAATATATTTTTTTAAAGTCCTCGTTCGCCGACTGAAGCTGGCTGAGGAATCCTGCCCGGGTCGAATCGGTGAACGGACCGGCAGGGAGATGGAATTCCATCTGTACGGCAGCGGGTCGCCCGTTTACGGAGATAGCGACGTTCACCGACACTCTATTATAGGACGGAAAATAGAAGACTCCCTTTTGCTTCTCGTTTTCAAGGTCGTGAGGCAAAAGCTCGGGAAAAAGCCGCGAAACGCTCGTCCACGATTTTTGCTGCAGTAGCGTAACGCAATTGGGGAGTTCACAAATCATCGAAAGATTGAATTTCCCGTCTTTTGAATACCAACGAAGGCTGTCGATTTGTATATTCTCGTTCATCGTTTCTTTCACGATCTGCTTGAGTACGGCGGACAAATCTTCTTTATTCTTTCGATGTTCGAGCCAGAAAAGGTCCACCGCGTACTGGTTTGAGAAGGCGGCATTCAATTCGCCTTTCACATCGTTTATCCCTTTCACGGAAAAAATTCCGGTTATGGCGAGCATGTTGCCGGGAACATCTTCTATGACCGACAATCGAGAACGACCCTCTTCCAAGATCAACACCTTTCCATTTGACAGGTCGAAGGAAGTGATGCCGGGAATCCCCGCTCTATCAGTGCCGTCGTACCAGTAATCCCTCCCGCCGTCGGTCAAGTGGAGGATCGCATGGTTGAATTGTGAGGTCGGCATATCGTCATAAAATTCAACACCCCTTCCCCGATAACAGAGAGCAAGCTGCGGCCGTACGCCGACGCTGACTGCCATCGCATACATCAGGCATGAATAATCTTTGCAATCGCCGTATTTGTGAGCGAGGGTTTCATTGACATCGTTCGGGAGAAACGCTCCTTGCTTCAGGTAAACCTGTTCGTAACGTACGTTTCGCTGGCAGTAATCGAAAATGGCGTCCATTTTTTCTTTGGAGGAGCGTGTGCCGGCGGTAATCCGAAGAGCCGAATCGACAAACGCACTATCCGGACGCAGTTGCGGGGCGATCAAGTGCAGATACCAATCGCCGTACGACTGCCAGGTCTGTGACAACCGGACGCCCACGACCGTGGGACTTTGGTTCCTCTTTTCCATCACGCCGCGCCGTCTTTTGGTCTCGCGGTATGAATCCCAATGGAAAATGATCTTCCGTGTCGTCGAATCGACAATCGACGGAGCGACGTCGCTGTTCACGACGCGGTACCGGATACTGTCGGAAGAGTTCGATTCGATACAACAGGTGATGTTCTCGGCCGAATATTCCAACTCAGAAAGGGAAAAGCCAAACCCAAGCTGCGGATAAATGAGTTCGTGGATCGATGCCGTCTCAATAAGATCGCCTGGCTTGAGCTTCTTCTCGATGAAGGCCGATTTCATCTTCTCATCCGAAATAACCTCGCTGCTGCTGACGTTAAAGCTGTAGAAATCGTCCCTCGAGAATTTCTCCGATGACCCGTCAATGTGCAGCACCCGCCCCTCAACAGAAGTAAGCGTTCTAAATGACTCGTCGGAAACATACAGCGCCGGAATATGAGTGATGGGGTTGTCGCCTATTCGAATGATCTCGTGAGTTTTCTCAAGCAATTTCCCTTCGGGAGTGTATGAAAAGGTCTTGTTGAAATAAACGATACGATGTTCCTTGTCGTGCGAATAATTCATTCGTTTGATTTCGTCCTCGTCAAGCAGCAAGTAATACTTCGTACATCCCGCCAACCCTGCGAGCATGAACAGAACAACGAGGCGCACCCGGCCCCGGTGAAATACATCTGAAGAAGACATAGAACCCTCTATTCTTTTTGAAAACGTCCATTTCATTTTTGGTTCACATCCGATGAAAATCACAAACATCCTGAAGGAGTCGGACGTGCAGGATCACCAACGGCCGGTTCCAGCCCGTCCCGAATGGCGCTTCCAAAGGAGTCTTGCGGACCCTCGGGATTTGTCGAGGCTTTTTGTGAAGGCCCCGCGTTATTGAGCGGGGAGCGGTCGGCAGGTCGGTCATGAAGTATTCTGTTATTCATTTTTCAACGCTTGTTCGATCACGCCTTTCATTTCATCAAAACGTTCAGCGGCATAGCCGATTGATTGGAAGAGAATTCTCCCGTCTTTTCCAACCACATAATTTCGCGGTATCGAGTTGACTGCAAATAAATGCGACACTTTTTTTTCATCATCATAAGCCATCGGAAAGGTAAAGCCGTATTCCTGCTTGATTTGTTTGAGTACCTTTTCGTTGTCAGAGCCAGTTAATGCTATCATTGCAAAATCGCTGGAGCTGAAGTGCTGCCAAATCTCTGCTTCCAATCGCGGCATTTCCTCGCGGCAGGGACCGCACCATGATGCCCAAAAATTAATAAGTACTACCTTACCTCTCAAACTATTGATATCAACTTCCGAAACATCGGCGTCCTTATAGCTGAAGGAAGGTACCTGTTGACCATTACGAGAAGACGATTGGCTGACGGGATCGCCGGATTGGTTGAGGGGAGACGTTTTCCTGTGAGAAGGATTATTCAGCCCAGCCGATGAATTATTATTTGGAGCTGAGAGGGCATAGTACCGCTGACTGACAGAGGAAACAGATCGGGTGGTATTCGAAAAATACCATTTCCCCGTCTTTTTCAACACTACTCCCCGTCCATCAAAGATAACCGCGCTGTCATCTTGTGTTTTCGCACGGCTCACAAAGAACCAGGTCCCGTTTTTTCTTAGCATCACGGTCTGCCCTTCATCAGTTGTTGCCCTTATGTTCTGCGAGGATGCGATATCGGTGAGAACAAGAGCCAGGAAGAGAATGGGCACGCAGATTGTCTTCATAGAATTTCTCATTGTAGATGTTCGCCGCTTTTGCGGCCTGACGGACCGGAGATCCCCCCGATCACGAAGTTCGCGAAGCGATCCCTTCAGGAGATGCCTTTGGCAAAAGCAGCGGGACGATACAAGTTGCGGGGACGTGCAGCATTCGTTTGTTGTTCGGCCAGCGGAAGTTGACAGATACGCTCATCGTACCGGCGGCTCCTCGTGCGTCGAATTCGTCGGCAGACGGTTCCAGCCCGTCCCGACGTTTCACCATCGGGATCAGGATGAGCGAGTGGTCAGGCAGCAACGGCGGCAGTAAACTCGAATACCGGCTCGTGTTAAGACTGTTATCGTTTTCGATTCTGGTTATAAACATAGCTCCCAACTATGATCTCCTGGTAAGTTCCCGCATGAGATGATACCACTTTATTGCGGACATTGCAATGAGAAAATCTGGATGCGGATAAAGCCACTCTATTGGGAAGGAAAACCTTTTAGTTCTTCCTCAATTTCCTTGCGGAGTTCCTGTGAAATGTTTTTCGCCATCTCCTCTTTTAATGCCAGCACAGCCATTTGGCGAATGCCGGAATCAGTACAATTCGCAAAAGGTTTGAGTGTTGACGCGACCTGTTGCGGTGTACCAAGATTCCCAACTGCATAGATTAAAGGAATTTCCAAGCTTTGTATTTCGGCTTGGGATTTCGACAGCAGCATTGATGGATCAAATGCAACTGAAGCCCATTTCACTAATTGATCAAATCCTTTTGTATAGCCTGATTCTCTCCATCCGTCAATCACCGCAGCCTTCAGCCAATATGATTCCTCCGTATTTAGTACATCGTAGGAAAAACTATCAGCTTCTGAGGTGTGGAACGAAGCAATAATCTGAACCATCGCATGCCGATGCTGCCTATCATGATCGAGCAAAAACAGACGCAAGAGAGACGGGACTTCCGTTGAGTCCCCCATGGAAGGGAGACTTTCAAGAATCTCATTTTGAATGTTATACCCTTCGCTTTCGTAGAGTCCCAGCAGCAATGGAGCTGCAATCTTCGCGTGGTGCATCCCTAATGAGCTGATGATTATGTACCTGACATTTTCCGACTTTTCTTTTTGCAGACATTCCACAAGGGCGTTAACGATGCCGTCGGAGTGAAGGTATCCCAATCCATGGGCTGCTGAATACCGAACGCCTTTATCCGTATCATTTCGAAGCACCGAGACAAACGCTTCAGCAGCCTTCTCCGCCTTAAGGTCGATCAGCGCCTCGATCGCATCAGTGCGAACTTCCCTGCCGTCACTATGGACGAATGAAAGCAATGAATCAATCCTTGCTCCCGCATCGTTTTCATCGGCTGCGTTTAATAATTGTTCCATCTCCAGAAGACGGGGGTTTTTGCCATCCGTGATTTCAAAGAGGCATCCCTTTGGATAATTGATAACTTCATATTTTGTCTCTGCAGCATGAGGGTTAAAGCTCGGATGCCACTTCTGGAGGAGTGCAGTATACCGTTTCCCGGTTTTAAAATATATCGGAATAGATTCCGACACCGATTGCATCGTATCTCCCCCTAAAGGCCAAGTCGAGTAAACAAAAGGAAGTTCTACTGAATCACTTTGTACCACTCCTTTGAAGCTTCTCTCGACATGCGCGATGGCTTTCTCCCCGTATTTTTTCCCCTCAATTCGATCAACCTTTATGATCACGATGTCCGAAGCTTGCTTGATCAATGTGTACCAACTTAGAGATGCAAACTGAGCGTTCAAATGGAATTGGATCAGCAAGAAGCTTAAGAGAAAAATCAAAACGATATGAATAATCGGTAGCGATTTCATACAGTTGTTAAGTTTACGCCTATTTTGGCGGCATTGAAATGCGCTGCACCCTGACGGGCCGGACCTCCCGCTAAACGCGGCGGGAAGGCAAGCTGTCTGCGAGTCGTAAACTCGTTGAGCGGCGACGTGCAGCCAGTTTCACGCAGTTCATTGCGCAGACGTATCTGCTGGTCATGTCATTCTCAGCGAACTGCCGCGCGGCAAAATCGTCGGCGGTTGGTTAGGCAACGCGACGGGGATTTATGGTTTGTCAAAGATACACTCGGGGTTTTTACTCTTAATCAGAGCTACGAACTTGTCCAAGTTGCTCATTTCTTTATAAAGATAGTAAACTACACCCTGCGAGGACACTAATCGAAAAAAATTCAATGATCCGATTGTTTTAACAATCCTGATGTCAGAGTAATTAATTCCTCTCGTGCGTCCATAAAACATCGTGAACGTGATGCCGCTATCACCTGCCTGAATTCTATATGGGGCATTGGTGATCGAGGCAAGAAACGGGAAAAGAGTTATCGCCTGAAAAGCCCATAGCACGATAATGTTTGCATGAAAGAGCTGAAGTCCATAAATCTCAGCGTGCTTTAGAAATAGCGCGGTCATATGAATAATTAAACCGGCAAAGACCATCGCTTCCAGAAACAGGAAATATTTTGTGAATTTATATTCCGGGTATATGGCTACTAATTCCATATTGTCCTTATGTTTTGGAAAAGCCGATCTCGTTTTGTCTAAAGTTCGTGAGCCCCTGCCAATCACGAAGTTCGCTAAGCGATCTCCCGAAGGGATCGCTTCGTGACCTTCGGGACTTGTAGAACGTTTTTTGCGATGATCCCGCGCTCTCCAGCGAGGGGCGGCTGGTTAGGGCGCACCTTTTTTGCTTGACTTATGGCCAAAGTCATTTTCATATCGAATTTGATGACCGAGCGAGTCCCATCCAACCGATCTTATCGTATCAGACCACGCGTACTTAAAGACTACTTCAGATTGTTTAATGCCGGAGTCGTACCAGTGCTCAACAACTCTGGCGGTATCGAAGTTATTTAGGCCATATCTCATTTCTGTTTTGCCATTGGGATAAAATTGTAAAACATAAACGGCATAATCGCGTAAGTATCTTACTGATCGCGTTACTTTGCCCTCAATGGAGGTATAGGAAAAGGTGTCGATCTTCGACTGCCAAAGACTCATAGATCGCAACGCGCCTGAAGGATATAAAGTACGGGTCGTGATCATCATGAAGGTATCAACCGGCATATAATAAGTTTGGTATAAGATATTGCCGTTTTCATAAAAACCCAAGGCTTTGATTGGCAAGAGTTCTCTCCTGTATACTTCTTTTCTCACATTTGTAATTCCCTCGAAACTTTCGATGCTTACCTCGCGAGTTATGCCTTCACCGAGTTCATCATTTCGATTGCAGCCAATGCAGATCGAAACAACTACTGCAACAAATAAATACTTCATGCTGCCTCCATTGGTCTTGGGTGGTTGCTGTGCGCCTAACGGACCCGAGCTCCCGTTAATCACGAAGTTCGCGAATTGATCTCCCGAGGGGATTGCTTCGCGACCTTCTGGACTTATCGAGCGTTTATTACGAAGGCCCAGCGCATCTCCGCAGGAAGCGAGCGGTTAGGACAGAAACGGCAGAACGTGGCTAAACTATCTTGTTCGTTTCCAATGCACGATGCCCTAGGGCTGCCATAGTTCAATTTTGTTTCCCTCGATGTCCATGATATGGACAAATTTACCATAATCGTACGTCTCAATTGTGTCCAAAACCATGACACTATCTTTTTTTAGTTCCTCAACAAGTGATCCGAGGTTTTCTACTCGATAGTTGATCATAAAATCTTTTGTTGAAGGATTGAAATATTTTGTGGTTTGGGCAAAGGGACTCCACTGTGTAACACCCTTTTTTGTTGTATCGGGGACTTCTCGCCATTCAAACATTGTCCCGTATTGGTTGGTCTTGAAGCCTAAGTGCTTTTTGTACCACTCCTTCAGTCTCCCGGGATCATTGCACTTAAAGAAGATTCCACCAATGCCTGTCACTTTTGTCGATTGCAGCTGGCTGTCAAATTGACCTTTAATGATCGTATTGAACGCAAAGCCAAAAACGAACGATGTCGCGATGGCCAGGATCAAAAATGTTTTGCTATTCATTTTGTTTTAGGGTTAAGTTTGTTGTGTATTTTGTACGCCTATTGATAACCGGCGGGGTTATGAAATAATTCTTTCGTTTGTTCTATCGGACCGGAGCTCCCGCTCATCACG
>CAYTOA010000077.1:0-14606 GCA_964439265.1 uncultured Chitinophagaceae bacterium
CTTCGTCAAATGTCTGAAAGACATCTGAACTGATTCCATAGCTTCTTGACTTGACTGACACGAAATGCTGCAAGGCGTGTGGCAGATCATGTGAAGAAACAAACGCAAGGCGATAATTGTAACGATTACCCATTAAAGCAAAAGAATCCGTCATGGTTTGAATCTCTTCTGTAGGCCTGGTATGAATACCCTGTGATTCTCCAAAATTGAATAATAGGAAGGAACCCGGCCGCCGTTCAGGATCGGCGAGCGAATTAAGAAGAGTTGCGCGGAGGTCGTTTGCGGTATATTCTCCGACCATGTAAATAACAATGATATTTACGTCGAATCGATAATTCACTGGCATTTGGTAAAACACCTCCTTCAAATTCGTCCGAGGAATATTCCTCCTCTCAATGGATTAACAGTACTTTCGTCGGATCCAGATTAGCTGAAGATGACGGCACGGTGGCCCGTTAATCGTTGATAAACACATCTCTGAATCTTAGCCGGGATAATACCATAGATGTTGAGAAATAAGAATAGTCCAAAAGGATGAAAAAGGAGTTAATCCTGTCTCAAGATTGCTTGCGGTTCGTGATTAACTAATGGGAAAATCAGACTAAAAAAGAGTTATCGGTGCTTCTTTCTGTTTTAGGTGCGAGCTACAAAAAGTGGAAGTCCGATCGCCCTTGCATCTTCCGATCTGGTCCCGAGATCGGGCACAGCGGCGAGAATATCGCCGGCATCTTTGGTGGACTGGAGCATTCACAAAAGCAACAGCCCAGAGGCGGGTCTGGGCAGAGAACCGAATTTTACGTTCCGCAGCCAGTCTGCGATCGGTGCTGTAAGAATGGAATGAGAAAGATAATCTGAAATGTGCGCACGGAATTTGGCTTCCTGCTCGATCAGTGCTGAAGCTTGCACCAATAACGACGGGATCGTCAACGTCATGGCGAAAATCGCGACGATGAAGAAGAGTATGAAAACGATGGTGATCCCAAGGCCGTGCTTGACACGCCGTGCCTCCATCCAGCTGACAGCTGGACTCATCACCAGATGACGGGGATCCAGCGATGCTGGTGCGAGGTGAGATTTCCAAATTTCTAGTCTGGTGCTCTAAGGAGTATGACTTTATCCAAGCTCTCTACACATCATCTGGCGAAGTTGATTGCCAATACTTCAAGAAAGCGACTATCTTAGCGCAGACAAATCAATGTAAGAGTCCGACGCGACAAAATGAGGAGCATTCTCTGTGTGACATAAGTTGTTAACTTTTATCGCGCGATTTCAAACTTGCCTCCGATTGATTGTAGTAGTCTAAATGATTAGTTTAATACACGACGAGTTTACTTTCGAGGCCGTCTAGTAGATTATTTTGCCTTCTGCTTCTAACCTGGTTTTATTTTTTAAGAGAAAATTTCGGAAGTGCCGTAATGTCTATACGGGAGGATCTATGAAGAAGAAAATAATTCCTAAACAATCTCATAGTAAAAAAAAGAATAATACCGCTGAAACGTCCGCCACAAGAAAGTCGTTTTATGTCGTCGGTATAGGCGCTTCTGCAGGCGGTTTAGACGCTCTCGATAAATTTTTCAGAAGCATGGTTGAGAATTCCGGCATGGCATTTATCGTGGTGTCACACTTGGATCCGAATCATGTAAGTATCATGCCTGAACTTATTCAAAAATCTACAAAGATGAAATTGTTTCAAGCTGAAGACGGAATGCTCGTTGAACCGGATCATGTGTATGTCGCACCTGCGAATCGGGATTTAGCGATACTTCACGGAACAATCCAGCTCATCGAACCTCTTGAGGCACGTGGATTCCGGCTTCCCATCGATTATTTCTTCAAATCCCTCTCTGCAGATATAGGCGACAAAGCTATTTGTATAATTCTCTCCGGTATGGCGTCTGACGGTACCGCCGGCTTGAAATCAGTGAAGAATGAATTAGGGATGGTCATGGTTCAGGACCCACAATCGGCAAAATTCGACGGCATGCCGACCAACGCCATTAAAACCGGATTAGCCGATTACATTCTTCCGCCCGAAGAAATGCCGGATCAGTTGATGAAATATGCCTCTCATAGATTAAAAGGCGTTTTATTAGACGGGGAAATTGCCGGTGATAAAATTCCTGATACAATTCAAAAAATATTTATTCTGCTCAGAACTCGCACGAGTCATGACTTTTCCTTGTATAAACGAAATACGATCTACCGTCGCATAGAAAGAAGGATGAATATTGTTCAGTTGGAGGATCTTCGAAATTACACCCGGCTGCTTCAGGAAAGCCCCGTAGAAATTGAGAGCTTGTTTAAAGAACTTCTCATTGGAGTCACAAATTTTTTCAGAGATCCCGAATCTTTCGAGGCATTGAAAAGGATATTATCAGCGTTAGTGAAAAGCAAATCTGATAACGGACAGATAAGAATTTGGGTGCCAGGATGCTATACCGGTGAAGAAGCGTACAGTATTGCGATTCTTTTACAAGAATGCATGAATGAAGCAAAAAAATATTTGCACGTGCAGATATTTGCCACAGATATCGATACTACGGCGATTGAAAAAGCCCGGATGGGTTCATTTTCGGGAATTGCATCCGATGTGAGTAAAGAACGATTGAACCGTTTCTTTACATCCGAGGGAAATCTCTTTCATATCCGAAAAGAAATCAGAGAAATGCTGATCTTTGCACCGCAGAGCATTATTAAAGATCCTCCTTTTACAAAGCTCGATCTCATCTCCTGCCGCAATCTTCTCATTTATCTCAATGCCGAGTTGCAGAAAAAGGTAATTCCCGTCTTCCATTATAGTCTTGTACCGAATGGCATACTGTTTCTCGGTGCGTCGGAAACAATCGGCGAGTATGTCGATTTGTTTTCCCTGGTCGATAAAAAATGGAAACTTTACAAAAGAAGAGAGTCGATGTACTCGGCACAACCAATTATAGAATTCCCGGCATTGCGGCCGATAGAAAACACCTATGAGACCATTATGAAAAGGACCGAAGTAAAAAACATTGGCCCTCTGGCGGAGAAAATCATCCTGCAGAGTTACTCTCCCAATTGTGTGATTATCACCGAACATGGAGAAATACTGTATATCCATGGAAGAACCGGCAAATACCTGGAGCTGACACACGGCGAAGCGAAGATGAATATTTTTGAAATGGCACGTGAAGGATTACAGCAGGAACTTCCGGCATTAATCAGAAAGGTTCTAGCAAGCAAGAAACCATTGACCGCTGAGGGAATAAAAGTAAGAACGAACGGCAGTGTCCAATTCATCAATCTTACGGTGAAGCCGATCAAAGAACCCAGAGAAATGGCTGGCTCCTTACTGATTATTTTTGAGGAAGTGCTGCCGAACAAAAAAGCGCTCGGTGCCAAAAAGGTCCATTATGAAAAGAAATCGCTGAAAGTTATTAATGAACTCGAGCACGAATTAAAATCTACGAAAGAAAACTTACGATCAACCATTGAAGAATTGGAAACATCCAACGAGGAACTTAAATCGACCAATGAAGAGATGCAGTCAACCAACGAGGAAATGCAAAGTTCCAATGAAGAAATGGAAACTTCCAAAGAAGAACTCCAGTCGCTTAACGAGGAACTTATTACGGTGAACACCGAACTGCAAAATAAAAACGATGAATTATCGGTGATGAATAATGACATGAAAAACCTGATGGAGAGTACTGACATCCCGACAATCTTCCTCGATAATAACTTATTGATAAAAAGATTTACGTTTTATGCAACAAAGGTAGTGAACCTCATTTCCTCCGACGTTGGAAGGCCCATAAACCATATAGCGACAAATCTTCAGTATGAAAAGTTGATTGCGGATGCAAAAGAAGTATTACGGTCCCTCGTGTATAAAGAAGTTGAGGTGCAAACCAACGATGGCCTCTGGTATCAAATGCGGATATTGCCGTACCGGACAACCAATAATGTGATTGACGGTGTTGTCATTACGTTTTCAGATATTAACAAAATAAAAACTGTACACGAAGAGCTTCATAAGTTAAACCAGGCTGTTCAGCTTGCGCGCGAGTATGCCGATAATATCGTTAATACGGTGAGAGATTCGCTTCTTATTCTTGATAAGGATCTGAAAGTCCTTTCAGCGAATATGTCTTTTTACAGAGCATTTAAAACCACCAGTGAAAATACTGTCGGTAAATTTGTTTACCAACTTGAGGACGATGCATGGGATATCCCTAAACTGCGGGAGCTTCTTGAGCAAATACTTCCCCAACACAATCATTTTGAGGATTATGAAGTCGAATACAATTCCGTAAAAGCCGGCAGGAAAAAATTATTATTAAATGCCCGAGAGATATTTCAAGGGGACAAAGAATCGAAACTTATTCTTCTAGCAATTCAAATTCAAATTATAAAATAGAGAGGTGAGAGAATGAACCATGCAGGCAAAGCATTTCATAAAACTATGAATAAAAAAGCGGCGAAAAAAGCAAGGTCAAAACCCCGAAAGCCGGTTGTTCAGAAAAAAGAAAATGTGCAAGAATTGGTGGAATTACTCCAGGTTCATCAAATCGAACTGAAACATCAAAACCAGGAGCTCAAAATTGTAGAAGAAGAATTAGAAGTATCGAGAAATAAATATGTCAATCTTTTTGATTTCTCGCCAATCCCTCTTTTTGTTCTGGATCTGGATGGCAGTATCAAAGGAGTAAATTTATGCGCAAGCAAAGTGTTGGGATTTGATCGGAACAAATTAATGGGCAAACATTTTATTGCGTACATCCCGATAGCTGAAAGGGATGTTTATAAATCGTTTATGTCCATTGTTTTCAAATCTCCTGAATCACAATCATGTGAATTGAACGTCATGAACAAAGATAAACGCGTATTTCATGTCCGCCTGGAAGCTCGAGAGATCGCCGATACATTGGAATCAGAGCGAACATGCCAGGTTGCGTTAATCGATTTGACGAAATAACAAAAGAGCATGGGAAAACGTAAAGTCCCTATTCCATGAGAAAAAACAGAATACTGATCATCGAGGATAATCGCATCCTGCGGGATGGAATCACTGCCCTTATTAACAGGCAGAAAGATTTCACGGTCAATGCTGTCTCGGATGGAGGGCATAATGTATTAGCAATAGCACGCACGGTGAAACCGCACGTTGTGCTGTTGGATCTCGGCTTAGAGAATCAAGAAAGCTTGAAAATGGTCGAGGATTTAAAGAAGGAATTTTCCAGGATCAAAATAATCGGGATGGGTCTTGCTCCGGCACAGTCGGACATTATGGAATGTGTTCAAGCCGGAGCGGACGGTTTCATCCTGAAGGACGCAAATGTTGAGGATGTGATTTATACGATTCGCGCAGTCGTTGCGGGAAAGACGGTGCTTCCCACCCCTATGACCGGATCACTTTTCTTTCAAATCGCTAATCAGGCTCTCTTGAAAGAGAAAAGAAATCTCAGCCGGGCGATCCGGATGACGGAGCGTGAGAAGGAAATTATTGCATTGATAACTGACGGTATGAGCAACAAGCAAATTGGCGATCGGCTAAACATTGCAACATTTACAGTCAAAAGTCATGTCCATAACATTTTAGAGAAATTAGAAATACACAGCCGTCTTCAAATCGCGAACTATTCCCACGACGAAGAGATATCCAAACCCTGCTCCGAACGGTCTTCCAAAAAGTAACACGGCTGACTCAATATTGAACAACGCAGTCCAGTTTCTATTAACCATTCGATTTGACGTAAATTCCTAACCCCGCTTCTCTCCACAGGACATCATCGTTTAAAAAGGATTAACTCTTTATCCATCCTTTTGGACTATTACGCCTTCGTCCAATCGTTGGTATATTTTTCATATTCTAATTTGATCGCAACATCAAGGCATTTGCCGACTCATTTATTCATAAACACAAAAAGGTCTCACATGAACACGCTCAGTATGAAAGGAAGCTGGAAAGAAACTGCCGGCAAACTCAAACAACAATTTGCCAACTTGACGGATGATGATCTGCTATTTAAAGAAGGTAAGGATGAAGAGCTCCTCGGAAGACTTCAGCAAAAACTCGGCAAGACCAAGGAAGACGTACGCGCGCTGATCGCGAAGTTGTAAAGAGTCGCATAGCTTAACATCATTAGTCGACGAAACACTATGTGACTTCTACATAGGGCTACACATGAGAAGTCGAATCGAGGATTGTTCTATGAACAAGGCTATCTTTATCGCAATTCTTGCCGGCGGCATCATTCTTCTGTTATTCGGCATCAACGCATATAATTCGACCAATTCCGACATCTCCCGATTCTTTACTGGCTCCGCGACTGATAAATCGACATGGATGCTGGTCAGCGGTGCCATCGCGATGGTTCTGGGACTTGTCGGTTTATTGCGCGAGCCAAAGTCAGCCTGAGAATTGGCTTTATATCTATGAACAGCATAGATCGACGCAGCTTATTTGTTCATCAAGGGAGGGAATGAAAATGAAAATAGATACAGAGAAGTTATTAAAGGCGATTGAAGAGTATCGTGAACGTAAACTTGAACTTGCGGAAAACGATGCAGACGAAAAAAACTACGTCGAATCGGAAATGCGTGAGATGCAGAACACCATCAGCCAGGGAGAGTTATTAACATCAAGATTCACTTCCAATGGGTTGTACAAAAAGAAGGAAACAATGGATCTTAGCAATGCGGGGTAATTTTCATCGGACTTTGACGGCTTGCCAAGATTCAAACATTTTCAAAATACCAGATCCCCACCGATACTTCCACTCCATCCTTGTCCCGTTGGCTCGACACTTAATCTATTAATGCTATTTGCACATTGCAGAGTGATGCACGAATCGCGAGCTCAGCTCCACAATCAATCTATAAAAACTGAATAACTTCTAAAGTACGATGAACAATCAAAACACGCCTAAAATTGATTGCCGCCGATGACAACTTGTATCTGCCCGCCCAATGTAAGCGGTCCATTTGGTGGGGAGGTGTATACTAATGCCCCGGAACGACCGAGATCAGCAGGCTGCAAAGCATCAGCCATATGGATTGCCAATGAACCGATTTGAGCATCAACTGAGCCGCGAGATAATTGCGGATCTCGCGTAGAGTTCAGTGTGTCACATGAAATTGTAATCGTTGCAGTGTAATACTGTGGATTAGAAATTGAGAGGGGGGACGATTTACCCGCACCCTTTGTCGTAATCGCTACGGGATTTTTGATGACAACTTGTGATAACGACAGGTTGGAAAGAACGAAAAGAAATAATTGTGAGAAGGTGTTTCGGTGCGTGCATGGTAAGACTCCCTGATTTTCCCCAAACAAAAATTGAACTCTGCGAATTTCCAAGTAAATGCGGACAATGTGAAGGCGTTTTTGTGTTCAGAGCTTCTTTATTCTGAGCCTGTTCACCTCCTGGGCTCTGGTCTCCGTCCTATTGCGAATGCTTCTGGGAATCCTTATTCCGCGAAATCGGAAAAACATTTCATCGATTTCTTAATCCGGGCTCTTCATGTGCAGCAGTCCCTGACTGTCCAGCAATTCCCGCAGGTCGTCTTCGATCCCGATCATCTTCGCGTTTTTGGAGACGCTGTTCTTGAGCGCTTCCTTCGCCGGCGTGTCTTTGGATTCGGAGATCTGATATGTCAGCAGTTTCGCCATCCGTACATATTTCTCCTTTTGCGCCCAAATGAACCACGCAACGCCGACCGCAACAAGGCCGATAAGGATGATCAACCATGTTGCATTCCTCTCGACAAAACTTATGTTCCCTCTCATTTCCGGGTACACTTCATTCTTGAGCCGTGTTTCGAGATCGGTCATCGCCGTATCGATAATTGCCTTGAGCAGCCTGTTGGAGGTCGCCCCCAACAAGGTATCTCTGAATTCAATGAGTTTAGTTTTTGTCGACTCGTTGAGTATGCTTGGACCTACCTGGTTCAATGTTTTCGACAGATATTGCTGCAGGGATCGGTCAAAAAAAGAATTCCTGATGGCAAGCAGATCGTTCTTTGTCTTCTCTCCTACCAGCTCCTCACGCAGGGAATCGAGCCGCTGCTGCGTGACCCTACCGATCAGCGTATCCCGGATGCCGCTTAATTGCCTGTTCGTCGATTGACCCAGAAGCGTTATCAACGTGTCCAGTTTCCGTGCCAATTCCGGTTTCGTCAGTTCGTCCGCTGCACCTTTTACCGCACGCCCGGTAATCGAATCCGCCTTCGTGGCAAGCGATCCTCCTAATCCGTTCCCGAGATTTTCGCCGATCCCTTCGAAGGCGGAAGAACACCCGGAGCAACCGAGAATGAACGCAATGCACGCGAACAGAACTTGCTTAGCCGCCATAACGCCCTTCTTTCTATTTTCTTTCAATCAGTATTTGCCGTTCTCCCCTTCCCGCGTCGTCGTTCCACCTCTGCAGAGGACCTCCGTCCGAAGGCTGAAGCTTTCCATTGTTGTCCCGTATCAAATGAAGAAACGTATAGGTGCGATCCTCTCTCACTTCAGCGCTGGAGTTGTCGATAACCGGAATCCATGTACCGGTGTTATAGAAACTGCATTGTTGGTCGAGTAGATATTCTCCCGGGTTATGCGTGTGTCCCATCGTCATGAGTCTGTAGGTCGTCCCGGCATACCGGCGTCTCGCAAATGTATCAAGACTCGAAGGTTCCTCAAGTTGAAACCATCCAACGATGCGAGACAACACGTATGACAAAATGAGCAAACCGACGTTCTTCGATTGATCAAGTATCGTCGAGAGTATTCCCGTGCCGTCACCCGCCGCGGAACTCTGCGGCGTCAGCACTGAGACTATTTCCGGATGGATCAGCAGAGGTATCAACAGCGGCCCGACGAGAAAAAGGATGAACCAGAAGACCGAGTGGAACATGAACCATACGTAGCGCACGTTTGTAAACATCATTCTGATCATGAAAGGAATGTGCTGGAAAAGCACCTTGAGTGCGAGCGGAAAATTTTCTCTGATCAGAATCGGAAGCACGTTTCCGGAGGGCCTCACTTTATCGAAAAAAGGGTAGTAGAGTTCGATCCTGTTCACCAAATACCTGTTGAAGAACGACCCGAACGGTATGTTGAGCTCGTTCTGGTTCTTCTTCAATACAGGGTTGCCGAGAACCATCGTGAACTTATCGTACCGGTGTCCATGCTCCACGTAAAAATCGCCGTCGATCACAACGGAGTCATCGATGAACGTAACATTCGGGAGGACAATTGTTTTCAGGATCTGATCGAGTGAACCCTTGCTGCCGTGACTGTAAATTCCTTCCGCAAGAATGAGCCGCAAATAGTTCCGGACGTCCCGCCAGTAGAGCTCGAGATCATGGTTTCCCTTTACAAGAAGGAGCTTGTTCCCGCGCTCCATCCATCGGCTCAGCGCGTCAAAGAACGCCGGGTGCCCCTGCCTGATCAGCATCAGTTTATAGATGGTCTTGTATCCTTCCGTGCCGAGGCCGTATTTCGTTTCCGCTCCCGCGATGGACTTCTGTAGATCCTCACTCGTTTTTACGATGCCGACTTTTTCGAGTTCGGTCTTCCACTTTTCGTATTCATCGTCGACGGCCGTTTGCGTGGGTTGTACGGCCTTCGGTAACGGCTGTAGTTTGAGCGCGTATTTCGCTCTTTTTGACCAGCGCACCTTCTTCATCTTTCCCGGAAATTCGGTGACACGGAGAAAATCGAAAACGTCTCCGTTGATGAGCAGCGTCCCGCTCCGTGTCTTTTTGACGGTATGCGCATATTCCAAAAACCTTCCGAACGAATCGTCGGCAAAGAAATTTTCCGTGCCTCGGTACACGCCTGCACTATTTCTGCCGGACGCAATGTGGAGGTCGCTAACGACAAAAACTTCTCCTTTCTCGGCATCATAGTTCACCGGTTCTGTCCTTACGGGAAACATTTGCCTGAAGATCGGGCGTTTTTCCTCTTTGTATGTGTCGATTGATTTGACATAATTTGGCGCATCGCCATTCTCCTCGCAGTGAAGGAGAATCTTTGTGCCTTCGGTGTGTGTGTAACGCTGCCCCGGTGCGGTTGCGTTGCGTGCGGTTTCACCTGTTGAAGAAGAAGCGGGAGTCGTTTTCATCGTAGATCCGTTTCTTATGGAACATTTTGAGAGGCCATGGAACTCAAAGCCATGATCGTCCATTGCGGATTGACTGTGATTCCGGTCGGAAAGAGGGATGCGTCGGCCACGAAGACATTGTCAAGCCCATCCACTCGAAAATCGGCATTGACGACCCGTGCTTCTGCATTTATTGAGTTCTTGCCGATCATCCTATTTCCCCCTTGAGGATGGGCCGTCGTCAGCCGCAGGTCCTTCATCCGCAATGGATACGCGGCAAGGTTCTTCTTGAAACGCTGTACGTCGCCATCCGTGAGCGGGATTTCCATGCCGGGTTCGGTTGGAATGATCGCGCGCTCGGCACCGGCATATTTTCCGATGTCAACCAGTGTCGACAGTGCGTACTTGATGTGGTCTTTATCCTGTTCACCAAGATTCCATGTGAACGCTCTTCCGTTCAACAGATCCGCTTTCAGTTCGACGGTGCCGTTTGGTTCCGAACCGACGAGCGTGCCGAAATTGATCAGGTGCGGATACCGCTGCATTACTCCGTGAAGCCGGTCAAAGTAGAACGGAAGCGAGATGGCGAACGACCCGGGGGGGTTGAAATACGTTTCAAAGATCGCCCGATTTTGTGAATCGAGAGCACCCAAGGTGATCTGGACTCCGTCATATGCTCTCAGTTCGTCGGGAAAATCGAACGCTACCGGGAAAGCAAAATTGCAGCTCATACCGGCGCCGACATTCTTCTGCAGGCCGCTTCTCATAAGAAAATTACTGCTCGCGATAACGCCTCCGGCAACGATCACCGCTTTCTTCACTTTTACTTTTTTCATGTGCCCGATGTTTGTCCGGAGAAGCACTGCGGCGGCCTTTCCCTTCTCGGCAAAAAAGCGAACCGCGCTCATCTCGGAGACGACGCGAACGCCCCGCGCTTCCGACCATGGTATGAACGTCTCAAGCATCGATCGTTTCCGCATCCGTTTGTTTCCGATATTGCAAAGTCCGTTGCCGTCGATGTTCCGAAAATTGGCCTTCAGCGCTTCCTTCGTGAGCTTCTCTGCTCCCTGAACAATGTTGTTGTTTAATCCATCAACACCTTTCCAGAATTTCTCCTTAACGATCTGGTTTATCCCATCCTCGGACACATCGCCTATCTCGATTTCTTTCGCAATGCGGTCATATTCCTGCGCGATGGCCGAAAGATCAAGGCCGTAATCATTCTGCCAGCTTTGTTTCACCCGGTCCGGCATCTGGAAACAAATCGCATTGTTGATGACCGTTGTCCCTCCCACGCATTCTCCCTGCAGAACCATCAGGTCGAACCTCTTTGTTTGCTGGAGCCCTCCTTCTTTATAGAGCTTTCGAACCATTTCCATTTCATCGTCGTTAAAATCCTGGAGGGGCGAATAGCGCGGCCCCCGTTCAACGATGAGGATCCGGGAAGGATCCACGCCGGAACGGCATGCCAACCGGTACGCCATCACTGCCCCGCCGGCTCCCGAGCCGACGATCAGATAATCCACCTCATCGGGCACCGGGGGATCGATTACCGGCGTGACGACTCTCGGAGCGACAAGCGGGCGGGGGAGGGCCGGTGTACTTGGTTTGAAGTTTGCAGGATGCTGCGGCGAATCGGGTAGGCCGGCAATGTTCTTGAACGGAGGCGGATACGCCGGGTAGTCTCCCTGAAGCCTGTCGCGGGCATCGGGGGGTATATACCCGATTTGCTGCCTTCCTTTGATGTGAGAAAAATGGGCAATCGTGATGAGCGCATGGACTGCATTTCCCACTTTGTACATCTGCTCGGCAACGGGGGGTATGAGGGATCGATTTCTTTCATCGGGAGGGCGCAGGATCTTCCGTCGCAACAAATACTTTTGTTCATCGCGGCTCATGCTGGAAAAACCAGGTGCGACGCCGATATAGAGGCCCGCTAGATGTTCGATGACCCAGAAGGGAAAATTGAGCAGTCCCCGTTTTCTTCCCCGAACACCCGCGACATGCCTGTCGATGCTCTGAAGAATTGCGTCATGATCTTCAGGGCTCCCTCCGTACAGAGCATCATGAAGCGCCAGAATGTTCTGTGCAGTCGATGGCCCGACCGCCGAAACGCCGTATTCGATGTTGTAATACATTTTTCGAATACCAAGCATCGCCCCCGCAACTGCCGTAAGGACGAGCCCCTCGAGAATCAGGTACGTGTGGACGAACGGTTTTTCAGGCGACGGCATAAATGTTTTGTGAAACACGAGGATCGCCAGAATGACCACGACCCCCGTAATAAATGTCGTCGTAAACGCAGAATGAAGGCGCTCACGCAGCGCCTCGCGATCCTTCAAGAGAAACGCCAGCACGCTCAGCATTGTAAAGAGCGCAAGCGTTGCAGCGACGAACGGATCGGGGTGTTTGAATAAACACGCCGGACCACGAGCATTGTCTCCGAATATTCTCATCGCAATGATACCGGCCGCAAGCAGCGCAAGGATTCGGCCAAGCCATAAAAAGAAACCCTTAGTCAGCCGGTTCGCAATAGAATAGAATTCCGGAAACTCCTTCGGGTCGTGGGCCTTGAGAGCAGACTTCCGTGACTGTAGCATCACCCACCCGTACAGAAGAAACATGCCTGCGGCGGCGAGAAGAATAGGAACCAGGAACCGTTCACGCGTGTGTTGCGACAACTCCAGGAAATACAATCCCGCCGACGCGGCAAAAAATAGACCGTGACCGGTGAAGAGCGCAAGGCTGCAATACCAGCGCAATGAGGGATTATACGTTCCCGTCAACGCAAGGACAAGCATGAGGGCAACGATCATCATCGTATTGACGGCGAGGACCGTGTTTTCTCTGAAGGAGTCGAAAAATATTTGGAGAAGCTCAATGGGGGGAAAAGAACCTGCTAGTCCGAGGAAAAGAAAAAACAAACACAAGAAATATCCCCACGACAGCAATCGCAGAATGATGAAGCTCCCGTCGCGTGAGGGCTTCCCGACCTTTTCTTCTGTCCACTCTTTTGGAAAGAGCGCGTTATATTGCTGTTTTGTAGGATTCGGCTCGGCAGGGGGAATATATGGGCTTGCCTTCATGGTGATCCTCCATGCTTAAGTGTATTGCGGCGGCGGATAAACAATTTTTTCCCGCATGCCGAGCAAAAAATAGCAATACAAAATATTCAACCAGGGAAAGACCTGAAGATACGCCTTGCATAAAAGGAGCGTGTTATCGCCTTCATTCGGCGCTACGACGACATCGCGAATGACCCTGAACGGGATGTTGTACCACGTGTTGAACGGAAGGTCGTAATTAAAATGGGCAAGGCGCCGGTAGGGGGCGTACACTTTGAGCGGCGGCTCATCTTTCATATAGGAAGTCCGGAAGAACGCAAGCTGAATAGGTTTTCCTTCGATAGTTCTTACGATCCACTTTCCTTTGTATTTGTCGCCGTCCTGTTCGCACATTTCGTTATAGCCGAAAACCGTACCATCTTTTTTCAGAAATCCTTTTTTGAATTTTTCTCCGGAGAGCTTGCCGATCCACTCGTGGTTCCAGCCGCAATAGATGTACCCGTTCAGTTGTTCAAGGTCGGGAGCCGTCCCGGTTCGAAGGACATTCTCAAGATTAGCCCGGCTGGTTTGTGCAAGCGTCTCGTATGTCCAGATTTTTTTCTCCATGTTCTTCTCCTCTATTGTTGTTGATAGGATGATTAGAGCGTATCACCGTGAAATTGACGACTGTGTGGAAACAATAAATAGTTCAATTGTTTTGATCCTGCATTATCGGTGCCTGACGGCGTCCGAGAAATTCCTTCCGTCAGAACGATGGAACGCTCCAATGCCATGCGTTCTCCGGCTGCTGGATCGGTGAAATGTTTCTCTGCAGAGAGACGAGCATTATCATTTCTTGATTGGGATTGCTGTGACAAAATGGAAGGCTAACCGCACTGAACTTTATGCGCCATAAGATTTCCTCTCCTGGTGACCGATGCAAAGAAACTTTTCCTGGCTGGAGCTAAAGCTCTATGGGATGGCTGCGGAAAATATAGTATATTATTTGCGAATGCGCAATAAAATAAAGAAATGGCCCATTTAAGGAATTTTTAGGCGTTTGTGGGGGGATGAGTTGTTCTTTGGGCCAGAATATTGGGAAATCTCGGCAAAAAGACACATTGAAGTACTAATTGGAGGATCTATGGGTCATCTTTTTCAGCCGAGACAAGGCCGATATTCTGGGGTGTTGGTTTAAGCGAAGGCGTTAGCATCCGATTTTCTGAGACCAATGACATCAGCCACAAGAGCTGATAAGAAAGCCCAATAAAATAAAAGGTTTTCTTGTTTGATGGTCCAGACAAAGAAAATTGGATTGTCAAAAAATATCCCGTTGAGAGCGAAACACTTTTTCGCTATATTATACGCGGACATCATGTGCCCGTAGCTCAATCCCACAAGAAAGCTGCGGGATTTCGCATTAGCAATTTCTTACAATTCTTAGCCCGTGCCCGTAGCTCAACTGGATAGAGCACCAGCCTTCTAAGCTGGGGGTTGCGCG
>CAYTOA010000078.1:0-14186 GCA_964439265.1 uncultured Chitinophagaceae bacterium
GATTGCTGATTGAACGTGGGGAGGAGGGAAGATGCCGATAAAGGTGCGTATGCCTTTCATGATGCCTACCGCTGCAATTCAAGTTTCAGCAGCTTCCTCCTCAGCAGCTCAAGGGCGGCCTGCGATGCCCGTTCTTTGAATCGAAGACGGTGGTCGCCAAAATTGAATTTTAGCGCAAAGGAGCCGTTTGAATCGGCGTATCCGATCCAGACCAATCCGACCGGCTTCTCCGGCGTTCCGCCGTCGGGTCCGGCGATCCCAGTTGTGGAAAGTGCGATGTCTACGTGCGCATTCGTTCGGGCGCCTGCCGCCATCGCCGCAGCGGTTTCCCGGCTGACCGCCCCGTGCAGTTCGATGATCTCTTTCGGAACGGACAGCAAGTCGGTCTTCGATTCGTTCGAATATGTCACGAAAGCGCGGTTGAAATACTGTGAACTCCCTGAGACATTCGTAATGCGGTTCGCGATCATCCCTCCCGTACACGATTCCGCAACTGCGATAGTCAGTTTGCGTTCCACCAGCAGCACTCCGACTACATCTTCAAGGTCCATCTCACTGGAACTGTAGATATACTTTTGTGCGCGGCTTCTTAGCGTCTGTTCGGCCGCCGCCAATTTGCGTTCCGCGGCTTCGATGGAATCTTCCCGGACGGTGATGCGGAGTTTTGTGCCGAGTGGATTCGGGAGAAATGCGAGCGTGACGGTTCCATCTTTTCCGATAACCCTGTCGACGTCGCCAATTTCTTCCGCTAGCGTAGACTCGCCGATGCCTGTCGTTTTGAGCGTGCGGTGCCGGACAACCGTTCCGAAGTTTTCTTTTTCAAAATACGGCAGCAGTTCTTCGTCAACTATGCTCTTCATCTCGAACGGAACGCCTGGCATCACGACGAAATATTTTCTTCCCCATCTGCCCATGTCCTCAAAGAGCATTCCAGGCGCCGTGCCGGTGCTGTTGCGCAAGACTGTGCATGTGCGCGGGACGAGGACCTGACCTTCAGCAGCTTGCGTCCACGTCATATTCCTCTTGGCAAAAAGTGCTTTGACATCGTTGAATACCTGATCGTTTCTCACAAGGTCTGTGTTAAAAAACTCGCACACGAGTTTCTTCGTGATGTCATCGTGAGTCGGTCCGAGTCCTCCCGTTACGCAGACCACGCCGTACGTCTCCCACGCCGATCGAAAGGCGTGAAGAACATCCACCCGGTTATCGCCGACGGTGGTCATCCGCTCAACGAAGACTCCGACGGTATTCAACTTGTCGGCGAGATAGGCTTGATTGGTGTTGATGACCTGACCGATGAGGAGTTCATCTCCGATTGTTATGATTTCAGCGGTCATGATGCCAGTCCAATTTCATTCGGAGTGCCGGACGTGAATTAAAAAATTCTGACAGCGATTTGAAGAACAATGTTCGTGTAAACTCCCGCGGCAACGTCGTCGAGCATGATGTTCCATCCCCCTGGTTTTCTGTCGAAGACCCGCGCCGGCCACGGCTTGAAGATGTCGAAAGCCCGGAAGAGGAAAAATGCCGCTGCGATGACGATGAATGTTTTTGGCAGCAAGAGCAGGCTGACCCAGATTCCAAGAACTTCGTCGATCGTGACGACCGATGGGTCATGACCGTAGACTTTTTCCATCCGCTCCGCGGCAAGGCTGCCGAGGATGAAGACGAGAACGCACGCCGGCAGCAGGATCGCCGTGTCAGAAAATGAAGGGATGAGGTACACAAGTATCCCGACGAGCGTACCGACGGTTCCCGAAGCGACTGGTGCGTACCCTGAATATAAACCGGATGCGAAGATTGTTATGAGGGGTGATACTGATTGCAAGGACGGAGATGCTGAAGCACGCGCTTCAGTTGGGCTGTCCTGTTTCGGCGGCTCGGTCATTCGATATGAATAATTCTTTAATGATGTTCCAATTATGAATGAGATACAGGACTCCCGACCATGCAGTGAGGATCGTTACGATCACCATCAGTCCGACCATAACTTCCTTGATCGCGACGACTTCAACCAAGGTGCCGTACCGCGCGTACAGGGAAGGGGAACTCCGGACAACATACACGACAAGGAAGAAATAAATGACCACGAGCTGGAAAAATGTTTTTGTCCTGGCAAATTTTATCGTTTCGACGGGCTTACTTTTGTACTCGGAGTATGAACGCAGCAAGGTGATGAGGATGTCCCTCGTGACGATGATCCAGACCATCCAAGCGCTCGCATAGCCGATAAAAACAAAAGAAACGAATGCCGCGGACGTCAGCACTTTGTCGGCGAGTGGGTCGAGAAATTTCCCCCAGTGGGTAATGTAACCCCATCGTCGTGCAACCCATCCATCATACCAATCCGTTATCGCGGCAAGGCAGTACACAAGTAATGCGATCTGTTTGTTTGTTGGAGAATCCGAGAACAGGAGGAGCGCAAATGCGGGCGTCAGTATGATTCGCAGCAGTGTAAGTTGATTAGGGGGGGACATCGCTTCTCCTCGATTAGCCTAATCTAAGTATTTGCGGGGAAACATGAAAGCTCGCCGCACCACTAATAGAATTAAATCGTATTAATGTACAGGCGCGGCAAAAACAAAAAAGGCCATCGGAACGATGACCTTTTTCAACTCATGGATTCCACGCCGGATCAAACGGCTTTTTGGATCTTTCCCGCCTTCAAGCACGAGGTACAAACCCTGACCCGTTTCACAGAGCCGTTCACCATCGCCCGGACCTCCTGCAGATTCGGAAGCCATCGCCGGGGCGACCGGTTATTTGCGTGACTCACATTGTTTCCCGCAATCGGCTTTTTGCCGCATATTTCACATGCTTTTGCCATAATATCCAGAGGTTCCTTTCGTTCACATACGTATGTTCTGCATCAAAGTACGAAAAATCCCTATTCCATGCAATACTTTTTTTCAGAATTGTTTTTGTTTTCCTGGAATTCAACGGTCTGATACTTCGCTCTTCTCCTTGTTATTCAAGCTCCTTTTCTATATTTTTATTCGGGGTGACTGCAACTTTCCCTCATTTTCAACGAAGTAAAGAAGACATCGCAGTTTTTTCCGTCAACCGTTCTCAATGAAAATCAAAAAACTTCTCACACTTTTCGGATCAATTCTCCTCTTTGGAGCTGTGTTCATTATCGACGCCAGCATGAAGAGCCTTGATGCCGATCTGGGAAATTTTACGGCAGCGCGGGGAGCACTCGTTATTCTGGCCTTTGTTCTTGGAAGCCTCTACATTGAAACGCTGAGAAAAGAGAACCAGCTGACGATGATCCAACGCATCGGCAGGATAGCGGCATGGGCCGGGGTCTTTGTTGGCTTGTCGATCATCGCGAGCGTGCTTCGCTTCAACGAATTTGAAACCCGCGCATTCAAACTTTTTCCGCGCGATTACATAACGATTCTATTTTCAACTGTGCTGAGTATAGCCGCGGGCATTGTAGCGGCGATGACGATGCTCAACATCAAGGATATGCTGTTGTACAAAAGGAAAAAGGGAACGCAGCGCAATTTTTGGATCCTGCTGGCCTTCTTCCTGCTTGCCTCCGTCACGACGGTCAATCTCAGACCTCTTGAGTTGTCGGTCTATACGACCGTCTTTTTTGTACTCTCCGTCGTAATGATCATTGTTAACTCTTTCCGGTTATCCTGGATCGCGTACCTTTCGCGCCGGGAAAAAATCTATGCGATGGTCTATGCGCTGCTCGCCTTTTTTGCCTTTATGGCGATCAACATTCTTCTTTCGATCTCCGACAAGCCTTTTTTGGCGAAGGCTCTTCTCTATTTCAGCTATCCTCTGCACACGTTCGTGCAGCTGACGTCGCTTTTCGGCGCAGTCTATTTCGGAATGGCGTTCATCAGCACGCTCTTTCATCTGCCGACGGCGGAGGCGTTCGACCGGAAGCAGACTGAACTCAATTCGCTCCATAACCTCAGCCGGCTCATTACGCAGGTCTTCGACCTGAACGAACTGGCAGAGACAGTGACCAAGATGACGTTTGAAGTCTGCGAAGCGTCGAGTTCATGGCTTGAAGTTTTTCCGACCGAACCGGGGCGAAAGTCGTCACACAGCGACAACGGTATTGTGTCCTCGAAAAATATTACGACGGAAGAGATCCAGACCATTCTTTTCGGCGACACCACATCCGTCCGGTCGATCGTGTTTTCTTCAAAAAAAGTTCTGCTGATCGACGATGTCAGCAGCGACCGGCGAACGAAGTACATGTCGAAGCTGAAGAAAGTAGGGTCTCTTCTGGTTGTCCCGCTGGTCTCACACCAAAACCTTATCGGAATTCTCTACGCGACGAAGCAAATGGATTTCGGTTTCGACCAGGACGATATTGAAGTACTCTCCGGGTTTGCCGATCAAGTCACCATCGCGATCGAAAATGCGACGCTCATCCAGAAATCTCTGGAGAAGGAGCGGCTTCAGCGCGAGCTGCTTCTCGCCCAGGAAATGCAGAAGCGGCTCCTCCCTCAGACACTTCCGACGTTTCCCAATGTGGAAATGCAGGCTGTCTCCGCGCCAGCTCTCGAAGTGGGGGGGGACTATTACGACATCGCGATCCTTGACGACCGCCGCGTCGGCATTGTTATCGGCGATGTTTCCGGCAAGGGCGTAGGGGCTGCGTTTTACATGGCTGAAGTGAAAGGGATTTTTCAATCGCTCAGCAAAATCTATTCCTCCCCAAAGACCTTTCTCATCAATGCCAATCAATCCCTGATCTCCAGCATTGACAAACATTCATTTATTAGTTTAATTTATGCTGTCCTCGACGTCTCGACGGGCGAACTGATCCTCTCCCGCGCAGGACATTGCCCGATGCTGTATGCAACTTCCTCCTCGATTGAGTACATTACGCCGACAGGCATGGGCTTAGGCCTTAGCGTTGGGAAGTTGTTTGAAGATTCGCTCGAAGAAAAAAAGATCATGATGAAGGCGGGCGACGTCTGCGTCTTCTACACGGACGGGGTGACGGAATCGCGTTCCGCGGACGGCGAAGAGTTCGGGTACGAGCGCCTCATGAGTGTTGTCGAGGAAAAACGCTCAGCCTCCGCCGAGGAGATCAAGGAAGAAATAATACAGCGCGTCTGGAGCTACACTGACGCCCAAGGGTATGATGACGATCTCACCGTCTTTGTGGTAAAGTGGAACGGGGCACTGCGGTGAGAGCTGCGAATTTTAACTATTATTGTGAGGAGCTGCACAATGAATGAATTCAAGATATCATTTCGGGTGAGCGGCAGGGTCCATGTCATGGACCTGAAGGGATATTTGGATGCGCACACCGCCCCCAACCTTGAAGAAGCATTTCAAAAACTCATCAAAGAACAAAGATTCAACATTCTGGTCAACTGCAAAGACCTGGCGTACATATCCAGTGCTGGTCTCGGGGTGTTCATGGCGTTCATCGAGGATGTACGTGCAGGAGGCGGGGATATCAAAATGTCCAACATGTCGCCGAAAGTCTACAACATCTTCGACCTGCTCGGTTTTCCGATGCTGTATGAGATCTTTACCGACGAACACGAAGCGGTAAAGAAGTTTGATGCAAAAAAACAATCGAGCAAGTAGAGCGCGATGAATATAGCAGAAAACAGGAGATTGAGGCGTTGACCAGCCGCGGGAACCAAAAAACGACTCGGCTGAATTTACGCATTCCCAGCCAGACGGAAAAGCTTAACGTCGCGCGCGAGTTTGTCGCAGATGCTGCAAAAGTCTTTGGTTTTAAAGAGGACGATGTGAACAACATTGCCCTCGCTGTTGACGAAGCCTGCACCAACATCATCAAGCACGCCTACAGCTATGCGTCGGACAAGGAAATTGACATTGTCGTATCGATGAAGAAACCGGAGTTCGAAATCCTGATAGAGGACAAGGGAAAGCATTTTAACCCGAATCAGGTCCCGGTCCCGAACATGAAAGAATACATGTCTCACTACAAACGGGGGGGGCTTGGGATGTATCTGATGAAGAAACTGATGGACAAGGTGGAATACTCGATCCACCCCAAGAAAAACGTCGTGAGACTCATCAAATATCTCCAGCCATGATATTCCTGCTCTTCGCAGGCATTCCGCGGGAACTACGCCTATGAATGCCAAAGGTCGTCTCTCCGTGAAACCTTCCCTGCATTCTCCTAACGTTGACCGTCTCGCCGACATTACGCCGTTGTTTGAGTTCAGTAACGTCGTAAATTCTTCCCTCGACTTGAAATTTATTCTCGGCACCGTTCTCCTGACGCTGATGGGGAAGCTCATGTTATCCAAGAGCGTTGTGCTCATCAAGACAAGAGAAAAGCATTTTCGCATCGAGAACTCGAAAGGGATCCCCGTAGAACTTGCCTCGCAGGAAATTTTCTTCCCGCGCGCGCCACGCAAGAGCTTCGCGGTCTCTCCCTCCGCGGGTCCGGGGGAAGCGCAGCTGTTCAAGAGCGGGATCGTCAAAATTTTTCCCATCGCCTCTCACGGCAAGGTCCTCGGGTTCTTCGGGATCGGCAAACGTGTAAGCAATGAAAAGCTCACGAAGGCCGAAAAGAGTTTCGTGGAAGCGATCATCAGTATTTCTGCTGCTGCCATTGACAAAGGGATCGCGTTCGGGGAAATCAAAAACGTCAATCGCGTGCTTGACGGAAAGGTCCAGGAGCTCCGTACGCTTTTCGAACTGAGCAAAGAGTTCAATGCGATTTTTGACAGGGAAAAACTGCTCAAGCTGTTCACGTTCACGTTGATGGGTCAAGTAGGGGCGAGCCGGTACGCCGTGTGTCTCCGCAACGGCGAGACCGTCTCCTCACGGATCGATACCGCTCGACTGTCGGAATTCAAGCAGGTGATGTTCGAGAATATTACTACCCCCGTCCTGGTGAATGAGCTCCAGCGTAAAAAAATTCTTTTGTCTCTCCGCGAAGCATGCGAGGCGCAGGGGATCGTTGCTCTTGTACCTCTGCAAGTGCAGAATGAAGTAAAAGGGATGATGTGCCTCGGCGACCGGCTTCGGGGAGGAGCGTACGTGGATTCGGACCTGGAATTTATTTACAGTCTCGGCAATCTCGCAATCATATCGCTGGAAAATACCCGGCTATTTTATGAGGCGGTCGAGAAGCAGAAGATGGAAAACGAATTGAATATTGCGCGTGAAATTCAAAAAGGCTTGCTTCCCCGCCTGCTGCCTGATATTCCGGGGCTGGATATCGCGGCTCTTAATATTTCGTCGAAACAAGTCGGCGGCGACTACTACGACGTTGTCGTACTCGAAAACGGCAACTGCGTTATTGCCATCGGTGATGTCTCGGGCAAGGGAACTCCCGCGTCGCTGCTGATGGCCAACGTTCAGGCGACGATCCGTACGTTGGTTCAATTCGATCTTCCGCTGTCAGAGATGACCTCGCGAGTCAACCGGCTCATCTGCGAAAATACCGGCAGCGACAAATTCATTACTTTTTGCTGGGGAATTTTTGATCCGAGAACAAGGACATTCCGCTACGTGAACGCGGGCCACAATCATCCTTTCGTTCTGAGAGCAAATGGATCGATCGAACGGCTGACGGAAGGCGGGATCATCCTCGGCGTCACGAAGGAGGCGGCGCCGTATAATGAAGGGAACGTTCAACTATCCACGGGAGATGTCGTCGTAATGTTTACCGACGGAGTAAGCGAGGCCATGAACGTGGACGGGGTCGACTATACTGAAGAACGCGTCGAGGAATTTTTGCTGAACATCGGGCTTCGGGACGCGCAGGGTGTACTGGACGAGATCCAAAATGAAATTGCACGGTATACGTCCGGCGCGCCGCAATCAGACGATATTACGCTCGTGGTAATGAAGGCCGTTTGAGTCAATGAACAATGAACAATCAACAATGAACGAACGAGACATCTCCGCTCCTCATTATTGCAATCCTACTTCCTGATCTGCCCCGTACCGTGAACGACGTATTTTAAGCATGTCAGCTCCTCGAGTCCCATCGGACCGCGGGCGTGGAGTTTCTGAGTACTTATTCCAATCTCTGCTCCAAGGCCGAATTCAAACCCGTCGGTGAATCTCGTTGAAGCGTTCACATACACCGTCGCTGAGTCGACCTCGCGTAAAAATCGTTCCCCTCTGCGCTTGTTTCGAGTGACGATGGCATCGGAGTGATGCGAACCGAAACGATTGATATGCTGAATTGCCTCGTCGAGATCTTTTACCACTTTTACCGCGATGATCAGGTCAAGAAATTCTCTGGACCAATCGGTTTCCGTTGCAGGTACTGCGTGCTCGACGAGGGCCAGGGTTTTTGTATCTCCCCTGATCTCGACTTCTGCCATTCGCAGCCGTCGGGCCGCTCTGGGGAGAAATTGTGCTGCGACAGATTCATGGACGAGAAGTTTCTCAGCCGCATTGCAGACGGAAGGCCTCTGAACTTTGGCGTTAAAGATTATCTCCTCAGCCATTGAAAGGTCTGCCGAACTATCCACGTAAACATGACAGTTGCCCTCCCCGTGAGCGATGACAGGGACCGAGGAATTTGACTGAATAAACCCAATCATCTGATGGCTTCCGCGAGGGATTAGGACATCGAGGTATTTATCCTGCTTGAGCATTTCCAGCACGGCGGCTCTGTCCTTAGATTCAATGAACTCGACGCAGCCCGCCGGGAGGCTGACGTCTTTCAACCCTTTTTTGATGAGAGCAACAAGCTGCTTGTTCGTGTTGATTGCCTCCGAACCGCCGCGTAAGAGGACTGCGTTCCCCGATTTTAGGCAGAGCGCCGCGGCGTCGATCGTTACATTCGGCCGCGATTCATAAATAATACCGACGGCTCCCAGAGGCACTCTCATTTTCTCAATGCGAAGTCCGTTCGGCCTTTTGGTTCTTTCGATTACATTGCCCACCGGGTCGGGAAGCTTAATGACGTCGTTGACGCCGCGGACCATCTGACCTATTCTTATTTCGTTGAGCGTGAGCCGCTCCGTCAGGACGGCTGAGAGGCCCGTCAGGGCCGCGTTCACAAGATCTTTTCTATTTGCTTTAAGGATGGCAGGGATATTGCCGCGTATCTGACGATTGATGGCTTTGAGCAGACCGTCTTTCTGCTTCGAAGAGGAATTATATAACACAGCGCTTGCTTCCTTTGCCGACATCGCTTTCCTCCGTACGTCATCGAGAGGCATCACTCTGCTCCAATCAATACTAGATTATTCCGATGAATGACCTCATCGCCGCTCTTTCGATTGAGTATCTTTTGAATCTCGCTCGTCTTTTTTCCCTTGATCTTATCAAGGTCGGAAGACGTGAAGCCGGCGACACCGCGGGCGATTTCGCTGCCATCCGTGTCGAGTACGGAAATCGTATCGTCAGCATTGAACTTCCCGCGAACCTCCAGGACTCCTGACGGCAGAAGGCTTGTCTGCCGGGTCAGGAGGGCAATTTTCGCACCGTTATCGATGACAACGATCCCTTTTGAGTCCGATACGTACCCGATCCATTTCTTCCGCACGTTAATTTTGCTCTGCGACGGCAAGAACAATGTACCTGAAGAATTACCCGAAAAAATTTCCTCGAGCACGTTTGGTTTTCTTCCGTTCGCGATGACCACAGCGATCCCGGCGGAGACACATTGTTTCGCGGCCCGTATTTTTGTGAGCATGCCGCCGGTGCTCAATTCATTTCTATTCTTCTTCGCGAGCTTCTCGATCTGCTGCGTAAACTTTTCGACAACGGGGATCAACTCGGCGTTTGGATTCTTCGACGGATCGTCAGAATAAAGCCCGTCAACATCGCTGAGGATAATAAGCAGATCTGCTCCGATGAGATTTGCGACAAGAGATGAAAGGTTGTCGTTATCTCCAAGTTTGATCTCTTCAACGGCGACGGTGTCATTTTCGTTGACGATCGGGATGACTCCTTTATCGAAGAGGGCGGAAAAAGTATTCTTGGTGTTGTTATAGCGTACCCGGCTGGCGAAATCGTCCTTTGTCAAGAGGATCTGGGCGATCGTGCTATGATACTTTCTGAATGCGTTCTCGTACGCCTCCATGAGAATTGGCTGGCCGATCGCCGCGGCCGCCTGCTTCTCGGGGATTGCCCTTGGACGCTCTTTCATTCCGAGCAGCAGCATGCCGGCCCCAATTGCGCCGGAAGTAACGATGGCGACTTGTTTGCCCTGTGACTGCAAGGCAGAAACGCTTTTGCCTATAGCGTCAATTCGGTCAACATTGATCCCTTTCGCTCTGTCCGCCAGAAGATTTGTACCGATCTTGATGACGATCCGGTTGCCGGAAAGAAATATTTCTTTCATTCTGTGCATGCATTTAAATGATAAGAAATAAAAGCACCAATTCAAAAAAAGAGAGAGCGGTATTACGGTTTGAGCAGCTATCGGACACCTTATCGATTGACTTCTCCACAAATTTGATGGATTCACGATTTTTAAAGAAAAGGTGTCCGATAGCTCCAAGCCGACCGGCGATTGCCCGCGTTGCTTCTCTAACCGATTTTCGTTAATTTCTGTTATTGTGAAGAAAGAAGAGCGCACCTTCCCACTATAACACATTGCCGCAGGCGAATGACAACGTCGCATTTCTCTTCCGTCCGGATTTCTCATCAGCGATTGCTCGGCTATTTCGAGGGATTTCTGAAAGAACTGCGAAAGAGCAAGCCCGAAACCCGCGGCACGTACGAGCGCTCTCTTCACGAATTCATCCGATGGTTTCCGTCTGATCAGAAATTCCTCTTCCGCGTAGAGGACGTTGAGCGGTATAAGTCCTATTTGACGAAAAAAGTCAGGCTCTCACCCGTTTCCGTGTCGACATACCTTACGGCCTTACGGCGCTTATGCGATTATCTGGTCCAGCTCAAAGTTCTGGAACGGAATCCTGCAAAGGAAGTTAAGGGAAACAGGAGGCCGCAGCAGCATTCACGCGAGACAATTACTGCGGGAGATGTGCAGGCAATCTTTCAATCGATCGAGCGTAATGATGAGCGGGGTTTCAGGGATTTTGCTATCATCAAAGCAATGGTCGGCTGCGGATTGTCCGAAATAGAATTGATCCGTGCCAATATCGGCGATCTAAAAATGGTCAGCTCGACTATGGTGTTTAACGTTCAGGGTAAAGGGAAGACGACAAAGGAAACGAGCGTCATTCTTCCCAACGATGTGAAAGAAGCAGTTCAGGGATATCTTGCTTTCAGGAAAGATGCCGACGATACCGAGCCTTTGATCATGAGCGCGGGGAACCGGACGCGGGGAAAACGGATGACGACGCGTGGTATCAGGCAGCGAGTCAATATGTATCTTGAAAAGGCCGGCGTGAAGAACGGAAAGAGCCGGCGTATAACGGCATTTTCGCTGCGTCATACCGCAGCAACGATAATGGCGCAAAACGGCGCAACGTTGGAGGAATTGCAGTCAAAATTCCGGATCGGGACGGCGGGAACGGCGAGGCTGTACATAAAGAAGACAATCAACAATGAGCAATGAACAATGATCGATCCTCATTGTGTTATGACTCTATGATCAGGAACTTCAACCAAAGAAAACGATAGGAATGAAATACGACTTCTTAGAGATAGAATCGAAGTGGCAGAAATACTGGGAAGAGCACCAGACTTTTCGAACCGAAGGTTCTTCCGTAAAACCGAAAGCGTACATCCTGGACATGTACCCGTACCCGTCGGGCGCCGGTTTACATGTCGGACACCCGGAAGGATATACGGCGACCGACATCCTTTCCCGATTCAAGCGGATGAAAGGGTATAATGTGCTGCATCCGATGGGCTGGGATGCATTCGGGTTGCCGGCCGAACGGTATGCGATGCAAACAAATATTCATCCCCGTATTACAACCGAACAAAATATCTCGACTTTCCGCCGGCAGATCAAAATGCTCGGCATGAGCTACGATTGGTCGCGTGAATTAGACACGACCGACCCGGCATATTATCGGTGGACGCAGTGGATATTTCTTCGGATCTACAATTCCTGGTTCGATGTCCGGGTTTCTAAAGCGCGAACAATTCAAACGCTGGAGGACGAATTGCTTCAGCGTGGGACGAAAGATCTCCGTGTGGAGGAAAATTTTACTGCCGAACAATGGAAACAGAAAAGCAAAAAAGAAAAGCATGATTTCATCGGACAGTTTCGCCTTGCATACATCGCTGAAATTCCGGTGAACTGGTGCGAGGGGCTGGGCACCGTTCTCGCAAACGAGGAGGTTGCGGAATGGACCGACAAAGGGTACACCGTCGAACGCCGTCCGATGCGGCAATGGATGATGAGAATTACAGCGTATGCAGAACGCCTCCTCGAAGACGGGAAAGAACTTGATTGGCCCGCCTCCACGATGGAGCAGCAAAAAAACTGGATCGGCCGGTCCGACGGTGCAGAGATCAATTTTCCGGTGAAGGGAAAGAAGGAGCAAATAAAAATCTTCACTACGCGTCCGGATACGATTTTCGGCGCGACGTACATGGTGCTTGCCCCCGAACATCCTCTCGTCGAATCAATAACCGCGGGCGAGCACAAGGACGCAGTGCAGAATTACCGCTCGCAGACAAACCTGAAGAGCGACCTCGAGCGAGGCATCGACCATGAGAAGACCGGGGTCTTCACCGGCAGCTATGTTATTAATCCTGCCACAAAAAAAGAAATTCCCGTATGGATCGCGGATTATGTCCTGACGGGTTATGGTACCGGGGCCATCATGGCTGTTCCCGGGCAGGATGAAAGGGATTGGGAATTTGCCGAGAAATTCGGATTGCCCATTCTTCGGACCGTTCAAACACCTCCGGAATTTCAGGGGAAGGCGTACACCGCAGACGGACCGGCGATCAACAGCGGCTTTCTGAACGGCCTGCAGGTTAATGCAGCGAAAGAAAAAGCGATTCAATGGGTGGAGTCTGAACATCTGGGGGAACGTAAAGTTAATTTTAAGCTGCGCGACTGGCTCTTTGCCCGACAGCGGTATTGGGGCGAACCGATACCGATCATCCATCTTGAAGATGGAACCATGAAACCGCTTCGCGACGATGAGCTCCCGCTTCTTCTTCCAGACTTGAAGAAATTTCAGCCGAGCGGAACCTCTGAATCTCCTCTTGTCCTCGCGCCTGAATGGGTGAATGTTGTGGATGCGGAGACCGGTTTGAAAGGACGCAGAGAAACCAACACCATGCCGCAATGGGCCGGGTCATGCTGGTACTATCTTCGATTCATCGATCCTAAAAATGACAAGCAATTTTGCTCCCCCGACCTCGAACGGAAATGGATGCCGATCGATTTGTACGTCGGCGGCTCTGAGCACACCGTGCTGCATCTCATGTATGCGCGATTCTGGCATAAGGTGCTGTTCGATCTTGGATTCGCGAGCACGAAAGAGCCTTTCAGGAAGCTGAGACATCAAGGCATTATTCTCGGCGAGGATTCGAGGAAGATGTCGAAATCGCGCGGCAACGTGGTAAACCCCGATGAAGTTGTGAAAGATTACGGGGCCGATGCGGTGCGGCTCTTCGAGATGTTCATGGGACCGCTCGAAGAAATGAAGCCGTGGAGCACACGAGGAGTAGAGGGGGTCTACCGGTTTCTGAACCGAGTCTGGCGCTTGTATGTCGGCGAGGACGGGAAGATCGACGCGGGAGTGAAGAACGGTGAAATATCTCCCGAACTCGACCGGCTGTTCCATGTAACGGTGAAGAAGGTCGGCGAGGATATCGAGGCGCTGCATTTCAACACTGCAATTTCGCAAATGATGATCCTCGTCAATGAATTGACGAAGAATGAATCACGCCCTCTCCAAATTCTTGAACCGTTCGTTCTGCTGCTTGCACCCTTTGCGCCACATATCGCCGAAGAATTGTGGCAGCTGCTTGGGCACACTTCATCATTGGCGTACGAACCCTGGCCGTCATACGACGAATCGAAAATGCAGCAGCAAACGGTGGAAGTGGTGTACCAGGTAAACGGAAAAATCCGTGCGAAGAGCAATGTTCCCATCGACACCGAGGAGTCCGCCCTGAAGCAGCTCGCATACGCGGAGCAAAACGTTAAGCAATACGTCGACGGGAAACAAGTTGTAAAAGAAATCGTCGTCAAGAATAAACTTGTCAACATCGTTGTCCGCTGACCGCGCTATGCAGAAACTCTCTGTCATTGTTGTCGCGATGAATGAAGAGCGAAACATTGAACGATGCTTGCGCAGCGTCCAATGGGC
>CAYTOA010000079.1:0-12959 GCA_964439265.1 uncultured Chitinophagaceae bacterium
ATTTCGTCAGGAGACGTATGACATACAGAGTTTCGGTGTACAAGTATCTTGAGGTCCCCAAGACTGTTGCCCACGAAACGGTCGAAGGAAAAGAAGAGGAGGCGGTCGCGCGCGCGAAGGAGTTGTTGTTGAAATCCGACGGGGATGTCGTGGTTGTCGCGACCGTGGCCAGCGGCGAGACGAGGGTTGTCCACCGTTTCGAAAAAGTGAAGAAGGCATCGTGACAGGGCCGTGTTCATGGCCCCCAAAGAAATTTTTTCCGTGAAGCATATATGATTGAAGCCGACACCGCAGTCGCCCGGCGCATGGAATGGATGAGGGAATTCGAAGAGAGGAAAAGCGTTCCTTCGATCTGTCAGAAATATTCCATCAGCCGCAAGACGTTCTACAAGTGGCTCAAGCGGTACAAGAGATCTGCGAACAGCGTCTCAAGCCTCGGAGACCGATCCCGCCGCCCGCATCACAGTCCGCGTGCGACGCCGCCGGCGATCGTGCAACGGCTCCGCGAGCTTCGGGAGAAGACCGGATTCGGACAGAAACGGCTGAAGCTCTACCTGTCAATTTGGTACGACATCGAATTGTCGGAAAGTGCGATCTGGAAGCTGCTGAAGAAATCCGGCGTCGACATGAAGCTCAAGCGGTCTCACCGCCGGAAACTCCGTCCCAACGACGCGCTTCTCCCGGGCGACCGCGTTGTCCTGACATTCAAATTCGTGCAGAATCAGGACGGGAAGCAGCAGCTTGTTCAATACAACGCTATCGATGAATGCTCGCTCCTGCGCATTACGAAGATCTACGGCCGTCATTCGACGCTATCGGCGCTCGATTTTGTCCAGTTCGGGTTGATGCATTTTCCGTTTTTAATTCGCTATATTCAGACGCCTCTCGACAACGCGTTCGCCAGCGTTTCCAAGCCCCGTTCGAGGACGCACGCGTTTACGATGAACCTTCGCAAACTCGGCATCAAACACGAGGTGCCGTCGAAAAAGAAACTTGCCGTGAACAGGTTCATGGAGAGGATCAAACGGTTCGACGAGGTCGAGCCGTATGTGACAAAACCGTTTTCATCACGGGACGAACTTCAGCAGGAGGCGGCACGGTATCTGTACCGCTACAACAATGAGCGCCCGATCCCCCTCATTGAAAATATGTCGCCCGTTGAGAAGCTGCGCACGTACAAACAATTCAACGGTATCACGACGTTCGACCCCTACAACATTTCACGATAATCCGGAATCCGCGCAATGCAAAAAAATATTCTCGTTGTCGACGATGAAAAAGATATCGTCGAGATGCTCCAATACAATCTTGAAAAAGAGGGATACAAGGTCTTCACCGCCCGGAATGGAAAGCAGGCGCTCGAGCAGGTGAAGCGGCATGTGGATTTGATCCTCCTCGACATCATGATGACGGAGATGAACGGCCTCGACGTCCTGCGCGAGCTGAAACGGGTGGAAAAGACGAAGTCGATTCCCGTGCTCTTCCTGACTGCCAAGAGTTCAGAGATCGACGAAGTGATCGGGCTCGAACTCGGCGCTGAGGATTACATCGTGAAGCCGATCAGTATCAAGAAACTTATCGCTCGCGTGCGTACCGCGATGCGGAGAGACAAAAAGGAGGACCAGGCTGCCGAGGCATCTTCCATTCTCAGAATCGAAGATCTCGAGATCAATGTGCCGAACTATACCGTTACACTCGGAGCAAAGGCGCTGGTCTTTCCCAAAAAGGAATTTGAGACGCTCGTCTATCTTGTCCGTCACCGCGGGCGAGTGATCTCGAGGGATGTCCTGCTCAATGCGGTGTGGGGAGAAGGCGTTTTCGTTGTAGACCGGACCGTCGATGTTCACATCAGGAAGATCAGGGAAAAGCTTGGAAAATTTGCCGAGATGATCGAGACCGTAAAGGGCGTCGGCTACCGGTTCAAAGCGTAAGCATGAAACGCATCCAGACAAAAATAACCCTCACGTATTTAATTCTCGCCGTCGTTATTATTGCCGCGGTGGGAGTGATCTCGAGCCTCGAGATAGAATCGCTGTTCGAAGACCGCCTGGTCCATCAACTCGAACAGCAGGCTGACGTCGTGCATCATCTTCTCATGGTCGGAGATTTTACTGACCCGCAGGCGCGTGCCGCTTCGGTCCAGCATCTGGCCGGCGTACTTGGGGCCCGGGTGACGCTTGTCGCGGAGGATGGAACAGTCGTTGCTGACTCGGACGTTCCGTTCGACAGACTGTCGACGCTTGAAAATCATCTGCTCCGGCCGGAAATACAGGAGGCGCTGTCGAAAACGATCGGCACGAACATCCGTCACAGCGCAACGGTGGGAAGAGATTTTCTCTACGTTGCAAAACAATACCGCGATTCCGTCCCGTCGCCCTCCATGAAAGATGTCCGGTTCATCCGCGTCAGCGCCCACATGGAAGAGATGAGAGAGAATGTCGATGTCATCCGGTGGAAGATCGTCTGGGCGGGGGCCATCACGCTGACGCTCATCATCGGCGTAAGCATTTTTGTCTCTCAGAGAATTTCCCGCCCGATGGTGGCCATCGCAGAGAACGTCGAGAAGATCAGACTCGGCGATCTCGAGAAACATATTGAAACAACGACTGACGATGAAATTGGCCATGTAGCGCGCGCCGTCAACGAACTCGTGGACAAACTGAAAGCGGATATCGTGGAACTGAAAAAACTGCAGCGCGCTCGCAGCGAATTCCTCGGCAACGTGTCCCACGAACTTCGCACGCCCATCTTCACGCTCCAGGGCTACCTGGAAACGCTTCTCAACGGCGCCGTCGACGACCCTGCCGTCAACCGGCTCTTCATCGAAAAGGCATCCACCCATGCCGCGCGGCTCAACGTGCTGTTGAACGACCTTATCGATATTTCGAGGATCGAGTCGGGGGAAATGAAGATGAGTTTCAGATATTTTCGCGTCAATGAATTCCTTGAACTGGTGGTGAACGATTTTCAACAGGCTGCGCTTCAACGGCACGTTACACTTCGCCTGTCGATGAAGACAGGCGATGAGGCAGAAGTATTTGGGGATAAGGAACGGCTGCGTGGTGTGCTCAGCAACCTGATCGATAACGCGATCAAGTATAACAGGGAGGGGGGAGAGGTTCTCGTTTCCACCGCACCCGAGGAGGGCAAGATCCGGTTTGTCGTAACCGATACGGGCGCGGGAATTGCTCAGGATCACCTCACGAGGATATTCGAGCGATTTTATCGGATCGACAAAGACAGATCACGCGAAGTAGGCGGAACAGGACTGGGGCTTGCGATCGTGAAACACATCGTTGAGGCTCACGGCAGCAAGGTTGACGTGCACAGCGTAGTGGGTGAAGGAACATCGTTCAGCTTCTCATTAAAGTCGTAAGAGAGAAGTTTGCGTTCCTTTATGGGGCATCGAGCTACGTTCGTCGTTCGCGTTCTCCTCACTGTAGGCTGGAATCGGTCCCTAATGCATGCCTTTCGTCCATCCCATTATCGGCTGGATTTTCGCCAAAGCGCGGCACCGCGGGTGGGGGCATTTGCCTGAAAATTTAACAATTTCTTATTGTTCGAGCGGCTGTAAGACCTTGCGCATTTGATTTGGTTTAGCAAAATTGGGACGGCACGTATGGCAAGACCGTGGAAAATTGTGGATTTAAATCCCGACGAGAGCCTCAAGCAGTGTCTGCAAAAGATCGCGTTGACCCGTGTTCAGGAAACTTTTTCGTACGAATCAGCGACGGTGAAGGGAGAGGACATTGAAGCGCTTCACGATATGCGCGTCTCGGCGCGAAGGCTGAGAGCCGTGTTGAAGATCTTCCGGGATTGTTTTTCGAAGAAGAAGCTCAAGAAGCACGACGCCCGCATGCAATCCCTGATCCGGGCATTGGGAGCGGTGAGAGAGCGCGATGTATTTCTGGAATCGCTCTCCGAGTACAAAAAAAAACTTGAACCCGCCGACCGAAAAGTGATAGATCTCTTGATTGCAAGAGAAACAACCGCCCGAGTTCTCGACCGGAGGAACCTGCTGCGCGAGTTGAAGTTTCTGAGAAAGATCAATTACGCGGATTCTTTTGCTTCGTTCGTGAAGTCTTCATTGTGAATCGATCATGGCAACCACCGCCGGTCTGAAGCCGAACAAAAATTTCCGTGAAAACGCAAGGTTGCTGTTGCCTGTCCTGTTCGACGGCTTTTTTGCATACCGGAACCGGGTCCTCGGCCATCCGAGGCTCAAGGAGGAACTGCACAAGATGAGGAATGCAGGGAAGACGCTTCGATATGCGATGGAATTTTTTGAGGAGGCATTCGGCGACGAATTCTCGGTATGCCTCAGGGAGGTAAAACAACTTCTTGACGTCATTGGGCAGGTTCACGATTGCGACGTGAATATTCCCGCGCTGAACGTCCAGCTCCGTGAAATACGCTCGTTCAACCGGGCTACTGCGGATCCGGCCGACAGAATCCGGACGAAAGCCCTCGCCGACCTGATTCATGCGGAGCAGAATCGTCGGCTGACGATGTTCAACGAAGCATGCTTTCTCATCTCGCGTTGGGATGCGGAGAATTTCAAGCAGCGGGTCGTACAGTCTATGGTCAAAATTTAAGAGATGGGAATTTTTTTGTTGCATGCGACCTTCCGGGCGTCAGGTTCGCAGACCATCCCGAAGGGATGCCTTCGGTATATGCTTTGTACAGGGCGAAATGTAGAAATGAGAGCCAAAATCGTTCTAGAACGATGAAGAGCCATTATTGTCCTTCTGAACGGAGCGAAGCGTAGTGAAGAATCTATGACTACTCTGCATAGTCAATCTGGGAAGCTTCAGTGTCGTAGATCCTCCCGAAGGGATGCCTTAGGCATTCGCTCCGCTCAGGATGACCGTACGGAGTTGGCTTGAGACGGCTTCTATCTTTTCCATGAGCCCGTTTAGATTATTTAACTTCAGCAAAAAATATTTTCGGAGAAGATATTGTTCATCTATATTTTACGGCATGGCATCGCCGTTCAACGGGGAACCGCCGGATTTCTGAACGACGACAGGCCTCTGACGGACGACGGAAAGGAAAAGATGCGCAAGGGCGCGCGCGGCATCGCGACGGTCATCGGTACCATCGATGTGATACTGACAAGTCCCCTCATCCGCGCGCATGATACGGCAAAGATCGCAGCGGATGCTCTGGGGGCGGATCACAAGATCGAGGTCTGCAAAGAACTTCTCCCCGGGAGCCTGGCGAAAAAATTGATGGTGTATCTCGCAAAGTACAAGAACCTTGACCACATCATGATCGTGGGACATGAACCCGATCTCGGTTTTCTCGCATCAGCGCTGCTCGGTTCCGAACAATCCATCATCGAATTCAAAAAAGGAGCGCTCTGCTGCATCGAGGTCTCGAGCATGCCGCCGCGGGGAGCGGGGACGCTTCACTGGCATCTGCAGCCGAAACAACTTCGTGAACTCAAATAAATAAGATAGGACAACCGCATGGCCCGACTTTTCGACCAACCTCGTCCGTACCCCGGCATCCTCATTATCGTGGAGGGAATCGACGGATCCGGCAAATCAACTCAATTGGAGCTTCTGCAGAAGTGGCTGCTGAACGCCAAGTACAGAGTTTTTTTTACGGAATGGAATTCCTCTGCGCTCGTGAACGAGACCATCAAAAGAGGGAAGAAAAAAAACCTTCTCACGCCGACGACGTTCAGCATCCTCCACGCGACAGATTTCGCGGACCGATTGGCACATCTGATCATTCCTCCATTAAAGGCAGGGATGATCGTTTGCGCCGACCGCTACGTGTACACTGCGTTCGCACGCGATGTGATCCGCGGCGTCCATCCGGAATGGGTGAGAAATCTCTACGGCTTTGCAGTGAAGCCGGACATCCAGTTCTATTTCAAGGTCCCGATCGAAGTTTCGCTGAAGCGCATCCTGAACGGAAGAGTGGAACTGAAATTCCACGAAGCCGGCATGGACCTCGGATTGAGCGACGACCCGAGAGAGAGCTTCAGATTATTCCAGTCGAAGATCCTCGAAGAGTACGACAAAATCTCAGCAGAGTACGGACTGACGGTCATCGATGCGACGGATTCGATACAGAAACAGCAGAGCCTGATCCGCGATATCGTACGCGAAAGATTAAAAGACTATAAACCGACTCCGTTCCTGCAGAAGAAGGAGAATGTCTATGTCGCATAAAAAGAAAACATTTTACGGCAACGGGCTTCCGTACGTCGACGTCAGCGACCTGACCGGCAAGCTCATCGTGATCGAAGGGACGGACGGCGTCGGCCGATCCACCCAGCTTGAGGAATTAAAGAAATGGCTGGAGGTGAAGGGCTACGGCGTTACGACGACAGGCTGGACGCGGTCGCCGTTGATGGGGAAAGCCATCAACGAGGCAAAGTCCGGCCACACGCTGAATTTCGATACGTTCAGCCTGTTATATGCCGCAGATTTTGCTGACCGTCTTGAGCACGAAGTGATCCCGGCGCTCCGGGCCGGCTTCGTGGTCCTCGCGGACCGCTATATCCATACTGCGTTTGCGCGCTCATCGGTGAGGGGGGGCGACCGCCAGTGGATCAGGAAAGTGTTCGGGTTTGCAATAGAGCCGGATGCCGTTTTTTATATGCGCATCAACATAGAGGATTTGATCCCACGAGTGATCAACAGTCAAACGCTGCATAAGCGGTACTGGGTGGAGCAGTCGGGAGAGGGGTTGGATTACTGGGAATCAGGAATGGACATGCGGCTTGGTGACGATTTCTACGACAGTTTTGTCGAGTACCAGAAACTTATCTTGAAAGAATTCGACCGGATGACCAATGAGTTCAATTTCCAGGTGGTCGATGCAGCAAAGAGTTATGAAGATACCAACCGTGCACTAAAACAAGGAATACTCGCAGTCCTCGAAGATGAAGAATCTGAAGAAAAACCTCGCCGCCATTGACATCGGCACCAATTCGATCCATCTCCTTGTTGCCGAGGTCTATCCCGACTCCGGCAGCTTTACGATCCTCGAACGTGAAAAAGAAATAGTGCGCCTTGGCTCAGGTTCCACCGACATGAAATACCTTACGGGGAGCGCCGTTGAGCGCGCGATCCTTGCTCTCCGCAGGTGCAAGATGATCGCCGATTCGTACCGTGCGCCCATTCGGGCGATCGCCACGAGCGCGGTCCGCGAGGCGTTGAACCAGGACGAATTCCTCCGCCGCGTAAAAACGGAGGCAGGAATTACGATCGAGGTTGCTTCGGGCTTTGAGGAAGCACGGCTCATTCACCTTGGAGTTCTCCAGGCGCTGCCGATTTTCAAGAAGAAGCACCTGATGGTGGACATCGGAGGGGGAAGCACCGAGTTCCTTATCGGGCATCAAAGAAAAATCCTGTACAGCAACAGCCTGAAGCTCGGAGCCGTACGATTGACGCAGCGTTTCTTTGAAGACGGCAAGACTTCTTCAAAATCCATCCGTGAGTGCCGCCAATTTGTCCGGGGGACGTTAAGTCCGATTGCGCGCGCAGCCCGCAAGAATCATTATGAGATCGCCGTTGGAACATCGGGGACGATCACCAATATTGCGCAGATCATCAGGCTGCGAAGAGATGAAGAGGGGGAGGCGTCTATTAATAATTTTACCTTTTCGAGCGACGAGCTTTCAGAGGTTGCGGACATCATTCTCGATAAGAACGATTCAGATGACCGTGCCGGCATCGACGGGCTCGACCCGGCCCGGGCGGACATCATTGTTGCCGGGGTGATCATTCTTGAGGAAGCGTTCCGGGCGCTGGACGTTAAGCGGATGACCATTTCTGAATATGCGCTCCGCGAGGGGATCATCCTCGACACTATCGAGAAGTACCACAGAAAGAAGAGGTTTGACCATTTCCACGATATCCGGTATACAAGCGTCCTTCACATTGCAGAGAGTTTTCGGTACGAAAAAGTGCACGCTCACCAGGTTGGCCGGCTGGCGCTGGATATTTTCGACCAGACAGCTCCCCTCCACAAGCTGAGCTCGGATGAACGGGTCTATCTTGAGGCAGCCGCGCTTCTCCATGAAGTCGGACTATTCGTCTCGCATGCACAGCACCACCGGCATTCGTACTACCTCATCCGGAATTCCGAGCTGCTCGGGTTCACGGAAAATGAAAAAGAGATCATTGCAAACATCGCGCGGTACCACAGGAAAAGTCATCCCAAGATGAGACACGAAGGATTTGCCAAGCTCAATGCCGACGAACGGGACATCGTGGTGAAGCTCTCGGCGATCCTCCGTATTGCGGACGGATTGGACCGGACGCATTTCTCTGTTATTAAAAGCTTGCGATGCCGGCGTACGCGGTCAACGGTGCATTTCAAACTGCGGCGGTCGCAAAGAGCAAAAATTGAGCTGGAAGTCTGGGGCGCAAACAGGAAAAAAGAGCTCTTCGAAAAAGCATTCCACATTAAAGCCCGCTTCTCTCCAGCGCGGTAACATTATCCCCAAGAAGTGATCTTTTGCAAGAATCGCAAAGGTCACCAGGGGTTTTTGTGAAAAAACTGAAAACACCTTGCGTTCTTAGCGTCCTTTGCGGTCAAGTAATTATTTGACGAGCTAGGCAGCTCTTGCTGCCGATACTATGAAAGGAGCCAATCCCGCGCTTCTTTGTACGTACGAAACACTTCCGAATCGATTCCACACTTTCCTGATTTAACAGCAACGAAACGCATCAGACCGTACGGCAGTTCGTAGGATGATACGAATGCAAGACGGTTTCCAAACCGGTTCGCTAACGACGTAATGAAATTCACCATCGTGTTGATCTCCTCCGAAGATCGAACGACCATGCTTCGAGATTCGCCAAAATTGAACAGCAGGAAAGATCGCCTTCCTGCCCCCTCACCGTCCAACGAATTGATAATTGTAGTGCGAACATCGTTCATTGTGTATTCGCCGAACATTTCAATAATAATGATGTTGGCGTCGAACCGATACGTCACGGGCATCTGCAATGAGCTCAGTTTCTCGAAGGCGGCATGGTCTGCACGACTTCGGTTATCGTACTGGATCTGTTCCCTGCGGCGATTCTGCCGCCAAGTTTGGCATGAGAGGAATTCAGGATAATAAACAACATCGTGATCTCGTTCATAATCGCCTGAATAAAGACCCGCTGGTCATTATTGATGCTTGCAACCGGCATGGCGCAGAAAACGAGAAAATTGAAATTGTGCGGATTTGACACGACTGCGGTGAAAGGTGAGTCGGACCGTTCTTCAACAATCATTTTGTTGCTGACGTGCGGATACCGGCACACGAACCCCTCCCGTGTTTCGAAACACTCATAATTGGTTCTATGAGTATCGCTGTTCACGATTCTGAACAACACCCAATTCGTATTGACGATTCCAAGAACGCGGTCGCTCAAAAAATGGACTGCTCTCTTGAACTCATTCATTGTTTCCGGATACGCGTTCGTCGTTTCAAATATTGATTTCATCTGCTCGATCTGGACGTTGACTTTCCCTATATACTCAAGCGAAGCGAAAAGTCTTTCGTCGGCCTTTTTCTTGTCGGTTTTGATGCTGTCAATCAGTTCAGCCTGCTTGGAGGCCTCTTTCCGGTAAAGCCTAAAAATGAGGAGACTCAGGGCAAAGAGAACGCCCAGCAGGATGACTTCCGTAACATCTTCATCGATGATGAACTTCTTGGTAACGTGAACCGATCCGGTGATGATGATCGGAGTGAAAACCATGACAGAAGAAAGGATCACGTAGATCACAAAGAAAAGAAGTTGCAGAGACGGAATGCGCCGATTGAGTATTTTCATACAAACCATGAATGATTTTGAGGATGGGCACAAAGAAGTGCATGCCGGCGGCTTTCAGCCGAAGAGCTCGGTCCGGTTTCTTCTACAATTGCGGGAATGAAAAGATTGATAGACGGCGGCACAAAGTTTCTTCCGAATTTTGGTCTTGATTGCTGATAATCGTATCAATTCAGAATGACTTCATGACTCCTACATTGTGAGCGGGGAAGAGGGTGTTTTGCAACCTTGTCCGTTTGACATATGGAATAGAGAATCCGTTTAACGCTGCAATGCAAATAACAAAAGAAAGTCGATCTCACGGATCCATTGCGGCGAAGGAACATGTGCCGTACTTTTTTCCGTTTACGACTTGACAATAAATTGCAGAATGTTATCTTATCTGGAGAGATCATTTGCCATGTTTTTCATCTCTGACTCTTTTTAGACTTTGCCGGCTAAAAAGGGGGTTTGTCAAAATACAATCACACTTCCAAATGTCAAACGGTTCTAATCTTCATTTATTCTACGCTTGCAGACCAGCGTTGCAGCACGATGCTCCGTACCTCAACGGGCATTACCTCTGTTGTTGTTGACCCCAGCCGTTTTTCTCTCATTCATTTTTCGTTGACGATCGCTGCGATAGTAGTATAGCTCTATCACTGCAGCCATCGAAGTATCCATTGTGAAAAGTGTGTGTCATTACACTTTTCTGCATGGTCGACGAAAACGCTAATCAAAAATCCAAATTCGATTCTCATATAAAAATAACATTCACTTAGATTCTCCTCAATTTCTCTCGCGGTCTCAAATGGAGAATATTCTAACCGAAAAAGGAAAATTATGAAGACCCTGAAACTATTTTTTACGGCAATTATTCTCGCGAATGCTTCTTTCTTTCTCACGAATATTACAGTTGCACAGGATAGCACTTCTCACAATACCTCGATCGAAACCCGATTGCAGGAGCTGACTCAGCAGGTAAAAATATTGCAGCGCCTTCGCGAACTCGACCAGGAAGCCGCGGCACAGAAACAGCAAGCACTGCCGCCATCAGCATGGGGGCAGCCGAAATTCAGCGGAGTCGTCTACGGTGACTATTTCTATAACGTTTCGCGCGACACGAGCGGAACAAAAGGCCCGGCACTCCCGAACACTGCCATTCCAGCGGCAAGCAATGCGAAAAACTTCAACGGATTTCAGCTTCGCCGATTCTATTTGACGTTCGACGATGATATCTCGGAAAAACTTACGACGCGTTTTCGGCTGGAAGACGATCAAATAGCTGCGACCAACGGGACCAACAACTTGTTCGTGAAGGATGCATACGTAACGTTGAAAGGAATTTTTTCAGGAAGCGACCTGACGTTCGGCGAACAGCCCACTCCGGCTCCTGCGGTTTCCGAAGCTGCATGGGGATACCGGTCATTGGAAAAAACCGAACAAGATTTGCGCGGCTATGTGGCGACGCGCGACCTCGGCGTTTCGCTCAAAGGCCGCATTGACCAGGGAGGGAGCTACAATTATTGGATTTTGATCGGCAACAATTCCAACACAGCCGTAGAAACCGACAAATATAAACGCTATTACCTCAATCTTCAAGCATCGCCGTTTGCTAATTTTCAGGTTGCGGTCTCCGGCGATTATGCAGCCCTGGCACCGGCGAAAACCACGATCAGTGACAATGACAAAGCAACTGGTTCTCTTGTTGCGTGGTACGGCGTCAAAGACAATTACAATATCGGCGCTGAAATATTTTCGCAGAATGCGGCAAACGCTCCCGTTGCAGGAACAGCGACGAGAAGCGCTGTAGGACAGGGGTATTCGGTTTTTGGCTCGTACAATTTTGTGACCGAGCTGGCGGCCGTTCTCCGGTACGATTTTTTCGACCCGAATACCAACGCCAACGTGAAAGGCGATTCTCGCAATCTGGTCATTGCTGCGCTCAGCTGGAAAACCGACAAGAATTTCTTCATTCAGCCGAACATCGAATACGAAACCTATGAAAACAAGCCTGCGGTCGGAAACACGTCGAGCGTAGCGTATGATGCGTCGCTCACAGCACGTTTAACTATTGCATATCAATTCTGAAAAAGGAATCATGACGATGAAATCGTTCTATAAGAAAATATCAAGAATAGTGTTTGTGCTGAGCAGCTTTGCCGTGGTGTTTGCATCGCCCGCCGCCGCTCAACAGCAAGAAGTTACGCTGCTTAACGTCTCCTACGATCCTACGCGTGAATTGTACCAGGATTTTAATGCAAGTTTCGCAAAATACTGGAAAGAGAAGACCGGCCAGGTCGTGACGATCGATCAGTCGCACGGGGGATCGGGGAAGCAAGCGCGTGCGGTGATCGATGGACTGCAGGCGGACGTCGTCACACTTGCTCTGGCATACGATATCGACGCGCTCTACGAGAAAGCCAACCTTGTTCCGCAGAACTGGCAGACAAGACTTCCGAACAACAGCACGCCCTACACTTCGACGATCGTGTTTCTTGTCCGCAAAGGAAACCCGAAAAAGATCAACGGCTGGGACGATCTCGTCCGCCCCGACGTCACGGTCGTGACGCCGAACCCCAAAACATCGGGCGGGGCCCGGTGGAACTATCTTGCGGCATGGGGATACGCTCTGAAAAAATTCAACGGAGATGAATCCAAAGTGAAAGACTTCATCAAACGTCTGTTTAAAAATGTCCCCGTGCTCGATGCGGGTGCGCGCGGTTCAACGATCACATTCGTGGAGCGGGGCATCGGCGACGTTCTCATCGCGTGGGAAAATGAAGCCTTTCTCGCCGTCAATGAACTAGGCCAGGGGAAATTTGAGATGGTTGCTCCCGATGTCAGCATTCTCGCCGAGCCGCCGGTTTCAATCGTGGACAAAGTCGTCGATAAGCGGGGGACCCGCGCAGTTGCGCAGGCGTACCTCGAGTACCTCTATACGGAGCAAGGCCAGGAAATTGCTGCACGCAATTTTTATCGCCCTCGTCTGCAGTCTGTCGCGGCAAAATACGAGAACAAGTTTCCGAAACTAAAACTGTTTACGATCGACGAGGTTTTCGGCGGATGGCGAAATGCGCAGAAAACGCATTTCGCCGACGGCGGAACGTTCGACCAGATCTATCAACCGTAATTTAAGAAATCAAAAAATGAGCAGCTGAAATGGCTCTGGCAAAAGCGATCGAAAATATT
>CAYTOA010000080.1:0-12206 GCA_964439265.1 uncultured Chitinophagaceae bacterium
GCGTCCCGATAAAAAGCATCGGGACTTGCTCAGGGTGAACATACCACTTTCATCCCGTAGGGAAGGATAATGTCACCTGTTTTTATCTCAAAGTAACCCACTATCGAAATGCCCTAATTCGGGAAAATGCGGCCGGCAAGGGGTTGTAAAGTTATTCTGGGCTGCGTAAAGGATCTATTCTGTGAGAAAGATTCTTCCCTTCGTCCCGCTTACGCGGTCAACGACTCCCTCCGGGTCGATGACCCGTAGGGTCGTTCAACGAATCTACGATTCGTAGAATCGTAGATAGACGACTCGTCGAGGACTCGTTCAGAATGACAATGGTGAGGCTGAGATCTTAAGAATGGTGAAGTCCCCGACTATCATATGTCACCCTGAGCGGAGCGCAGGGTCCATGACAACTAACCATTATCATTTTGCCTGCTGCATCGACGTGGATTCTTCGTCGCTCCGCTCCTCAGAATGACATTGCTATTGCATTCTGGCTTACACGCTCAAATTAAAGCACTACCCGGTTGGATAACATTGTCAAACCTCATCCTGTGACCAAGCTTAGAAGATCATTCCTGCTCTTCGGCGTGGTGCTTGACAATTTTTGCGTCGACAAGATAGACAACGTCCTCCGAAATGTTCGTCGCATGGTCCGCGAGGCGTTCGAGATGACGGGAGAGGACGATAATATGCGCTGCGGGTTCAATGATATCGGGATTCGCCCTCATTTCAGACACGAGGAAGTGGAATATAGTCTTGTTCAGGTTGTCGACGAGGTCGTCCTTCGGCAAGATCTCGCGCGCGAGCTCTGGATCGTTGTTCACAAACGAGTCGATCGCGTGCTTCACCATCTCCCGGGCGATGCTCGACATCTCGATGACCCTCGATTTCCGAAGCAGCTCAAGATGATACTGAAGCGAGATGGCACGCTCTGCAATATTGACGGCGATGTCTCCCATTCGTTCCAATTCGTGATTTATTTTCAGCGCCGCCATGATCAGCCTCAGGTCGGTCGCCACCGGCTGGGTCAAAGCGAAAATGCGCTCGCACTGCGAGTCGATCAGATTGTCGAACTCATCGACCTTTCGGTCGCGATCCATCACAAGCCTCGCCCTTTCGACATTCGATTCGAGCAGTGCAATCGTGGCCATGTCAATTTGCTCGTCGACCAGGCTTCCCATCTTGATAATATTGGTGCGGAGTTGATCGAGTTCTATTTCAAAGTGTCGGGGCATTGGAAAGGCGATTAAGAATTATGAATTAATAATTAAGAATTATGAATTGAAAATAACAAGCGTCTAGCCGAAGCGGCCGGTGATATAATCTTCTGTTTGTTTCTTCTGGGGTGAAGTGAACAGACGCTCTGTTCCACCGAACTCGATGAGCTGGCCAAGGTAGAAAAAGGCCGTCTCGTCGCTCACTCTCGCCGCCTGCTGCATGTTATGCGTGACGATGACTATCGTATAATTCTTCTTGAGTTCCTGGATCAGTTCCTCTATCTTCGCGGTCGCGATCGGGTCGAGGGCGCTTGCCGGTTCATCCATCAAAATAACTTCCGGGTCGACGGCGAGCGCGCGTGCTATGCAGAGCCGCTGCTGCTGTCCGCCCGACAGGCTGATGCCCGACCTGTCGAGAATATCTTTCACTTCATCGAACAGGGCCGCCTGACGAAGGCTTCGCTCTACCGTTTCCGCGAGCGAGTTCTTCTTTACCATCCCGTTCAAACGGAGTCCCGCAGCAACGTTGTCGAAGATCGACATCGTGGGAAACGGGTTCGGCTTCTGGAAGACCATCCCGACCCTGCGGCGCAAAACGACAGGATCGTACTCGTCGATGCTTTCTCCATCCAGGATAATGGAACCCTTCCGCGTCCCTCCCGCCACTTCGTGCATCCTGTTCAGGCATCGGAGGAAGGTCGACTTGCCGCAGCCCGACGGACCGATAATTGCCACGACGGTATTCTGGGGTACGTCCAGAGAGATTCCGTGCAATGCCTTGCTTTTGCCGAAGAAGGCTTCAACGTTTTTTGTCGAAACTTTCACGTTCATAGTTTTTTCCGCTTCGCGTTTGCTGCCGATAACGAGGGGCGCCCTCGCGATCTTTTCGTCAGTGGCCGTTTCCTGCATAGCGTCCTCTCGTTACGAATCGAAATATAACATTCAGGATGGTAATAAAAAATATGAGTACAAAGGCGGCGGCCCACGCCTGCCTGTTCCAGTCGGAGAACGGCGCCTTGGCATAGTCATAGATAAATACGCTGAGCGACGCAATGGGCTGGCCGATTTCTGTCGACCAAAAACGATTTCCAAGCGCTGTAAAAAGGAGAGGCGCCGTTTCACCCGCAGCGCGTGCGAGCGCTAGCAGAATTCCCGTCGTGATCCCCCGCAGCGCAGTAGGAAGGATGACTCTCAATGTCACTTTCCAGCGTGCAATGCCGAGCGCGAGGCCGGCTTCCCGGATAGACTGGGGAACGAGCAGCAGCATTTCTTCCGTCGTACGGGTCGCAGTGGGGATCATCAGGATTCCAAGCGCGACACCTCCGGCGAGTGCAGAGAAGTGCTTCATGGGGAGGACGACGATGATATAAGCGACGACGCCGACGACGATCGACGGTATTCCACTGAGGACATCCGTTAAGAAACGTACAACCGATGCAAAGGCGCTATGCTTATGCTCGGCAAGATAGATCCCCGTAAAAAGGCTGATCGGAAGTCCGAAAATAGTCCCAAGACCGATGAGGATCGCCGTGCCGACTATTGCATTTGCCATTCCCCCTCCGCTTTCTCCGACAGGCTTTGGCATCTTGATGAAGAAATCGAGATTCAGCGCGCCGATACCCTGCGAGAGAGAATAGAAGAAGATAAGAAAGAGAGGAACGATGGCAATGAGCGCGCTCAGGAAGCACAGGAACGTCGTAAAAGCGCTCTTTGATTTTCGCCAATAATGATATGTTGAGAATCCCTGTTTCATTCGTTCTTGAATTTTTTCGTGACGCCCCAGACGATGAGCCGGGCTGCGGCATTCAGGAGAACCGTCATCGCGAAGAGAATAAGAGCAATTTCGATAAGCGAACTGATGTACATATCCGATGTCGCTTCGGTGAATTCGTTCGCGATGACGCTTGCCATCGTATACCCGGGAGCGAGGAGCGACGCGGAGATTTCCGGACGGTTTCCGATGACCATGGTGACCGCCATCGTTTCACCGATGGCCCTCCCCAAGCCGAGCAAGGTCGCTCCTAACATTCCCGATCTCGCATCCGACAAAACGATCCGTGTCGTTTCCCAGCGAGTGGCCCCCAATGCCAATGCCGCTTCGCGCTGTGCGGTTGGAATTGCTTTTAGCACATCGCGGGAGATCGACGTGATAATCGGAAGAACCATGATCGCCAGGATAATTCCTGCAGCCAGCATTCCGAATCCGTAGGGTGCTCCTCTGAACAACGGCAGAAACTTCAAATTCTTGGACAAGATCGGCTCTACGGAAGTTCGCAGCCATGGAACAAGAACGAAAATTCCCCATAAGCCGTACACGATGCTTGGAATTGCTGCAAGAAGTTCAATAAGAAACGATACAGGCTTCTCGAGCCACCGGGGAGCCAGCTCCGACAAAAATACCGCGACGCCGATGCTTAACGGGAGTGCAAGGAGAAGTGCCAGTACCGACGAGACGAGCGTCCCAAAAATAAAGACGAGGGCCCCGTATTCATCCTGAACCGGATCCCAAATTTCCCGCCAAAGAAATGACCAGCCAAATTTTTCTATAGAAAGGGTCGAACCGTGGAACATCTCATACGCCATCAGGAAGACCAGCGCAAAGACAAGGAAGGCAAAGAACGTCGTAGATCCTTGAAAGATCAGGTCGCCGAGATTGACGCTCTTGCCTTTTTTCCCTTCAGCAAGAACGGCGGGTGGAGGAGCTTTTTCAGCTCCTCCACTCGGCTGGTGCCCAACTGGTAATGCAATACTCGATGAAGTTTCGGCCACAAGACATCAATTGGTTGAAATGGTATCGATCTTTTTCAGACAGAGTTTCACGACAGGTTCCGGAAGCGGTGCGTAGTAAAGATCCTTTGTATATGATTGGCCGTCGGCCATTGCCCACTTTAAGAATTTTACAATTTCCTGCGCCTTGGATTTATCTTTCATATTCTGATAGATCAAGAGCCACGTAAATCCGGAGATGGGGTACGAATCCTTGCCACCCGGATCCGTGATAGAAACGCGCAAATCCTCCGGCATGTTTTTACTCGCTCCTGCAGCAGCGGCAGAAACCGATTCAAACGTCGCTTGAACGAATGCACCTTCTTTGTTCTGAACAAGTGCGTACGGGAGATCGTTCTTCACTGCGTAGGCAAGTTCGACGTAGCCGATGGCGCCATCGCTCTGCTTTACTATGCCGGCGACGCCCTCATTCCCTTTGCCTCCCAGCCCGGCTGGCCAGTTAACGGAAGTACCTTTGCCGACATTTGCAGCCCATGTCTTGCTGACTTTATTCAAATAGTCTGTAAAAATATAGGTGGTGCCGCTTCCATCGGATCGGTGTGCCACGATGATCGATTCGTCGGGAAGATTTTTCCCCGGATTAATTGCGGCAATCTTGGAATCATTCCAGTTGGTAATTTGACCAAGAAAGATACCGGCCAGAACATCCGGGGTCAGCCGCAGGTCCTTCCCGGCGGCAGGGAGATTATATGCGACAACGTCCGCACCCATCACGGTCGGGATATGAAGAACGTCGGTCCCCTGTTTTCCCTTTGCCTCCTGAAGCTGCGCGTCCGACATCGGACCATCGCTCGCTCCGAAATCGACAGTGCCTTCGGTGACTTGCTTGATTCCCCCGCCGCTGCCGATCGACTGATAATTGAATTCCACGCCGCTCTTCTTGCTGTAGACGTCGAACCATTTGGAATAGATGACGTAGGGAAACGTTGCTCCTGCGCCATTCAACTTCATCTGGGCAAAGGCCGCATCGCCGATGACCAGCGACAGGACGAGCAGCAACAATGCGATCGTTAATGATTTCATTTTTTGTTCCTTCGTTTTTATTAGTTAACTACGATTTATTATCACAGAAATATGTAGTAGAATGTCAGACGTGCCGTCACCGAAGCGTCGATCGCAGTACCTTTTACGCCGGTCGCCGCATTCACAGGAGTTTCATATGTCTCATACAAAATGTTCGGGGAAATAGAAACATTCTTGTCCGCTTTCCATGACAAGCCGCCGATGATATAGTTGCGCGAATCACCTTTTGCAGCGTAGTCGCTTCCCGTGTTCGGATCGTAGCTGTCGTACCGAGCGACAATTGATAAATCGGCCATCAGATTGTAAGCGCCGAATACCGTGAAGCCAAGAGCGTTTTTCGAAGAAAGTGTTGTCGCTCCCGTGGCTGCGTAACCATTGGAGAGGGAGTTCATAAACGCCTCAAATCCGAAATTGTACGTGAACGGCACTGCATAATTGATAAAGACCGCTTCAGTCAACGTACTATTGCTAACCAACACCGGTGGGTGGGCCAGGTTCGGTTTATCTGCCGCATCCTTATAGTCGACATATACTGTCGCCATCAAGTTCGTCACCGGCTTTATTTGTACGTTAAAGTAGTATCGTTTGTACTTGTTATTCTCGGGTGAATTCCCGTTATCGTTTCCAATCAACGCCCAATAATTGACCATGCCGTTACCAATTAAATTCCCTCTAAGAGAAATTCCGAGGTCGCGGGACGAAACGATTCCGCGCAAGTCCATAATGGTTTTCTCGAGGAACCGATAACCCCATGCAGTCTCGGAGATATCGTATGCCGGCGTTGGCTGGATACCGAACGTCAAATTACTTCCTGAAAAAACATTCTTCCAAGTAAGGTAAGCATCTTTCACAAACGTGGCAGTTTTTCCGCCAGCTAGTTCATCGCCGCCAGTTCCAGTCAGCGTAGCGGGTTGGTCTGCCTCGAGGCGAAATCGTGTTGTGAACATTTCCGAAATATCGTTATCGTACGCAAAATAAATCCGGCGGAACTGAAATGCTTGCATCGAGGTCCCTCCGGGTGCACTTGCGCTGGACGCGGCTGCCGCAGGGGCTACTCCTGCGTTAGTGAATGAGGCATCGCGCGCAACGTTAAAATAGTAATCCCCGAACATATAGCCGCTAAATTTTCCCTGACCAAAAGCAACCGCCGACACGAGGAAGAGCCCAACCGCCAGCAGAAACAATTGCTTCTTCATGTGTATCCTTTCTATTAAATTAATGGGTAAGTATTGATAAGATTGAATTGATGATGAGCCGAGTGCATTTTTAAAAGTGCGCTAAAATACATTTTTCACAATAGCTTTGTATTACACCAATGTTATGAAATTGTTAACAGGGTCAGGAATGAAACGTAAATAACGGCGGTGAAAGAAAAGGCGGGGTTTTAAAGGAAATCTTGCGTTAGTGATCCGTCGAGTCGATTCGTGCGAGATAATTTTGTGCTAACAGATGATATTCCCCTTCCCGCTGGCTGTTCACAGGAAGCGCAAGGACTTGACGCAGCGATTCGGCAGCGGCATTCTTCTTCCCCATTGCCATGCATGTCCAATACATCTCGTAAAATGCGTACGTGTTTTGCCGGTCATAGCGGATGGATTTTTCGAGAAGTTCTTCCGAATGTTCAAGCGACCCGCCGATGTCAGCACCAAAGATAACACGGGCGATCGTGCGTTCAAACCATGAAAGCTGCGAACTTTCTCTTTCGAAAACAGCAAGAATTACGTAGGCGAGAGCAAACGTGGAATCGAGTTCGATCGCCTTCTCGGCATGAAATCGTACTTCCTTCCCCAATTGAATTTTTTCCGAAACGGTGTGGAAAGGAATAAGGCTGCCCTGCGTCAACGACACCCAGAAATGGGCTGATGGGGAATTTGGATTCAGCGACAAAAGCGTGTCCGCATACGCCGCTGCATGAAGATAGTACGCATGAGCGCTCGTATCGGTCCGTAGATGAAGCCATCCCAGATCGCAATACGTGTGCACGAGGCGAAGAAGCGTTTCGCTATTTTGCGGTGATAGTGAATACGCCTGATCGTAAAACCGAAGCGCTTCTCCAGTTGCCTGACGGGTAAAGCACTCGTCTCCGCAGCGAAGCAGCCGGTCCAGTTCTTGTGATTCAGAATGAACAGTAAAAAGAACGATGACGAAGATTACCTTACAGCATTTGATCACGTTTACTCCTTTTCGAGTTTTGTCTCTCTACGCAAAGTACACAAACACTTTAACACATGTATTACACACATATTAACAATGTGTTAAGGAAACCATCGTATTAGTTTTGGCACAAATAACTATCTTTAGCGCCGAAGGATTTCCATGTGAATTGGCTCTCAGTAATTCGCTGAGCTGCAAAAAACGCATTCCACAAATCAACCGTCCCAACTACTCAAGGAACTCAATAAAGAGAGAGTTCGTTTACGGAAGAGAAGCATTAATCTAGTAGTAGATAATACTATGAAAACTTACACAATAAGTCCTGACACTGATAGAAGGAAATACGTGGAAATATTTCCAGAGGAAGGCACAGATTTTATGATTTTGATTACTGTGACGGCTTTGCGCCTGACAAAGCCACCCCTTTGGGATTCGCCTGAGTATTTTTTTTAATACTTCAATGGGAATGATCCTCAGAACAGCCATCTTCATCATCGCTGTCTTTTTGGAAGTCAGCTGCCAGACCAAACAGGAGGAGACTGCAATGGCGGACCAGCAAGAATCCAGCAATCCATATTACTCGCGCACCGACACGTCGGTGCTGACTATTCCCAACTCTGCCTGGAAAAAGGTACTTCCTGCTGGGGTTTATGCTGTTGCCCGGGAGAAAGACACCGAACGGGCCTTCGCCGGAAAGTACTGGAACTTTGAAGGTCACGGCACGTACTATTGCGCCGTTTGCGGCAATAAGCTTTTTCGGTCGGACGCGAAGTTTGCCAGCACGTGCGGCTGGCCGAGTTTTTTCGAAGCAGCGCGGCAGGGAGCAGTTAGCTATGAACAGGATGGATCGTACGGGATGAACAGGATAGAAGTGTTGTGCGGCCGGTGCGGAAGTCATCTCGGTCATCTTTTCGACGATGGCCCCCCTCCTACTGGAAAGCGTTATTGCATGAACTCAATTGTGCTGGAATTTGTCCCTGATACAACGCATCAATAACTTCACTAACGAGGATCTTCAATGAAATTCGTCCATCGGATCGCTTCGACCAAGGCACCGGGCGCCGCCATCTTTATTCGCTTTTCTGTCGGACTTATTTTTCTGACACAGGGAATTCTGAAATTCATCGACCCGAATTTAGGAGTCAACCGGTTCACGAAAATCGGGTTTCCTTTTCCCGATCTGACGGCTCATTTTGTCGGGACGTTTGAAATCACATGCGGCGCGCTGGTGGTGATCGGGCTTCTAACCCGTCTGGCGAACGTGCCGCTGCTTATCATCATACTTACCGCCATTGCGACGACGAAGATCCCGGAGCTCTTTCGTCCCCATCAGGGATTTTGGTTCGCCGTGACCGACGCAAGAACCGACTTTGCCATGTTGATGGGCATCGTCTTCCTCTTGAGCGCTGGAGCCGGCACATGGTCAATCGATTCCCTCTTTTCCTCAAAGTCTTGAATCACAATCATTAGCGAACGCGAGTCGGTCCTGCCTGCGATCGATAACCGACTGAAGTTGATCTTTACATTTCGGGTTCACATATAGAGGTACCAGAAAGTCAAACGAGCTGTTACGGACGGCTTAATAGCAGTTCCCCCCACCGGCGTCGCGTAGGATTCCCACAATAAGTTTGGCGAAATGAAAACGCTCTTGTCCGGCCTAAAGACAATTCCCCCTAACGCATAATTACGCGAATCGCCTTTTGCAGCATTATCGCTTCCCGTGTTCGGATCGAAGTGGTCGTACCGTGCAACAGCCGAAATTTCCGGAATAAAGTAGTACTCTCCGTATACCCAATATCCAAGAACATTTCTGGCAGCTAGATTACCCGACGAGGTTTTGTAACCGTTCGATTGCTCTTGCATGAAAACTTCTGCTCCGACACTTGTTTGGGTCGGTCCGGTTAAGCTCAACGAAGACTTTCCATAGCCGGCAAAGAGAGCCTCCGTCAAAGCGCTGTTGAGCACCAAGCCTGTTCTTGCGATGTTCGGAATATCTCCCGCGTCGGCGTAATCGACATATGCGGTCGCCTGCCAATTCGTTGCGGGCAGCACCTGTATATTCGCGTAGTACCGTTTGTATTTGTTGTTCTCGGGAATAGTTGAGGTCACATCGTTGTTCCCAATCATAACCCAATAATTGACCATGCTGTCTGGGGTCAATTTTCCCCGCAGGGACATTCCGAGGTCGAATGCCGAGACGATTCCATTTTGATCCATCAGAGTCCTTTGAAGGAACCGATTACCCCATGCGGCCTCCGTCAATGCAAATCCCGGCGTCAACTGAAGACCGAGCGTAAAATTACTCCCGGCAAAAATATTCTTCCATCGCAGCCAAGCTTCTTTGATGTACGGCGCAACTTTGCCGCTGACTAGTTCGTCTTCCGAAGTTGGCGGATTCGTTCCCACCGGAGAGGTGATGCCGGGTGTGGCGGCTTGGTCCGCTTCAAGACGAAGCCGTGTCGAGAACACCCCGGAAATATTGTCGTCCATTGTAAAGTAGATACGACGGAACTGAAACGCTTGCATTGCTTTCGGTCCCGGAGCAGACGCGCTCAACCCGGAGTATGAAGGAGGTGTATGGTTGAATGAAGAGTCCCGCGCCACATTATAGTAGTAATCACCGAACATATAACCGCTGAATGTTGCCTGCGAGAATGCACTCGCTGAAACTAAAAATATCCCAACCGCTGGTAGTACCAACAACCTCTGCATAAGGGTCCTTTGTATAGTGTTTGGAGGAGAATTGAATAGAATGAATTGGCATGACGACATGGCGATCACCTTGGTCCCTAAGGGGGAGCTACCTCAGGCCAAGAACGCGGCAGGCTACGTCTAGAATTCTTTTACAAATGCATCCTCAGGCTGATAAATGAACTTGACAACATCGCCGATGATAATAATTCCCGGCGCATCGGTTTCAGCTTCCCCTGCTTTCTTGCTGATCGTTGCAAGCGTCCCGGAAACAATAATTTCTTCCGCAGTTGTTCCGCCGAAAATAACCGCCGCCGGCGTCTCTCCATCGCGCCCCGCCTCCGTCAGCTTTGAGGAAATGTGCTGCAAATTTTTTATCCCCATATACACGACGATCGTATCGATCGCTGCAACGCTTTTCCAATCAATAGTGCTCTCTTTGGCGGGATCTTCACTGCCGGTAACAAACACAACGTTGGAGGATACGTCCCGATTCGTCAGCGGAATTCCTAACGATGAAGGGATGCCCGTCCCGGCCGTAATTCCGGGAACCACATCCGCCTCGACGCCCGCCTCGCGTAAGGATTTCAGCTCTTCACCGCCGCGGCCGAACACAAATGGATCTCCGCCTTTCAAGCGGACCACAATTTTCCCTTCGCCGGCCTTCGTCACGAGAAGAGCATTGATCTCTTCCTGCTCAACATAGTGGCCCCCGGAACGCTTTCCTACAAAAATCTTTTCGCATTCTTCCTTTGTTGAAGAAAGAAGCTCGAAGGATGCAAGCGCGTCATAGACGACAACATCTGCTTCTTTGAGAAGACGAAGGCCTTTCACCGTGATCAGATCTGGGTCACCAGGTCCCGCGCCGACCAGATAGACTTTGCCACGCCGGGGGGAATTCGCGGACAGTAATTCTTCCACCGGTTTCGCTGCGGGAAGGTTCCTTCGGCTGAGTTCATCGGTGACGATGGTCTCAAAAACAGATTTACGTTTGTCCGCCTCTTGATAGATAGAATGCACCGATGGTCGGAGTTCTCCGAGAGTTTCGAGGAGTTCCGGATATCCTTTCCCGAATTCCGAGGCGATTCTGTCCCGGATAACTTTTCCGAGCGTGGGGCTTTTACCGTTCGTGGATACGGCAATTTTGAGATCGCCGTTTTGAAAAATCGAGGCAAGATAAAAATTGCAGAGGTCCGGTACGTCGACGACGTTCACCGGGATATTGTGAGCAGCCGCATCTTCAAAAATGTTCTTGTGAACGGCGGGGTCGTTCGTCGACGCAAAGACGAGAACGAAACCCCTTACGTCTCCCGGCTGATATGCCCTGCGCAGCACGTCAATCTTCCTTTCGGAAGCGAGTGCTTCAAGCCATGGAGTGATGTGCGGCGAAATAACCGTCACTTTCGCTCGTACGTCGAGCAGGCCCTTCACTTTTTGCTCGGCAACTTTGCCGCCGCCGGCGACGAGAACAGGTTTGTCTTCTATTTTCAAAAAGATCGGATACAGAGTATTCATCCTATAATCTCACTTCAATATTGGGGGTATTTTTTGAGGTACGGATGGCTTGAACCTTTTCCAAAAAGCGTTCCGCGTCGTTCAGATAGCGCTGTGCAAACTCTCTCGTCGGTTCATTCTTATTGATCTGCAGAACAAATTCCTTGAACCCTTCGGGATGCTGGAAAACTTCTTCGTTCCCATAGTGAGCTTCGAAATCGCGCAGAATGCCGGTCTGCGTATTGACGATGACGTCTTTCTTGAGAAGCATCGCCTTTGCTCCGTTGACATAGACATTGTAACTGTGATAGATCGCATCGGCAAAGTGGCCATTGGCGAACGATTCCTTTGCCCACTGGAGCTTTTCTTCCGTTTCATACAACAGTGTTGAAACAAGGTCGATAATAACACCGGCGCACTCGCCGACTTCCGTTTTCAGCGCGAACTGCTCGCTGCGGCCCCAATCAATGTAATCGCCGGGGACGAGGTTCGTAAGGTTTGCATGAGGTTTCAGGAGTATATTGAAGTATTCCCTTCCCTTCCTCCGATAATAATTTTCATAGTATTCGCCTTCGTTCTGATTTTCATTGTAGTCGTCAAGAAGAAGCCGGAGCGCATCCGGGCCGCGCTTCGATGGGATCTTGATTATTTTCTCCGAGAGCAGTCCTTCGCCGTTTCCGAGCTGTCCGCCTCCCAGGACAACCTGAAGCGCCGGAACGGAATACTCTCCCACTTTAAACGAACTGCCGTGAAAGCCGATGCTTGCGATCCCATGCTGGCCGCACGAGTTCGGACATCCGCTGATCTTGATCTTGATGTTATTATTGTAGATCAGGTCGGGATATTCTT
>CAYTOA010000081.1:0-11660 GCA_964439265.1 uncultured Chitinophagaceae bacterium
CCTCATACTTGACACCGGCGTCGACGCATATTTTTTTGATCTTGTCTTCAGTCATCTTTCCACTTAAAGTCAAGCATACTTTTCTTTTTGAAGAGGTATCGATCGTATGCGTCCTATGATAAGGTTGATAGCCTCTTCGACTGTGCAAATCCTGGTGTATTTAAAAGCCGCGTCGAATTCTGACTTTGCCTGCGCGATCTCCGCAACCTCTTCGAAACTCAACTGAACCGTTTCATTCTCGTGCCTGTTATCCAGCAACCATTTTATTTTTTTCGCTCGCGGAAGGGTCATGTAATTCCTAATTCATAATTATTAATTCTTAATTGCTCTTTAGCAGCGCTCCGGGTGTCGAACCCGGCTCACGGGGGCTACGAGTTCCCTCAGAGATACCTCATCGCGCTGTCGGCGTGGTCCGCGCCAGTCATTTCACTCCAAAATGTTTCCGGTATTCCGGGACGGTTTTTAAGATTGCCTTCTCCGTCGATTTCGGTATCGATGCGTCGAATGTATCTTTGTCCACGAACGTAACCTTTTTGGCTTCCTCGGCGACATGCTTCTGCTCGTCGATCTGGGTTTTAAGATTGTCGAGGATCGCCTTGATGTCCTTCGGATATTTGGCGGTCCGCTTGATCGTTGTGTGGAATTCTACGCCGTCGACAGAGATCTTCCCGTCCGGGACCCGGCCGAGTTCCCGGAGTACCGGATTGTGCAGGTCGGACAGGATTTTGTCGATCGCTTTTTTCTTTTTCAAAAACTTCGAGTAGAGTTTGAGTTTGGACATGTGCAGCTCCTTTGATTTGTTATTTTGTTTTGTTATTTCCCGTACCCGTCCCCGTCCCCGTACCCGTACCCGTCCCCGGACCCGGACCCCCTCCCGTCCCCGTACCCGTTCCCGTACCCGTCCCCGTACCCGGACCCGTCCCCGTACCCGTACCCGTCCCCGTACCCGTCCCCGGACCCGTACCCGGACCCGTTCCCGGACCCGTTCCCGGACCCGTTCCCGTACCCGGACCCGTTCCCGTACCCGGACAGATCCTCTACATTTTCCATGATGGAACTCCCTTAATTATTTTTTCGGCTTTGAGTGTGCAAGGGATTATCTCGATTGCTTCCGTAAGAGTGATGAGCTCGACCGGCATGGCAAATTTGCAAGCGGATGGGTCCTTCACTCCTTCCATTGCTAATTGTGAAAGCGATGCGGCTCCTTTCCAGTACCAAATCCGAATAGAGTCTGCGAGAGTAACCTCTTTGCCGTGCGCCCTTACAAGCCTCCCGGCATGCACGCCTGCGCTGTATGTGCGGACGATAACGAAACGATTCTTTTCTGTTGCCATAACTTCCTCCTTTGGTTTGTTGTTTGTGTTTTGATTTATGCCTGCGCCGAGTGAATGACTTCGAAGCCTATTTGTGAATGCGATTCTTTGACGATCTGCTGCGCGCGCTCATGCGCGATGATCTGTCGGCGTTTAATAATTTCAGTCACGTCGAATCCTTTGGTCCGTGCAATGGTCAGCCGGTCGCCGTATTCACGGTAGAGCATGTCGAGGGAATCGGGAAGCGACATGCACGGATATTTGTTTTCGGCTTCATCAACCAGAGAGTTCCGGGAGATCTGTGCGTCCAGGCTGTGTCCGCCGCGAACCTGACGGACGATGATGAACATTGCGAAGAGAATACAAACGACTCCAGCTGCGATTACCATATTTCCTCCTTTTTTTGTGATTTCTCAGATGTCTCGGATTCAGCGCAGATTGCAGATTGCTCTGATTGCGCAGATTTGTTTTGTCGATTCCTTTTTGTGTAACTCCGGTACTCGCTCAGCTGCGCCGGTGAGAGCTGCAGCGTGCCGTCGGCGATGTTGCCGTCGATGATTGCGACCATGCCGTTGACGATCTTCGTTAGTTCGAGCGCGGTGCAGTCGCGGGTTGAATTTTTGCCGGTCTGCTTTTTACAGAACGCTGCGGTCTGATTCCAATTCCATTTTAGATGGTCCATAAGCCGAGCGATGAAGCGTTGTTGCTTTACGTTCTTCTGCGGCGTTTTTTCCGCGAGCCTCCGGAGGGCGATCAATACCAGGTTCGCGCTCTCGTCGTCGCACCTGGTGACGTGTCCTTCGCTCTTCGTGTCGATGGAGACGACGATCTGCCGGTAGATGTCTTCGGAGAGCTTGAGTCTGCCGAAAGCGAGTGCGCCAATTTTTCTGTTGAGTTCTTTACGCAGCATTTTGATTAGAGCTCGTCCTTTGCTTCTTCAATATCTTTGCCGACATCTTTCAGCTTTTTGATTGTGTATGGCTCTCTTTCACCGGTTATCGCACCGCCCATCGTCGCGACATCCTTCACAATCGCAACCGGTAATGAGACGGTATCAATTCCTGCCTTAATTAACTTTCCGAGAAATCCCATGATGATTTGCCCTTTCGAGTTAGTCAACGATCCATGAATAGGCTTCGTCGAGGCAGTCGCTGTCGATTTTTTTCTTGTTGCGCATTTGCATTTCGTCGTAGGCGCGCATCATAAGGTTCACCAGGGAGGCGACGCCGAAATGCGAGACGGAATAGCTGTAAGCTTTTTTATAGTCGTCGCGTTCCAGGTCGGGAGCCCACATATCGATGATCTTCTTCGCCTCGTCTGCAGTGACTTCGCCAACTTCCCTTTTGATGGTGATGCGGCGCCGTAAATATCCAAGCTCCGGCCGCTGGAGGAGTTTGTCGAATCGGTTTGTCGCGATGAGAACGATGCCGCAGCGTTCAGTTTTTTCTCCGTGGATGTCTCGGAGGATCGCGAGCGTGCGCGGTTTCAGTTCGTCGGCTTCGTCGACGATGAGTAGGCGCGGTTTGCGCTGCAGGCTGCGGATGATGGCGTGGAGCTTGTCGTCCTGGCTGCCGCTCATTTGTCCTTCGACGCCGAGGGCTTCTGCGATCCGGTGAAGTATTGAAACGCTGGAGGTTGACGATGTCAGTTCCAGGAAGGCAGCGTAATCGTTCAGCGCGCAGAATCGGTGAGCAGCTTTCGATTTGCCGCGTCCGAACGGTCCGCGAATCAGCGCGATCTCTCGGCGCTTCCATGCGAGCTGCATTGTTTCGTGGATGTCGACGACGACGCGAGTTTGGATGATGGCGAATTTTGCAACGTAGTTTCTGTAGAATCTGCGCAGCGCGTCGTCGAGCTTCTCGACATCGCCTTCGTATTTATTGTTCAACGCCTGGGAGATCGTTGAAGGCTCGAAGGTTGTGAAGCGAGAGATCTCGCGCAGCTTGATCTCTCCGGAGTCGACCAGGGCTTTGAGCTGCGTGCGGATCTCCGTCGAGTTGTCGTTTGCAAATTTGGATTTTTCGATAAGCTCTAAGCGGTTTGAAGCTGAGGTGTTCATGTTGCCTTCTTGGTTACGGTGATTGAAAAAGTTTAATATCCGATCTTTCCTCGTGTTTTTATTGAGATTATTTCATCCCTTACTTGGATCAAGCTATCGCCGTGCCACACGCAAAAGGTTTCTCCCGATTTAGCGTCATCTGGCTTTAACCATTTCGATAGTTCTTCTGAACAGTTTGAAAAATCCAGTTCTGCCCTTGTCACTTCCAATCTGGCCGCTTCGCATCTTTTCTGTGCAGCGAACCAATTATCGATGAGTCGTCTTCCTTTTTGTGTCACTTGGCTTTCGTTTCCCATTTTTAATCCTCTCAGCAAATAAATTTTGTGACTTCTTCGACGATCAGGTCGGCGCCGTCTCTTTCTTCGAGCAAATCTGAATCGGGTGCTGCACTGACGCGATACGGTTTATGGTCCACAAAGACGAGTTCGTTCTTGATCGCGTGTCGCGGAATCCCTCTGAAGCCTGCGATACGCCGGTCGACAAGCTCCAGCTCTAACGCTCTCGCAACTTTTGCGTGGATGGTTTTGCTCTTGACAGGTTTGCGCTCTTCGGTGCTCATCGAATATTCTCCATCGATCCGACGCGGAGCGGGGTTTGTTTCGATTTCTTTTTTGTCTCAAGTTCGAGTACCGCAACTTCCTTCTGCCGGTCGATCTGTTCCACCTGGTGCTTCGCTTCTTTTTCGAGTCCGGTCAGCACGGTCATGGACGGCGCAGTCTTCGCGAGCAGATCGGCGCTCACCGGCGCTGCGTTGAGCAGCTCGCCTTCGAGGAGCATGATCTTCGCATCGGTGTTTGAAATGCCTCTCCGGTAGTCTTTCAGTTCCGTTTGAAGGCCGTGTTCGTTCCGCTGCCGGTCGCGCAGGATTCGTTTCCATCCGCTCTCGTCCCGGCCGATCATCTCTTTGTTGCACGCGACGGCTGCGAATTCCTTTTCGACGTAAATGGCGACGAAGCCGAGGTCGTTCGGATCGTAATAGATGTCCGCGTGCTTGCCGTTGAACGCGAGGAGAGAGTCGCTGTAGTATTCCTGGCCGAAGAGAGTGAACTGGCAGCGGCGAATGACTTTGTTTTCCGCTTTGAGCATGAGGAAGTCGAGAACGCGCGGGTCTATCGTACGCTGGACCGTTTGATTGGTCAGATAGCATTGGAGCGGCGATTGTTCTTTGAGCGACCGGCGGATGCGGTTGTTGTAGGTGTTGATGGCGATCGCGATCATCATGTCGAACTGTTCGACGTGCAGGAGCTTCCCCTGTTTCGTTTCCGCTTTGAGCGAGTCGGGAGTGTTCTGATACTTGTTGCCCTTGTAGCCCGGCAAATACTTTACCATCTGTTGGATCGTTCCGAACCATCGCTCCATCTGCGCTTTCGATTGTCCGTGATACGGCGCGGTGTAGTGCAAGCGAGTGATCCGTTGGATGCTGAGTCGCGCTGAGTCGTCGAAGTCGATCTTGCCCATGACGCGCTGCGTGTATTTCGAACGATAATCTTTTCCGTTGTCGAGCATGACGACTTCGGGGACCGAATTGACCTGCACCGGGGAGTAGTGCAGGCCGTCTTCGGATTCGACGCACGCCTTGAGCTGTGTGCCGAGAACGCCGTTGCGAAACGCCAGGGCGATCGTGTTTGAGTTCGGCTGCCAGCTTAAATGATAGCCGACGAGAAGCCCGGTGCGGATGTCGATGTAGGCGGTGATCCACCGGCGGTCCGGTTTGCCGTTCTCGTTGATGACCATGAAGTCAAGCTCGGTGTGGTCGCCGATCCACAGCTCACCGGCGCGGTACTGTGAGACATCGCGCGTGACAAATCCTTCCTGAAATTTCTGCCAATCATTTTTCCTGCTGCGGCCGCGACGGACGGCGACAAACTCAACACGCCATTTTTTTAGAAACCGCGAGATGCTCGCTTCGCCTGGGAGATCGATCATCGCACACGGCGAGCCATCTTCTTTGATGACTTGCTTTTTGAAACACCGAGCCTTCAATGCTCGGTAGCAGCTTGCCGCATTCACTGCCTCGCGCGGATACAGCGATTTCAGAAATTCCTCGACGGAAACGATCTCGCCGTTCGTCGGCATTACAACACTCAATCCTTTTGCGCTGCGAAGCGCTCCTTCGTCGTTCCGTTCTTTGCGGAGAAGGATTACTTCCAACGCCTGGCGGATCTGCGGATGGGTTGACAGCTCTGCGAGAGACGTTCGCAACGGTATCTCGAACATTTTTCGCAGGGCTGTCTTGTAGCGCTTCTGAGTTTTTGGATGGATGCCGAATGTCGCGTCGATTTCGATTTCGCAGGCGACAATATCTTCTGCCGCGAGTGATCGGGAAAGTGCATCTACTTTCTTAACGAGGTCTTCCGTGATTTTGGATGTTGAGATTGACGGAAGGTCGAGTGATTGTTTCATGGTTGTTGTTCGGGATTAAAATATTCTGTTTGAGTTTGAAAAACGGTTGCCTTGTACTGCGGCTTTCCCTTCTCGCTCTCAGGGTCGAGATAGATGGCAACGGAAAGTCCGGACCTCAATGCATCGGCGACGCATCTACCGAGCACTTCGCACTCTTTGTGAATCCGCTCAGCGAGCATTTTTTTTTCTTCCACTGTAAATGTTTTTGTCGTTTCCATTTTATATCTCGCGCAATGGTTGTGAAAATAAACTCAGCTGCTTCTTTTCCTGACGGCGTTCAATCATCCACTCTCTCGCGTATTCGATGAGACGGAAATCGTTCATCGCGACCATGAGTACCATCGCGTCCTCGAAACCCATCTTTGCATTGGCAGCCGACGATTCCGGTCCGGTCCACTTGCGCAGCGTCGACGATGATTTGTGGCCGAGCCTTTGAGAGAGATCGTCGTACACGTCGTAGCGCATGTTGCCGGTCTCGGCTTTCACTCGTGATGCGAAGTCGTCGATCATCAATTTCAAAAGCTGTCTGTGCGAGAGTTTCATTCTAAAAAATTGTAGTGCGTTTATGATTGCGCGGATGCATTCGCGCGAGTATCTTGTCTGCGGTTTTTAACTACGTGTTTCTTTCCACACAGGAGCGATGATGCACACGAAGGAAACTCCTCGGCTAACACCCGGGCGATACAGGGAGTATACCGTGAGGGGGCGATGCGATTGGATGATTTCCTGTGTCGTGTGTGCATCATCTTTTACTCCTGTGTGCTACTGCGGCGTGAACAGCTATCAAATTTCTCTAGAGCTTTCGTGATCTCGTCTACTGCTTTTGAGTACGCGTTTTTATTTTCCGTTGTAGGTGAAAGCAGCATTTTATCCCGCAACGCAAACATTGCATCAGCAGCATCTAGGAGGCGGGATGCGACAGGAGTGAGCGCGCCTTTCTTTTGCACGTGTGTTTTGCCACAAAGCGGGCAGGTGCAACGAAGGGCGGGTTTTGGGGTTGGGAGCCAACCTTGTTTAATAAAAAAATCTCGAATCAGCCTTCGGCGTTGTTTGCCAACTCTCGATTTTTTGTTACGAATGAAATAGAAAACATCAGATTGATTGATAGAAAGCGCGCGGGCGATTTGTCGGATCGAAAAGCCATCCTTGCGGATATTTTCCAGAAGAGATGTCAAGCTATCCCCCCCCCGTTGGAAAAAATCCAACGCCATCCCAGCGCGATTAGATGCCACTTTAGAAGCTATTTGAGGAGCATTAGACATAGGGGGAAATCAGGGTTTTAAGTAGGTCGGCGAGGCTCTATGTTTTCGGACAAAACGGACGACCAGATTAAGAGCGCGAACTCGATCTCCAGAAAGCGCCATCGAGAACAGGGGACGGCTTAAGCGGAGTTTTTTTCTAACGTAGGCAGGGCTTAAGTTCTTCTCCAGCATCTCAATTTTAATTTGCCGGTGAAGCTCGATTGGCGTTTGTGCTGCCATTTCTTTTCCCTTATATTGGTGTGAATTTATTAACATTCAAAGATAGACAATTGTTTATCTTCTGTCAAGAACAAAATAACATTTTGTCTATTTATTTTTATGATTGAATCCATTACCGTCGGTGGTCGACTCAGGCAATGGGGAATTGGCAAGTATGGATCGGTAAAGAAATTTGCGTCCGTCTTGGGCATCGTTTCCGAAGGATTGTCGCCCTATTTAAACGACAAGAGAATTCCTGGAAACAAAATGCAGGCGAGGCTGCGGAATCTTGGATGCGACGTTCATTGGCTAATGTTCGGAGATACAAAAGAGGATGTGCAAAAGGAGTGGGAGAGACTGGTTGCGAAAGAAAAAGAGAAACAATTAACGGACGACGAGTACGCGATGATCTCTGAACTGCGTCGCCTAAAAATAAAAACTACCGAGGAGCTTAATTTGTTCTTCGATACGGCTAAATTAAACAGACGCTTAAACGAGTTGCTCGAAGATTACGCGCGGAACGCTCCGTCATCCAAAAAAAATAAGGGAGGGAAAAAATGAGACCCATACTATTTGTTCTATTTCTGTTTGCCATCGGATGTTCTGGTCCGAGTGAATTATCTCGAAGTGTGGTCGTCACAGGGATCGACTTTAGACCTTATACGGAAAAAGGATTTCTAATCACGCCGGAAAAATATACTGGTGAGTATCAATCTATCGGGATGATAAGGATAGATGTTCAACCGGCTACCAAAAAAGTTGATTATAGCGTTCCGATTGATACGAAAACATGGTCAGTCCATCTTGATTGGCTCGTGGAAAACCTGGACATAAAAATGGTGATAGATGAAGCATATAAAGCGGCGACCAAGATGGGTGCGGATGCACTTACAGATTTTAGTCTTAGCAGCAGAGTAATGGTAGAGGGATACATTCTAGTCCCCACATACGAAGCGACGGGTTTTGCGATAAAGCGGACAAAATAATCTGACCGATGAATTCTAACCCGACACGCGAAGAGCTTGGATGTTATCATATTACTCGCGCGCGACTAACCCCTACAACAACCGCTAAACAAAAGTGAGGTCGATGAATGTTAGCACTGAAAGATTTAAATGAGCTTCTTGAAAAAATCCCCCTCTGGAAGAGAGTGGCGAACACACCCGACCGACTGGACGAACTTGAAAAAAGAGTAAAAGCTATCGAGGACCAAATATCGGGGACCGGTGAGGTCTGTCCATACTGCAGGAAGCCTTCTCTTCAGTTACTCAATATCAAAGGAGAGCCGGGCATGGAAGATTTGGGCGTTAAAAAGTACTTCTACAAATGTTTGAACTGCGGCAAGGAGTCAAACAGAGTAAGGACTGATACGTAAGTCTTTCATCGTTTTATTTTCCGATGCATCAATATTTTTCTTGACAATAGAAGTGTAATGCCGTAACTTTGATTCAATGAAGGCTTGCTCCGTGCATGCCGGATAAAATAAGTTTTTTTGTAACAGGGTAATTCGATAAAAAGAAGCCCCGATCTTGTAAGAGACAATCTTACGAGGTCGGGGCTTTTTCATTTATAACCAACCTCATGAAACGACACCTCATCACTCTCTCCATCGGTCTCATTGCCGGAACGCTTCTCACTCTCATCATTGTCGGGGTTGTCAACGAAAATACTGGCGTAGATCTGAAATCGCTTGCGCTTCTGGACAGCCTCATCATTCAATGGACCAGTCCGGCTGACAGTTCGCAGACCAGCTTCGCTGTGATCGGCAGCGATCATAAAAAGTTCACAATCGGAATCATACCGGAGAGCGCTCTCTATTACGAGGCGCAAGTCGATTCACTCTATCATATCAATAAAGGAGTCGTATGCGCGCAGTTCATTCTGGAAAGCAAGTGGGGAATGAGCAACCTGGGGGCCAACAACTACTTCGGGTTGACGTACGAAGCAGTGAAGAAGTATATGCAGCGTCCGTCGTTTGTGTGGAGAACGGATTTACGAGTCGACGAGAATGGATTGCTCACACGGAGAGTTCCCGTGCGGTTTGCAAAGTTCGCGAGCATGGCGCAATGCTTCGACGTGTACGGCAGATACTTGACGGGTTCAAGGCTCTACAGGAAAGCGTTCAAACAAAAATCGGCGGAGAAGTTTGTTAGGGCGCTCGCGCGGTACTACGCACAGGACCCGGACTACGCGATTAAACTGATCCTCATCATGCGTCGCTATAACCTGGAATGACATGGCAATAAATAATAGAACAATGCAAGTCGGCATGCTCACGGAAATGAAACAACGGCGAAATGTTTTATCCGTTGAGATCGATTCCGCTGTGCGAAGCATTCTCCTCCATTTTGAACCGCTCGACATGGATCTGCAATACATCGAACGGATTATGCCGGACCGATTGGAAATCCTCGTCGCAAAAGTGCGTCGGCAAAAGCGAGAGTTTGACAGAGTGCAGGCTGAGATCAGACGCCTGGAAGGTGAACTTGGACCGAACAATGTATGAGCACAAAGGCATACATCGTAGCGATGGCCGCGATATTCAACGGCGTCTTCTTTTCGCCGTGGTTCGACGAGGCGTTCAAGCTCTGCATGCTTGCGCTGATCATCGTGCTCACGCTGATCGTCAACGTTGCGGTCCGCATTCCTAAAATCTGGGAGATCATTATTAACCGGATCGTTGACGAGGCACTGCAGAAAGTTTTGATGGACCCGGATTTACGGAAAGTGATTTTGAGAATGCACAGGGCACAATTAAAGGCGCTGAAAAAGGAAGACCACAATGTCCGTTAAGCTTAATACGCCCGGCCTTACTCATGCGAGGCAACTGATCTCCGAAGGGAAAGTCGACAAGACGTCCGACTGGTCCTTTTCGGCGGATGACGGCAATGCAATGATGGGACCGGACGGCAAGGACTACAAATCGTACGGACTGATGCACCTGGGCGAGCAGGGAGAGGCGAACGAAAACACGAAGGCACAGTTCGAATATCCTTACGGCAAAGGCGCGAAGGTTTATCGTTCGGCGTTGACGGCGATCCGGCAACGAGCCGGTCAGCAGAATGAAAAAGATATTTTCGACGCAGCGGGAAAACTGCTCGAAGAGATTGACGGCAAACAGACGGAAAAGGCAAAATCGAATATTGAAGCGGAAGAATTTTTCGTGGCGAGCGCGGAGATCTCGGACGGAACAAACCTGCCGACCAGAATTCCGCTCCTTCCGCTCGGCACGTGGAAAGGAGTTCTCGACCCCGTCACTCATAAGAAGAAGACGGTGACAATTACACCGGCAGACGTGGACCAGGCAATCGCAACTTTCCATGCGGCCAAGAAAATAAATCCAACGCTCGATCTCGTGATTGACAATGATCACCGGACGCTCACCGATGAATATGCACCAGCCTTTGGTTGGATGAAAGATTTTGTAAAGGGGCAAAACGGCTGGCTCTATGCGATCGTCGACTGGACGAAGCTCGGCACTGAGGCCGTTGCAAACAAATTATATCGTTACATCTCTCCGGTGTTTTTTCGAAACGGCGTCGACAGGAAAACCGGCGAGACAATCCCTTTCGGCATTGCACACGCCGGATTAGTAAACGATCCACTATTTTCTGAATTGGAATTGACTGCAGGCAAAAAAATCTATCAACTAACATTAGAAGGAGATACAGAAATGAACAAGGTCATCGCAAAGCTGCGCGAGACATTCAAGCTCGCGGAATCTGCAACCGAAGATGACGTGCTGGCCAAACTGACCGCACATCTCGGTGAACATGCGACGGTCGTTGCCGCAAAGAACGATCTCTATACAATCCTCGGATTGAAACCAGAGTCAACGGTTGCCGAGGCAAAGACGACGGCAACACAAGTCGTCGCCGCGAAAGCTAAAATCTTTGAAGCACTCGGACTGAAGCCGGAATCTACTATAGAAGAGGCGGCCGCAATTGTGGTGACGGCGAAAGGGAACCAGGGCAACGTTATCCAGCTCGCGCAGGAAGTGCAGGAGTTGAAAGCGAAAGAAACGACACGCGAGTACGAGCGAGTGATCGCAAAGGCGTTCCAGGAAGGCCGAATTCTTCCCGCACAGAAAGCGGACGCACAATGGGCATCGACGCAGAAGGACTTCGCAGCGAAAGCAGGCATCCCGGCATTCGAGCAGTTCTGGGCGAAACAGCCGGTGGTTGGTCCCGTGCAGCAAACGCCTGAGACGAAGACAACGAACGACGGAGGCGAACTGAACGAGATGGACGTTACCGTTGCAAAGAATCTCGGCATCAGCGTCGCCGAAATGAAAAAAGCGAAGGGCACGGTGGCGGCTTAACGACCGACCCCATCCTATATCCCGCTCCTCTCAGGAGGAGCGGGACGCGTATCGAAAACGAATGTTTAAAACAATTTTAAAGGAGCTTTACAATGGGACACTTA
>CAYTOA010000082.1:0-9684 GCA_964439265.1 uncultured Chitinophagaceae bacterium
AAATGAGATTGAGGAATAATGTTCCGCCGGACCGAGGATAAGTGTCGTTCATAGAGATCGATGAGGATGATGAGTAACTGCGATATTCAGAATTCGCCTTCGGCTGCGCCGAGAGTGAGGATAAGATACAAATTATTGCAATAGAAAATTTCATCGAGAACCATTTTGCCTTCGTTCATGCTCGAATACTAACCTTCCGAAGGTTGATCTTTGAAGCGTGAACCAATTCAACCGGATTCACAATTCCCAATAAAAGAACCTTCGGAAGGTTTGTCAAAGGGACGTTATTTCAAGAGCAGCATTCGTTTCACGTCCGCATTGCTGTTCGTGGTCAGCCGATAATAATATACTCCGGACGATAATGCTTTGCCTTCGAATTCAACCGCATAAGTCCCTGCATTCTTTTGCTCGTCAACAAGGACTTCAACGACGCGCCCGAGAACGTCGTATACTTTCAACGTGACCCTGGACGCATGAGGAATTGAATATTGAATGATCGTCGACGGATTGAACGGATTCGGATAATTCTGGTTCAATGTGAAATCGAGCGGTACCGACTGCTGCGGCTGCTCAGCTACCGACGTTAATGACGGCACGGACAAATGGAATGATGAATCAGCCAGGATATACACGGACGAACCATATGCAGGAAGTGTCACGCTATAACTTAGCGTGCCGCTGCTGAAATGAACGGCATATGCGGTGTCATGGTAGACGTCGTTCATATAGTACGTCTTCCCGTTTACCAAACCGTTCGAGAAGGATAGGTTCGATGCGGTCAATGAAATAGAAGCCACCGCGGAAAAGTTGTTGAAGTTCTCTATGGCAATTCCATTTTGATCGGGAGACGGGCGGGTATACGCGTACATCGTATTGCTCCCTGCAGCTGCCGCTATTGAGAGAGGCACCATCGATTGAGTCGAGAAGGCAGGATATGTCGCTCGAATCCATGCCAGCCGCTGGTAATGCGGAGAGAGAAGCGATTTCCCCGCGCTGTTCCAGTCGATAATGCCGCGGCGACGCTGGTCAAGATTTGTAATCCCTAATCCAAAACCAACCTCCTGCCCCGAATAGATCATCGGAATTCCCGGAACGGTAAAGATCATCGTCCCCATCGGCATCGTCTTTGCGTACGATCCATAGGTGTATACAATGCGATCTTCGTCGTGATTTTCGAGGAATCGCATGAAGTGAGCGTTGGGACCGGGAAGATATCCCATCGAATCGCCCGGGCTGAAGTTTGTCACGTAATTATTGAGCGTTGGAGCCGTAACAATGTATGGCTGGATGACATTGTGAAGGAGGTTCCAATCATACGCTGCATCAACTCCGCCGTTTTGGTCCCCATAAATAGTCTCTGTACCAACACCCGTAGCGTCGGTCTCGCCCAAAATGAAAACGTCGGGTTTGGTATGTTTAAGCGCGCCCCGCACCGGAACACCCATGTCCAGTTCACCGCCGCTGCCTCCGTTCGCACGATCATGAGGACCCCAGTAGACGTCGAAGCGGTAGCCGTCGAGACCCATTTGCTTTACCCACCACGTATACACGCCGATCATATACGCCCGCACATCAACGTCATGCCAGTTGACATTTAAGATTTCGGAGGAAAAAGATGAATAATACACGAATCCATCATTCGTAATCGCTTCCGATATGTTCGGATGATAATTTGGATTCGTCGTCAGCTGATGTTGATAAAAACTCCAATAGAAAGAGTTCGTGGTGAACAGACGCGCGTCGAGTACAAAAGGATGGATCGAGCTTGTGTGATTTGGCGTCACATCGAGGATGACCTTCAGTCCCCGCTGATGAGCTTGCTGAACGAAATTTTTAAAATCGGCGTTGGTGCCGTACTCCGGAGCAACGGTGTAGAAGTCGACAATATTATAGCCGGGGCCCGGGCCGTTATCGATCCGCTGATTATTTTTCATCACGGGCATGATCCACAAAATATTCACGCCAAGCCGCTGCAGGTAATCCAGCTTCTGAGCAGCTGCATTGATCGTTTGTTGAGGAGTAAATGAATTAAAGAACAATTCATAAATACGCCCCATCTTTACCCATTGGGGATTTGAGTTGATCAATGGCACCGTTACAGAACCGTCGGCATTCACAGTGAAATACGATCTCGTGGTATCCTTGTTTCCGTTTACATCCGAAGCGATAAGTCCAAAATAATACTCCCCGGGTACCGTCGGCGCGGTGATAACTTTGGAGGTCGATGTTGAACCGTCCACCCCGGTTACTGTCTGCGGATTGTTGGCGTCGACACTCCATACGAAAGTCAATGTCGCCGTCTGACCAGAATCCGGATCGGTGCTGTTCAAGGATGAAAGAGTGATGGATGTCCCGTCTGCGAGGATGCTGATAAGAGCGGTTGGAGCATGGTTGACAAATCGCGTAAGGACGTACGGGCTGGAAACGATCGTTGCGCCGGTGCTGTCTTTGGCAACACCGCGGAAAGAATTGATGCCGTCAACCAGACTGAAGTTCTTCGAGAACTTCCCGGCAGTTATGCTCACTGATTCGGAATCGGTTCCATTCCGGACGATCTGGGCGGAGTGTATCCCGAGGTCTTCGACCGTGCCGACCACCACAAAGGAATCCTTAACAGTTGTGTATCCGCTTTGGTTTAGGATCTGGATCGGCCCAGCGAGCACATTAAACGTCGCACTGTCCGAAACCGGCGAAGCCCCCCAATGACTCACCGAGAGCTTTATTTTCCTGCTCCCGTTGTCCAAGGGCGCAATGGGTTTGAAGGAAACCAGTTTCGTTGTCTGGTTGTATGAGGAGGACGAAATTGTGTACTCGCTCGTGTCTATCCACAATTTTATTGATGTCGTGTCCACCTGCACGCTGAGCGAGGGAAAAATATATGCGCTGATAAGGGGATGCTGCTGCCCAACGACGCCCGAGGTCGAATTCGGCTGCAAGTACTCAATGGTCGGGCTATTGACATACAAAATGGAGTTACCATTATCGGCCGCGTTTTGGCGTGGGTTCATCGGATCTGGAAGCCATCCTGTCGATGTTCCGTTCTCGTTGATCTTGTACTCGTATGCGCCCGGGACTCCTCCGCCGACATGTCCGCCCACGCGCAGACGCACCGTCTTCCACCATACTCCTGTCGCCGTGTCCTTTGTCATTTTTGAAATCGCACCGGAGGAAATGATACCGCTAGCGTTTGGCCCCCAGTTGTTGAATTCGCCGGGGAGAAATACATTAGTGGGATTATCCTGAGTTTTATAGTAAAACGTGACATCAACGCTATCGGTCGTTTGTGCAGTTAACGTGAATGCACTCGCCACGGCCATGCCAAGAATGAAAGCTATCTTCTTCATCACAAACCCTTCTATTAGTTGTTAACTTTTTTATCAACGAAGAACACGATGTTCTGTTTCTTCTCAATGCTTTCGTATATTTTATTTTAACACTCTTTCTTCGTGCCCTTCGTGGACTTATTTTACTGCCTCTTGAAGTTTAGCGCGGAGCGCGAGCGCATCAACATAATGCGGGCTCAGCTCAAGAGCCTTGTTGGTGACTTCGAGAGCTTTTTGGTAGTTCTTCTCCTCCACATAAACACCTGCCAGATCATACCACACTTGTGAATCATTTCCATCGAACACAATGCTCTGATTCAGATATTTTTCCGCATCCGCGGGATGATGGCGGTACAAATTAATGATGCCCATCCACTTGGTCGTGAATGCCCCGGGCTGTACCTCGTTTCTCTTCGCTAAATAGACGTATGCTTTATCGTATTCTTTTTTCTCGAGGAGCATTTTTGCGGCCTCATCGTAATATTCAATAACAATCGGATACTGACTTATCAGTACGTCCACTTCCCGGAGGAACGAAGGAACATCGTTTCTCGAAGCGTACCATTCAGCGGCTTTCCGATGAGCAATATCCCAGTTCGTCTTATCTTCGACAAGCTGGTACGCGATGGAATCGATGTGATCGCGCGGCTGCAGGACTTTTCCATCGGGCAGCTTATCCTTTTTGCTGATGTAGGGCCAATCATTCTTCAGGAGTTTGATTCTATACTTCCCGATCACGCTGTCGATCGGAGCAAAGGGAAAGGCGGCCACCGCGATGCTGTCCTGCTGCCGGTCGTTCAACGAAATGGGTTTCGAATTAGGAAGGAGCCTGTCGGTTTCCATCGCCCCGTAAAAGAGGTCGCCAATGATCTGGTATCCATGCAAAGTCGGATGAAGATGGTCGGTCATAAGATTATCGCCAACAATACGGTCAGGGCTCACGGCCGCAAAAGCCGAATCCACGTCGACCAGCGGACTATGAAATTCCCTTGCAAGGCTTGCGATCACCGCGTTCATTTCTGTCGGCGCTCTGAACCGGAGCGCATCAAGATCCTTGGCATACCGGAAAAGCGAATCCGCCGCGCGCCAGTCTTTTTTTGCAAGAGAATGCTGCGCCTGCTCGAACATCTTCCCAGCTTCAGGAAGCCCATTTTCGTGTACTGATACAAAGGGATACTGATCCTTCAAATTGCACGCGAGGGTCGCGAGGACAACGGGAACATGGTTTTCGCTCGCCATTTCCAAAATGTCGCGCATGTTCCCTTTGAACTGTTCTATCCCTTCTCGATAAACTTTGGAATTCAATCCGATGTATTGGTCCTGGGCCATTCGCGACATCAGCGTTCCGGTCGGCTGCTGTCCCGTTCCGGCGAACAACCCCGCGGCGCTTCCGATCAGATTCCTCAGGAGTTGGAACGTTTTGAATTTTTCAAGGTAAATGACAAGGTTGATGAGCGGTCGAGAAGCGCCGAACGACTCGAGCGATCCGACGCCGAGAGCGCCGTAATATTCGTTATGCCCCGCATAGATGAGTATCGCATCGGGTTTCTCATGAAGGATGCCCGGCACCAAATCGCGCAGCGTATAGCTGTTGATCGCCGTCATGCTGCAGTTCACCACTTCGATCTTCGATTCCGGATAGACGATGCTCAATCGCCGCTGCAAATATCGGGAGAATGAACCGATCGGCAAATACGGGTAGCCCGCCCCGCTGCTCTCCCCGAGCACAAAGACTCTGAACGCGTTCGGCTTCTTTACTTCGTCAAAAATATCGCCGTTCGAATACGGAACACTCTGAATGTCGTGAAAATATTTATGAGCGATGTCGGGGTTCAACACGTACAATCCTTTTGCGGGGTTGACCCATTGCGTATAATCATATCCGTAATTGAAGGCACGAAGCCCGGCTTCAAGCAGAAGGAAAAAGAAGACAGGAATGAGAAGAGAAATAATATAAAATACCGCGGCCGGCGGCTTTGAGGCGCCGGCAGAAGATTTCTTACCGCTATCAGAAGGTTTTATTTTCTTTGTCATTGGGGCATGGATGATAGCAACCGATTCCTTCTTCTCAAGTCTCTTCTCTCCCTACTAACGTCGCCTCTGTTCTCCCTGTCTGTCGAATCCCAGTTTTGAAATTAGTCACGGTCTTCTGATCTCTTACTGCAGGATGACGATTTCGTATGGCCTCAATTCGAGAGTCATTGTACCATTATTACTCTTGATTTCTCTGCCGTCCAGCAAATCCATGTATGTCTTTTTGCCCTTCACTGTGGAAGGCAGCGTCGTCATGATTGACTTTTTGTCCCTGCTGTTATTGACAACGACGAGGATCGTTTCATCTCCCATCGTTCTGCTGTAGCCCAGAACGTGATCTGCATCGTTGATGAGAAAGAACTTCAAATCTCCGCGGGAAAGGGTTTTATGTTGATGCCTGATGCCGATCAGTTTTTTGTACCAGCCGAAGAGGCCGGCATTGAAACCCACCGAATCAGGTTCGCGCTTCCTTCCCAAGGGGTCCGTTACTTCAGTGTCATATTTTTTTTCAGGCCACACCATCGGCTTTCGGCAATCCGGATCGTCGCCTCCCCACATGCCGGCTTCGTCGCCGTAATATACCATCGGTGCACCCGGCAGCGTCATCTGGATGCCGGCGATCAATTTTTGTTTGGCGAGTTCTTCCTCCGTCGGCTTGCGGACTTCGTACATCTTGTTGTCGCCGGGATTAGCATAGTGATCGTACCACCTGTCGGCGTTGACAATTTGAGAGCCGATACGGTCGACATCATGGCTGTCAAGAAGGTTCATGAGAACGTAAAGGTTATCGGCAGAATATTCCTTTTGCCATGTCGTCACGGTGTCGACGAATGCCTTTGCAGAAATTTGATCTTTGCGGTCTGCAACGAATTTTTTGACAGCCTCCGCGAACCGGTAGTTCATCACGCCGTCGAACGCGTCACCCTGCAGCCATGGAGAAGCATCGAACATCTGATTGATCGGCCAGTTTTCCCACCAGATCTCGCCGGTAATATATCCGTTGGGGTTAACCGCTTTCACCCACGCACGGAATTGCCTCCAAAACGGGATCCCCACTTTTTCTGCCACGTCGAGTCTCCAGCCGTCGATGCCGTCGGAAGGATCTCCGTCGCCGTTCGGGTCCATCCACCGCTTCACAATTGCATGCACATGCTCACCAAACCCAGGCGCGAGCCTCCTTTCATCGTCTTTTTTTATCTCCGGAAGATCTTTCACTCCGTTCCATCCTTCATACTCAAATTCGTTTGCAGGAGTGTTGGGATCATCCCACGATCGTATTCTGAACCAATCCTTAAAATTAGATTTTTGCTGATTCTTTACGACATCCTCAAAAGCCCAGAATGAAGTCCCCACATGGTTGAAGACACCGTCCAGAATGATCTTCATTCCCCGCTTGTGAACTTCCTGAATCAGTTTCAGGAATAATTTATCCGCTGACGTCCACTTCCACGTCGAAGGGTCGGCGGGGTTTTCGGATGCCCAAATTCTTTCATCCCCTGCGGGATCGGGTCCAAAATTATTGTCTACGTGATGGTACATCCGCGTGTCATATTTGTGGGACGAAGGAGACTCAAAGATCGGAGTAAGATAGATCGCCGTGATGCCGAGTCCTTGCAGGTAGTCGAGGCGGTCGATAATTCCCTGGAGGTCGCCGCCATAGCGCCTGCCGCCGGCATTCCAATAAAAGTTGTGCCCGGTCGCCTTCTCCCACGGCTGGAGCTCATACCAGTCCGACGTCCATGGTGACATTTGCCATCCATCCGGAACCTTATATGGCCATGCGCCCTGCATGTCGTGGGGAGTCGGGTCGTTGGCAATGTCCCCGTTCGCAAATCTCTCCGGAAATATCTGGTACCACACAGCATCCTTTGCCCACTCGGGGACGCGCGGAATTTCTTTTTTCGATTGCGCCATACTTGCTCCGAAAAGCAGCGGGATGGCGCATAACATGAGAAGTAATTTTCGCTCCATTCTATGTTCCTCGGTTATCTCTGCCGTACGTAATGATTGCGGCGCAGCGATGAACGCTCACCGTATTATTTGCAACAATTTCTTCATGATGATAGGAACGATTTGAACCATGTGTACAATTCCGCAGGCGTGTCATGTTCCTAAGGAGTCAATGTGAAATGAGCGAAGCGAGGAATCTCAATGATCAGAGAGCAAGAGGAAGAGGAGATTCTTCGATTAAGGTATCGATCAGGATCCTATAATAGTATCGAGTAAACAAAACCCAATCCCGATATTCTCGGGATTGGGTTTTGAATGACCCTAGCCGAGGGTTTCCATCAAACTATTGACGTACATCCTCGACATTGAACTTTTACGCTACTTCAGCAACATCATTTTCTTTGCCTGGACAAAATTGCCCGCGTGAATCGTATAGAAGTAAACGCCGCTGCTTAAACGCGATGCATCAAACGTCGCTGAGTAAGTTCCGGGTTTCAATTCATAATTCACGAGCGTGGTAACTTCCTGACCAAGAATATTATAGATCTTCAACGTTACCAATCCGGTTTGTTGGATGGAGAAATTGATCTTCGTTGAAGGGTTGAAGGGGTTCGGATAGTTTTGCGACAGGCTATAGGTCATCGGGTTCTGGCTTACGGTCTTCACACCAGTTAATGACGTATAAGGATCTTTATCCTGATCGGCCTTCACTGCGCTATTCGTCCAGGTATCCTTTGGCATACTCCATGGATTCTTCGGAAAATGACTTGCAACGTCCTGACCGGCATAACGCACTCTGTAGTCGAATGCATCAAAGCCGGAAGGCTCGGTCACCCACGTTCCGTCAGATCCCTTTTGCCATTCATAACGGTATTCGAACGCATTGAATGACGGATCTTTTACATTTAATGTGCCGCTGTAAATTCCTGCACCCTGAGCTATTAGTTTGAGTGTCCGCATGTGGCCATCGGCCGGTCGGTACCAACCTTCTGCCCGTGCAAAAGCGGGTTCTTCCGACAACCAATAAAGCGTATCATTTGCCGGATCGAAAGGTATTGCCTGCAACGCACCATTCATCGCCGGGTTCATATCGACGGTGAATACTACATGAAGATTTGTTCCGTGCGGAATAAACCAATCCGGATGAATTCCGTCGTAGTAATCCATCGTGTCCATATTCGCAAGACCTTTGAAGCCGGTTTCCCTGTTGCCGCCGCCCCAATGAACTGGCCGTTCATAACCATCTTTCCAGATAGTATCAATACCAGTAGGATTGTGCAGATGCACATAATACTTATATGGATTATCTCCATACGGTGCATTGGTAAAGGCTTGTGTAATGTAATACGAGCTGTCATTACTCGCATCCTGATTTAACCAGGCAGTCGCTGAATTTGTGGTCCATCCGTTAAAACCTGCGCTAATCAGAACGCTGTCTTTGGCCGTATTAAAGATACCAGCGCGAACCATAACGCTCATATCGCACGTAAAGTTTATATTTCCAGTGCCGAGCTGAATGTTCGGGTTCACGTCACTCCAGTATGCAGAGAAAACCGAAGAGTCTTGTTCAGGTACAAAATATTGACGATTGCCTCCCACTACGTTTATGGTAGGGCTCTCCCACTGAACGCCGCCGTGGAAGTAGATGAATTTGAAATTCAACGTCCGACCGGAAGTCAAGCTATCCGCGATCGCGGTATATACGGAATCACCCGAACCTTTTATCAGCCGTAGGTACCCGGTACCAGAAGTGCCCCAGCCGGTAAAGTCGCCTGTGACCCCGACCGTATCCGTAAGCGTCATTGCTGCGGATTTCAACGGAAGGGTCATGTCGGCCTTGAACCAAACATGATTCTCTTTGCCGGTGATACGATTGAATTTGTCCGTGGGAAGCGTAGTGTCGTGCGCGCCGATCGTTGCGGTTCTGTTCGGATCGCCGTCCCATGTGGTAACGCCGCCGTGATTAAATAAGTATTTATAGTTGATACCGCCTGAGAGCCCGCTGACCTGGGCTGAATACTTTGCGGTATCAGCACCGGTTCCTCGGGTGAGAATGTTAGCAGTCGTGCTCCAACTGTTAATATCCCCTGCGATCCAGACAGTATCAGTGGTAGGGTTAAAATAGCCGTTCTTTTGATAGATCGACATATCGACAGAGAAGGTAACCTTCACCCCTCCGTATGCGACCAATCCCATCGAAAAAAATGCCAGTAGTAACAGGCTTTTCTTCATATATGGTACTCCTTTTATGTTGATTGTTAAAATATCCCTCCGTAAAAAATTCCGCGGAGAGGGTTGTTTAGTGTTAGAAATTCAAGATTACGCCGAAGCTGTTTACATTCCCCAAATAGGTGTATTGTTGGTACGAGTAATCGAT
>CAYTOA010000082.1:9784-11609 GCA_964439265.1 uncultured Chitinophagaceae bacterium
TTCGAATGGTAAATATTCTCTGTCACCAGCTTTGCGGTCGCACCGACGGCAAAATCCTGCGTGATGTTGCGCGCATACGAAAAACCGAATTCGTAACTGGCTGGGGTGAATGTCTCGCCGGTTCCTTCGGGCTGCTCTTCCGTCGTGACGCCTATTTGGCCGTAGTTCACAGCGGTGACATTGATGGCAAAATTACCTATATCGCCCGACGGTATGATGAGCCCGAAATAATCGAGATTGATGCCCGCGAATAAATTGGTGTACGTGAACAACGCCTGGAACTCATCGGAAGCGGCGATTCCGGCCGGATTCCAATAGATCGACGACGCGTCATTCGCGACGGCGGTGTACGCTCCCCCCATTGCATTTGCCCTTGCACCGACCCCGAGGCTCAGAAACTTTGCTGCAGTCGTCCCGGTTTTCGTTATGCTCTGTGCATACCCGGATGCGGAAAGAATAAGAAGAGCAACTGCCATCGACCAGATATATTTTTTAAGCACGTTTGGCTCCCAGGTTAAAATTCATCTGATATATTCTCTGTTGAGGACCATATTCTTTATTTTATGACAGCGAACTTGCCCATGGTCTTGCCGATTCCGGGAGCGTCAACGTAATAGATGTAAACGCCGTACGAAATTGACAAATTATCCTGCGACAGCATATCCCAATCTTCGGTACCATCATCTATCGTAGTACTATGCGTAATAGATTTCACGAGCTCGCCGTCAACCGTAAATATCTTCAGCGTGCATTGCGCAGGGAGATGAGTGAAATGGAGCGATCTCGTGCCCCTCCCCGACGAATAGGGATTCTTCACTTCCCACTGGGCAGAAGCGAGGTAGGGATTCGGCACCACCTTGATATTGGAGAGCTGAGCTTTGCCAAGGACGGCGTCGACATGCTGAGTGACCGATGTAAAGCTAAAGACATCATCGGACAGGAAAGGTTTTTTGAGTTTGATGTATGCTGTATCGCCCGGCATCGGAATCGTTTGATGCTTTGTGGAGTCCGGTTGTGAATTAAGATAGAACCACCACGTCACCACCAACGAATCTTTTGAGTTCGGTTCAAGAAAAACGATCCTGTCCTTTTTCGTCCCGACCGCCGAAAACTTTCCTGCCCCGCTTGAGACGTCAAAATCTAGGAACCCAAACTTAATGAACTTGCCAGTAGTCGTATTGAGGACCTGGAAATCAACGGGTTCCGCCGGGTACAGCTTGCCGTTGTACGTCCAATCGAGAGACGTGTCAACGCCGACGTTGCCGAAGCAGACCTTGTAGTCATCCGGCCGAAGTTCTCCGGTAATACTTGGTTTCGCGACATACTTTTCAAAGACAAACGGCGGTACTGTCGAATCGTTCCACTTGGACGACGTAGAATCCAACTCGACGCTTGTTGCATTGTTAAATTGCAGCCTGAAACCGTCAAGGACCGGCTGCTCATATATGCCTCCGAAATTAGGGTTCTGATACTCAAGCGCCCTGTTGCCGGTAGAATCATACAGTGTATAATTCTTCGTTTTCAGAGTATCCGGCTTGCCGAGTGTCTGGATCAATGTATCCTGGAACGTCAGATAATATTTGTGCCCGCTTTTTACTGCCGTCGGGTCCACGATCTGGTAACTGACTGTGCTCGTTGTAGCGCCCTGAAGAAGACTAACTTTTCCAAGTGTCGAATTGACAAATCCAGCCGCAGTTGCTTCGGGTGTCACCCTTGCGACGTTCGGTCCCAGCGTGACGCTTCCATCAGCGGCAAGATTGATTCTGATCGGACTTTCTGCAGGAAGAATGCCTCCCGAGGCAAACCCCTTGCTGTATGAAACAAC
>CAYTOA010000083.1:0-6901 GCA_964439265.1 uncultured Chitinophagaceae bacterium
AAAAAGCCCGAAACCATATCTGATTTCGGGCTTTTCTGTGCACCCACCAGGACTCGAACCTGGAACCCACTGATTAAGAGTCAGTTGCTCTACCAATTGAGCCATGGGTGCATGAACACACCTTCATCTATTTTGGAGAAGAACTCGTTGGTGTAGGCTGAGCCTGGGGAGGTAGCTGCGATGGCGGCACCGACGTCTGCCCGTTCTGAATAACGCTTTCTTTCGATGACGCGCTTTTTCCCGGCAAGAAGAAAAGATTGATCACAAGCGCAAGAACGATAAAAGTCGTAGCAAGGATTGTTGTTGCACGCGTCAGAAAGTCAGCCGTCCGACGCACGCCAAACACCGTACCAAAATTGCCTCCGCCGAAGGCACCCGCCAAACCGCCTCCCTTGCTGTTCTGCATGAGGATCACCCCGATGAGAAGGACGCTCACAAGTATCTCAATAGCGACAAAAAAAGTATACATTAGTCTTTATCCTCCAAAATAAAAAAGCCCGATGTATGGGCAATGAAAGTGAAATAAAAATAGCGAAAGCAAATCCGAAAATCAAGAACTATTTTCTGGGGCATATCCGAGCAATAGGTAACTTCCCGATCCAATTTTCCCCTAAGCCGACCGATGAGACGAGTTAAAGCGGGATTTTTATATTTGTTTTAGGTATATTTTACATCGTAGTAAGTGCCAATTTTTCGAACCACCAAAGATACTATGAGCGGAACGCCTTTTTATTTTATTTTTAGAGTAGTATTTCCAGTACTCATTTTTACCGCTCAATGGTTCCTCTACCGGAAGGCTGTTCGGTTCGCAAAAAGCCTGCCGTCGTCTCCGGCATGGGTCGCGGCGAGCTTACCGTGGATCTTTGGCTTTTTCAATCTTCTCTTCATCCCCCTATTGTTTATTCACCCTTATATCCGAAGTTTTCCAAAATGGGCCATGTATTGCGCCATTTATCCAATTTATGTTTGGCAGGGGTCAACTTTTTTCCTCTTTATAGTGTTAGCAATTATAAGGATACTTCGGCTGCCCTTTGAAACGATTTTCCATCTCGGCAATAAGTTCTCGCCGATCAACCAAAAGATCATTGTCATGAAATCGACACCCGGATTTGTGAAGTTCGACGATTCACGACGGGCATTTTTAAGGACCGGGGCTCTTGCGTTATCCGCGTACTCTTTCGTCGGTGCAACTAAGGGCCTCATCGACCGAAACGACTACGATGTCATCGAACGCACAATTCGGATTCAGAATTTACCCGACGAGTTTAAAGGATTCACGATCGGATTGATGAGCGACATCCATTCCAGCGTGTTCATGACGAAGCCGGAAATGGATGACTACGTTGCCGCGCTTAACAACCTCAAAACAGATATTATCTTTGTTCCCGGTGATTTTGTCAACAGCCAGACCGAGGAGGTCTATCCTTTCGTGGAGGCCTTTTCATCCCTGCGGGCGCCGTACGGCGTATTTGGATGCCTCGGCAATCATGACTTCTATGCGGACGTCGATGTTGTCGCTAAGGAAGTCGACGCATGCGGGATCAAGCTTCTTCGAAACGATGCCGTGAAAATTCTGAAGGGGAATTCATTTATCAATCTTGTGGGAGTCGACGATGTTCCCATAAACGGAGAAGCAGAGCCGTACCTCGAACGCGCCTTGTCATCCGTCCAAAATCCGAACCCCCGCATCCTGCTTTGCCATAAACCGTATTACCTTGAGACATTTGCGAGCCACAATATCGACCTGACTCTCGCCGGACATACGCACGGCGGACAGATCGTCTTTGCGAGAGTCGGGAACCTGGTAGTTTGTCCTGCCGCTCTTTTTTCGAAGTACGTGTGGGGGTTGTACAAATCGGGGAAGTCGCAAATGTACATCACGCGCGGAATCGGAACCGTTGGGGTGCCGTTCCGCGTTAATTGCCCTCCTGAAATTACAAAGATCACTCTGCAGTAGAGTGCCGGGAGGGCCCGCCGATTCATTCCTTGCTTTTCCTTCCCTCTTTATTTATATTTTTTCCGCAGATCAAAGATACTTTTACCAGACTATTCTCTCGCTCATGGAAGACAGCCCCCACTCCTCGCCGAAAAATACAGGTTGGATCGAAGTTATTGCCGGATGCATGTTCAGCGGAAAGACGGAAGAATTGATACGCCGGATGCGGCGCGCGCAGATTGCCCGTCAAAGAGTAATGATCTTTAAACCTCGAATCGACAACCGCTACAGCTCGAGCCACATTGTTTCGCACAGCGAGCAGTCGCTCGTTTCTACCGTCGTAGACACATGCGATGAGATACTCCACCTCTCCGCCGACGCGCAGGTTGTCGGCATCGATGAAGGACAGTTCTTCGCTCCGAATATTGTCGACGTCTGCGAAAAGCTTGCGAATGCCGGAAAGCGCGTGATCGTTGCGGGACTCGACCAGGACTATCGCGGCAAGCCCTTCGAGCCGATGCCTCAACTTCTCGCGGTCGCTGAATACATTACAAAGACCCTGGCAATATGCGTGGTATGCGGAAACCCTGCGGACCGAACGCAGCGAACGTCCGATTCGCATGAACGCGTAGTCGTCGGAGCAAAAGATCTGTATGAAGCACGGTGCCGTCACTGCTTTGAACCGCCAAAAGACTGAGGTGCATTATCCGTACTGAAGTGCTGTTGCGATATCCATCTGCCTCGACTCCTGGTGACTGCGGGCGAATTCTATGAATAGAGAGTACGATGACCGCGTTTCTGCTTCGGTCGAATACGTCAAGTCCAAAATTCGAGCTCAACCAAAAGTCGGTGTTATTCTCGGCTCAGGTCTCGGCGATTTTGGAAATTTGCTCGCCGACAAGCTCATCCTCAATACTCACGACATCCCTCAATACCCGGTCTCTTCTGTGCAAGGACACGCCGGCAAGATTATCTTTGGAACGATCAAATCCGGTTCCCGGACGTCGGCTCAGTTGATTGTCTTTCAAGGAAGGATCCATTTTTATGAATGCAACGATGCAAAAACTGTCGTCTATCCAATCGAGGTCGCTCACCGGCTTGGAATCAAAACGATGATTGTTACGAACGCAGCGGGGGGAGTCAACAAGCGTTTTGCGCCGGGAGACCTCATGTTCATCAACGATTACATGAATTTGTCGTTTGAGAACCCCCTTTTTGGAGCAGCATCAGATGAGATACGATCTTGCCGCCCCGAATTCAGCCGGAATTTGCTCGCAAAAGCAAAATCTGTCGCATTGGAGAACAGGATACCGTTTAAAGAAGGGGTCTACTGTTGGACGAAAGGCCCTTCGTACGAATCCGCCGCCGAAATCCGCATGATGGGAGCAGCTGGTGTCGATGCCGTTGGGATGTCGACGGTGCCCGAAATGATCGCGGCTTCAAGCCATGGAATCGAAGTCCTCGGAATTTCCTGCATCACCAATTTCGCGACCGGCTTAACTTCTGAAAAACTCGCGCATGCCGAGGTGACAGAAGTCGCCAATAAGGTGAAGCACAATTTTACTGAACTTGTTTCAAAGATAGTATTGCGGCTTTAATAAAGGAGGCCGCTGTTGTATAATCAGCGGCCTCGCGTTTTCGCTTTTGATTATTCTTTGTATCTCGTTCCCAAAGGGACGTTGGGAACGAGATGAAACATTTCAGAAATTACTTCTCCTACTTCATCAACACCATCTTCTTCGTCACTGAATAATTTCCCGCGTCAAGTTTGTAGAGGTACACGCCGCTTGCACTATTGGAGGCGTTCCAGGTGATCGAATACGACGATGCCGTCAACTCGCCATTGACCAGTGTAGCGACTTCCCTTCCGAGCATGTCGTACACTTTCAGCGTCACATATCCGTCCTTCGGAATTGAGAATTCAATCTGTGTCGACGGGTTGAACGGATTGGGATAATTCTGGGCGAGTACAAACTTTTCAGGCATCTGAGCCGATGCCTTTACGAGAGTTGCGGGAGTAGCGCCAACAGTGATCAACGTTATTGAGCGCACTTTCACGCTCCCCGATGCGTTCGTATCGACCTCCACCTCCAGCTGATTCCCCGATTCTGTAAGCCATGAAATGTTATAACTTGGTAACGTGTTGACAAGAGAACCGCTGAGGTAGATATTCGTAATGGTCGTTCCGGACACCCGAAGAGCGCCGAACGTGCCGTTGGGAAGAGTCAGCGAACCATACGAATCGAACTTGCTCGATCCGGTATTGACTTCAACGTCGTTTCCTTCTGAATAGATCGTGTCCGGTCCGCTCGTCATGGACTCTCCCACCTGCATCGGGATGACAAATGCCACCTGTGCCTTTTTAATGATGATGACCGTGTCAACTGCGTGCCCGCCGACTGTACCCACCTCATGTTGAGCCGCTCCGATGACCCAGAGCGTATCGTTGGAAAGCTTATAGTAAGCATAATAGTAGACTGAAGCTGGGCCCTCAGAAAAGATTTGCACTTGCGCATACGTCGCACCGGGAAAATTGCTACTGTACGGCGTTGATGCTGGGAGAACATTGTCTGTCCGCGTTGTGTCGACAAAGGTCAAAGTGGGCATGGCCCAGGTCTGCGAGGACGAATTCGAGGCCGCGCCTACATTCATTATCGCAGTATCCGTAGATCTATAGGAGAACCATGAGTTCCCCGCACCAAAATAGTTGGTCAGATCGCCAGCGGTGATAGTGACCTGTGAAAATGCAGCTCCGTGCAAGAACAAAACAAAGGCTGCAGAAGGAAGCAAACGGAAGAATTGCTTCATGGAGTATCTCCTTGAAATTGAAAGAATAGAACTAGGATTTTCCGGAATCACAATGAATAGAAAGGTCGACGCATTATTAGTTTATCAAGCTGCTGCATCTCCACATTCCTAACCATTCCTCTGCAATCGTCATTTCATCAGCAAAAGTTTTTTGGTCTCAACAAAACCGCCGCTCTGCAGCCGGTAAAAGTACGCTCCGCTGGCAAAATTCGACGCATTCCATGTAACGGAATATGATGAAGGCTTCAGGTCTTGATGAACTAACGTTGCCACTTCTCTCCCGAGCAGATCATAGATTTTTAATGTCACAAAACCGGCCTGCGCTACGGAGAATTGAATCTTTGTCGACGGGTTGAACGGATTCGGATAATTTTGCGACAGAGAAAATTCGGTTGCGACACCCGAGACCCTGTTGTTCACTTTTGTAACGCTGCCATCGCTCCCGATGTGCTGAGCGTAGAAGTCGTATGGTCCTCCATATCCTCCAGCCCTGAGATCGTACCACCCCACGATGGCACCCCCCGCGTCATCGGACACAATGACCGGATGCCCTTGAAATATGGATAGAGGGAGTGTGGAGACAGGATTGCCGAATGTGCCGTACGTGGGGTTTGACCAGACGGTTTGCCCGCCGCTGTTCACGCGCTGAGCGAAGATATTAACCCCATTTTGCAGGCCTTGACCCCACGCAACGATCGCACCGTCGTTGCCGTCTGTCGTTAACACTTCAGCGGTAGTGTTCGCCGCCAAAGAAACGGGAGTTGTGCCCCACGGCAGTGAACCGTCGGCTGCAACTTTTTGAACATAGGCATGATTCGCCCCGTCGCTCCACGTCAGCAACGCCGTGCCGCCTCCTCCTGAAATAATGGAAATATTTTCCTGCCCGGTCGATTGTTGACCATCCAACTCCACTCCGAGCGAATCCGTCGGCGAGATCCATGTGATCGCCCCGGAAGCATTGACGTGGCCGGCATATCCATGCGGAGATGAACCGTTGTTCGACTGTTCCCACGCGTAGATTGCGCCGCCGGCATCATCGGAAACAAGTACCTCGTTCTGTTGCCTCTGCAGGTACGACGGTTTAGGCGCAAGCGCAATTCCCAATGTATCCCAAAGGCGCGTACCCGCGCTGTCGAGTTTTTGAGCAAAAAGAGAGACTCCGGTTGTGAAACCATTTCGTACGTCTGTCCATGCGATAATCACGCCTGTAGTTCCATTTTGCAAAAGCCGTATATACTCATAACCACCATCCGGTAAGCCGCCGCCGATAGTACTAATACCACTCATGGCGGGAAAAGACCAGCGAATATTCCCTGAACTATCAATACGGGAGACAATCAGATCTTGAAGTCCAGAATTGAGATCCGCCCAACTTACATAAGCACCTCCACTACCGTCCGACGTACACGCAGTCGGTATACCTTGAGCATAAAAGAGTTGGAAGGGTAACGGCCCAGCGATTTGCAGAGCAGAATCTCTCCACAAACGTGCACCGCGAGAACTGATTCGTTGAGCGAAAATAGCAGGAGAGGTACCGCCAAAGACGGGAATGGAGTCTCGCTTGTCTTCTTCCCATGAGACGATGATACCGCCGTCTCCCACTGCTGCCACTTGAGGCAGGGTCTGACCGATTCCGGGAGGAGAGACTTCAACGCCGTTGGCAGTCCACAAGGCATACCCGTTTTTGTCCAAATGTTGGGCAAAGATCTTTGGATTGTCGTACCCTTCCCGCAAATCATCCCAAACGACAAAAGCTCCTCCGTTGCCGTCCTTTACCATAACAACATCGGCTGTCGAATGGCCTCCCGTATCAATGGGGGTGTTGACCGACGGGCTTGCCCACTGAGCAAAGACACCACTCATGCTCCAGAACAGAGAAAGAAGCACAAACAAGGAACGGTAAAGATTTTTCATGGACCTGATCCCTCCAATTAGTTGTGAATATTTTTTTCTTCAGCCAAAGTTCGCGTCGACGATCTTTCTCGATGCATCAGAGAGAACAAACAACGTGGTCGATCGACCCGGGTTTGGGAAGCAACGCTTATCGTATTCTAAATTTGAACTTGGCAATGATTGACAGTCTTGAACGGAAGAGCATCCGAGACCGGCAATCTTCTACGGGGAACAACGTAGGATAATAATACCATACGTTGGAAG
>CAYTOA010000083.1:7001-11516 GCA_964439265.1 uncultured Chitinophagaceae bacterium
ACTTCGCCCGACATCGGGGCACCGCCGGCGTAGGTTTCCCTGATGGAAGTAAGAAGTTTTTCGGGAGCGGTGGTCTTAAGAAGATACCCCACCGCACCGGCTCGCAGTGATTGAAAGATCTTTTCTTCGTCACTGTGGACCGTCAACATCAGGCACTGGATATGCGGATACCGTTCCTTTAGGATCTCGACCCATTCGATACCCGATTTGTCGGGCATTCCAATATCCATCAGGACGACATCCGGCGGATTCTCGTCGAATGTCGCAAGAAACGATGACCCGTTCGTGAAATCAGAGCAGGCGAATCCATCCGTCTGATCGATGATCCGTCGGATGCCCCTTCGCATCTCATCGTCATCATCGATGATCGCAACGTGGATGATATCATCAGCGTCTATGATCTTGGCATTCGGCATAAGTGATCGGGAAATTGGCAGAAGGAATCTACCCTTTTCCCCCCTGCGAGGCAACTACATAGATATGTAGTTCATCGTACCGCGGGAAATGTTGCATGAATCCGCGTTCCCTCCCCTGTTTTTGAGACCATCGCAAACGAACCGCCGGAGCGTTCGGCGCGTATCTTCATGTTTGTGAGTCCGTGTCCCCCATGTGTTTCGGGCATCAGAAAGCCCCTTCCGTTATCGGCAACCGTTAGTGCGACGCCGTTTCGGTCGAGCGCAAAATCGACGTCTGCTGCGGAGCATTCAGAATGACGGACGATGTTTGTGATCGCTTCTTTTGCACACAATAGGATATTCCGTGCATTCTCGGGAGGAACCTGAAGGGCGAATATTCTGTCGTCGATCGAAAATTTTAACGTGATATCCTTTGCTTCACACGCTTCGAATGCAAAAGACCGGAGACGCTGAACAAGCCGCTCCAACGGTTCTTTGGTTAACCCAAGCGACCACACTACGTCGCTCATCGATTCAACAAGATCACGCGCCGTGTCGCCGATTTTTTTCAGGGATTCTGCGGAATGGACGGGCACCGGTCCCGGAATTTCTTGCTGAGGCAGATCTCGCTCAATGACCGAGGAAAGTATCGCTATCCGCGTCAGGCCTGCACCGATCTCATCATGCAGGTCTGCGGCGATGCGCGATTTGATTCTCTCGATTTCGAGTAATCGCTTCACGCGTGACCGCAGAACAACGAAGCAAACACCAACGACAAGAAGAACGCTGAAAGTAATGAACCACCATTTCCTCCATAAGGCCGGAGCAATGACAAATGAGAACATTGCGGGTTTGGCGCTTGCAATTCCGCTTCCGTTAATTGCCCGCGCCATGAACGTATATGTCCCGGGCGATAACGCTGCAAAGACTATTGAATGATTTCGTGTTGGCCGGCTCCATCCCGTATCGACCCCGATAACGTGATATTGATACTGCACAGCTTTTTCGTCCTTCAAGCTAAGGCCGATAACATCAATGGAGAGGTTGTTCTGGTCATACTCAAAATTATGCGACGAGTCGGGATTGATCTCGACGCCGCTGACGAGAACACGCGAGATATAGATCGGCGGAGGCATGACGCTCTGCAAATCACTTCTCCGGTCATAGAACGTGACTCCCGCGTCGGTAATCATCCACAACGTTCTATCTTTCATTTCTCCGCATGCATACACCGGAGGTCCGCTCAATTCTTTTTTTGAGAAAAGTCTTACGGACCCTTTCGTCGCCATTTCCTGAAAGCCAAGTTGAGTACCCAGCCATTGATGCCCGTCGGCGTCATTGATCATCGACCACACCGCGGTACTGAGCAAGCCGTCTTTCAACGAAAGAGGATGGAACGTCGAATCACGAAAATATGCGATCCCGCCGTACCGGGTGCCGACCCAAATGACTCCCGCACTGTCTTGAATGATTGCCCGAATTGACATATTCGGCAGGCCGTCCTCAAGCGTGAACCGCCGTCCTCCGCCGATAAATTTTCTATGAGCAGGGAGAAACGTCAGGCCGTCGGCATATCCTCCGAACCAAAAGTTTCCGTCGCGGTCTTCAAAAATTGTCCGGACAGAGTTGTCGGGCATCCCGTCTTCCACCATGAATGAGCGTATGAAAGGCGTCTTTCTTTTCGGATTGAACAGGGCAACGCCGCGGTCGTCGGATACGCTGCACCAATAGCAGCCTTCTCTGTCCTTATACAAGAACATTGGCGTACCGCCTGCATGATACTCTTTTCCTTGACGCCATCGGTGAACGACCGTCAATTGCGAGGGTCCATGTTCTGATGGCTCGAGTTCAAAACAAATGATATCGCCTTTCTCATAGCCGACCCATAGGTGCGACGGCGGATCGAACAGCAACGTGAACGGCTTTTGCCTCGTTACTTGTGTCAGTTCTTTATGTACAGTTGATTGCCACGAACCGTTTTTACCTTTCCACAATTCCAATAACCCTTTCGACGATACAATCCATAGGTTTTCACTGCTGTCCATCGCAGCCGCGGAGCCATTGGGGGGAAACGTCATATCCCTGACGGGATATGAAAAAACTGAGCGGTTCACAAGCTTGGCAACGCCATGCCCCCACAGGCCCAGCCACAGGTTTCCTTCTGCGTCAAATGTCCCTGTGGAAATGTAATTGTCCGGCAACCCGTTTGAGGTAGAACAAAAAGGAAGAGGTTCATCTCCATCTTGAGGAAGGCGATACACCCCGCCGTCCATTGTTCCGATCAGCAAGCCATCGCGGTCATCCACGATGAGCGTGATGCTTGTATTCCTGATAGCAAGCCTGCGAAGTATTTTTCCGCCGCGCACCTGAATCATTTCGCCGTCCGACATCCCGATCCAGAGCGTCGTATCGCCGGAGGCGCAAATGCATTCCGGAACAACGTTCGGCTTAAGATGGAAATTCACCGGCTGCAGTGAGTCTGATTGAGATGAGCATGAAAAGAGTTTATCCGGCATGAGCACCCAGATTTTTCCATCCGCAGATTGGACGACAGCGCTCACCGTTCCCTTGAAAACGGAGGGAAGAAAGGGCTTGAACTCCTCATCTTTGAGCCGAAACAAACCTCCCGCGGTGCTGCACCAGAGTACCCCCTGCCGATCCTCGCACAGCGAAGTAACGATGCCGGATAATTGAGCCGTGCCAACTCGATACGTCTGGAATTTATTCGCTTTCCATTCGCTGACACCTCCGCCGTTTGTGCCGATCCAGACGGTGCCCGGATTTCTGCGGCTTTCGGTGATGCAATTCACCCGGCTGTTTGCCAGCCCGTCGGAAACCGTGTAGTTCTTGAAGACATCGCCGTCATAGATAGTCACTCCGTCGTTCGTCCCGATCCAAATGTACCCGCGGGAATCGCAGCAGATCGCGATGACATAATCCATCAGGAGTCCGTCTCGTGAAGTGTAATGGTCGAACGGGTAGACCTGGGCGGAAGATATTGACGGGACGAAGAGGAACAGACAAACAAGAAGAAACATTCGAGACTTCAACACATCGGATCCAAACATGTTCTTCGGAAGAATGGTCTTTGGGAACGCAGGAATGTTTTTTGAAAAGTGCAGCATGAGAATCGTCCGATGGCACTCAAATGAATTTATGTCAAATGCGTTGCGAGGACGCCAACATATTCTCGTTCTTTTCTTAAAGGCGATATAACATCGCGTAAACGATTACTCCTGTCAACGATACATAAAGCCAGATAGGCAGCGTTACGCGCGCAAGTCTTTTGTGTTTGTCAAATCGTGATGACAATCCTCGGGTGAGGGTAACGATTGCCATGGGAACAATAACCACGGCAAGTATGGTATGTGATATGAGAATAGTGAAATAGATCGGGCGAATGACTCCCGTTCCTTTGAAAGGGACGGAACCCACATGTGCATGGTAGTAAAGATACGATGTCAAGAACAGGATCGAAGTTGAAAACGCGCACAGCATGATCTTTTTGTGAAGAGCCCGCTTTCTCTGGAGAATTAAATAATATCCCGTCAGAAGGAGAATAGCCGTCAATCCATTCAGAAGGGCGTTTATGGCGGGAAAAATAGTAAGGTCCATGGCGTTAGTTCTTCTCGGCAGCCAGGAGGCGCACATCCGCAATAATTTTGGTTAAGGCTTTTTCGTCGGTTGAGTCGTAGTAGCCTCGAATTACTCCCTGTCTATCGACCAGAACGAACATCGTGCTGTGAATGATCGGCTCCGCGGCCGAACCAGAGTCTGCGGCCACCGCAAGGTGAAATCCTTCACGCGTCAAGCGGTCTATCTTTTGCTTTTCTCCCGTAAGGAAAAGCCAACGGGATGCCGATGCCTTGTACATTTCGGCATAGTCGCGCAGCGCGTCCGGAGAATCCCGTTCCGGGTCGACGGTGAATGAAACCAGGAGTACGTTGTTCACGTCTTTCAACTGCTCCTGGAAATTTGCCATCGTGCTGGACATGATCGGGCAACTCCCGCCGCAATTGGTGAAGATGAAGTCGGCGATCCATGCCTTCCCCTTCAGGTCCGAAAGCGGCAGCTGTGCGCCGCTCCGCTCCGTCAATGTAACGTCGGGAACGATGCTCAA
>CAYTOA010000084.1:0-11304 GCA_964439265.1 uncultured Chitinophagaceae bacterium
AAAAACCTCGCATTTATTTTGTCGTAAATTGATAGATCGTGGTTTGATGGTAAACAATACCCTGCATCAGGACAGCGGATGGAAAATTCGGCTTGTTGGGCGAGGCCGGATAAACTTGTGCTTCTATATGTCAGCGCCAGAGACGCTCCCCGTTCCCCTTCCGATCCGGTTGACGTAGCGCCCAACGATAGCGCCGAAATAAGATTTACCATCGACGTATCTCTCGAGCGAGTCATAACCTGACGCGACGTCGGATAGGGCTCCTGTCCTGTCCTTGACAAAGAGTTGGGTGGCAATGGCATCATAATTTATTATCTCGACACGCGTGCCTGACTCATTTGTCAACGAATACCGGAACACCTCGCGCCGATCGCTGAGTCTGCCGAAGACTGTTTTTTCTATCATAGGCTGTTTATCCTGCGCCGAGGCATGGTTGATCGCAATTATCAGTAAGAAACAGGGCAAAAAGACGACCTCGGTTTTTTTCATTGACATCTATAGATATTTTTTATCATATTGAATCGGTTCAATTCATTTTGAACAACTAATTGTCTGGGATTTACAAACCTTCTCTATTGAAAATTCTAGAGCCCTTTGCGGGTTGAAATGCCGCTCTGCTATGTGCACAGCGAAAACTTGGTGAGCGCCCCTGCTTGAATTCGCTCGGCCTCGAATATTTATGAATCTTTCTCTCAAAGTGCAATAGCCGGAGAAAAAAAAACGACCGATCAAAATGTTAATAACATAATTCTCACTGTCGGCCAGGAGCGCATCGCGCAGGGAAGGCAATGATGATTCTGAGCAGCGATGACGAACGACGAAGACAGAAATTGGTTCAAGTGGCAGCATTCGATATTAGAATCTATTCGAAAGGATCGCAGCGATGAGACCGGAACAATGGGATACATTCAAGAGGGCTGCACGGCTCGAAAAATTGGATAAAGTGCCGATGGCCCTGATCATCGACAGTCCATGGATCCCCGGTTACCTTGGACTGAAACACATGGACTATTTTCTTGATCCTGAACTGTGGTTCCAATCAAACATGAAGATCCATCAGGAATTCCGAGACATAATTTTCGTCCCTTCGTGGTGGATGGAATATGGCATGGCTGCCGAACCGTCGGCATTAGGCGCAAAGATAAAATTCTGGGAGGATAATACACCGAGCGAATACCATACGCTTTATCATATAGAGGACATTGATAATTTTCCCGATTACGAAGTTGAGAGCGACGCCTTCATGGGGATGACGCTTCACCGCATCCGCAGTCAACGGCAGCGGATTCTCGACACCGGCGAAATACTTCCCCTCGTCACTTCCCGCGGCCCGCTCTGCACGGCGGGATTTGTCCGCAGTACGACCGACTTCATGATCGATATTGTCGAGAAACCCGAATGGGCGCACAAGCTGATCAATCTTTGCACGAACCTCATCATCGACTGGCTCAAAGCTCAGCATAAGGCAATGGGAAATACCGTCGAGGGAATTTTCATTCTGGATGACATCGTTGGATTCATCAATGAAGAACACTATCAGGAATTTGCCCATCCGTATTTGAAGAGAATCTGCGATGCTTTTCCTAAAGATTGGGTGAAGATCTATCATAACGACGCTGAAATAGGAGCATGCCTCGACCACCTTCCCGATTGCGGATTCAATGTCCTGAACTGGGGAAAGCAAACCGATATCGCCGATGTGAAAGCGCGCGTCGGAGACAGAATGTGCCTGATGGGCAATGTGAATCCGTTGGAGGTCGGCGTTCGCGGGACTCAGGAGGAAGTGCGCGAGGCAACTCTCGACGTCCTAGAAAAAAGCGGCGGCCGGGGAATTATTCTTTCGGTCGGCGGCGGTACGAGCCCCGGTATGCCCCGGCAGAATATCCAGGCCATGCTCAATGCACTGGATGAATATAACGCGAAGCGCTGATCATTTTAGAAAAGGATTTTGAAATGCCAGATTATGCTTTGATGAATCAATGGCTGTACGAGGGTAAAGCAAAAGAAGTCGAACAGATGACGAAGGACGCATTGGCCGAGGGGAGGTCCGTGCAGGAGGTCTTAACCGAGGGACTCATCGCCGGCATGAGCGTTGTCGGTGAGGATTTCAAACATAATATTCTTTACGTCCCCGAAGTATTGATTGCTGCACGTGCCATGAAAGCGGGGATGGCCGTCCTTAAACCGCTCCTCAGCGCGAAGGATTCCGTTGTTCAACCGGCGGGCGTTCTTCTCATGGGAACGGTGCGTGGCGATCTGCATGATATCGGAAAGAACCTCGTCTGTATGATGGCAGAAGGGGCTGGGTTCACGGTTTATGACATCGGCGTGGATCAGAGCATCGATAAGTTCCTAGCTGCGGCGGAACTGCACAAGCCCGATATCATCGGCATGAGCGCCCTGTTGACGACAACGATGGCATACATGAAAGTTGTCATCGACGGATTCCAGCAAAAGGGACTCGGCCATATCAAGATGGCCATCGGCGGTGCGCCGATCAGCCAGATGTATGCTGACGAGATCGGAGCCGACGGTTACGGCGCAGATGCATCGAGCGCTGTAGACCTTTTCCTGAAGCTGGTCGGCAAGAAAGCCGACTAAGCAGTCTACAAATATTTCGTCTCTCCGGGACTCAAAATCTGAGGCTTCTAAAATATTAGGAAGGTCGATCTCGCGCAGAATCGCTAGAGCGCAAAATATATTACAAATGAAGTTTATGCGGCTTTGCGTCTGGCGAAGCCATCACTTTGGGATTCGCGTAATACTATTTTTCAGATGCTTCAATCTGTGAATTTTGTGGAGATTGCATTCATTAGTGAAGCTCCGACAGGAGCGAAATATTTGTAGCAACCAACAGTCCTAGTGATCAAGCCCCGTTAGGAGCGGAATATGAAAAGACTTTGACCGTTTGTGTTACATGTTTTAATCATCGAGCGTTGAACATTCACGGAGACCTCACCGTGGCATTCTATCAAATACTCTACTGGCAGGACATTCCATCGCAGGTGAAAGCCTGGGATGATTTCGATGAAGTAAAAATCGAATTCGGACCTGCATTCGTCGCACTCATCGACCAATCGGCACAGACGCAAGGATTGACCAGTACCGACGATTATCTGGCGCAATGGAAATGGGGGGATGAATTGGAGCGCAGCGGAGCGGCACAAGAGGTCGCCGAAGCGGTGAAGCGTGAGATAGAATCTGAGAACAGGCGGTAGCGATCCCGTGGGGTGGTTTTGTATCGGGGGATTATCCGGACAATGAAGTAATGAAAAAACTCCTCCACCAGGCTGTACTTGAACGCCGGCTCGTTTGCGACGGCGCCATGGGAACAGAATTGATGCTCGCCGGTCTTGAGCCAGGGGGCTGCGGCGAGCTCTGGAATTTGACAAACAGAGAACGAATCCTCAATATCCACCGGCGTTACGTTCAGGCTGGTGCCGATTGCCTTATAACGAATACGTTCGGTGCAAGCAGAACGATGCTTGAACGGCACGGCGCAGCCGACAAAGTGCATGCAATCAATCAAGCCGGTGTAAGCATTGCTCGAGAGGCGTTTGGCGATACGGATGGATATGTGCTGGGCGACATCGGCCCCCTCGGAGCTATCCTTGAGCCGTACGGCGACCTTCCTCAGGAGACCGCTTTTACCGTGTACCAAGAGCAGGCTCGTGCACTTGTCGAGGCAGGAGCCGATGCGGTCATCATCGAAACACAAACATCGCTCGATGAGCTTGGCCTCGCCATAGAGGCTGCAAAATCGGCGGGAGCTCCGTGCATTATCGCATCGCTGGCGTATGACCTTTCCGCGGACAGGACGTTTTACGTGACAATGATGGGTGTGCTTCCCGATGACGCAGCCCGGCAGTTGGAAATAAAGGGAGCTCATATCGTGGCACTGAATTGCGGAACTGGGATGGAGATGTCGGGAGCTGCTTCGGTCGTGGAAAATTATCGAAAGTCATGCACCCTGCCGACGATGGTGCAGCCAAACGCCGGTCTTCCTCTCCTTGAAAAGGGAAAAGCCGTGTACAGACAGCTCCCGGAAGATATGGCGCGCGGAGTTCCTCTTGTTTTGCGAGCAGGCGCAAATATCGTCGGCTCATGCTGCGGCAGCACGCCCGAACACACAATGGCAATTCGCAGGATGGTCAGCGAGTTCAACCGGAATACCAATCTCAATATGTCGTAAGACATCTGCCGACGTGCCGCTTCCTCCGATCGATACATGAAGACACTTCGAGAGAATTTATATCAGACGGACGACTTTCTTCTCGGCATCGAGCTGGTATCGATCCGCGGTTCGATGGCGGAAAAAAGTGCGCTGCGAGCGCGCGCTTTCGCAAGTCAATTGTCCGAATCTCCGTTCGTCCATTGGATATCAGTAACGGACAATGCAGGGGGAAATCCGCAGCTTGCACCTCAAGCTCTCGGCAAACCGATCCTCTACGCTGGAAAAGAAGTCGTCATCCACCTTACCTGCAAGGACCTCAACCGCAACGGCCTGGAAAGCGCCGCCTGGCAGCTGCACAGTGAAGGTTTTCACAACATTCTTGCCATGACGGGCGACTATCCCGTTTCGGGAAATGAAGGAATGCCGAAACCGGTCTTCGACATCGATTCCATCGGTTTGATCTCGATGTTGAGCAAAATGAATAACGGCTTCGACGACCCGCGCAACAGCACGCGCAATGAAACGCATCTGTTCGGCAAAACGGAATTCTTCATCGGCGCGGTGACCACCAACTTCAAGCTTCACGAAGGAGAGGTTGTTCCCCAATACCTTAAGCTTAAAAAGAAAGTCGAATGCGGAGCTCAATTCATCATCAATCAGGTTGGATACGATTCCAAAAAAATCGGTGAGCTCCGTCTCTACATGGACCGCAGCGGGATGAAGCACGTACCGTTGATCGGCAACGTCTACATTCTCAATCCGAAAGTCGCCCGGCTTTTCCATGATCATAGAATACCGGGCATCATTGTTACTCCGGAATTGCTGCAGCTCTGTCTGCGTCAAGGACGTTCAGCCGACACGGGCAAGGCGTTCTACTATGAATTCGCCGCAAAGCAGATCGCGGTCTACCGCAATCTTGGTTATCGGGGCGCTTACCTGGGCGGGGCGTATGACTATCCCGCAATTGAAAAGATCATGGAGATCGAACGGTCTTTTGCAAAAGATGATTGGAAGCAATTCTACAACGAGATCAGTTACTCCCGTCCCGGCGAATACTATTTCTATGGTGAAGAATCCGCCTCGGGAAATCGAATAACGGAGAAGACAGTTTCTTCTCCTGCCGCGGCGGAGCGGCGCAGATTGAATTTGATGTTTCGCTTTTCCAGATGGACTCACAGCATCATGTTCACAAGGAAGAGTTTGCTCGGAAGATTGGGAGCCAGAGTTTGCAGGAATTCGAAGAATCCCGACCAGGGGCCGGGCGTTCTTCGAACAGTGGAGCATTTGAGCAAGTCGGTTTTGTTCAGCTGCAAAGACTGCGGTGATTGTTCGCTGCCGGACATCGCATTTCTCTGCCCCGAATCTCAATGTGCAAAGAACCAGCGCAACGGGCCATGCGGCGGAACGCTGGACGGACGCTGCGAAGTTGCCGGCTATGGCGATTGCATCTGGTTGCGTGCCTATGAACGCATCCAAAGCAGCGGAGGTACAACCGAGACATTGCTGAACCATACGCCTGTTATTCAGAATCAAGGGCTGCGAGGAACATCGTCGTGGTCAAACTTCTGGCTTGGCCGAGACCATTCTCGAAATAATTCAACACCCTACTCTAACCCTCCCCTTAAAGGGGAGGGAATATCCTCTCCCCCAGTCAGGGAAAACTAAGAGGGGTTCGCACTTAACGCACGACTACTTACTCAGGCTGAATCATGGACACGAAGAAACTGCACATCATCGGCGATCTTATCAATAATGCATATGGGCGTGCGCGCGCCGCGTTCGGTGAACGAAATTTGGAAGGCTACCAGCGTCTCGCCCGGTCCCAGTCCGACCTCGGTGTCGACTACCTCGACCTTAACATCGACGGAACACAGCAGATCCAGGTACGGCCTGAAGAAATGCTGAGCTTCCTTCCGGACCTCGTGCCGGCGATCCAAGAAGTGAGTTCGGTACCGCTCTGCATCGACAACCCCTCTATTGACTATCACAAGGTTGCACTCAAATATTACAATCGCTCCAAATCAGGGGCCCCGATCCTCAACTCGGTTGCCGCGTCACGTGAACGATTGGACGAGATGATCGACCTCGTCGTACAGTACGATACTTCCGTGGTGGTGATGGCCTCGGAAAGGTTTGTCAACGGGTCATCGGTACAATGCTTGAATCCTCAGGACGTGCACGAGGCCGCGAAATACTTCGTTGAACTGCTGGCAACGAAAGCCCACCGAAGGAACGACCAGATCATCATCGATCCGGGTCTGGCGCCGGTCGGTGCGGACACGTACGGCCTCGTTAATATCGGCCTCGATGCAATGCGTTTGATCCGCAGCGATAACGATTTGCGGGGAGTCCACATTACAGTAGGCTTGTCAAATTTTGCATGGGGGACGCCAAAGCATATCCGCCACGATCTGGAGAAGGCATATCTGACCATCGGCACGAACGCCGGTCTCGACTTCGCGATCGCCAATCCCGAGAAGCTGCCGGCTCCTCTCCCTGCCGATCACAAAATGGTCGTGCTTCTTCAGCACGCGCTGGATCAGGGGAGAGTCGGCGAAGGCGAAAGCAAAGAGACCGCCGGATTCCGGCAGGCGGAAGCGGTGATGGAAATCTGGAGCAATGCAGAATCCAACGACCCAGAATAACAACGTTCACATTTCGATCCCTGCCGCGACAAAGACGCGAAGCGTCTGGCTGAAGGTCGGCACGCTCATCGACGGCGAAAACATACGTCCCCTTCGCAACGGCCACATCGTGTACGACTCTTCCTCTATTTTACACGTTGGTGACGGACAACATCCCCCTCCACGCAACGTCGTCTCCCCGGGGCAAGCAAAGCCCGACCTTGACCTGCCGGAATTTTTTCTCCTTCCCGGACTCGTCGAAGCACACGCGCATCTGTTTCTGGAAGGAGGAGAATTAGACGCTGAAAAGAGAGCTGCTAACCTGAAGCAGCCCCATACTCAATTACTAGAGGCGGCGGGCAGGAGGCTGGAGAAGCTGATTCTCTTTGGGATCGCTGGAGTTCGTGATGCGGGGGACAAAATGGGCGTCGGTCTTTCGCTCAGCAAACTCTATGAGAGCGCTGCGAGACCGCTGATGCCGTACATCGAGAGCCCCGGCGCTGCGATCAACCACCGGGGAGGATATGGAACTTTCATGTCAGAGCCGCTCGAGAATTTCAGATCGCCGCAAGAATGTGTTCTCACCAGGGTAAACGAAGGAGCTGCAAAAGTAAAACTTATCGTTTCAGATGTTATCGACTTCAGATCAGGCGTTGTGGTCAAGGAACCACAAATGAGCTCAAACGAGGTTGCGAATTTCTCCGCGGCTGCAAAAAAGCTGGGAAGGCAGACATTCGCCCACGCAACCGGCGATCGTGGGATCGAAAACGCCGTCGAAGGCGGAGTGGATTCCGTCGAGCACGGATTCTTCGTGCGCGACGATCAATTGGAAAGGATGCGTGACCGGCAGATCGCCTGGACGCCTACTTTTTCTCCAGTTCAAAAACAAATCGATCTTGCTGGCATCATGGGATGGGATGATAAAACGGAAGCAAACCTGCGGAAGATTGTCGATCAACATTCGTCGAGTTTATTGAAAGCCCGTGCGCTCGGCGTCACGATCATTGCAGGGAGTGACGCGGGAGCGATCGGTGTACCGCACGGTTTCGGGTTGATCGATGAATTACGTTTGATGGAAGCTGCGGGACTTTCTTCTCTTGAAGTTCTTCTCTCCGCAACCGGAAACAGCAGCCATCGCCTCGATTTCAAAGAAAATTTTGGGCTCATCAAACCCGGGTACTTGAGCCGCTTCATCCTCACTAGGTTTTCCCCGCTGGAGAGCGTTGCAAATCTGCGAAAAGAAAAATACGTGATCTTTGAGGGCAGGGTCTATGAAAACAAGGAGCCGATAAATCCTGACGGCATGTAAAATCGATCCACTATTCCAGCCATCCAAAATTCCAAGACCAGACGATCAGGGCGTTACGAAGACCTCGCTGTCCGTAATTTTAAGTTCCACGCCCGCCCCTTTCGCCGCTTCCTGAAGCGCCGCCTGCAGCATGACCACCGGATCGCGGCTCACGTCGAGCCTTCTCATCAAGCCCTCCCCTTTCTTGGTTCCAACGGTCAAGGTGACTTTCAACCCTTTGCGTTTGCACGAAACGCGGATGTCGTTTTCGATCTTTGTGTTCATGGGTTTGATGAAGGCATCGATATAGTGGACTCCAATGCCGGACTTGTCCGCCGCGGCGGGAGGCAATTTTTCTTTTGCTGCCTGGTCAAGGTCGCAGAGTTTTGTCATTGTGGGTTCTTCCTGTCGATTGTGATATGATCATCTACTAAGTTCAACTCGATTTTTCTTGTTGTGCAAGCGCGTAGTGCAGAACTTCGAATACCAGTCCCCATTTATATTCGCGGCTCTCGGGACTGCAATAACACCCGGAAGGATTGTACTCCCGCTCCCAGCTCAGAACATCGTTCAATGGTTTTCCGAGAAGCGGCTTTTCGTTATCGATTGCGATCATGAGCTGCCGCCGGTTCTCAAGATATTGGCACATGAGAGTATGCCCCGCATCGCCCGGCGCCGGCGCACATTGCGCAGCGAGAACCTTGTAATTCTCAGCCGGAGAGCTGAGTTTGATATGATAGTCAAATTCGAGCATGTGTCCCATGTTCGAGCACGTCGTTCCTTCATACCGAAAGCGAGCCTCGACGGAACGGTCGTTGAGAACGGTCAAATGCAGCCGCTCCTCCGACCATTTGCGAAGCGCTCGCGGGCTAGTGAGATATTTCACCGCCGGCTTCAGGGTGAATTCGTTTGCCCCGATCACGCGGCTTCCGTTTTCCCCTCCCGATTGGAACGTACGAATATCCTCGATTTGAGGTATTGAATTTTTGTACGGCAGCCGACGGTACTGACAAGGTTGCAGCGAACAATTTTCGCACGGAATCAGCGATGTGAGGCGTTTCACCCTGTCAATGCGCTGCGTAACTCCAAACACAGCCAGCAGCGATTTCTTTGGCTGAAGCATCCCGGAATCGAGCACTCGAAGATCTTCCGGAAACCCGGCACCACCATCTTGTTGGATGAGTATGAGGAGTTTTTGCTGGTCCGATATTTCCCATCCCGGATAACCCGGACTGTAGTGCGGAAGGATCGCCTTTTGGCGCCGGTCCGCCCAATCACAAAAACGGCCGCCGAGATTCGTTATCAAATTTTCTACTACAGCTGAGCCGTAGACTTCCATGAAAAAATATTCGTCCGGCTTTTCTTCATTCCACAATTGCCGCGCTCGCTCCTCACAGGCTTTCCCGGCACTGGCAGCAGCCAGGATGACCTCGTTCGACAGAGCATCAGCGAGCATGGAGCGGAGTTTTGGCGAGATCAACTCAACTCCCCCGATTCGTATTCCTTCGTTCGACAACTCCGGCGGTTCAACACGGCGGGCGTACACCCAAGGCCTGCCATTCTCATCGTACCATCTTCTCGTGGAATCGATCAGATCTCTTACGCGTCCTTCCACTTCATGCCCTGGGGGATAACCCAGGAGTCGTTTGTACTCGGAGTCCTGGACATCGACCAGCGGCGCAGCATCTGTAAACGAATCTGTATTCTCGAATGACATTTTCCTATTCAGTCTGTTCTTCGGAAAGCACGTTGAGCGTATCGATCGGATTGAACTGACACCCTTCGACAAAATAGTCAAAAAAATTCGGGTCGGTTTCGAGGCGGCAGTGGACCACTCTTTTCACGAGATTTTCCAGTTCCATGCGCTTTGATCGTGACAGCAACGCAATGCATGCGCCTTCGATCGACGCGTTGCCCACCTGCAGTATTTTCGATGAATCGATATTCGGTATCAGACCGATCCTTTTGGATGATTCCACGTCGACATGCCGGCCAAACCCTCCCGCCAGATAGAAAATATCGAGGTCATCAAACCGAATTCCGTATTTATTGAACACGACGTGGAGACCTGCCGCGTTCGCCCCCTTCGCCTGGGCAAGTTCGTTGATGTCGCTTTCAGTGAATACGATTTTTTCGTTTCCGTACGAGCTGAGAACGACTTCTTTCTCATCGCGTTCAAATCGTCCAAGCCGGTTCACCCGGCCCGTCCTGATCAGTTCGCTGAGGAGGTCGATCAATCCCGACCCGCAGATACCTTCTGCAGGAACATTGCCGATCACATCGAACGTGAGCGAGCCGTCGGGAGCGATCACAACTTTTTCAATTGCTCCGGGCAACCCGGGCATGCCGTTCGTAATTTTCCCTCCCTCAAACGCCGGTCCCGCCGGGCAAGAAGCAGCGAAGATCTTTTCTTTGTTGCCGAGAATAAGTTCAGTGTTCGTACCGATATCCATAACGGCAACGAGCCTTGATTCGTTCGCCAAGTCGATCGCCAGCATGCATGCAGCCGCATCCGCACCAACGTGGCCGCTGATGATGGGCATTCCGTAGACGCGGGCTTTGGGGTTGATGGGCAGCAGTAAGCGCTTAGCATTTCCATTCAGGCTAGTGGTCGTTCTCTCTCCCTTTTTGAGTTCAATCTCGGTGATGGATTGATACGGGTTCTGCCCGATGGAATAAACATTCAAACGAAAAAAAATATCGCGCATGGTCGAGTTGCCGGCCACGACCATTTCGTAAATCGATTGCGGGTTCGCCGGAAAATCCTCAATTGCATGGCTCAGGTACCCGGCCAGCGTCCGCTGTAGAATTTTATCCCTGTGTTCCGTATCGTAATGGATGCGCGACATAACGTCCGATCCCCCGAACCTTTGGGGGTTCTCGAATGAAGAATCCGCTACAACCTCGCCCGTCTCAAGGTTGAGCAGCCGTAGAACGATCGTTGTGGTTCCCAGATCCATCGCAAGACCATGGATCGGACCGTTAGTGCTGCCAATTTCTTTCCCGTCCAAAAGAACTTTGTTGCCCGAGCGCGTAACACACGGATCGAGCTTCAGTGTCCGGCTTTCGACGGGAAGATGAAAAGCGTGCCGTTCGATCTTCATTTCACCCCGCCGCATCGTATGGCAGCGAATGAGACCGGAATCTTTCGCGATATGAGCGCGGCAGGAAAGCCGAAAATTTTCTTTGAGATGCTTTTCCTGCGAAGTTTTCGGCGA
>CAYTOA010000085.1:0-11281 GCA_964439265.1 uncultured Chitinophagaceae bacterium
AAAGCTGGCAGAGGCGTTCTTATTTTCAGTTGAAAATTCGGATTTAAAGAAGTCTACGGTTTTTGATGCCGCTCTCTTAGCTTCTGTAAGCAATTCATCCTCTTGACTGCAATGTTTCGTCCCACCAAAAGAAGTAAAGGCACACGTATGAAAAGGCAATCATCTTATTTCCTTACTTTTCTTTTTGCTTCCTTCGTCGCATTAACCCAAATAGCGGCTTCTCAGTCCGATAATGTTATTCGATCGGAATCGCGTATCGCGCAGGTAAATTTTGTTCCCGGCGTCATACTCGTCAAATTCAGAGATGAGGTCCCGGCGCAATCCGTGATGGTCAACGGACTGAAGAAGATCGGGGTCGCGACTGTCGACGCATTGTTGGAGAGATTTCAAGCGAAGACTGTCGGAAAACTCTTCCCGGCAGCGCAGCCTCTTGCTCAAAAGAAGCTGCTGAAGACGCGGTCAGGACAAACAATCGAGCAGCCAAATCTGCATAACATTTACAAGATTGAGCTTGCCGATCCGAGAAAACTTTTCGAAGCCATTGAGGCTTTCAAGCAGGATGGCACTGTCGAATTCGCGGAGCCCAACTACATCTATGCTATTGTCGCCGATAAGCCGGTCTCCGGTGTCTTGTCGGAAAAGGAAGCAGGAAAGCTCTCCAAACCGGCAGCGGCAAATGGCCTGTTGACCATCACTCCAAACGATCCTTTATACTCACAGGAATGGTACATTCCTGCGATTCAAGCAGACGCTGTGTGGGAAAGCACTCAGGGAGACACCAGCCAGGTGATCGCCTTCCTGGATACCGGCGTCGATTGGCACCATCCTGACCTCGCGGGCAACATTTGGACCAATACCGCGGAAGCAAACGGTGTCGCTGGTGTGGATGATGACGGCGACGGATATATCGATGACGTGCGCGGATGGGATTTTATCAACAACGACAACGACCCCAGCGATGACAACAGCCACGGCACGCACGTGGCAGGGATTGCCTGCGCCGAAGGAAACAATGGGATCGGAATAGCCGGCGTCAACTGGCATGCGAGGATCATGCCGGTCAAAGTATTCCAGAGCAACGGGCAGGGTGATGCCGCGACGATCAGTCAAGGAATCAACTATGCTGCCAGCAAAGGTGCAACAGTCATCAGCATGAGCTTTGGAAGTTACTCCCGATCATTAACGATGGAAGCAGCATTGCAGAACGCCTACGCCAATTGTGTTCTTGTCGCCGCAGCGGGAAACGATGGTGGATCCATTTATCCTCCGCCGTTGGGTCCTTTTTTCCCGGCGGCTCTTTCATACGTTCTTGGCGTGCAAGCAACTTCGCAATGGGGCGGTCTTGCTTCATTCAGCAATTTCGACCCTGACGGTCCGGTGTACAGCAAATATCCTGACCTCTGGAATTACGAGCTGCGGGCGCCGGGTGACTTGATCTTAAGCACGATTCCCGACGGCAACTATAGAATTTATAGCGGCACATCTATGGCAACTCCGGTCGTCGCCGGTGCCGTTGCGTTGTACCGCTATCTGCATCCGGCTGACTCGCAGGAACTGATGTGGGGAAACCTCATCAATACGTGCACCAGCAACATCAATCTCTATGATGCAATGAATACTCATGCAAATCCTGCTCTCTGGTTTGTGTCCAATAAAATAGTAGATACCCTGGCAGGTGATAATAACAACGGCCTCGTTGACGCAGGCGAGAGAATTCAGCAATGGTTCACGGTCAGGAATACCTGGGGACAATCGGACAGTGTCTTTGTCGCTTTGAGGCTCGGTGAATTTGAAGATACATCGGTTGCACATATACTGAATCCCGCGGTATTTCTTGGCAGTATGAGTCCGTATGCGACCAGGACAAATGAAACGAATCCGTTCTCGATACAGATTTCACCGAGTGTTGCCGAGGGGAGAAATATAACATTCCAGGCGCTGGTTTGGTACCGCGGTGCGACGGACACAACGAAGCAGCAGGTGGTGTTGACCGCAAGCAACGGACAGCAGCTTGCCGGTGTCATGGATTCGACATTGACGTTGACCGCCAACAGGATCTGGCTGATAAACCTGAGCTTCAGAGTCGGCACCAATGGCAATCTGATCATAGCCCCGGGAACGAGAATTGTCCTCAACAATCTCCTTGTCAACAAAGGACACATCGTTGCCAATGGAACGCCGGACAGCAACATCGTTATTAATGGCCCATCCGGACTCAGAGGGTTGGGGAGCTTCACCTTCGCTTATACACAATTTATTTCAACGAATGACGGCTTCGGGGATAATTCATCCTATTATCAAGGGAGCGATTATCATTTTGACCATTGCAAATTCGAAGGAATATCCACCGGCACCAATCCCAATGTTTGGACAGGATCCATGTTCCTGGGGCCCAGTTTGAGTTTCTCAAATTGTGTATTTGTGAATTGCGCATTTACCGTTTTCGATTATGCAAATCAACCTACAATATTCTACAAGTGCAACATGGATAATTGCAGTTCTTCCGTAGGCTATATGGCTCTAGGAGGGTGGTTTCCAGGAAGCTACAATAATTTCAATCGTTTATTAAACTACGCTCCTGATTATCATGTAACTTCAATATTTTTTCCTACTGCCAATATTGCGTCTGTGGGAAACAACTTCCTCGGCTTTGGACAGAAATCCTACGCGGTAAATACCACTGGAAACGGCGATATCATTAAGATCCCCAATCAATACTGGGGAACGACCGACTCCGCGACGATCGAGGGAAAAATTTTCGATTTCTGGGATAACCCCAGCCTTCCGATGGTGAATTTCAAGCCCTATCTGACAGCACCGTCGGACTCCGCCCACGGCGTCGTGTGGAAAGTACTTGTCGACGGCATCGACCCCCAGGACCAGAAGAGCCTGATGAATCCTATCGGCGTCGGCGCTCATCGGTTCGATGTTTATTTCAACCGTCCGATGGATACAACAGCTGTCCCGCAGCTGGCATTCGGCGTACGCGATCCGTTCAACCAGCAGTCAGTGAACGACTCCGCGCGTTGGTCTCCCGACCATCGAATCTGGACAGCATACAAAGCCGTAAAATTGTACACAGGAGATGGGATCAACACCATTTCGGTGACCGGAGCAAAAGACCCAGAAGGTTTTGATATGCCGGTAGAGAACATGCGGTTCCAATTTCTCATCAATGCTGCCGGCACGTCGTCGGTAGACTTCACCGCGACACCGGGTTTAGGCAAAATTGGTTTGGAGTGGAACAACAACGGCCTCGCCGATCTTCTCGGCTTTAATATGTACCGGTTTACGAACGTGACGGACACGACGTATTCCGATACAACACTCATAAGCAAGAAAATGATCACGGACACGCTGTACACCGATTTCAATGTTGTTCCGGGAAAGAACTACTATTACACTTACAAGGTGGTCCGAACGGACTTCAGCGAAAGCAATTTTTCACATGTTGTCTCCGCTAAGGCATTGACGTCGAGCCCCGGTGATGCAAACGGAGATCTTTCGGTGAACGTGCTGGATGTCGTTGCGACAGTTTCAGAGGTCCTCGGGGAGAATCCGCAGCCGTTCATCTTTGCCGCCGCAGATATCAATCATGACAGCACAATCAATGTGCTGGATCTTGTCGGCATCATCAATATCATCCTGCACCCGAGCGGCGGCATCGCGGCAACTCTTTCCAAGGTAACCGACGGAGGCGCCCGCATCGAACTCGACGGGAATTCAATCACCCTTACGACAAGTGCAGCCGTCTCGGGAATTCAATTCAGATTGCAGGGGAAAGGGCTGAAGGATCTTCAATTTACCCCCGACCCGAGCATCGCTCAGTTTGAAGCCGCGAGTAACGCTCTTGGCGACACCGCCAGAGTGTTTGTGATCTACAATCTCAAAGGAATCACACTTGGAAGCGGCACATATACGCTGGGAAGATTCTCAGGGCTGCCGCCGTTAGCGGGTTTAACTGACGGGGTTGTAGCGGACGCACAAGGGAAGAACATTGTCACAAGTATATACGCAAATGCACAGCCTCTGGTTCCGGAAGCGTATTATCTCAATCAGAACTTCCCGAATCCATTCAACATGAGCACGCGGATACAGTTCGGTCTTCCAATGAAGACGAGGGTTAAAATAATTCTCTACAACGTGCTGGGTCAAAAAGTAAGATCGTACGACCTTGGCGAGCGCGCTCCGGGAAGATATGACATCACGTGGAATGGGATGAACGAGAGAGGAAAAGCGGTCTCCAGCGGTATTTACTTCTACCGTCTCGAGTCTGACAAGTTCACTCAAACGAAGAAACTCGTTCTCATCAAGTAAGAGAGTGGAGAGATCATGAATTCCGAATCAAGCATCATGCGCATGTTTGCGTTATTGTCACTCCTCTCATGCCTTGGCACCGGCCTCGAGGCGCAGAACATTTTGTACGTCGATTCACTTTCATCCGGGCCGCGGCAGCAGGTCGAGTTCACAGTGAACGTCACAAATACGGACACGATTGCCGCGGTTCAATGCGACGTCGTTCTTCCCTCGGGCCTGACGTATGTCGACAATTCTGTCCATCTGTCAACGCGGGCGGGTTCACATACGCTTTCCGCGTCCATGATCTCGTCGAGTACTCTCCGGATTTTAGCATACTCTCTTACCGGTGCGGATCTCGCCGGGAACAGCGGACAGGTTGCATCGTTCGCATGCCAGACTGGATCCCAGCCGGGAACATTTTCTCTTCACGTTGCGAACGTTACGCTGAGCAATCCCGAGAACGCCAACGTCCTTACCCGAACGTACGACGGACAGTATATCCTCCTGGCGCCGTCCATCAGGACAAATGCAGATTCCATTGACTTTGGGAGCGTTCCGCTGGGACAATCATCCGGCGTACAACTCACAATCAGCAATCCAGGAAATCTCCCGCTCGCGGTGCAAAGCATTTCCAGTTCACTCCCGGAGATCGTTGCTTTGGATTCTTCATCATTTTTGGTCGGTCCAGGATTATTGATCACAAGAACCCTGCAATTTCGGCCGAGCGTGAAGGGGACGAAAAGCGGAGTCATGAGATTGAGATGCAATGACCCGAAAGATTCCGCAAAAGTCCTCACCGTGCATGGATTTGCGTATGCGGTCAACGAGCTTCACGTCGGTTCGGTTTCAGCTCGTTCCGGACATCAGGCAACGCTCTTGCTGAACGTGAACAACATGGAACAATTCTCGGCGTTCCAATGTCGGTTGCAGCTCCCATCGCCGATGAAGTATGTCCACGGCTCTGCCACATTCGCAGGGCGCAATACCGATCACTCGATTTCTGCCGACACGATCGCAGGAAATATTTTGCAGGTAGTTTGCTTTTCACCGACAAATGCTCCGTTTCAGGGGAATAACGGCGACGTCGCCGAGCTGGAATTTCAGGTCGACGGGCAGGGAGGGACGTATGCACTGCCTGTCGCTCAGGCAATTATCGCAGGCGTCACAGGAACGAATATCCTCTCGGCATCATACGGCGGTGAATTGCGGATCGCTGCACCGATCATTCAACTGACGCCATCTGCCCTGAGCTTGGGATCGATTTCTATTTGTGACACCGCTCGCGCATCGCTCCAAATAGGGAATACCGGAGATGACACCCTCAGAGTGACCTCGGCGTCGATGACAGACCCGAGCTTCGCAGTAGAATCGGCGTTGCCCATTTGTGTTCCCCCCGCTTCGAGCAAGCTCCTCACGATTCGGTTTCATAACGGCACAAGAGGAACGTTCTCAACTCCAATGACGCTTGTCCATAACGACGTTCCTCACAATCCTTCGCGTGTGACAACGACTGCTTCGACATTCATTCCGAATGCTCTAAAAGTCGTTTCAACGATAGGAAGTCCGCAGGACACGATCCCGGTCTCGCTTGCGCTTGACAACGGAGAACCGATCACTGCTCTTCAATTCGATCTGCATTTGCCGGCGGGTTCGACGTTCATGCCGGGAAGTCTTGTAACTTCGAATCGAGCGTCGACGCATTCCCTTTCGTCATCTGTGTTGTCAAGCGGAGTCTTCCGGGTTATCATCTTTTCCTTCAGTCAGGCGACGTTCACGGGATCGACGGGAGTGGTCGCGCGGTTTCAAATGGTGCTGCCCCCCGCAGAGGGAACGTCACAGGTCTCCATTACCAACGTCATTGTCAGCAATAGCGCCAATCAAAATGTCGTGTCATCTACTATCAACGGATACGTCGACACCTATTTCGCTACGACGAAAGGGAGTTGTTCCCTTCCTGTCGGCATCGCGTCGGGAGCATTTCTGGAACCTACCGATCTCCGTCTTGTTGCCGACGTTACAACATGTGCCAAAATATGCGCGAGTTTTTTCAATAGAATTCCCCGGCCAAGTCCTCTTCCGTCAGGAGTTCTAACTTCTAGTTTATATTTTTGGAACTTCACCGATAAAGGTGCGGCGTTTACCAACGGCCGGTTGGATGTCTCATTATCAAGCCTTACAGGAGTTTCAAACCCAAGCGCTCTCGTCTGGCTTAAAAGGGAAACCCCAGACGAGCCATGGTCGAATTTGGGGGGACAAATTGTGGATGGGAGACTTCAAAGCGTTGCACCGTTCTCATCGCTCTCCGAATTTGCCATTGGCGGCACAACTTCCGACAATCCATTGCCTGTTGAAATTACGGGCGTGAATGTAATGCAGGGAGAAGGAGGAGTCGTATTGACGTGGAACACCTCGTCTGAGTTGGAAAATTATGGTTTCGAAATACAAAGGAGACTCGTCGCAGGTCAGCAAGTGCTTGGCACATCCCTGGACATGACTGGGGATTTGAACTGGCACAAGGTTGGTTTTGTGCAGGGAAATGGAACGAGCAATATGCCGCACAATTATCGTTTCAAAGATGTTGTTTCACCGGGCCAATACTATTATCAGTTAAAACAAATTGACCGTGACGGTGCGATTCGATACCAGAATCAGCTGGAAGTTGATGTTCGGCTTGAAGAGGGGGATTATGGACTCCAGCAGAATTATCCCAACCCGTTTAATCCGACAACGACATTCCAATTTGCCCTGAAGTCCACAGGATTTGCTGACCTGAGCGTCTATAATTCATTAGGGCAGAAGGTATGTGCACTCTTCAACGGGACGATAACGGGCGGAATATTATACACCCTTCCGTTTGATGCAAAAGAGCTGGCAAGCGGAACCTATTTTTATGTTTTGAGGGCGCCTGGTGTGTACCAGGTGAGGAGATTTCTTCTTCTAAAGTGATGCTGCGCATATTTAACAACGCGCACCGCATCTGAAAAATCAAGCGCCAGCTTTACTGGTTTGTGGTACTCGGCAATCTCGTTGAGTTTGTTTCAAGGGGCCTTCGGAGAGAATATCGGCTGCAAGATCACTCCATACACTTCAAAAAGTTTACCCTTCAGCGGACAATACTGCTTAGAACTGGCATCACAGAAGCGGGACAATGTTAGTTTGCTTGAGACGGAGGGATTGCTCAGCGGGATAATCAACGCCTTCTGATTGGAAACTATTGCCCTTCAACCACAAATGTAGACCGTGAATATAGAAATGCCCCGGATGGTGAGTGTCTGGAGCAGACGTGACGATGGAGAGGGTCAACGCATTGGCTGCGATTTAGATTTTGGCGCGGCTTTAGTCTGAGGGTAGGCTTGGACAGCTTTCGACATCAGCCATTCCCGGGCTTCGTCATATGACCGAAACAGCTCCGCCTCAATTCCGTACGATTCTGACTTTCCCGAAATAAAACCCCGCAAGATATATGGCAACTCACGGGAAGATACAAGTGCAAACCGGTAATTATACCTATTGCCCATCGAAGCGATGAACTGCGCCATGATTTGAATCTCTTCTGTAGATCTCGTATGAATGCTCTGTGATTCTCCGAAATTAAATAGTAGGAAGGAGCCCGGCGGTCGTTCGGGATCTGCAAGCGAGTTGAGGAGAGCCGTGCGGAGGTCGTTTATTGAATATTCTCCCGCCATATAAATGACAATGATATTTAGATCAAACCGGTAATAGGCTGGCATTCGCCACCTCCTTCAGATTTATCCGCAAATGATCCCGCCGCCCGGCGGATTGAAGCCGATAGTCTTCGAGTTCCGATCACTCTTCCATCCATGTTATCGGACCGTCGATTGTAACATGCCGAACTATGCTGCTATCGTCAAATGGCGAAAACTCCGCCTCCAATTCCTTATCCAGCCAGAAGTATCGGCAATCATGGAAGTGGCATTCGCCGTAATCTGACCAAACGTGGATGCATTCGGGGCAGCGGTCAAATGTATACACCGCAACCGTTTTGGGCGGAATGGATTTTTCTTTTTCCATGTTGCCTCCAGTTGTTTTGAAACTTTGTCACGAAATTAGGGCAGCACGCGGCGAATGAAGATATGCCAATGCCCGGATTCCAGATGTGGCAAAAGTATCTATTACGGTAGAGACGGCAAATATCTATCTGCGAGGGGGAACGCCAGGGGATGGTCTTTGAGTAGTTGTGAGGCCAGAAGGGGTAATTTGGTCGCGCAGCCAGAGAAAGAAAATCTGATCCTGAATAAGGAAGAACCTACAATGCCAAACTACAATTTTCTCAATCTATTGTCAAGACCTAAGTGAGTAACTCTACAAGGTTTATTTGAAGAGCGAGTCTATGTCGCTATTCCTAGAGGCTGTCTTAACAATGCGTTCAGTGTGGAATGACGGCAGATGTCATGCTGAGCGTAGCGATTGCCGAAGGCATCTCCCAAAGGGATCGCTTCGCAACCTTCGGGATCATCCACGACACAGAGTCTCGCAGATTCGCGATGCATGCTTTTCATGCGTTCTCCCGAAGGGACTCCGCTTCGTTCCTTTCAGGATGACAATTCTCAGAGTTTTTTAGATGGCTGTTAAAAAAAGCAGTACCTCATGATGAAACTTAGTGACTTTGCATTAGCAGGGATATTTGGTGCCGACAATCTCCAGTCTGGTTATTCATAATATTTGTTTTGAAGAAGCCCGCCATTTTTGTAACTTTGTTTTATCATGAAGAAGTTCACCCTTACAAAGCCGCTTGCTCGCCCACTACGCCTCGTCACGCCCCAGAGCTTTAGAATTGATTACAAAAATGAGCTCAACGCGGCCCAATACGAAGCGGTCACCTCTGTCGATGGGCCATTTCTGATCATCGCCGGGGCAGGGACGGGCAAGACCAGGACAATCGTCTACAGAGTGTCATATCTTATAGAGTGCGGTGTGAGCCCCGACAGCATTCTTCTCCTCACCTTCACCCGTAAGGCGGCAAGGGAAATGCTCCGCCGAGCCGTAATCCTCCTCGATGCGCGATGCGAGAACGTTGCCGGCGGGACCTTCCACTCATTTGCTAACGGTATCCTGCGCAAGCATGCGGACAAATTGAATTACGCCCGCAATTTTACCATCCTCGACCAGGGAGACGCGGAGGACGTCATTAATTTGATTCGAACTCAGCTTAAGTTCGATACGAAGGCAAAAAGATTTCCGCGCAAGTCAACTCTTTATGACCTCTACAGCCGTTCGGTCAACACGCTGACCCCCGTCGATCGGTTACTCGCAAAAGACTACCCCCACTATACCGAGATCGTTGATGATATCAAGAAAGTTCATGATGACTATGTGCGTTACAAGGCAAGCAATAATCTTATGGATTATGACGACCTGTTGCTCAATCTCGTTACGCTGTTGAAGTCCAGCGAACCTCTCCGCGCGATCATCTCGGAACGGTATAAGTATATTATGGTCGACGAATATCAGGACACCAATAAGATTCAAGCAGAAATTGTTCGCCTTTTAGCTCATGAACACCGGAATGTCATGGTGGTGGGAGACGACGCCCAGTCGATTTACGCTTTCAGGGGATCGACGATTGAGAACATCCGGACATTTCCCGATGAATTTCCGGGATGCAGAATCATCAAGCTCGAAGAGAACTTCCGCAGTTCACAGCCAATATTGAATTTGGCAAACGAGATCCTCAAGCGTTCGGGAACGACTCCATGAGCGGACATTACTATAAAGAGCTGTTTTCGAAAAGGGAGGGAGGCGAACTGCCTCAACTTGTAATTGCAGAAAATGAGAACATGCAATCGCGTTTTGTCGTGGAGAAGATTCTCCTGCTCCGCGAACAGGGAATTCAATTAGAAGAAATGGCGGTACTCTTTCGCTCATCGTTCCTTTCGTTTGACCTGGAAATCGAGTTGGCGAAAGCGAACCTCCCATTCGTAAAATACGGAGGGTTTAAGTTCATCGAGACGGCACACGTGAAAGATATGATCGCCCATCTTCGCGTGTTGGAAAATCCGCGAGACCTGGTGTCCTGGAACCGCATCCTTATGTTAATAGACGGTGTTGGTCCGCGAACGGCGGAGACCGTGACGAACGACATCATAAACAAAAGGCTCGGCACTATCGCAGATGGAGGGGATAGCATCGTGTCGGAAAAATTCTGGCAAGATTATCATGCGTACCCTGCGGGAGTTCAGAAGCTATTTGATACACTCAAGAGTGCTGCCGCGCCAAGAATGTCTCCCGCGGAAAAGTCCTTCCATATCCTGAGCTATTACGAGCCCATTCTCAAGGCTCAATACGACGATCATCCAAAGAGGATGAAAGATATTGAAACGTTCCAAAACATCGCGGAACGATACAAAGACGTTGAAACATTTCTGACAGACATGGCCTTGGAGCCGCCGACTGAAAGTGTCGTCGACGTTGAATCTCCCGGAAAAGAAGAGGAGCTGCTTGTTCTATCGACCATTCATAGCGCGAAGGGTCTGGAATGGAAAGTGGTTTTCATTATCTATGCTCTGGAAGGGCGTTTTCCGTCGATGAAAGCACAATCGGACGCCGAGGAAATGGAAGAGGAATTGCGGCTGATGTATGTGGCATGCACTCGCGCCAAAGATCATCTTTTCATCACGTATCCGATAAATATCTTCGATCGGGAAAGCGGCGCTGTCCTTTCTAAACCATCTCGTTTCATTGAAGGGATTGGGGATCATTTATTGGAGCCCTGGGTCGTCGAGTGACTTTTTGAGAACGCATTGTTATGAGAAATATTCTCTTTACGAACCGGGCAAGGGAAACCCAATCACAAGCGATCTCATAAATGGTTTCGTTATAGACTGCACATGTAAACGTCATGCTGAGCGGAGGGAATGCAAAAGACATCTCCCAAGGGATCGCTTCGCAACCTTCGGGATTCACTCCGCTTCGCTCCGTTTGGAATCACATTGATCAGAGTATTTGAGATGACTTCTAGTGT
>CAYTOA010000086.1:0-11113 GCA_964439265.1 uncultured Chitinophagaceae bacterium
GTAAAGTGGGGGAAATATAAATAAGAATGAAATGAGAGTCAACCGGCCATGCTCCGTAAAAAAAATCCCGACAGCTTATCGTTGCCGGGATCTTATTTTCCCTGTGCTTTTCAATTTCCAGAGAAGGGTTTCCAATGAAAAATATTCTTCTAATTGAAAGGAGTATTCGCGAGGAAATAAACCTCCCCTGATAGTAGTCCATTATTGTGATTTGCTGTTACATCGATCGCAAGGGGGTTGAATGCGTTGTTGTCGAAATTCCAATACCCTACGAGACCGGCTTCGCTGCCAGTGAGTTTGGTTTTCATTGCCTGTTGGATCTGGGACGCCGATCGCGCATAATTCCAAATACGAACCTCGTCCATCATTCCATGGAAATAAGAATATCCGCCAAAGTTTGAGTGGGAACCTGTTCCCAATACTGGAGTCTGTGAACCGTAATAAACCGAGAATGTATCCGGGTATTGTGCGACCTGCTGCCCATTAATGTAAAGAGTTGCCATTCTTTTATCGTAACTTGCTGCAAGATGTATCCATTGCTTTGTTGGAGGAGTGTATGCTACCGAATATGCTGCCGCAAGATTGGGAGCTTTTGCAAGACGCAAATAATAATTTCCAGTTTCAAATTTGATATAATAACCGTCAGCCTGGCTATATTGGTCTGTGTTGCTCGAACTAATCAGAGGTATGAATTGCGAATAAATGGTGTCAACATAAACCCATACTTCCAAGGTAAATTCCGCCGGTCTTAGAACCGGTGAATATGGAATGGCGACGGATCCATTTGTGCCAGGGAACTTCAAGGCATATGTATTTGGTGTCGAATCTGTTGCCGCCGAACCGCTTGGCCCGGTGGGTCCGGTATCGCCCTTTGGACCTTTGCATGCGTTGAAAATAAGAAGGATAAAAACAAAGGAGAGATTGATTGATTTTACCATTACTACTAATTTCCTTTCGACCATCGTCTAGATTATGATATTCGTCTGCTTTTTGGAATCGGTTTAATAAATGAACAGTAATTATCACAGCCTCTAAAAAATGAGGAATGTTCAAGAGATTTCAATTTCTTTGGTGTGAAGTTTTCGCTTCAGTGCGACGCGCTATAAGTATTTGACGTGATAAACGAAACGCCTCCTGACAGAGTGCCATCATGGTCGAGACTTGTTTTGTCAGATAAAATACTTCCAAATGTGCCTTGTTCGCAATTCCAATAACCGACAAGACCGGATTCGCTCCCTGTTAATACTTTATTCATCGTCTGCTGAATTTGATTCTGAGACCTCGCATAATTCCAAATTCGGACCTCATCCATCATCCCGCCCAGGTAGTGCGTGCCGTTGAAATAGGAATTGGTGACCGCACCGAGGCTGAACCCGCTTCCTCCGTAGTAGATGTCGGTGGAATATGCTTTCTGTGCGAATAGATTCCCGTTCACGTAAATGGTGAGAGATTGGTGGTCATATGTACAAGCCAAATGAACCCATTCGCCCGTCTTGAATGAATACGGGGCGCAGACGTAATCCGCCTGCATCGACTGCACCGCCACCCGGAAATATAACAGTCCCTGTTCCCATTTCACATCGAACCCATCAGCATAACTCCATTCGTTTAGATTTGTCTCACAAAGGAATGGAACGAGGAGCGTGTCCGCGTTATTTACTTTTACATACATTTCTACGGTGAACTGTTGAAGATGGAATGCCTCCGAAGATGCAAATTGAACTGACCCTCCCTGTTCATTGAAAAGTAGAACATGGTTCACAGCAGATGTTCCCCACGTCACGGTGACATTGATAGATCCTGTCAACGGGTTGAGGGTTAGTGCCACGGGAGTTGTCTGACCGGCAAGAACTTCGACATCTGTCTGACCCGTATATTGCACGGAATCGCTGGAATTATACGCATTTACGACGAGATGCCAAACTCCGGTTGCAAGATTATCAAATTCGCATGTGGAGGTATCGTTTGCTACGACAAAGGGCGTACTGATTGTGTCATATCCGCTGCGAGACAACACTCCCACAATTCTAGAGATTTCCTGCGGAGCGTCTTTCATAAGTAGGCTAATTTTAACTTGCGGGGAAGATTTCAGATGAGTAGATGGACTCACCGGATTGCCAGTGTCGCACGTTATTGCCAATAAGGCAACAAAGATTGAAAGAACTACTGTTAGGATTTTCATATGAGATGCCCTCCCTGAGTCTCACCGATGGTGTTTCTTGTGGTGAGAGAATGATAGATTCTTAGAATAGAAGGAATGAACAAAATAACACAAAGATCAAGAGATAGGTTACAATTTATTTTTCACAAAGTCAACAGAAGCTGTCGTAATTCTCCCGGAATTGACTGGACCAAAGCATACGAAGAATGTCCCCCAATACTCAGAACCAGAGGGGCTTCTGCTTGTTCTCCAGCCTATAAGTGTAAGAAGGATCTTGAATTTCGACAGATATAACTTAGGTGAAAAATTCTTAGGGGAAATTCTACGATCCTAAAATCGAGGAATGGCAGCAAATGAGATTAGGTGCTCGTCTGAGGATCATTTTTAATCCATTCATCGAATGTCTGTTCATACTTCGTCCTGAGTATCCGGTCAAGCTTTGAAGAATCAAACATGGTGTCGCCGGATTCGGTCTTGCTGTCGAGCAAGGTCCAGTCTTTGAAATCCACATCAACTCCAAATTTCTCCGCGATCCTTGTTGCAACATCGACGATCGCCAATTGGTCAGGCCCGCCGACGTTAAAGATATCGTTGTTCGTTTTCTGGTGTAATCCCCCTTCGATCATAATCCTTGCGATATCTGAGACATGAGTAAATGTCCGTTTCTGGGAACCGTCGCCGTATACGACGACATTCTTTTTCTCTTTTGCCTGATTAAAGAAATGTTTGATAGAGCCGTACGACAGGGATTGCCCGACCGCGTTTCCATAGGGAACGCAAACCCGGAGGATAGTATATTGAATGCCATAACACTCGTGATAGATCTTAAGGTATGCTTCGCAGGCAAGTTTGTTCACTGCATACACTGTTTTGCACTCTTTTTCGTCGTCTTCCTTCAATAATATATTTTTTTTCCCCTTATAGACCAACCGGGTAGACGGGAAAATGACTTTTGTTGTGAGTTCATTTCTTCTCAGAATTTCAAGCAGGTTAAGCAGTCCGATTTCATTTGTCTCCACAAATTCATGGTATTCATCCATGCTCTTCACTGTTCCAGTCAATCCTGCGAAGAAGAAGATATATCCGCAACCTTTTAGAACATCGATGACGTTCTCGTTATTCTGCCGGACGTCCCATAGAAAATGGCTCGCCTTCTGGAAATGCGCCGGCAGATGAATATCAATCAGTACAGTATCATCATATTTCCAGTCGAAAAGAACTTTCGCCACGTGTTTTGCGAGGTACCCGTTCGCACCGACGATTGCAATTCGATCGTTCATGAATCTCCTTTTGGGGATAGACTGGCACGGTACATTTCCGAAATAATCTTCATCCTCCTGAGAACGTTCTCGCCTTCATTAATGCCAGTTGCATCGCGGCCGATAATTTTCTCGTAAAAGGCCTTCAAAAGCAGGCTGAATTGGTTTGCCGAATCGATCGAGATGACTTTCTTTTCTCCCCCATTGCTCCTAATCGATATTTCTCCCAGCATGTTTTTAGGTCTTGTAAATGCTCGATCGACATAGAGAATTCCTTTCTCGCCCCACACGGTAAAATCATTTCTATAGCTAAACCCGAAACCGTACGTGATGTTTGCAGAAACTTCAGGCCAGTCGATCCTCAGAAAACCTCTGGTGTCGACGCCGCGTTCTTGATCCTGAATAATGTTAAACGAGCAGGAACGGTATTCATTGGGAAAAAGGCTGAGACTGAAGCTAAGCGGATAGACTAAATTGTCCAGTATCGCGCCGCCGCCTAATGTTCGGTCGTTCCTGATGTCGGTGCTCGGCAAAAAAGGAAACCCAAAAGACGCTTCGACATGCCGGATTGTTCCGATCTCTCCGTTCCTCAGGAGTCGTGAGACCTCAGCGAACAATGGATGGTAGACATACGTCAGGGACTCCATCGCAACGACTTTATTTTTCCGTGCGGTAGCGATAATTTCACCAGCCCGCGTAAACGTATCGGCGAATGGTTTTTCGAGGAGTAAATGCTTGCCGGAATTTACGACGTTCAGCCCCCACTCGTAGTGCAGTCCCGAAGGGAGGCTCACGTACACGGCATCTATCGAGCTGTCGCCCAGGATGCCGTCATACGATGCTGCCCGGCAGTTGAATTTCCGGGCAAAGCGTTCCCCTTTTTCTTTCGATCGCGAGCCGACTGAGGCCAGGCGCATGAATTTGCTGTCCATGATTGCCGGAATTGTATTTTTTTCCGCGATCGCGGAACATCCAAGAACGCCGATGTTGATAATCTTTTCGATGTCAATGCTCCATCGTTACACTGGCGAAATGCAGGCGAGCAATCCCCTCGCTTCTATGTTGAAATAATTGTTAAACTTAATGAATTCCTTCGCCTGATGAAATGTCATCCAAATAAAATATTTATCTACTTCCAGCGGGAACGAATCATCGACCACAACGACGATGTTCCTGTTCTGTTCATGAAAGAATCTTCCTCCTTCTTCCGACTGCAACACGTCGTAGATCACCGTGCTCTTTTTCTTTCCAAGAAAATATTCCAGGTAGCGGACTGAATACTCCGGGTTTCTATAACTGCCGGTAATGCATTGAACGGTCGGCGCCATTTCCAGGACATCAAAATTTCCCGGTTCTATTTTCGCTTGCACGAGCAAATGGTAGACATTATTGATCTTTCGTATAATGAATCCGATGATTCCTGTTTCCCGCTGCCGGACAATTGGCTGGCACCATTCCGTCACTTCCCGGTTTCCTATCCGCGACGATATTCCGAGAATTTCAAAGTATTTCTTCTCCTTATGGGAAATACTCGAGGGGGTAATATCCCAATCTGAAAGTTCATTGATGTTGCATCGCTCTGTCTGGAGGTCCGTCATTGATTTCAGGTTTGTAAACCAGCTTATAATTTCTTCGTAGCTGAATTGCGCTTTCTTTTCGAAGAGTAATGATTTAAGGATCTCATCCTTATGCTTTGAAAAAAGGGAAAATTTCGCGTTGTTCGGGATCGCTGATTTGTTTTTCATATGCTTAGGAGAAGTTCAACTGAGTGCACGACAACACAGTGCGGGCGTCCATGTTCACAATATTGTCTTTTTCTAAAAGAGTTTTTAATTGTCCCAGGGTCAGCCAGCAATAATTATCCAATACTTCGATCTTCTCATCCGGACCGACCTCAATGATCATATTGCGATTTCTCTTCTTAAGAAATCGTGCCCCTTGTTCCGATTGAAGTTGATCGACGATTATTATCTTGTTGCCGAGAGACTGAAAATATTCCAAATACGGAGGCTTTTTCCCGCCATGGACTTGCGTGAAATTGCTCCGGGTTGCCTGTAACGTGGGTGACATTTGAATCTTATTGATATTGCCCGGCTCCATTTTCGCCTGCATCAAAAAATAGAGTATGCCGGAATGTTTCTGGCAAATGATTCCCAGAATACCGATCTCAGGCTGATTAATGATGGGCTGGTTCCATTCTTTTGTGCCGCTTTCTGTGGAGACTTTTACTTTGATCCCTTCGATACTGAAGAATTTTCCGGAGGAATGGCGTAAATTTTTTCCTTCATCGAGATACCAGTCGCGGATCTTTGCCAACTCGATCAATGAGCAGTTAAATTGAAGTTTGTCATTTCTCTCTTGAAGCCATGTGAAGAAATACGGCGTCGGAAAATCGGGATTGTATTCCGTCGACGCCGAAACGATCAAGTCAAGGCTCGTACCGTTCAGCCCTGGAAATTTCCGCTTCACGCTGTTCCGATATTTCTGCGCTTCGGCCCCGATGTTTCGTTTCATTGTTCACGCTCCCTTCGGATGAGATCGTTATATGAACCGACGCCCTTGAACAAAAAAATCATTGGTTGTTTGACGAAGGCATTCCACGTGAAATGGATGACGGTCGCAGGTTCTTTCGTACCATAGGCTTTAGAAATCCACCCCTTTTCGATCTCCGGGTTGACGTTGCCAGAATAAAGCAATTGCGCAACTCGCCCCTTATTCTTCAGCAAAATTATTTCGCCAGTCCCTTGCTCAACAGTCAGCGATGGATCGAGATGAAAATAGGAATGAACGCCGCGAACATTCTCGTCGAATCTGTCTTCTATGCGGAAGGAATGGTCATGAGGGAGGTATGCGATGGTGCGGCTGTATGGAATTTTCTCGGATCGGTCAAAGCCGCACTCAACCGTCATCTCTTGTTCGGTTTTCGTTTCTTGAATAATTGTTCCGTTGACAACTTTCTTCCACCCGAACCATTTTTTTGATTCAAAGAAGTTCCAGCCGGAAAGTGCTGTTGTATTATGCGCTGCTGCCGAACGAAGGTAATCGCGCTCGAGATCGTTTCCGAGATAGACCGATGTGCCTGTGTCCGTTAGGATCGATTCGCCATTGAGATATAGGATCGGCGAGAAAAGATCGTTGTGGCTGTGCGAACAGAATCCATTGCCCCCCGAACCGAACGGACCTGCACGAAAGAAACAATAATCAATGCTGCCGGTCTCAGCATCCCTCATCACAACATGTCCGCTTTCACGAGAAACGACAAATGTTTCGATGATGGGTTTTGTCTGCGATACCATTGCCGAATTCCATTCACGTTCTGTGAAGAACCAAAAAGACTCTTCATTCAAATAATTTGAAATGGATAATTCTGTTACGTTCAAGGCAACTCCTCCCAGAGCGATCAGACCTCCGACATCCCAAAAACCGGCAGATGAAGAGAGCGAAAACCCTCTTCCGTCATCGTTGTCGCCGAACGGCGGCATCCGGCGGTTGGGAGTCTGAAATCGGTAGAGCCAGCGCAGCATTTCCCGAAGCCGCCCGGCGAACACCGGCGAGAATGGTGAAGAATTTTTTTTTGCTTTCATGAACGCCAGCAAGAGAAGCTCCGTATCAAAACGATGGTATGACGACGACTGTTCTTTTCCGGCTCCATCGCCGAACACTTGGGATTGAATTTCGTTTTCGAGGATTTTCTTGGCCGCAGCCGTCCATTGATCCGAATATTCGCATGAAAATGAAGAAGCGGCTATAAAGAGACCGGCGGCCTCGCCGATCAAATGGTTCGTCCTAACGACCTTATCGACGGAGAGGTGCGTTGCAAGAAACGATGCCTGTTGAACGATGCTGGCGGTGATTCTGGACCGGGCATCAGTTGGGAGATGGGGCTCTACAAATTGAAATGCCAACGTCCATGAGATAAGCCTCAGCCCGATCTCCAGTGGGCTCGCCCAATTTATACCGACGCGGTACGGGTTGTCATTGATCCAATCGAGCCATTGTGAAACAAGTTCGTCCGCGTAGGTTCGGTCTCCCGAGAGATAATATGCCTGAGCCAGTGTCACGAAATACTGATGGCGATTCAGCTCCCAAATCGGCTTCACATCGGGGGGGGAATCGTCATAGTATATAGAGATCTCCTTGTAGGTTTTCTTTTCCCACATTTTCTTGCTTGCAGGGTCGCGATGCCAATCGATCTTTCTGTCGTACTTGAACGAAGTGCCCAGCAGATAAAAATTGCGCGACACCAATTTTTGCGCACGCGAAATAGCGTCGGAAAAAAAGAGGGGGAAAATATTCTTAAATCGCTGCGCGGTCGAAGCTTCGAGTGAAATTATTCCCTCGAAGCTTACACGTGCGGCAACGTGCGCCCTGCGAATGCGATCATCAATTCTTCCTGCAAATACAGATCTGCAGGCTTTGACAGCGGCGATTTCTAAGAAGCGGCGGATGCCCGCTTTGCGAATGGCAACAATGCTGAAATGAAACAGGCTCACAGATTCGGGTTCGGTGTTGATGTGAAGAATGCGAATGCAATGCCTTGCACAAGAGGCTATTTTCTCCCGGCCCGGCTGTTCTTTTTTCCTTTTTTGATCTCGCGGATGACGAATACAGGGGAGCTGTTCGAGTTCATGAGTATTCTCCCTGTATACTCGCCGATCAACCCGAGAAAGCCGATTTGGAGCCCTCCCACAACAAGGACAACGACCATGAGGGAAGCCCAGCCCTGTACAGGTATGCCGAAGAGAATTTTCTCTGCAATGACAATGATGGCGCCAAAAAGTCCGAAGACGGCGCTCGCCGCTCCAACAAGCGATGCGATCTGCAACGGCCTGATGGAAAAATTCACGACAAGGTTTAATCCGTGGTTGATCAGGCGCTGGATCGTGTAATGAGATTTGGTCTCTGCTTTCACATTGCGGACCAAAACGCCGCCGATGTTCGTTGTCGTCCAGCCAATAAGTCCGTCGATGTAAATATATGATGACTTGTACTTCACAACTTCATCGACGACCCATCTGCGCATGGCACGAAAGCTGCTAGAATTGCCTTGGAGCGACGTCGACAGGATTTTTTTTGATACCCATTTACTGAAGCCGGATGTGGCCGAGCGGAAATAACCGTATCCTCGCTCTTCGGGCAACCCGTACACAACATCAAACCCTTCGGACAATTTTTCGATGAGGCGCGGGATCTCTTCCGGGGGGTTTTGAAGGTCCTGGTCGAGCGTGATGATCACATCGCCCCGCGCACACGATAATCCGGCCAGCGTAGCATTGTGTTGGCCAAAATTGCGGCTAAGCTGTACGACGCACACATTGCCATCTTTAGCGGCCAACTTTTCTAACGTTGATAGGCTTTCATCCTTGCTGCCATCGTCGACAAAAATGATCTCGTAGTTCCCGAACGATCGGGCCACGGGTAGCAGACGATCGTATAACCGTTCTGTCATCTTTGCTCCGTTGTAAACGGGGACGACAAAAGAAATTAATTTCATGATCGTTACCGGTCAATTGTGAATAGCGCTATCAAGATAAGAAAGACGTACTCCTGTTTCAACACTTGATTACCATTGTAAGCGATATACCCGTAGTTGACCGTAGCAATTCGGGGGAAGTTCACTTACGAGTGTACCGCGCAGTTTTACTGTTTCTTCCGCTTTTTCACGTACGGGTTTCCAAGTGTCTTTGTTCCAAACCTCGGGGTCTCCTGTGATCATGTATTCAGGCTTGAACGAATCTAGGTCTGTCAAATAGGAATATTGTGTCCGAAACGGCTGGTCGTGAAACCCAAACCAGAAGGTCATCGACCCCCATACTCGCGCGGTCGAAGGGATGGCCGTATGCAGTCGATAGATCGTCTCTTCATAGGAGCAGTTCCTATGCCACCACACTAGGCTTGCGTCTCCCGCAATCTGATTCAGCGAGAACACGAGAAAAATAAAGGCACCTGCAGATTCACGCCAGAAGGGGAATGATAAAAACCTTTTGATGCGAACCGTAATTTTCTGAGATTTCTGCAGTAATTCATCGATGCCGGAAGCGGTAAGGATGCACAGAAGCGGAAGCACAGATGTTGAGTAGTAGATTGTCTTGTTCGTGATCAAAAAAAATGAGAGGAGGCCGTGAATGCAGATCGCGACAGCAATGTAACGTGTTTCCATTTTTTTTGAGAGGATCGATGCAATCCAGAATGAAGCAAAGATCAGTATGCTAGGGACCCTGAATGGAAACTGAGCATAATCAACGATGCGTTCCCATTCGCCCTGCAGGCTTGTGAGGGCCCAGTTCTGTCGTGATACAGCATTCGTCCTGTCTCCTAATTGAAGAAAGAACGTTGAATAAGAATTGTGCGCATCGTAAACCGTCACATAAATAAGATACGGTGCGACGCCGAGCAGCAATGCACCGGCAAACGTCCAGCTAAACCGCGAGGTGAAGGCTTTTCCTTTATACGTCAGCAATAGAAGGACCGCAACAGCCCCGACATGCAGGACGGCGTTCGGGTGTGTCCAGAGAGCAACGCCGGCGAGAAGGCCTGACCAGAAAAAATATGTTCGCGATTTTGTCCGTATCCCCTGGAACAAAAAGAGCATCGAATAGCTTTCCAGCGTCACCAGATAGATTTCCGGACGGATCGTGCGGTAAGAGATGAACATCATTGTTTCGATTATCCCAAACCAGACGGCGAGAAGGGCGGCACGTTTTGAAAAGAATTTCAAAGTGAAGAGATACACCGCAAACATCAACACTGCTCCGCATGCGGCCGAAACAAGTCTTCCCTGCACAGGTCCGACACCAAACAGCGCGAAGGATGGGGCCACCGCAATGCTCAGGAGGAGGCGCGGCTGGAGGAGGACTTTATCGAACCCAGTATAGTTTTCCAGCACGGGATTGTACATCCTTCCTTCATGGGCAAGCGTAGAAGCCGTGATCGATTCCCACGGTTCATCGACCCACACGCGCGGATACTTGTCCAGCATGAACGTCGAAAGGAAAACGTAGAACGCCATGAGCAGAAGAAAGAATTTATGCTCGAGGGCTTTCGTTGTCATCACGGAAAGAAGGCTATTCAACATCGAAGACCCTCATCCACATCTCGAGGTTGATGATTTGCCACAATTCACTGTGGGCGATTGACAAAGGAGTCTTGGCGAGCTGCTGCTGAAGATTGTTTCGGTTCAGAAATAGGCCAGAACGAAGAGGTTCATCCAACAGGAATGTTCGTATCTTCGGAAGGAGCGTGCGTATCCACTCATTCTGCGGGGTGACGAATCCCATTTTGTCTTTGCGCCATTGAATTTCTTTCGGCAAGATTCCTTCTCCCGCGAGGCGAAGCGGATATTTGGACCAGCCGTTGTGAATCTTGTACGTTGCCGGGATGCTCATCGCATATTCCACGACGCGATAATCGACAAACGGAACTCTCGCTTCGATTGAAAATGCCATCGAGTTGCGGTCCTCGTAGTGGAGAAGCTGTTGAAGATTAAACGCGGTTTCCTCCTGGAGAAGCCGTTCCTGCAGGCTGTCGTTGCGTTTTGCAAGTATTGTCGAGTGAGGGCTGTGCGCGGAAGCAAATTCCGGATTCATCATTCCAAAACGGGATGCAAAGAGCTCGTATGCCGACTGCGGCAGAATGTTCCGTCCCGCTTTGCCGAACAGGTCGATGAGTTGTCTGGTCACGGATCGATGCGTTA
>CAYTOA010000087.1:0-10300 GCA_964439265.1 uncultured Chitinophagaceae bacterium
TTCGGGAACATCAATCGGGAACGATTCTCTTTATCGGGAAAGTCGATTCCCCGGCCGGTTCGTAAGCGATCAATATAGTTGGCTGCCAACTCGAACATTCATGCTTGGGGCGCATCTTTCTTCGAAGTCAAATTGAGGTCTACAATGAAAACTTGTCTCACCATATTCTTAATTTGTATCAGTACACAAATTTTTGCTCAAGGCCTGTATCCCCTGCAAACAGGCAACCTCTGGCAATACCAATCACTTGATCCAGATTTTGGCTTATGGGAAACCAGAATAACTGGCGACACCACCCTGCCAAACGGCAAAACCTATGCGATATGCGCCGGAACTTTCTTTAGCGCCGATCTCATGAGACAAGAGGGTTCAAAAGTCTATGCTATAAGCTACACTGACTCAATAGAATTTGTTCTTTTTGATTTTGCCGCCTCTCCAAAAGATACAATCAGTCACCATTTACAAGGATCGAGGACAATAGTTCTGGGAGGCAGATATACAGACATATTAACCAGCCACTCGTATTGGGTATTCCTTGACTTGCAAGGAAACGGACCGACGAGTTATGATTTCTTTGACTGGACAATTAGTGACAGCGTGGGTCTGGTCAGCCTCGTAATGGAGCCCGGCGTCTCCTATCACATGACAGGAGCAATAATAGATGGAAAGACCACCGGCACCATTTTGAATGTTCAAGCGAGGAACATTCAATTACCCATCGCTCCTATGTTATATCAGAACTACCCTAACCCCTTTAACCCGGAAACCAGTTTTCGCTTCACCCTTCCTGCCGCCGAATATGTAACGTTAAGAATTTATGACCTGCTTGGCAGGCAGCAAGAGAATCTCATTGAAGGCCGGTTGACTCCGGGAGAGCATGTAGTCTCGTGGAATGCAGTCACACATCCAAGCGGGATATATTTCTGCCAACTAAGAACATCTACATCCACACAAACTAAGAAACTCTTGCTTTTGAAATAAGATGCGACTTACTCAGCTGCTCAAGGCTGCGGGACAAGCTGCCGTTGTTAGTACGCGTGAGGTCGGCAAAATAGATCAAAGATGAATAACCGCGCAATACACAATACGACGTCGTCTCACCGTCGCATGCATGCTCGAGCTGATCAGCGTGCGATCTTCTTGGAAGTTCGGTTCGATACTAGAATGACCGCTATCAAGGAAATTCGCAGTATGGCTTCACTTCATAATTCAGCGGGGAACCTATGAAAGCACTTATCCTTTTTTTCGGATTGTCAACTTCGATTTGCTTATCACAAAACACTTTTACTTTCCCATTTGATGGTAACGACAAATGGGTCTACGATGAATACAGCGCGTTCAGCGATTTTCCAATTTTTAGAGCTTCTTATCAATTGGGCAAAGACACTCTCATGCCTAATAACCAAACTTACAAATATTTCATGTCACTTTACCTTAGAAAGGATGGTTCAAAAATTTATCAATTTGCCTCGGCTGATTCTTCGGAATTCATCCGATATGACTTTTCAAAATCCGTAGGCGACACATTTTCAGACTATAGGGTGAACAAATATTTTTTCCCGATTGCTCTCGTTGGCGACTCCAATATGCCGGTCTTTGACCAGACGAGAAGAGTGCTGAGTTTCTCCGGCGGCTTGATTTCAGACGATATTGCCGATAGTATCGGAATCATTTCCTTGAATGCTGGAACCGATTCGTGGTATTCTTTGGTGGGGGCAGTAATTTCCGGGCGCACGTATGGAGATGTCACGTTAATCGCGCACCACGACAAGCTTATCCCTCTACAAGCTGATTTATCTCAGAATTATCCTAATCCTTTTAATCCTTCTACGGTGATTCAGTATGACGTGCACCAAGCGTTAAATGTGAAGATCACAATTACCAATGAAATTGGACAACAGACTGCAGTTCTTGTGGATGGCTATAAACTGCCCGGTTCATACCGGGTCGAATGGAATGCTTCCGGCTATTCAAGCGGAATATATTATTGCACAATGCGCTCCGGCAGCTTCCTGAGAACAACGAAATTGGCGCTATTGAAGTGAACTATTAAAATTTCGCATGAAGTCCGACAACACCGATCACTCACGATGTACGCACCAGTCGACGACTCATTGTGAGTTTGACACTAACAAAGAGGATCAACGATGGCCAGTATGAAAGTTCGTCGATTTCGAACTCAGCGAAGTACGGTGCTTTGTGTCGTCTTCGCTGTTCTTCTTTGTCATCAAGGCTATTCATCCCCGATGGCCGATAGCACAAACCTCATTCAGAATTCAAGCTTTGAAATGAACGATCAGCCAACGCTTCACTCATGGGTTGCGGACTCGGTATTGGGAAAGCTGGTCCAGGATGCCCCTCCAGGCGGCGGGCAGTGGTCGTTACAGCTAAGCCCAGGATGGTTTCCTCAAGAGGGTTTTGCACGAACGTATATTTCCGGCCAATCGGGCGCAGGCGTCTATCAGCTCAGCGCGTGGATCAAGAACTTGAACGGCCCAAGAAGCAGGTTCCGCATTGGCCAGTGGTTGAACAATGCCTGGGTCAGTTTCAAGGAAATTCCATGCGATTCATCGTCCTGGATGCAATATTCATTGGTCGATACGCTTTCACTTTTGCCGGACGATACCATCGCAGTTCATTTATCTGCGGGAGAGACTGAAGTAGTTTCCGGGGAAGTTTTGTTCGACCTTGTCCGGCTTGAAAAAATTCAGTCGATAACGAAGGTCGCGGCGAACAACGCTCAAATCCCCGCGCGATTCGTTCTCGATCAAAATTATCCGAATCCGTTCAACCCAACGACCATCATCGGTTATGATCTGCCCGTCGGCGGTTTTGTCACGCTAAAAGTGTTTGACATCATCGGCCGGGAAATTGCGACCGTTGTCAACGGCCGGCAGGAGGCGGGAAAACATTTTGCAAATTTTGACGCAAGCACGTTAGCGGCAGGCGAATATTTCTATTCGCTCCGCTTTAATGCAAACGAAATTACAAAGGCGATGGTATTAATAAAATAAATACGTCACACCGACCGATCGTTTACGTCGGCGCGGTTCGGCTGCTCCCGGGGTAAGCGCAGGAGATCGTAATAGTGAAGATGAATCTAATTTTGTTTTTAAACAATCACACATAAACCCGTAGGAGTACATATGTGCAAACGTCACTTATTTTTTGCGATTGCGGCGCTCACCATCGCAGCGGCATTCGGTCAAACCGCGGAAGCTCAAATGGATATGCTTCCGTCACTCATGCCGTTCCACTTCGACTCACAGCCTCCGCTTACAGCTCAGGCGGGAGTTCCGTACAACTACACCGTCCATCTATTTGTGAAAGATTCGACGGCTATTGTCCGCTACAGGGTGGATCGCTTGGACCCTCTCGGTTTCAGCATTGATTCGGCGTCGGGCGTTGTGACCTGGACACCGGCTGCAAGAGGCTGGTATTCCATTTCGATAACGGCGGTGGTCGCGTATACGACGCATGCGTTGGTTGTCGGCATTCAACAGCGCTTTGTGGTTGCCGTTTCCGGAGGGAACGGCATTGTACAAGGAAAAGTTACGGATACGACTAATACGGGAATCCCTAATGTTGTTGTTGAAGTGCTGCAAGTATCAGGTCCAAGCGTTACAAGTATTCCGCTTGATGGTTTTTATGTATATACGGCGAGAACAGATAATAACGGCAATTACCGGATTCCTAGAATCGACCCGGGATCCTACAAGCTGCACGCAATTTCTCCTTCTCGTCAATATGAAAGCCAATGGTACGACGGCAAGGCCACCGCAACTGAAGCGAACAAAATTCCGGTTGCAGACAGTCCGGCCGTAACGATCGTTAATTTTACCCTCTCAGGGGGAGCAGCAAGAAAGCCGAAAATAACCGTATCGGGTATCGTGACCGACTCGGGGATGGTTCCGCTTAACAGCTCACACGTATTCTTTGTCAGGGCCGGCTTTGCGTTCAACAGCAATATGACCGTCGACGACTACCGGCAATTCTTTGATATGCATGAAGCGGGAGACGATTTTCGCATTGAAGGAAACTCAGCGGAAGTCTTCCAGACGAAAGTCGATTCGGCCGGAAACTATTCACTTCAACTCCCCAAGGGGACATACATCGCGTTTGCCAAAGATCCGGGGTACGGGACGGTGTTCTATCCCGGGCAGTCCGACATGCTTTCTGCGGCGGCGCTTGTGCTGCTGAAAGACAGTTCCGGCATCAACTTTGCGCTTCCAAAGATCCCTTCGATCGCTCTCGGTACGATCGAGGGGAGTGTGCTCGATTCTGCGCTCGATATCGGAGTTCCATCCCGTATCATTGCTACGCGGGACCGTTGGACCACGACAGATATTGTGTTCGGAGAGCCCCGCTCATATGTCGCCGATACCGATTCCCTCGGCAGTTTCACCGTTGGGAATCTTCTGCCCGGTTCGTATTTTGTTTTCGCCGTTCCCCTTGGCAGCTATGCACCTGCATACTATACCACGGACACGATATCAACATGGTGGAGGAGGGCAACAAAAGTTGTTATCAGCGGGAACACTGCAACCGGCATCAATATTTATGTTCATGAAATTCCAACTTCGGTTGACGGCTTCGCAACTATTTCGGGAAACCTGAATCTGATGGGTCAAATTTCCACGGTGACAGGTGCTGTCGTCTATGCATTTAAAGGAAATGTAGTCGCAGGATTTGGTATCACTGATGTCAAAGGGAATTACACTGTCAGCGGGCTCGCTCCGGGAATCTACTCTCTGTCAGTCGACCGTTTTGGATACGTCGTCGGATCCGGACCTTCATCCAGTGTGTATGGATCAAGCACCGGCACGGTTTCGTATGATGAATCTGGAAATCCTGTCAACGCCGTTGTCTCGCTTTCACTCGCGCCGCTCGCCATAGTGAATCTCGTCGGGGAAGCGACGGCGCTTCAGCCGGTGCAATACGCTCTCGAGCAAAATTATCCAAATCCGTTCAATCCATCCACAACGATTCGTTATACACTCCCTGCGTCCGGCAGAGTTGCGGTGCGGGTCTATAATATTCTCGGCCAGGAAGTTGCAATGCTGGTTGACGGAAATCAGAACGCCGGGTCGTATGAGGTTTCGTTCAATGCTTCAGCCCTGTCGAGCGGTGTCTATTTCTATCGGATCGAAAGCGGCTCGTTCGAAGCGGTGAAGAAAATGATGTTGTTGAAATAGCGCAATCATAAGCCTGTCATGCAGCCGAGAAAAGATACTAAACCTTCCCCGACCGAGCGGTGTCAAAAAAAAGTTACCGCTTGGCGAAGAAGGATCTGTGTGACGTAATTGGAACTGTCTGTTAAAACTTGCCGCGCAATTCGCGCTGATTACCGATCGAGGAAAATGTGAGGAGAGGATTCTGAGGCGAAAAATCGGCACATCAAGAGGAGAGGATCATGAAGGGAAGTTGGTACGCGCAGGTTGTGCTTCTGTCATTTCTTTTACCGATTGCACGTGTTGAAGCCCAAAGTCAAAGCCGTGCAGTCGTTGAATACATCTCGCCGGTCCCTGGCTCGTCGTTGAGTTTGCCGCAGACCACTATCGCCGTCCGAACCAGCAAGGAAATTGACCCGTCAAGTCTTGCGACGGGCGGGCTAGTTTCCGTCATTGCCGGCGCCAGCGGCCAGCATGCCGGACGCCTTGTCCTCTCGGATGACGGGAGGACGGTAATATTCTACCCGAACGTAGCGTTCACGGAAGGAGAGAAAGTCGCAGTTACGTTCGGCACTGGGTTGCGCCTGAAAGACGGGACGTCGGCCGACCCTGTTTCATTCAGCTTTTCGATAACACCAAAAGCAATGGATCTTCCCCCCGTGCAGATAATGTCGGAAGGACAAATTCCTTTCCTGCCTCATCCCTCGTCGATTTCTTCCGTTGCTGCAGTAAAGGATTCATCGCTCCCGGCAACATTCCCGAGTATTAGTATTGCGACGGACAGCCTGACAGCACCTGGGTACATTTTCCTCAGCAATTTTTCCTGGACCAGCAGCGTCGTCTCGACCCCGTACGTGATGATTCTCACGAATTCTGGCAGCCCTGTTTTCTACAAACAGACCGAGGGTATTCCACTGGGTCTTACTATCCAGCCAAACGGCCACCTGACATATTTTGACGAAGGTCCGTGGATGTTCATTGAAATCGACTCGACGTACCAACCTGTCAACAGTTACAGATGCGGGAATGGGTATACGACCGATGAGCACGAATTGCGGCTCTTGCCTAACGGACATGCATTGCTGCTGGCGCAAGACCCTGAACCGGTCGATATGTCAAAAATTGTTGCCGGCGGGCAACCATATGCCACTGTGATAGGGATTATCCTCCAGGAACTCGACCAGAACAAGAACGTTGTTTTCCAATGGAGGAGCTGGGACCACTTTCAGATAACCGACGCAACGCATGAAGACCTGACGGCAGCAACGATCGATGACGTACATGGCAATGCGATTGAATTGGACGGAGACGGCAACATTCTTCTTTCTTCACGGCACTTGGACGAGATCACGAAGATCGACCGGTCGACCGGAAACACGATCTGGAGAATGGGCGGGAAAAATAATCAATTCATGTTTGTCAATGATTCGATCGGCTATTCACACCAGCATGCCATTCGACGGCTGGCCAACGGAAATTTTACGTTATTCGACAACGGCAACTTCCATAACCCGCCGTTCTCCCGCGCTCTTGAGTACCAGGTGGACGAGGTCAACAAGGTCGCAACACTCGTATGGCAGTACAGGAACAACCCCGATTACGTCAGTGTTGCGATGGGTTATGTGCAGCGATTGCCGAACGGCAATACATTGATAGGATGGGGGGCGACCAACCCATCTGTCACTGAAGTCACGAGTGACGGAAAAAAAGTCTTTGAGATGACGCTGCCCGATCAGGTCGTCAGCTATCGTGCATACCGGTATCCATGGAACGTAAACAATGCGATAGCCGGTGTTCCGGCTAAAGGAACAAACGCCGGCATACCGCGAGCCATGACGTTGAACGGGAATTACCCGAACCCCTTCAACCCTTCCACGAAAATATCGTTCACGCTTCCTGCAACAGGAACTGCGACGCTGAAGGTCTACAATGTGCTTGGCCAGGAAGTGGCGACTCTTATCGACGGCGTTGTGAAGGGAGAAACGGTGGAAACTGTTTCGTTTGACGGTTCCGCGCTTGCGAGCGGCGTCTATTATTATCGTTTGCAGAGCGGTCAAAAAGCGGTAACTGGAAAAATGGTACTGATCAAATAACCAAGTCATAGTGGGAAGTCTATGAAACAGAAGAATGCAATTGCACGGTTATTTATCGCGGGGATCATCGGAGTGGCGGAGTTCGCCGGTTGTTCGGAATCGAATCAACCATATTATTATTCCGGCCAGCAAGGAGACCGCCAGGGCTCTGTCGGGGCGTCAATTATAGTCGACGAGCTGACTGTCGCACGCATTTCCGGAGTTCCCATCGACAGCAGTGACGGGGTATTTTCCATCGGTTGGAATCAGTTTGTGGGACCGGCGGATCAGGACCCGGAGAGGCAGGGAGACGCCTCCGTGGTCGTCTTCGACACGAGTGCAGATTTGTCGGGGCTGAGAGCACAGCGCTTCGGGGAGGACATCGGTTCGGTCTATTTGAACTATTCCGGAAATCACCAGCAGTTCAGAAAGATCCGGCATAATTTCAGCGGAGCGTTCTATTCTCTATTCCCCCATTTGTTCGGCCAGGAAAACACTGGCGTGCGCTTTGCCGCAAGTACGAGTTATGAATTTGAGGCGACCGGGTCACCGGCGTTCCCCGCAACAAAGGTCTCCATCACATCTCCTGCTGCTCTCATCAATATTACAAGCTATGTGAACGGCCAGCAGATAAATGCCGACAGCGACATGGCCCTCTCATGGTCGGGGGGAAATCCCGTCGCGGGGGTTCTCATCAGAATTATCCCGGTGATCGATTTCGGTTCTGATGGATTTGCTCTCTCAGGTTCCGGAGTGAGAGAAAGGTCCGGAGGGGTGCAGCCGGGCATTCATGACGGCGGCCCGGACAAACTGGTGGAAATTGATACCGGCTACACGCTTCTCCTGGCAACCAATTCCGGGAAAGCTGTAATTCCGGCTGCGGTGCTCCAACAGCTCCTTTCGGATACCTCAGATATTTCCGTTACGGTTTCGGAATTCAGCACCGTCGAATTCAGTCAGGACAGCAGGAAATATGTGGTTCTCATGCGCGATGGCGATCGGCGTATCGTGGTTGCAAAATGAGCAGGCAGCCCATAGATATGACGCAATTTGTTTTGGAAGCGGTTCGTTCACTGCCGTTGAGAAGAGGTCGTTCTTGGACGTGATGGTCCGGCGGTGGAGAACTCGCGGATAAAAAAGGGCGGACCCGATTTGGGCCGCCCTTTTTGTCTTTATCCCATGAAAAATCTGCCGGTAGATTTAACCTGTAGTCCGATCCATCGGGCATTTCTCGAGTTAATGAAACTTTTTCTAGGCACGGGTTTCTAAGTATATGTGCCGCATTATCTAACATCTATCATCACAACATAGGTTGCTCATATCTGCCGCCAATAGGAACGGCTGCACTGGAAGGTCGGATCTTTGAAGCTTCTTTAATTGCCGTAGAGTCTTCTGCGGAACTGCCGATAGACTGAATCATTTTGGCGGTCACTAATCATCCTTTCCGGAGATATTCATGAAGAGTTATTCATTTGCGATTATTTTTTCCCTTTCTGCAGGACTAACAATTACATGCGGTCAACAGAAGAGTTATGCACAAGAGCAGACGGTAACAACGACATCGACGCCCGCCGCCGCTGAACTCGACCTGCGGGCAGTTACAGAGATCGTTAAGCAAAGCAAAAATGCTGCTGAGATAGAACAAAAGCTGAATGCCCCGGGGTCGGTGAACAATCTGGATCTTGACGGCGACGGCAATGTGGACTACATTCACGTCACAGAGTATGGAAAAGGTAACATGCGAGGCTTTTCATTCGCGGTCATAGATAGTACAGGTGCCGATCACGAAATAGCGACAATTGAAATCGAGAGAGGGTCTGAATCGGCGAATGTCATTGTCTATGGAGAACCCGCATACTACGGTCCCGGATACTACTACACAGGAGCCTGGGTGCCCGCGGATGTTGTGCTGTGGGCATACTTGTGGCATCCGCACAGGTTATATTATAGCCCCTATCACTATGGTTATTACCCTGCGTACTATCATCCATATCGTCCAGTGGCAATCGCAGCATACAGCAGCCACGCGACAATAATTGCCAGGACTTCCATTGTACGGAGAGCAGAAATACCCAGAGCGTACAGACCTCGATCGCCATACGCACGGCGGGGAGTCGTACGTGCAAACCAGAGAGGGAGGCAAAGAGCACGGGTGGAATCAAATCGCCCGAGGGGCGGTCAGCGACGGGAAAGATAGAGGTAGGAAGCGAGCAGCGGGCAGAGATAGAACTTCTTTTTTAATGGTTGGATTGGACTCCGAGGATTTATTTGCAGTGTCCTGATCTTCTCGTCAGGGATCAGTGCCCCGTGAAAAACGAAGCCCCCCATGGATGCGTCATGGAGGGCTTTGTTGTGCAGGGTATCTCCAGTGCACAAGCTTCACCTCATATTATGTATGCCGCTTGCTCCAGTATTCCCGTTCCGCATTCTTTTCCGCGGTTGTCAGTCCTCCAGCAGCCGGGATTTTTAGATGTTCACCGATCCGGATGATGTCGGGATCTTTGATCTGATTTCTGTTCGCCTGCCAGATCTTCGGCCAGAGGAACGGGTTATCGTAAATCTGTTTCTTCTTTGAAATGTTCCAGAGGCAATCGTGGTACTTGGCCCATGCACGCACGACATATTGCTGCTCCGATTCTTCTGTTGAATTAATATGGGCGAGAGTGGCCCGCAGGTTGTCGATCTTGCTCTGAATCTTTTGAAGACGCTCAAAGTAGCGTTCCGCAGAGGCGATGCGTTCTTTCATCAGACGATCCTTATCTGCCTGCATCGAATCGACTTCGAACCTGTGGACGTAGAGGTCTTGATCGGATAGCGGGAGCAGTGCGGCAACCCAGCTCTCAATATCCTGCAGCCGGCGCTCGAACTCTTTGCGCGCAGCGTCTGTTGCGCCTGTCAACGCGAGCGTTTCATCTCTTGTTGATTGGATCTGGTTGTCGAGAGCGGCGAGTGTCGCCCGCAGACCGTCGGACTCCTTTGTCAATGATGCCAACTGGTTCTTGAGATTGTTGCGCTGGGTCGTGTAGTCGCTGATTTGTTTCTGCCATTCCTCCTTCG
>CAYTOA010000088.1:0-10184 GCA_964439265.1 uncultured Chitinophagaceae bacterium
CCGTCCGGCCGAGGCTGCACCAAATGGAATGCATCGTTGTTGCAGGCGTAGCCGAGCAGCTCGGCGTAAATATGCGCTCCGCGTTTCTCCGCTGAGCTCAGTTCTTCGAGAACAAGGACTGCCGACGCTTCCCCCATCACGAACCCGTCCCGGTGAAGGTCGAACGGCCGGCAGGCGGTCTTCGGGTCGATGTTGGTGCTCATCGAACGGATGATCGTGAATGCGCTGAATGTCAATGCGTACAGCGGGGCTTCAGCGCTTCCCGCAACCATAATATCCGCGTAGCCGTCCCGCACGTACCGGTACGCCTCGCCGATCGCGATCGCGCCGGAACTGCAGCTGTTGGAATTGGCATTGCTCGGTCCCGTGAATCCGTAATGAATCGCGATATTGCTCGATCCAGCCCCGCCGAAAACCATGAGTGCAAGGTTCGGGTCCACTGCTTTTATTCCTTCCTTTACATACCGCTCGTGCTGGACCTCGGCTCCCGCCACACCTCCGAGAGCGGTGCCAAAGGTCACGCCGATCCTTTCCTGACTCTTCTTCGCGTCATGTTCGATGCGTGCATCTTCGATTGCCATGTTCGCGCCGGCAAGAGCAAGCTGGGCAAACCGGTCCATTCTGCGTGCTGACTTGGCGTCAAAGAAATTCAACGGTTCAAAATCGCCGATCTCTCCCGCGACTTTTGTCTTGATCTGCGACGTATCGAATCGCGAGATGGTACGAATGCCAACACGCCCTTCTTTGACCCCTGTCCAAAGTCCGTCCTTGCCGTGCCCGATCGGCGTAAGCGCACCAAGTCCTGTAATGACCACCCGTCTATGTTCCATGTTTGCTTCCCCTCGGCGCCTTGAATGTATCCAAGTTTGTCCTGCCCTCCTCTTCCGGAGCGGGAATTGATTCAAGATAGGTTTTCATATGATGAAGCGTTTTAGCGGCAATGTTATGGATAAAAAAACTGCCAATGACCTGATCGGTGATGAATCTGCCGATCAGCGGGATCGTCGGTTCTAAGTCGTGCGAGATCGTTACTTCAACGCCGTCATTTTTCTCTTTGAAAGACCAGACGACGTCCATTCCTTTTGTGAACGCTTTCAGATGATGGAACCGCACCTCACTGCGATGGAGATCGATTTCCTGTTCAGAAGTCCATTGGATCGGAACCCAGCCCCTCATGGCCGCCATGACGACCACATTTTTGGTATCGGACTTTTCGATATACCGGATCCACCGATAATGAGGAAGGATGCGAGGCCATTGCGAGAGGTCTGCAGCAGCTTCAAAGATGAGATGTTTGGGAGCGTTTATGAGGATCGAATTTTCTTTGTGCATCATTTTTCCTTCACCGCCAACAATCTGAAAAGAGGGCGTGCAAAAATATTTACAGGCTGAACTCCTGCTTCGTCTGCCATTTCCGTCAGCTCCTTTTTGGAGAACGCGCGCTGAACCGAGGCGACGCTGTCATAACGGGTCATGGGATTCGTTGTCGTCAGGTGCGTGTAAACCCAGGCGGTACCTGCACCAATATAGCTTCGGGAAAGATCATTTACTACAAAGCCGATCCGGGATATCCGGTTCATTTCACGGAGCAGTTTCACCCCATTCTCACGGGAAAGATGATGGATCGCAAGCGAACACGTGACAACGTCAAAACTCCGCGCGTCGTATTTCAGATCGAGTATGTCTCCACGCTCAAAATGTATCTCATCAAACCCCGTTGCATAGCCGCGTGCCGTCTCGAGCATGAACTCGTTCCTGTCGAGAGCGGTAATCTGAACACGCTTACCCGCCCTGCGGAGGGCTTTAGCAAGGGAAACAGGCTGGTCCCCGGAGCCGGTCGCGAGATCCAGGATCGACGCCGCTTCCCCGGATTTCGTTTTCATGACCAACGGTACCACTGCGTTCTTCAGCGCCGACAAACCACCGAAATAACGGTTTATGATGCGCAGATTTCGAAGATCGTCTTCGAGCATTTTCGGATCGGCATTGGGCTGATCCATCATCTCGGGTCTGGATTCGCTGAAGTGCCTTTTCATACTCTGGGCTGGAGACGGAGGTTTGATTTTGGTATCAGCTGTTGGGTTTTAGCTATTACAACTTGCCGCACTGGCTATTCAACAATGATCTTGCCGGTCATTCCCAGATGGCCGAGTCCGCAAAAGTGAGAGCAGCGGAAGTCGTATTCCCCTTTGCTTGCGGCATAAAATGTAATGACCTTCATCTCGTTTTCATCGAGCCGTTCATCGATTCCGAATGCACTCAATTTGAATCCATGTGTCCCGTCGATCGCCTTGATTTTCAGTACGACGAGCGTCCCAGATTTCACCCGTAGAACCTCCGGAGTAAACTTATAAGATTCCGCGGTCATTTCAACCGTATCTTTCGGGACGTTCTGCCGGTCAACATCGGACGGGATGGCATCGAATTGCTTTGAGCTGCCGCAAGCGGAAAATGCAAGGAGCAGGAGAACACATGACAATTTCATTTTCATAAATTATTCAAAGATGAGTGAGGAAAATAGAAGGAATGAGACTCTCCTGATTGATATCACAACACGACATGAACCCGCAAGATTCCACGCTGAATGGAGTATTTTGCCGGTCCCCGGAAATGTGTCACGGCCAATCGAGAATGCCGTTAGTATGCGAGGTGTATCTGCAAAAAATGAAGGACGAGAGGCCATGCTTGCTCGGCTGACTCTTTGTGGTAGGTAGTCCGTGCATCGTTAAAGAATCCATGTTCCGCTTCGGAGAACATAACATTCGTATAGATCTTGTTGGCAGCGCGGAAGCCCTCAATAATGGTGTGGATATGCTCGGGAAAAATCCGCTTATCACGCCCTCCCCAGAACATCAGTGCCGCACCGTGAAGCTGAGGAATTCTTCCGACGAAATTTTCCGCGATGCCTCCCCCGTAAAAACTGATCGCTGCTTTCACCGGTAGGATAGTGTTCGTTTGGAACGCGATGCGTCCCCCCAAGCAAAAGCCGATGCATGCAGTGCGCCCGGCGTCTACCGATGGCTCGCCGATCAACCAGTCGTAGGAGGCGTTCACATCTGCTTCCGCGAGATCATCGTTGATAGCAGAAAAATGTTTCTGCATTCCTGTAAAATCATTGTAGTCTCCTTCAACACCGGTCCCGGTCCGATGAAAAAGTTCCGGCGCTATCGCCACGTACCCTTCACGCGCGAAACGGTCTGCCACTCCTCGAATGTGCGCGTTCACGCCGAACGCTTCCTGATAAACGATGATCCCCGGATGTTTTCCGGGATTCGACGGACGCGAGACGTAGACCCGCATCTCAGTTCCATCCGATACTTTTACCGTCACATAGCTTTCCATGGCATGCATTCAGTTTATGCGACAACAGAGGGATAGAGCATTGCGCCGATCACAACCAAGAGTGTGGTCGAAACAGCCAATGCAGCAAAATCAAACGGAAGACCGTACACGCTCGTTCCGCCGACCAGCATCAAATCGCGCAACGCATCGACCTCGTAGGTCAGCGGATTGACCTGCGCGACTGCTTTCAGCCACGACGGCATGATCGCTATGGGGTATATCGCGTTGCTGGCAAAAAACAGCGGCATGGTCATCACCTGGCCGATGCCCATGAAACGTTCACGCGTTTTCACAATACATGCAATAATGAGCGAGAAGGTCGAGAACAGCGCGGACCCGAGGAAGACAAAGAGCAGAATTCCAAGGAGCGACAAAGGGTTCCAGCTGATCTGGACTCCGAGCACGAGCGAGAGAAGGTAGATGATGATCGCCTGCGAAAGACCGCGGACGCCTGCTGAGAGAGCTTTTCCAAGGACGAGCGCCGAGCGGGGCGTGGGGCTGACGAGAAATTTGTGAATGATCCCAAGGTCTCGTTCCCAAATAATCGCGATTCCATAGAAGATGGCCGCGAAGAGGACACTCTGCGCCAGAATGCCCGGGGCGAGAAAATCGAGATAGCCAACGGATCCCGTTGGGATCGAACGGAGACGCGCGAACACTTCTCCGAAGATGAGCATCCAGAGCGCGGGCTGCAACGCGCGCGTTAACAGCTCGGTCGGATCGTGCCGCAATTTCCGGACTTCGAGTTCGGCAATCACAAATGTTTTGCGTATGAATTGCAGAACGGCAAGCCCCCGGTTAAGTTCCGGAGTCTCCGTCACCTCATCCCAGGCGTTTTGCAGTACGGCGGACGCTTGATGTCTCACGATAGTTGCCTCCAGATTCGATGGTATTCCCAGAATAAAATACGAAGACATCGTCAAGGGTCGTCTTCTTTCCGCCGACGGACTTCTTCAACTCCGCCGGGCTTCCGTCAGCGACGACGCTGCCTTTATGCATAATGGCAACGCGCGTGCACAACGTCTCCGCCTCTTCCATATAGTGTGTTGTCAGAATCACCGTCGTCCCGTGCTGCGCGAGCATTTCAATCTGCTTCCATACAGACTGGCGGGCGACGGGGTCAAGTCCCACCGTCGGCTCATCAAGAAACAGAATGCGCGGTCGATGAAGTACCGCCTGTGCGATCTCAAGACGACGGATCATCCCCCCTGAATATGTTTTGACAAGATTGTTTTGCGCATCCGAGAGTTCCATGAAGTCGAGCGCCCGTTGGATTCGAACCTGTCGCTCTTTAGAGGGGATATCGTAGAGTTTGGCAAAGAGGAGAAGATTTTCGTATCCCGTAAGATTGCCGTCGGCGGAAACCAGCTGCGGGACGTAGCCGATCGACCGACGAACGTTGCGGGCGTCTCGTACGATGTCGAAACCTGCAACACGCGCGCTTCCGGATGTCGGGGGCAAGAGGGTCGTCAACATTTTGATAGTCGTAGTCTTGCCGGCCCCGTTGGGGCCGATCAAACCGAACACCTCCCCCGGAAGAACGGCGAACGTTACGGCGTTGACGGCGGTAAGCGCTCCATAACGGCGTGTCAGCTGAGACGTTTCAAGTATGGGATTTTCCAAATAATTCAATCTACGATTGCTTGACGCGAGAATTCACGTCAAGAAGTACCGGCTCAGAATTCTCTTTCCCTTCATCGTTCAGTGTGCCGAAAACGACGTCCCACATCGGCGAACTTACTCCAAAATTGATGTCGGCATCTGAGTAGTGATGGCGGAAGTGGTGTTTTCTCAAATAATTGCCGACACGGTTCTTCATTGGGAAATGATGAATGGCGTAATGCGTCATATCGTAACAAAGATATCCTGTGATAAAACCGGCAAAGAATGGAAACACGAACTTCGGGCCGCAGACGGCCTCAAATAAGATAAAGAAAAGGATCGATAACGGAATACTTATCGCCGGCGCCATGACGAGACGTCGTGAATCGTTCGGATAATCATGATGTACGCCGTGCATGATAAAGTGGAGACGCTTCCCCCAGGAATTTTCAGGGATAAAATGGAACACGTGCCGGTGAAGCGCATACTCGGTCACCGTCCACACAAGCAAGCCGCCGATGAAAAGGAAGAATCGCTGTGAAGCGCTCATCTCTGCATGGGTGACGAACAATGAATAAAATACAATGGGAATGTATATTACCAGCGGCAGCGCAGGATGAATATGAGTAAAGAACTCCATGATCCTTGAATCAAACATTTGTGCCGATTTGTCCTCATTCGAAACGTAGTTTTTCATGTCTCCTCCTTCTCATATTTCTCCTGTTGATTGGCGACGCTTCTTGAAAAATTGAACACAAATTTGGTATGATTAAGTTTCAAGTGGGGATCCGGCCATCGCTTGCGAATTCGACCAGCGCCCGGGAATCCCGGCTTCATACCCGTAATTAAGAGAATTTGGCTGATTTACAACGATTGATTTTACCCAGAGGTCGTTGGACAATGCTACCCTACAGATAGCTTAATGTCTAAGGCTCTTGCCACGCTTCAACATTGTCGTCACAGGGCCAAGACGCAGTTCTTCTCCTTGGCCCTGCTGATTACCCGCTTATTTCGTCCGGAATTGGTTAACAAGATCGGACGGTTTGCTGAAAAATGCCGGAATCTTTTCCTTCCATTCATCCACCTTCATGTACACGACGGGCACAACAACGAGAGTAAGGAGAAGCGAGCTTGTCAATCCGCCGATCAGGGCCCAAGCGAGTCCCGATTTCCATTCCGACCCGGACGCCGTCGAGAGAGCGATCGGCAGCATACCGAAAATCATCGTGAACGTGGTCATGAGTATCGGACGCAAGCGTGATTGTGCGGCTTCGAGCAAGGCGTCGTAGACCGACAGTCCGTGGTCGAGCCGCGTTTGATTTGTCCTGTCCACGAGCAAAATTGCGTTCTTTGCGACGAGTCCCATCAACATGATGATGCCGAGCATGGAGAAGATGCTCAAGGCTTTTCCTGTCGCCGCAAGGGCGACCATCGCCCCGACCATCGCCAATGGGATGGAAAACAAAACGACAAACGGATAGACGTACGAATCGTACAGCGCCACCATGATCAGATAGATGAAGAGAATACCGGTAAGCATCGCAAGAAAGAGATCTGTAAATCCCTCCGCCCGCATCTTTTCCATCCCGAGATACGACAACGTTATTCCAGGGGGAAGCTGAACACCAGCAACTCTAGTCTTGAAATCTTCCATGATCGTTCCGGTCGGTCGGCCGAGCGTCTGACCGTTTACGTAAATGATGCCGATGCGGTCCCTTCGCTCTAACTTTGTCGGTCCCGACGACAAGGAGACGTCTGCAAATTGCTGGAGTTCCACCTGCTGTCCCCGGTTGTTCACGAAGACGATACTGCCAATATCGTCTGTGCGCGTCCGGTTGAATTCATCGAACCGGATGCGGATGTCATACTCCGTATTGCCGTCGCGGTATTTTGACTGATCGTCTCCCGTCAGTGCGATGCGAAGCGTCGTGCCGACGTCGGCAACCGAGAGGCCGAGCTGGGCCATTTTTGCCCGGTCGATGGCGATGCGCATCTCCGGCTTTCCCGTTTCGGAAGAGAGACGAACGTCTGTCGTTCCGGGAACACTCCTTAACACATCCTCGACCTGCGCAGCGGCTTTCATGATCTCGCTGAAATCTGTTCCGTTGATCGCGATCTGGATCGCAGCCTGATCCGCCGAGCCGAAAAGCCCGATCGGGTTGACATAGACTTTCATTCCAGGTATTTCCTTCAATTTCGATTTAATCTCCTCCTCGACTTCGTTCGTCGATTTTTTCCTATTTTCTTTCGGAACGAGTGTCACGTTGAGCTGGGTGAGGTTGTTGCTGGAGAGAGAGATTGAACCGTTCGCCTGGGAACCGACGCCGGTAAAGACTTTCTCGATCTCGGGCATCTGAGCAAAAATGTGTTCAATGCGCAACGTCGTTTGGTTGTTTTGCTCAATGGAGGTACCGGGGGACAATTCAACTGACACGCTGAACTCACCCCGGTCCGATTGCGGCATGAATTCGTTTCCAATCAGGCCAAGCACGGGAAACAAAAGTGAAACCAGAAAGAGGCAGACCGTCGCAACTCCGACTCTTTTTTTGTGGACGAGCGCCCATTTGAGCAGCTTTTGATAGAACTCCGAAAACTGATGATAGTAGCGTTCGAACGCGAGCGCAAATTTCCCGAGAAGTGATTTGTCCGACAGCCGCTCCAGTTTGGCGAATCGGGATGCGAGCGTCGGCGTAATCGTGAAGGAAACGAAAAGGCTCGTCAACGTCGAGCCGACGACGACAAGGGCATACTGTCGAATGATCTGGCCGACGATGCCGCTGACAAGAGACAACGGAAGGAAGACAACGACATCGACCATGGTGATGGAAAGCGCGGCAAAACCTATCTCGTTCCTTCCACGGAGGGCCGCATCACGCTGCTCTTCTCCCTTCTCGATATGATGGTAAATGTTTTCGAGGACAACGATGGAATCATCGACAAGGATACCGATGACGAGAGACATCCCAAGGAGCGTCATCATATTGAGCGAAAAGCCCATCGCATACATAAATCCAAACGTCGTGATCAGCGATGCCGGGATGGCGACAAGAACGATGAACGAATTCCTGATGCTGTGGAGAAATAGCAGCATGACAATCGCGACCATGATAACCGCCAGCGAAAGATCCTGCTTCACCGCGTTCGCAGCGTCGAGCGTAAACGTGGAACTATCTTCCGCGATGGTGAAGACGATCCCCTCTTTCTTGTATTCATCCTGGATCTTTTTCAGTTCCTCCCGCACGAGTTTGCTTACCGAAACAGCGTTGGCGTCCGATTGTTTGACCACCTGAATACCAACGGAGGTAATGCCGTTGACCCGATTGATTTGTTCGTAATCTTTTCTCCCGTCCTGGACCTCTGCAACGTCGCCCAGGTGAACATCTCCTCCGAGGCGCGTGCGCCCGACAACGAGCCGCCGCAAATCTTCGATGGACGTAAACTTCCCGGCAACGCGGACGACAAATTGTTCATCCGCATCTTTAAAGTTCCCGGTCGGAAAATCCATATTGGCGCTGCGGACGGCCTGCACTATTTGCGGAACTGATAATGCGTATGCGCGTACTTTACTTGCGTTGAGATTCACATGAATTTCCCGTTCATCGCCCCCGGAGAGGGATACCTGTGCAACCCCCGCAATCTTTGAAATGCGCGGCTGCACCCTGTCGATGATAAATTGATAGAACTGGCGCGAATCCATCTGGCTTGTCACGCCCATCCGGAGAACGGGGATCTCGTCGAACGCGATCTTCGACACCGTCGGTTGTTTTGCGTCGGTCGGAAGGCTCGCGAGAACGGCGTTCACTTTCCGCGAGGCATCCTGCACAACGAAATCGATGTTCGCGTCCTGCTTGAACTCGATGATGACGAGCGAAAGGCCCTCAAACGACGAGGAGCGTACGTTATCGATCTTGTCAATTCCGGAGACTGCGTCCTCGATAATTTTGCTGACGTTGTTTTCGACTTCATACGGAGATGCGCCCGGATAGATGGTCGTTATCGTCACAACGGGGATGGACATTTTGGGAAGCAGCTCGTAGTTGAGCTGGAAGTAGCTGAAGAGACCCAGCACTCCCAGGACGGTGAAAACGACAACGACAAGCGTGGGCCGTTTAATTGATAATTCAGTAATCGTCATGTCAGTTTTCCTTTATGGTCGTTCGTTGCGAACGATGACGGGAGAGTTGTCGCTCAGATTGTTCAGGCCGTCGGTAACTACGGTTTCTCCCACAGCGAGCCCGCTTGAAATTTCTACATTTGTTCCAACTTCCTTGTCCGCCACAACAGTTCGCAGGCTGGCGATCTTATTCTTTACTACGAAGACTTTTGCATCCTGGAAGCTTCCGACGATCGCCTCGCGAGGAATAACGATCGATTCTTCTCCCGAATGCGATTTGACCGTGATTGTGACAAACATCCCGGCACGCAGCAGCTGCTTGTCGTTGGTAAGAAGTACTTCTACGGGATACGTATGGCCTTCATCCCCTTTTGACCCGATCGTGAAAACTTTTCCCGTAAACGAGGTTTGCGGATAGATATCGGTGGTTACGTCTGCAGGATCCCCGACGTGTATGTTGAACACATCTTTTTCCGCGACAAAAATCTTTGCTTTCATTTTTGATATATCCACGATGTTGGCAATCTGCGTCGCCTGCGGTGCACCAACCACCATCGTTCCTACGTTTACGTACCGGGCTGTAACAATCCCTGAAATCGGCGTTGTGATCTTGGTGTCGTTAAGCTGCCGCCGCGCGGTGATATACTGTGCTTCTGCGGATTGGCAGGACCACCGTGCCTGCTCGATCTGTGTATCGGAAATCGAGTGTTCGGTCGACAGGGCTTCATACCGTTCCAGGTCTTTTTTAGCCCGTTCGTACGTTACCTGCGCCGTTTTGAATGCGGCTTCCTTGAGTTCGCTATCAACCTCGACCAGCACCGAACCGGCTTTCTTGTAGTCCCCGACTTCACAATCGACTTTGAGGATACGTCCTTGAGTCTCCGAAAGGACGGCGACGTCGTTAATGGCATTGAGGGTTCCGACCGCGGAGATGTTTTCGTCGAGCGCTTCTTTCTGGACGGTGACAACAGAGACCGAGTACGCTGTCGCGATCGAGCCGCTACTCGACGCGGAATTCAGTACGGCCTTGCTCCTGACGATCAACGCGATCAGGACCACGGCGATAATGCCGCCGATAAGATATAATCTAGTTCTTGTTCTCATGAGTGATGACCTTTTCCGTAGT
>CAYTOA010000089.1:0-9396 GCA_964439265.1 uncultured Chitinophagaceae bacterium
TCGTAGATAGACGACTCGTCGAGGGTTCAGAATGACAATGATCTGTCAGTGTTCCTTCAGAAGGACATAGCAAGCGCTTTTGAGATGATTTCTAGTTGTTCTTCTGAAACGAATTCTTGATTCCCATGACAGTTTTCAGCGCATCATACCAGAACGGCGCGCCGAGGCTGACGAGCAGTGTCATGCCAAGCCAGCCGAACAACATCCGCACCATCCCCCAGTACCACTTGAGATCGGCATACCTTTCAATACGGGCGCCGCTCCACCCCATCACTTGAAACGATTCTTCATCAAGCATCTGCCTGATGTTCGACGCATTTGATTGTATTTTCTTTACAATGATGGAATCGGGCACAGCCGCAACAAAAGCCGTGTCTTTTTTTTCACTTGTCGACCGGACAATGATCGAGTCGCGCGACGTTGACGTCAATTGTTCCCCCATTTTTACCGCCGCATCGCGAAGCGTTTGGTTATGGGAAAACTCCTGATAAATGTCGAGCAGGTTCGCGTTCAATGCGATCGCGAGTACGGCGCTGATGCCGAACGACCAGTATTTCATCCGGCGTTCATAATGTTCCTGGAAAGCCGCTTTGGTAAGCTCGAACCAGTGTGTCGCATCGTCAACCGCCTTCTTGAATTTTGATTGGAGGGCGGCGTCCTGCGTTTGAGCAAGGGGAAGCGAATTCAGCAGGTCGACGAATGATTTTGTATCGAGATTTTCTACCATGTGAATATCGCGGAATCCCATTCCGTTAATTACTTTTTCCAGCTCTCCAACGATCTTCAATGAAAATTCGTCTGCGTTACCGCGGAGGCTTTTGGTGGGAAGAAATCCGGAAAGGACCTTTTGCCCCTCTGGATATTCGCTGAACAAGGAGAGGAGTTCGTTGAACATGTATTCTGCTTTTAGGTCCAGCCATTGTTTGAATATCTGCTGCAACGCCTGAACCACAAGGCTCAGCCCCAGCACGACCGCCGCCGTGGCGATGAGTGAATCAAGGATATTCAGCATAGTACACCTTTTGATTGATGTATTTTTTAAGTGGATCCACTACCGTGGAAAAAATCATTATTCTTTTGCCTGACCTTCAGATAACATTGGATAGTAAAAGATCCACTTGAATGTGAACTGCCAGCGATGCAGGCCTATATTGGGATTGTCAGGGATAATGCTATCTAACCAGAGAAGTGCATACAACCCCTCGCTGAATTTTACTGCCCACGTCGCCCCCACATTTTTAGGTCGTTCCTGACCTGAACCATGAAATGCTTCCCCCCTCCAAATATGCGGCATTGGGAGTTCTGTTCCGTACGACGCGGTTACTGTACCGATATATCCGGCGCTGTCGCGGGCAGTTCCAAGATCTGCAATTTGCACGCCGGGTTGAAGCGTGAGAAAAATATCGCACACGTGTTGCCCGTCAGGCCAGGTTACTTCCATATTCACACCAAAGATGCTTTTCCCGGGCGGAAGTGAGAGCATCCATAATTCTCCGCCACTGCTGTTCCACACGTCCAAAAATCCGGAAGAGGAAACACCGCCAAAGTTCAGCCAGGTATTCGCAGGCTCCGGGCGACCTGTATATCCTGAGAGTCCATACGCAGTCGCGAAATACTGCTTCGTTCTCATTGGTGCTACGCGACAACTTCCGCTTTCCGCATCTTTGTCCTTAAATGCTCCGACATCTGCTATGATCAGTTCGGTAACATGCGTTGTTACCCATCTCAATTGCATGGAGCCAGGGTTCATCGCATCCACGAATGAAGGAACCGCTTCAAATGAATTGATGACCGGCGGCGGAATCTGTACTGTGACAGTGATCTGCATCTGCGCCCGGTAAGACTGTCCGACGATCGTTTCGGCCACGCTGAGCGTGAACGTCGTTGTCTGTTGAAGTATCAGCGGCGGAGCGCTTTGCGCCGGATACTGTCCCTGATTTGAAAGTGGCGGCTGGCCTTGAGCGGGAACATTGACAATAGTTCCCCGCTGCGCATCATAATATTCAATCGAATACGTTGCACCGGCGGGACCCGACCAGTGCAGAGTATCGCTCCCTCCGGCAGAGATGTCCGGATGATCGACCCAGAACGAAACCTGCCCCCAGCCGTTCGGAAATTTCGTAACAAATAACTGGGCCACCGGACAATTCGGCGGCACACAATTATTGCTTCCTTCAGTCACATCAATTTCCGCCTGACCGGTTTGAGAATTGACCTGTATGTTGTTGAATATGAAATTGAGCGATCCGTTTTTAGCAACGGTGCCGTAGCCGGGATTCGGAAGAAGAACATACTGGACAAAACCTGCCGGATACTGTGTATCCTTCAAGGTCCAATTTACGGGAGAGACCGGACCGATTGTTTTGGCGTCGTTGGTCAATTGCACCGCCCCTTGACCGACGGGTATTTTTATCGTTACACCCTGGAGTATAACGTCGCTTCCTGTGTTATTCGTCGCGACGACAGTCAGCTGCGCAACGTTCGGGCTTCCGCTTTGCCCGCTTGCCTGGAGCGGAAAGGGATAGGTGGAGATGCTGTATAAAAGTTGTGCATTCATATAGTTTTTGTTACGGACAATGGATTCTTCTAAATTCTAACAAATCTGAATTGACATCATCAATTCCCCGACTCGCCTGAGGATAACGCGGGAGTAAGTGCCCAAAGCTTCCCGTCTGTTTGTGTGGTCACGAACATTTTTGTACCGTCGTTTGAAATGGCAATTCCTGCCGGGAGTCTTCCAAAATTGAGGATGTCGCCGATGATCTTCAGCGAGCTGAGATCGACTGTTATCCACGCGCTATTGCCATGGGTGTCTTGACATAGTGCATAGATACATGACCCATCGAGTGAGCTTCCCAAGATAGAGAACTCTATCGGTACCGAAAACCGTCCGATATACCGGAGAGGGTTGTTTTCGCCGGCTGTCGTTGAATAAATAAGAATAGATTTATTTATTGCGGCTATGGCATATGCGTTATCCGATGTCACCGCGATCGCTGCAGAATTGTTTTCCACAGCAACCGGGCCGCCAACAAATTGTAATGTCTCCGCGTCAACAACAATGATGGCAAACGGATTATTGCCGTTCGCTCCTGCATACACTCTCGAACCGTCGGGAGAGATTGCAAGTGCGCTGATAGAGTTAATCCCTGTAGGTCCCAAGGGCAACGGCGGGCCGACGGGGGAAAGAGGATTGGTCCGGTTCGCTGTCGGACTGAACACGGAAAGCGTTCCGTCATTGATATTGGCGACAAAAATACGCTTGCCGTCCCGGCGGACTGCGATGAATTTCGGTCTCCATCCGGCTGCTACAACCGAGAGCGGAGCCAGCACATCGGAAGAAGCATCAAGGACGGTCACTGAATTGCTTATTTCATTCGCGGCGTACAACCGGGTTCCGTCCGGCGAAACTGCAATTCCGAAAGAATGCCATGCGATCTTAACCGGCGTACAGAGGGGCTGCAATGTCGAAGGATCTGCCGTGATCACTTCTCCATTTCTCCCGGTACCGTCATCCTGATTTACTACGTACACCCGCGTCCCATCGGGCGAAAGGCAAACTCCAGCCGGAGATTTTATCGCACAATCGCGGGCAACCTTCCAAACAACGATGAGCGTTGATGTCGTTTCACCCGAGGCATTTTTCGCGGTGAGGGCATATCGGGTGCGAAGTGGATTCTTTGCAGAAAGAGCAACCGTATAGCTATTATCAAGAGACGTCGGCGTGAGCCAGTATGGATCACCGGTGATCTTGCATTTTTCGGCGTCGGTATCCCAATTCAGGATCAATTCAGATCCCTCATCATCCTGCCGGAAGAAACCTTCAAATGTTCGTATGGTCGGCGGCGGAATGCTTACATTGACGCTTTTTTGATCCTGGGCCTGATACGTATTGCCGTCGATCGTTTCCCTGACATTTAATGTGAACACGGTACCCTGCTGCAACATCAACGATGGTTCTTGTCCGCTATTAGAGAGCGGCGTTTTTCCTTCCTTTGGTATTCTCACATAACCGGTCTGGGGAGTGTAATACTCGATAGTATAAGTCGCGCCCGCTGGTCCACTCCAGTTCAGCGTTGTATTCCCCCCCAGAGGAATAACGGGCGGGTTGACCCAGAATTTCACTTCTCCCCACTCATGAGGAAATTTTGTTACGGATAACTGCAGAACAGGGCAGTTCCCGGGTTGGCATGTATCGTTTCCTTCGGTCACTTCAACTTCGATTGTGCCTGTTTTGGTATTGACCTGAATATTGTTGAAGACCACGTTGACCGATTCATCACTGCCCAATGTTGAATGCCCGGTCTTAGGCATAAAAGTGTATTGAATGAATCCTTTCGGCGTCTGGATCTGCGGGTCCTTCCAGTCTTCCGGGGAAACGGGACCGATATGGCGGGCATCGTTCGTCAACTCTTCCGAGCCTTGTCCGACAGGGATCTTGATGATGATCGCCTTAAGCCTCACATCGTTCTTCGCAGCATTCGTTGCAACGATAGTCAATTGGGCAATATTCGGATTCTTACCCGCGGCGCTCGCCTGGAGCGGGAAGGGATTAGTGGTGATACTGTAGAGTAAAAGAGGATTCATTTTTTGGATAATCAGGAAAACTTTTCCTACAGAAAACTTATATCAGTCTCCTTAGCACCTTTGCCCGCAGATCTTATTTATTGTAAAAAACCCACTTGAATACGAACGCCCATTGGTTCGGACTGGAATTATCCGAAACGGCGCTGTCCAGCCACAACAATGCAAGAAGTCCGTCGCTGAACTTTATCCCCCATGTTGAACCAACATTACAGCTCCCTTGTCCTGAGATGGTGTTTGTATCCATGTTGCTCATCGAGCCCTCCCATATGTACACCCAGTTGTGCGTTTGGGCGTACGATCCGTTCATCACTCCAGAATATCCCGCGGCAAGTTGAGCAGTGCCAAGGTCGGCAATTTGAATTCCGGGCTGCAGCGTCAAGTACGAATCAAAATTTCCGCCGGGAGCCTGCGGATCCCATGGACCGTCGCACGTCGAATTTAAAACGAAAACATCCCGCCCCGGGCCAAGGCTGAGGTTCCACAACACGCATGGATTCGGGTTCCACACATTCAGAAAACCTGAATTTACCGTTCCGATAAAACTGAGCCATGTACTCCCTGTCGCCGGCGGTCCCTGGTATCCGCTCTCACCGTAGCCGGTTGCAAAATATTGCGTCGTTTCCCCCGGAGCGATCGGACAATTGCCGCTCACCGCCTGCGCACCTGTGAAAGTCCCGACATTTTCGATCGTTACTTCTGAGACATTGCTCGTTGTCCATTGCAACTGTGCGGATTCGGGGTTCAACATATCAACGCCCGGAGGAACTGCGGCAAACGTATTGAATACCGGAGGGGCAACGATCACCGTCACCGGAATATTTTGCTGAGCGCTGTATGCTTGTCCGTTGATATTGCCGAGGACGTTCAAATAGAATGTTGTATTCTCCTGAAGCGTCAAGGGGGAATCGCCCTGATTCGGATATTGCCCTTCATTGGAAAGAGGGATCCCCCCCTGAGGCGGAACGTTCACGATTCCGGTTTGAGGAGTGTAGAATTCAATGGAATACGCTGCATCCGAAGGTCCTGACCAATTGAGAGCTATGCTCGAACCCGCGGAGATGATTGGTGCTATTGGATTCGTCGACGGAGGTTGAGTCGTCCAGAAAGAAACCTCGCCCCATCCGTTGGGAAATTTTGTGAGGGATAATTTTTGCACGGGACAGTTTGGAGGGACACAGTTGCCGCTTCCCTCTGTCACATCAATTTCCACAACGCCGGTTTGACCGTTCACCTGAATTTTGTTAAGGATGAAATTCAAAGATTGATTAGCACCTAATGTTCCATACCCTGCTTGAGGAAGAAAGCTGTATTGCACGTACCCGGCGGGCGTTTGAATTTGCGGCTTGGTCCAATTCGCGGGAGGAATAGGCTCAATATCAGCGGAATCATTCGTCAACTGCGTAGAACCTTGTCCGATAGGCAGCCGGATCATGATCCCCTGGAGCGCGACATCGCTTCCGGTGTTGTTGGTGGCAACAACGGTTACCTGCGCGGGCGTAGACGCCCCGCTTACAGCGCTTGCCTGCAGCGGGAATGGATCGGTGGTGATGCTGTAGGCTAAAAGAGTATTCATAGTTTTCTATGCACTGGTCTGAATTAGAAACTCTGCACAAACATTGAAAGGTATTCCTGCGGCATAATATTGGGATTGCTTTCATCCATGCTTGTGGCAAGAACTGTTTCTCCGTCCGGAGAAACAACAATGGAATCGGGGACGTACTGCATTGAATAGACATTCCCGGCAATTTGAAACGGCGAAGAAGAATTGTTCGGTGAAAGCACAACCGTAAACGTTCCTCCCCTCCAATCAAGAAGAAAAAAAATCATGCTGTTGTTGGAGTTATAAGCTGCAGTGTTAATAACGCGCTGTCCGAATGACTGGGACTGCGCCAGCACTTTCAACGGAGCGGTATTATCCTGGCTTACCTGCAGCATGCAAATCGTTCCGTCCATGTTGGCAGAAAACATTATGCTCCCGTTTACATACAATCGAAGCGGATTTCCCCCGACTGCTACCGGGCTCCCGATCATCTGAAACGGCATTGAAGCACTTCCTGTCAATTTGAACATAGCGACCTGCGTACCATTCGAATCCGTAACAACAACTCTCTGCCCATCTGCAAACGCGGCGCCGCTGGGACTTCCGCCGTACTGAAGCGGAGAACCGGTCACGCTCAACGGGTTTGTCGGATCGCCGGTGAGATTGAGCAACAACAAAAAGCCGGTCATATCTTCCTGAGAACCTTGCGCTGTCACCAGCACTTTTGATCCGTCAGGCGTGAAGAAAGCTGAGAGCGGCTCCTTCCCCAACGGCAGCGGATTACCTTCAACTAGAATCGGGTTTGAAGCATTCCCCGTTACGTTGCACAGAACGGCGCTTCTGTTGGACGCACCGCAAATGACACATATCTTTGTCCCGTCGGGTGATATGGCAAAGTCGCGCGGAATGGCCCCCACGTTTACACTTTGGCCGATAGCTTGCAGCGGAGAAGTTGTGTTGCCGGTAATTTGATAGACGGACAAGGACCCCATGTTTGAACCGCTGAAATCCTCGGAGAGCATGATCAACCATTGCTGACCATTGAAGTACATCGTTTTGATGAACCCCATCTTGTTGAATTGATTTTGGTATACCTGTAACCATCCCGGTGCGATTGTAGAATTGATCGAACCGGCAGCGTTGGTCGCGGTCAACATATAGGTAGGGCTGAATTGATCCGGGGAAATCACATAGCTGTCATCCAATGAGGATAAATTCACGGGATGCGGGTCGCCGGAAATTTGACACGAGGTGGCGTACTGTGTGTTCCATTGCAGGCATTGCACGGTCTGTCCGCTTACTAATGCCGCAACTCCCTTGAACATGGTAATCTGGGGGAGCGGTATTGCCACCGTCACCCTCACCTGGTTCTGCGCCTGGTATTGCTGACCGCCGATAGATGACTTAACCGTTAACGTGAATTCTGTATCGGAAGTCAATACTATCGGCGGGTCTGTTGAATATTGTCCGTTGTTCGCCAACGGCGGCGCACCCTGCGCCGGTACATTGATAATTCCCGATTGCGGAGTATAATATTCAAGAACGTACTTGGCGCCTGAAGGCCCGCTCCAGTTTACCGTAGCACCCGAGCCGGAGGGAATAACCGGCGCACTCGCCCAGAACGAAACCTGCCCCCATCCATCGGGAAATTTTGTGATCGATAGTTTTATCACGGGACATCCCGGAGGAACGCAATTGTTGCTCCCTTCCGTCACATCGATCTCTACAGCTCCGGTCTGGTCGTTCACCTGGATGTTGTTGAAAATGAAATTCAGCGAGCTGTTGCTTCCGAGTGTTCCATACCCCGTGCTCGGCAAAAATTCAAATTGAACGAATCCCGGCGGATACGACGTTTGTTGCAGAACCCAATTAGTTGGAGGAACAGGGCCGATATCTTTCGCATCGGTTGTCATCTGAGTAGAACTTTCACCCACCGGAATGCTCACGATAATTCCTTGCAGCGTAACATCGCTTACAGTGTTGTTCGTGGCAACGATGGTCAGTTGAGCCACATTGGGCGGGCTTCCGCTTGGGGCACTTGCCTGGAGCGGAAAAGGATTCGTGATAATGCTGTACGCTAAAAGCTGGTTCATGTCTCGTCCCTGATTTTTCTATGTCCGGTACTTATTCACGAAGAAGATTTGGAATTTGCGTTTTTAACGTCCGACAATTGCAGCCATCCTTCACGGAGGACGAGTTGAGCATCCGGCATCCGTGCATTGTCGTCTGCATCGACGATCGTGTCCTGTTCCCAGTTTGTCGGAGACGGAACCGCCTGGATCCAGTACCACATGCCGTGTTGTTCTGCAGGCTTTGGCGTCCGGAGCGTTCCGGGATCGGCAATGATTGGCCCCGTCTGGAACGTCACCTTCATCGTCCTGATGAAATCCTCGATCAGGTGAGCGGGAAGCTCTGCCTTCGTTACAGGGAGAATTCCTGTATACGCGTGGAGAACTCCTCTCGGGTCCATTAACATCGCAACAGTGACGCTCGCACCTTGATTTTGCAGACTGATATCCCCTTGATACTCTCCGTTGTTCACGATCGGTTTGATATATGTGTCGCTGCCGGGAACTTCCGGAGAAGTGTGCACCGAGTAGAATGTGGAATAGCTGTCGGTTCCTTGCGTAAGAAAATAACCGAGCAATCCATCGTTGCGTAGTTCAAGGCTTCCTAATCTAACGGGGAACGAAATATTTTCTACTTCACCTATCTGTTTTGTCCACGTCAGGTTTGGAGGATTTGATTCATCCGCCGTCGCCATATTATTCCACAACTGGTTATAGATCGGATCGCCGAGGAGGTCCAGCTGGAATTGCATCTGCACGATCGCAAGCGGCCTGCCGATCAGCACGGAAAGATACTGGTCTCTTCTTCCTCCCATCGGATCGACCATCCAAAGCGTTTCATCGATCACCTTCAGCAGATCCTTGAATACCGGTGCGCTCTGCTGCCAGATGCTTGAAACAACATTCTTCAGCACCGTGTTGGGAATATCTGCCGGGGTTGCCGGCGGAGGATTTTCGCCTGGGGCTCCCGGTCTCGGCCTCCAGTTGTCGGGCGGCGCAAGCGGGAGCAGTTCGCCGAGTAATATCCCCTCGCTGTCGTACACCGAAATTCCTCCGTCAAGATGATTCGGCAGAAGCCACCCGCACACCGGATTAGGATTTCCCGAAGTGAGTATGTCTTTTCCCGAATCATCGTTGGAAAGAATCTTTATATCCAGCTTCGTACTTTGCACAACGCGCGGCGCGAGCTGGATTGACCCG
>CAYTOA010000090.1:0-9208 GCA_964439265.1 uncultured Chitinophagaceae bacterium
GACTCAGGATCAAGATCCAAGAACATTTGCCTGGTGGACGTGGATGCCAGTTACAGGATATTGCAACCCGAATCAGCAGAGCATCGCTTTGAGCACGGACCCGAATTCGTGGCCTACGTCCTGGCCCGATAAACTCGATGACCTTACAGATCCAGGCTGGAGGAAAAACCCCGACCCGTCGCTTTCGAAATACGCTGCGTGGAACGGATACTTTGGAAAGAAGATCAACGCCGACCTGGAAACGTATTTTGTCATGGACGATAACAATGACTTGCGTTTTAATATTGCCTCGAACAATTCGTTCCATGTTGCGTTTAAGCCCGATGCAAACAGCGCCACGCGCAATGGCCTGGGGCTTGTCATGCGTGTCCGGGGAATGCAATGGGCACAGTTTCTAGCGAAAGATAATATCTTTTGGTTGTACGAGATTACAAACACGGGGACCACCAACTACGACAGAGTTGCTTTCGGCATGCTTGTTGGAACTTTTGTTGGTGTCACATCGACTGAGAGTTCCACGGAACCTAATAATGATTGGTCGTTCTACGATGCTACCCAAAACATTACCTACACGGGGAATTATCCCCTGACTGAAATGTCGGATCCGCTCTGGGTAGGACCGGTAGGTTTGGTAGGATATGCATTTCTTGAAAGTCCGGGCAATCCATATGATGGTATTGATAATGACGGCGACGCAGATTCTTCATCGGTGGGTGTGCTTGCGCCACAGTTTACTGCGACGGATTTTGATACAACGACGATTACGGCCGGGAGCAATATCGTTCTCATCCACGGCGATTACAGCCGAACGATCTTCAAGGTGCCGTTTGCAGACTCTGTAAAAGTATGGACCATTGGAATGCCGGACTCCGTCTGGATCTACCCGGGAAAGACAAAAGTTGTTGAGGGAAACGTTATAAAGGACGTAGCGGGCAACGATATCATTAACCCCAACGCGTACGACGGGATCGATAACAATTTCAATGGTTTAATCGACGAGAATTACTTTATCCATTTCCATCAGATTAAGAAGACGAGAACGACTCCGCCAGTAACACTTATCGATATCGCACGCGCTGTTCGCCACATCAACTATTTGAATGGAATTGGAACCAGCCCGTACAGCATGATCGATGAAAAACGTGACGACCGGATCGACAATAATCGCAACTGGAATGTCCTTTTCGACGATGTTGGGAGAGACGGTATTCCACATACGGGCGATTTTGGCGAGGGGGACGGAACACCGACTTCAGGGTATGATGCTCTGGGAAATGACACCGGTCTCCCAGGCGAACCTCACGTTGATAAGACCGATGTGCGAGAATCGGACCAGATCGGCTTGACGAGTTTCTACTATTTCACGCCGTCAAATAATATCGCGCTAGGCGATGATGAGACGCTATGGAAAGATTTGGCGCCTGGGTATTTCGACGTACCTTCTTCGATCGTCAACAACAGGCCGGTTGCAGGCGAGGATGGCGATTTTATTTACGGATCGGGTTATTTTCCACTCGTCGCGAAAGCAACAGAACGATTTTCTCTCGCTCTTGTGTATGGAGGTGGCTTGGGGCAAGGACTTGACGTCGATCTCGCAGACCTTTTAAAGCATAAGAAGACGGTACAACAAATATATGACGCGAATTATCAATTCCCGCAGCCACCCGATAAGCCAACGCTTACTGCAGTTGCTGGTGATAAACAAGTGACTCTTTACTGGGATCGAAAAGCGGAAGCGTCGGTCGACCCTGTCCTCCTCACACATGATTTTGAAGGATACAAGATCTACAAGTCGACTGAACCGACCTTCGCAGATATTTTTACCATTACCGATGGTTCTGGAACTCCGCAAGGATATGCCCCCTTGAAGCAGTATGATATCGTGGACGGGATTGTAGGATATTTTCACCCCAGCGCTGATTTGTTTGATGCGATCTCCGCATTTCCCATTTATCTTGGAAATGACTCTGGACTGCAGCACACTTTTGTTGACCAGGATGTGCAGAATGGCCGGCGGTATTATTATGCGGTTGTGGCGTACGACAAAGGTGATGAGAATCTCGGAATTCTTCCCTCAGAAAATTCAAAGACCGTGACAATATCAACAACCGGTGAGGTTACCGCCGATATTAACGTCGCTGTAGTGACCCCTAACTCAAAGACTGCGGGGTATATTTCGCCAACGAACGGGGACACGTTGATGAAGAAATCAAATTTTATTGGGACGGGCGTGGTCACATACCAAATTGTCGATCCAACAAAAATCACCGCTCATACTTACGATGTGGAATTCCTTGACAGCGAAAATGACGGGGTCGATAACAACGGGAACGGGCTCGCGGATGCCGCTGACTCAACAGAAGGTACTCGGACCACTTCATTCTATTCTGTTCATGACCTTAACAATATTACGGAGACTTTCGTCAGCCTCGACACTATTACAACGACCCTGAACCACAACCACCAAATACCTTCGACCGTAATTGTGCACACTGCACTGGGACCGGTGGTTCCAGCTTCGGCTTACACTGTTGACACCGCACGGGGATCAATAAGAAGCTCTTCGGCGGGTTCGTTGCCTAAAGGGAATTACTCGATAACGTACCAATATTATCCGATTTGGCAAAGTCCGAATATGCAGGGGTCGCCGTATGTCACTGAAACAAAGGATGCCGATATTTTCGACGGGGTAGAACTTGTATTCAAAAACGATTGGTCGGCTCAAGTGGTCGATAGTCTCACAAGGTGGGTTGGCGGAAAGAACCCGTACCTGTACAACATCTCTCCGTTGTTCACCCAAGTGAATGGTGTGAATGTTTACGGAATAGCGAGACCAAGCGACTATACAATCACATTCTCGGATTCTCTTCTTGATACGTCATATGCCGACCCCAATCTCTTCACAAATGCTATTCCTGTTAACTTCAAGGTCTACAACGAGACTGATAACGCGCCCGTCAAATTTATTTTCGTCGATCTTAACGGCGATAACAGTCTATCTTCGGCAGATGAGCTCGTTTTTCTTGAGAAATCTTCGAACGGCGACTATGTATATACCTGGGATGTACACTTTAAGCCCAAAATCACCGATCCAGCTGATACAACATACACCCTCAAATCGGGAGATAAGTTTGTTATAAAAATGCTGAAGCCATTTCGGAAACAGGATCGCCTTGAGTTTACCACGATTCCTGCAAAGGTCGATAATCAAAAAGCACATCTCGCTCTGCAGCGTGTACGCGCGGTACCGAATCCGTACGTTACGGCGGCTTCATTCGAAGCACCGTTGAATCCGGGTATAACAAGCGGACGCGGACAGCGGAGAATCGACTTTATTCATGTGCCCGCCAACGCCACGATCAGGATATTCACGGCGAGGGGCGACCATATCCGGACATTGCACCAGGACGGCAGTATTGAAGACGGGGTGATTTCGTGGGATCTGAAGACAGAGGAAAACCTCGATATCTCGTTCGGCGTATACTTTTACATCGTAGAGTCCACTGCGGGAAACACCACCGGAAAACTCGCAATTATAAAGTGATTGGCCTATGAAAAGAAAATTTACTGACCTTGAAATTCGTACTCTCCTTTTGCCGCTCATTGCAATTATTGTTTGCTCTTTGTCGGCATCGGCCCAATCGAAAGTTGGAACGACTGCGGCTCAATTCCTCGGCATTTCGGTGGGACCGATTGCGAGTTCGATGGGCGGTGCCTACGTTGCCGCGCCGGGTGATGTGAGCTCCCTGTATTGGAATCCCGGTGCAATCGTACAGGCGGACAAGTCCGAGTTTATTTTTTCAAACACTGACTGGCTTGTTGGGACTAAATTCCGATGGTTCGGTTTCATCATGAATCTTGACGGTGAGAATGCCATAGGTGTTCAAATAACGCAGCTCGATTATGGCGAGGACGATGTCACAACAGTTGCAAATCCGGACGGGAATGGCGAGAAGTGGTCGGCTGCAGACCTTGCGGTTGGATTGTCGTATTCCCGCCGTTTGACCGACCGTTTTTCCATCGGCGGTTCCGCGAAATATATTTCGGAGCGAATTTGGAATGAAACGGCGAGCAATATTACCTTTGACGCAGGATTGTTATTTGTCACCGATTTTAATGGGTTACGTCTTGGGATGTCGATGTCAAATTTTGGGGGAGACCTCCAGCTTGACGGAATGGACCTTTACACTCCGATCGACATCGATCCTGCCGATGCTGGTTCAAACAAAACTCTTGTCGGCAAATTGAAGACAGACCCGTGGCCGATGCCATTGCTGTTCCGCGTTGGTGTTGCGATGGATGTGGTAAAGAATGATATCGTTCGCGGCACCATCGCAGTGGACGCGCTCAGGCCAAGCGATAATGCGGAATCCGTTAACGTTGGTGCTGAGGTTGGCTGGCAGGATATGGTGTTCATTCGAGGCGGATATCAATCTCTCTTTGCACAAGAGGGCCCGTTCTCTAAAGTTAACCAACAAATGGGACTCTCCCTCGGAGCGGGCGTCAAGATACCACTCCAGGGGTTCGCGTCCACTGAAGTCGATTACGCCTTCAACAAATTCGGAGTGTTTGGGAATTTGGACACAATCGCTCTAACCATCGGATTCTAAAGAATAACCAGAGATCATTCACATCGATAGATTAACTAAATCATTAACAAAATCTTAACGAAAGGAGGACGGCTGGACGGCAGAATGTTAAAGTGCTGTACAAACCAGTAACCCATCAACAGTTTCATATTGCAAGGAGAAATCTATGAAGAAAATCCTACTTTTTGCGTTTATCGCGTTGGTCGTGACAGCATCTGTTCTGTCACCCGTCGCGCAGGCGCAAAGAAAGAACTTAACATTTATCGTCAACACAGCAACAGTACCGGATACACTTAAAGCTACCGATAACATTGTTCTGGTTGGGTCGGGTAAGCCGCACGATGCCGACTCGGTTTTAACGAGTTGGGGATCCGGTCAGGCTCTTACCAACATCGGCGGAGACTATTGGAAAGCCACTCTTGGTTTCAATGTTGGCGACACGCTGTTTTACAAGATCAGAGTTCGCGGCGACGGCTGGGAACAAGATCTTGCAGGCGGCGATGGCGGCGGGCATCGATACTTTACAAACGTCACCAAAGATACGACATTCCCGGTTCAATTCTGGAACAACGGACCGAGTGCAGACTCGCAGTACTTCCGCCCGTGGACAGCGGTGGCGGATACTTTTATCAGCGTCTACTTCCGGGTGAACATGCAGGCTGTGATGGACAATGGATCGTTCTCATGGACGGGTGCTGACGTTGATTCAGTCGGAGTACGCGGAAGCGGTGCTGCAGGCGATGACCTCTCCTGGGGCCAGACGACTTATCTCAAACAGGAACCAGCTCCCTCCGCCAATGGCAGCGCATTCAAAATCGGTCCGGGATCGTTCTTTTCCGGCCGGTTAAAGTTCCGTAAGAATGCATGGCACGTAGGAGACACAGTATACTATAAGTTCCTCCTCGGCTACAATTGGGGACATGACGAACTTCAGGGCGGAGCGGCTAATCGTATGTTCTACATCCCGGCTGGGAAGTCGGATACTACGCTGCACTGGGTGTACTATGACAACACAGTGCCGGTTCTGCGTTCGAACGCCGACACCTGTACGGTAACATTTCAAACGAACATGACCACTGCGGCAAATAATGGAAGCTTTAATATTGGCAGCGACACGGTGCAGGTTCAGGTTGGATTCTTTAACACGGCGGATTCTACACGGACGCTTAATCTGAGCAGGCAAGGTCTCTCGAGCATTTACAAGGGAACCGTGAAGATGCTCTCATCGGCCGCTAAGTTCCTTGACTATCAGTATTACCTCGTCAAGGCGCCCAATACAATCCGTGAGAATTATTTCAACTTTCAGTTCACGTGTACGGTGGCATCAGAGCAGGAACGGCGTCAGATGGTTGTCCCCGCAGGGGCTGGTGCTTTCACGATTAAAGATACCGTCGTAGGTGTGTCTGCAGCGCGACGGCAGCCATATTTCGCAAGTCAAAGAAAGTTCAGCCGGAATGTTCTTGTGACGTGGACTGTTGATATGCGTCCTGCGTACTACCAGATCATTCTCGGGCACGACAGCCTCGTGGCTGGTCAGGGACCCGCAACGGTGGTGTTCGCAGACAGTATCAAGAAGTGGGGAGTAGGAATCAACGGACCTGGAATTAATCTTCCCGACGTATTACCGGTTACCGATTGGGCGGATTGGAATTCGCTTATGGTTTCCGACACCAGCAAACGTAAATTGTGGGATGATGGAACCCACGGCGATGCCGTTGCCGGAGATTCCATCTACTCCGCGCAATTCAATTTTACCACTGCTGATAACATCGGAGCGGTAACTAAATACGGAATCCAGGGAAGCGATAACGAAACAGCCTTCGGTTTGAATCACCTCGACAACATCGATGATTCGGGCCCGACGACGACCGTTCTCGTCCAATGGGGCAGCATCAATCCCTATAAGTATAACCGTTGGAACTATGATACCCATACGCCGATTACGACACTTGTCGTCAGTCGCCCTGGTGTTCCCCAGGTCTTCGCGTTGCAACAGAACTATCCAAACCCGTTCAACCCAGCGACAAAGATTGCATTCTCTGTTCCTTCTCAGATGAAGGTGGAGTTGGTCGTCTATAACATCCTCGGCCAGAAGGTTGCAACACTTGTCAATGAAACATTGAGCGCGGGCGGACATGAAGTCTCCTTCGACGCCTCGCGGCTTGCAAGCGGTATGTATCTTTATAGAATTACCGCCGGTCAATTCACAAGCGTAAAGAAGATGATGCTGCTGAAGTAAAAGTCTGAATTTTCCGAATAGGAGAACCAGAAAGAAGAAGGCGGTCCGAAAGGGTCGCCTTCTTTATTTATAATTGAGGAGTTTATTCCGCAGGATCTGTGCAGGCTGATAAAAAGGTGAAAGCGACAACGATGTATCAATATATTTCTTGGCACTCACGAAATCTCCTTTGTTTGCGGAGGCCGCAGAAAGTCCATAATAGATGGAGGCAGCTTCATTGGAGAATCCCTTCCCCTGCGTGAAACGAAGGGCATTCTTGAAATTTTCAACTGCGTCCTCAATCCTTCCCTCGTTGATTTCAATGAGTCCGAGGTCGATCCGCGGGTATGGGTATTGAGGATTATACGCAATAGAAGCAGAGTAATGGTCGGTCGCTTTTTCAAGCTCGCCCATTTCTTTGTACACAAGGCCGAGAAGATAGTGCGAATAATAATTTGTGGGATATTCTTCCAGCAGGGCCTCGTACGTCGTCGCCGCCTCTCTGAATCTTCCATGCTGGTGAAAATAAACAGCCGTTCGCAGGCACCCTTCGCTCCAGGAAATTTTTGAAGAGTAAAGATCGAATGCGATGGTCTGAAGAGCATTATCGGCAGATTCAATGACGACGGTGCGAGACGTGTAGTTGTTAAACGGCCAGTGTTTCGTCAGGTTTCTCATCGCGATGTCTGCAAACGCGAGGTCAAGCCAACAAATGCTCAGACTATCCATCTGAAATGGGAGCAACCTGACTGACTCGTTGCTCGATGCTGAGTTTTGAACGAGATGAAGCTCCAAAATTTTCTGAAAGTAGAGGTCCGCAATTTCGTAATACCCGCGTACGGTGGGGTGAAGATGTTCCCAGAAGAGTTCCCTTCCGGGGATATCGTTCACGCTTAACGCGCAGAATAGGGAATCGGCGGAGATCAGCGGTACGCATTCGGTCGCGCAGAATCTCCTTATAATCTCGTTGCACCGTCCCGGCGCGCGGAATTTCAGCAAGTCGTTGTCGCGCGCAAGAGAGAGGAACAGCCGTGCAGAATCAATATTGCCAGCGGCCAGGTATATTCTTCCCATCCAATAATTGACGCGGGAATTCGTCGGGTCGAGAGATCGTAAGGGAGCCAGCGTTTCCAATCCTGTCGCGTAGTCTGTTTTCGAAATACATTGTTCGGCGGATGCGATGCTCTTTTCCTCACTCTCGCCGGATGACAGCGAATCAAAGGCAAAGGGCGGAAACATAAGGTTGGATGTGACATCGCTGAGAATCAATGGAATATGACGTTCCGTACAAATCTTCGTCAGCGCTCCGAGGTTGCTCTCAAATTGTTTGAAGACCCATTCTGCATCCGGCGAATTCAGCGGTACCCGGTCCTCCTGCGAAACTTCCTTCATTAAGTTTCTTTCCCCCGATTTCGCAGACGCCGCGAACGATCTCATTGTATGTTGAAACCAGGCAACGATGCGCAGCTCCCGGAGGTGATATTTCAGCGGTATCAGAAACGGGAAATGTCTCTCAACGAAAGAGGCTCCAACCCCGTCGGGACCGTAGAATTCATTGTGTCCCATATATGCCACGACAAGGTCGGGTTCGTACTCGATCGCTTGCGCTGCGAGGTCGACGATGACATTGCTATTCACCGCGGCGGCGCCAAGGTTGATGACTTCGAATTCACGGTCGGGAAAACGATGCCGAAGCTGTTTCCTGAGAATGGACGGGATATTCGCATTCATCTGGTACGGAGTTCCAAGCATCGATGACTCCCCGAGACACAGAACGCGAAAACAGTTGGCGGATTTTTTCTTCTTGAAATGGCTCGGTTTCAATTCCGGGACAATGACGTTGTCGGCCGAAAAATATTTTGCCAGTGCACTTCTATTGACTTCGTATTCTTCACTGCCCCCATTCTGAACGGTCGTGACAAGGGGAGAATCGAGCGACGGAATACAAACTCTTAATACTATCTCGGTAAGAACAAGGAGAAGAAGAAGGATGAGAAGTGGAAACAGCCTGAAAAGCAGCGTCCTCGATGTAGTGATCATCCTGTGTGTTGGTGAATAGTTGTGACGACAGGCGAACGTTAGGTGATTTTAATTACGAGAGATGCGATAATCGCTCGGTTTCGCTACTTAAATCTATAGATATGAACGGCGATTTGCAAGCGGATTGTCTCAATCAGAAATGACCGGTTCGCAATTCGCACATAAGCCTTCCGCCTCCGTTCCATATGAGATGAGACCGTGGTGATGTATCCTAATTTTCTCTGGCAGAACTTCAGGAAAGATTCACCAAATGTCTCTACATTAGCTTTTCTTGATTACCTGAGACTTCTGAATAATTCTAAAATTTTTGCTCTCGCAAAGCCGCAAAGCCACAAAATGGTTTTAAAGAAAGTATTTGCGT
>CAYTOA010000091.1:0-6802 GCA_964439265.1 uncultured Chitinophagaceae bacterium
CGTCCCGCTTTGCCGAACAGGTCGATGAGTTGTCTGGTCACGGATCGATGCGTTATGGATGAAGCTGCCGCCAATTCTCTCGCAAGGGTTCCGAATCGCATCGTGCGCAGCAGCTCTGCCTGATAAATAGGAAGGTGCCATGCATATCCTCCCAGGATCTCATCTCCTCCCTGTCCGTCCAACATCACGGTCATATGCTGCTCGGACGCGAGACGCATGACATTCCATTGCGCATAGACAGACGTCGAGTTGAACGGTTCGTCCTGATGATACACGACTTTTTTGAGTTCATCCCATAATTTTTCGCCGTCGGGGCTGACAAAATGAGGCTCGGCATTCGTACGCGCGATCACTTTTTCGACAAATGGTTTTTCGCTGTATACCGTGTCGTCGTACACCGCCGTGAATGTTTTCTGCCGTTCGCCGACGAGACTGCGGTCGATAACTCCGTCTTTGAACATCAACGAGTTTGCCATGCAGACGATCGTGGACGAATCGAGTCCGCCGCTGAGGCAGCTTCCCAGGGGCACATCGGCACGAAGGCGTAGTTTTATCGAATTGAAAAGAAGATCTCTGAATCTATCGGCGTACTTCTTACTCTCCGTCTCCCGGTACCGCTCGAGGTCGGAATTGCCGTGCAAGGTGTAATACCGTTTGATCGTGAACGCTCCTGCGCCATCAGCGATGAGATAATGCGACGGGGGCAATTGCCTGATGTCCGAAAAAAATGTTTCGTCTGTATGATCGATCACCGCATAGGCAAGATAGTCGTAGACGATTTGGGGGTTCGCTCTGCGCACAACGTCGGGATGGAGCAGGAGGGCTTTGATCTCCGAAGCGAAAGCGAACGTCGTATGATTGTTGACATAATAGAAAGGTTTCACGCCGAACCGGTCTCTTGCACAGAATAAAGATTTCGTTCTTGCATCCCATATGGCAAATGCCCACATACCGTTGAAGTGAGAGAGGCATTCTGTTCCCCATTCTTCGTACGAGCGGATGATGACCTCGGAGTCGGTCTTCGTCCGGAATGAGTGTCCTTTTGCCGTCAGCTGATCGCGGAGTTCGATGTAATTGTAGATCTCCCCGTTGAACATCAGCCACACCGTCTCTTCGGCGTTTGACATCGGCTGATGGCCGGCCGGAGAAAGATCGATAATGCTCAAACGGCGGTAGCCGAATCCCAGATCGTAGGTTCCTTGAAGGGAGGCGGAAATATTCGGATGATTAGCTTTTGCCGGGGGAATCGAATCGTTCCCCGATCGATGATCGCAGCGGTTGTTCGCCGTGTCCACGAGCAAATAGCCTTCGTCATCCGGGCCTCGGTGGCGGATGCTGTTCGTCATTTTCAGCAGCAGCGACGGATCAACGCGGCTGCCATGTCGGGATAGTATGCCTGTAATGCCGCACATTTATTTTCCTAAGAGCTGGTTCATGGTTGTGAGCATTCCGGACGATCTCTTTTCGATAGAAAAATTCTCCACAATTCTCTTTCGGACGGCGGATGCCCGGCTCTCTGATTTCACGGCTGAACGGATCGCATCGACAGTTGCCGGTATATCGTTAAAGGGAACAAGATAGCCTGTTTCACCGATCACTTCCTGCAGCGATGTATTGTATGTCCCGACAGGTATGCAGCCGCATGCCATCGCCTCAGCGCAGGCGATGCCGAATCCTTCATGCGCGGAAGCCTGAACGTACACACGAGCACCCTGGTACAACGAAAGCAGCTCGTCATCGGAAACGTATTTTCCCGTAAATCGCAGGTTCGCTGATGATTTGCGAACAAATTCTCCAGCGACAGCGTCAGAAGTGTCGACCCTGCCGATGATGAGGAAGCTGAATTCCGGCAATGCTGCGGCACACCGGGCGAACACGTCGAGACCTTTTTGAATGATGGTATGTCGATTGATGACGTTGCATGCAGTGAGAATGATATCTTCTTTTTCGCCCCGTGGGATGAAACGTTTGAGATCGATACCCGGGTATAGTGTGCTCGTGATGTTCTCCGGAGCATACCGGAGCGTCTCGATGCGCGACAAATTGGAAAACGGAAGAATGCGGTCGACACGGCGGAGCGCGAACCGCTGCAACAGTCGATTCCACCTTGAACCCATTTCACCCCAAGCGATGGCCGGGACGTATGCAACGTCATATCCACCGGTGATCGCGAGAATTTTTACGCCAAAGATCTTCGCAAGAACCACAATAACCGGAGCAAGATGAGGGACAGAAAACCACATCACGATACAGGCCACGCGTTCTTTTGCGAGCTTCATTCCGACGGTTAAAAACGTCCAAAAGATTTTGGGGTTCCTGAGCGAGCTGATGCTAAGTATTTCTACATTATACTCGCTTCCCAATAAGGCAGCATCGAGTTGAACGAACGATGAATTTCTGTCCGGACAAAAAATTAAGATATCAGCTTTCATCACGCTATTCTAAGGCTCTGTCAAAACCAGCCCTTGCAGTTCGTATTTATACAGAACACCACACGATCAAAAATCTGCGGTTCTGTCAAATCAATCCGGCGCACACGTTTTAGGTACGCATGTTTGCTTACTGCATGATAGACCGATATTTTAATTGTGCTCGCGCGGTGATGCTTTTGAAATCGTTCTTAAACGACGAAATGAATCCAACGTATTCACGCCACGTGAGTCCGGAGAGCTTCACAAAAATGACGACAGTCAATCCGGAGAGTATGATATAGGAGACCGACGAGGCGATCGCTGCCCCCGAAATGCCGTAGCGGGGAATCAACACCACGTTGAGCACGACGGTTATGATCAGCGCCACGAATGAAATCACGGTATTGAGCCCGGGCTTTCCGATTCCCGTCATGTAGGCAGCGAGAACATTGGTCAAGCTGAAGATCGTGATACCGGGGAGCAAGATAAGAAACGGCGCTACTGATCCGGCGAAATCTTTTCCAAACAGATGAACGATCGCGAAAGGTGCAATGAAGAGCGCTAGAACTGCGGCTGCGAGCGTTAGCGCGAACGAAGCGAACGCCGCCTTTACCGAAATTTCTTTTGAATTTTCGTGCTGCGCCGCGACTGTTGGAAGCAATACTGCCGCCATCGAGGTTGACAGCAGCCAGAGAATCTCTACGAGGTTCAGCGCCATGAAGAACAGGCCAACCGATGCGGCGCCGAGAAAAAAATTGACGATGAATGCCCCGAGACGGTAGTTGAGAAACTGAATGATGTTCCCGGCTTGCAGCGGCGTAGAGAACACCAGGAGCTGTTTGTACTCACGCCATTCCATCTTGTGCGAAGCAATGTCAAAGAACGTCGACCGATACGAGACAGCGATGATCACAAACGACACGACATTGCTCGCGGCGAAAAGAGCGATGGCAAGCTGGACGCTCAGTATGCCGAGAGCGTAGGCGACCGCCAGTGTTACTGCCTGCGTCGTTTGACTTCCGAGATAAATATAATTGTTGAGATAGATCTTGTTCTCCCCGACGATGATTCCCTGAGCGAAGACGTTGAAGAACACGATCGGAATGATCGCGAAGGAAACAACCATGGTCGTCGTCAGTTTGTCGACCGGAAAAAGGTAACGCAGGTAATCGGTACGATAGAGGATGTAGAGGAGGAGAAATGAAAACAGGCTCAGCCACACGGCGATGAAGAAGGAGGCTCGCATCAATTTTCCCTTCTCGATCTTCTTCTGTGCGACAAAGTATGTGTTCGATCCCGGAATCCCAAAGTTAAAAAGAGTGGTCAGCGTCGTGATGATGAGAATGAGCAGATTGTATTCGCCCCGCCCCTCCGGGCCAAGGGCACGCGCCGTAACTACGCTGATGACCAGACCCACAACGAGTTTGAGTATGACGTTGGTGACAACGGTATGGAGATAATTTTTGCCGAATACACCCATCTTCTACCGATGTCCAGAGCTGTTGGTGACCGCTGTCGTCATGAAGGTTCGTTCTTTTTCAAGCTAAATATATCAAAAATTGGAGAAAAAGCCATTGTAATCCTCCTCCGTAGAAAGAATGCCTCCGAAAGTCGGGCGATCATGCGTTCAATGCAACGATTTCCCCGAATTTTCGTATATTCATAAAATCCAAAATTGCCAAACCTATGAAATACTTCGACGAACATTTGAAGCTTGTCAGAGCCTTGATCGGTTTGTTGGCGTTATGTTTGTTTGCGTTCGCCGCAATTGCCTTTTATCGCTTTGCCAGCTCACCGACCGACGAGAATTTGTTCATGAATTCATCGTCGCCTCTCTATTTTGTGAAGAGCCTTTCAGGGACCGTCGTTAAGAAGTCATCGTACATCGCATTTGCCAACGTTATCCCCCGGGAAACGGATTCAGTGTGTGTCGGAGACCTTCTGGTGTCGATCAATGATCGCGCTCCGTCAAGTCCCTCAGAGGTTGACGTCATCATCGGAAAGAATGCCGGTGATTCCGTTGTCATTGCGGTCGACCGTCCATCCGAAACTGCCCGGATAGTTTTCAGGGTGAAGAAGTTGGGTATTTCATCCGGAATAATTCGTGCCATTCCGCCGACGGCAAATGTTTGCGACGTCACCGAAGGGGGAGCATCGGATCGCGCGGGCATGAAGGTCGGGGATCTGATCTTGCGGATTAACGGCCAGGGTTTCAAGAATGTCCTTGAAGCCGACTCAATAATGCGACAGGGACAAATCGGAAAATCTATCGCCTATGATATCTTGCGTGAAAATCGAATCTTGCGGCTCAATGTGACATTGGCGGCCTTCGGAATTCCGATCTCGCTTCTTATCATGTTCCTGTCCGGATTGCTGTATATGGTCATCGGTACATTTCTTTCCCTGAAGCGCACCGGCTTGAAAGCCGCACGGCTCACCGGACTGTCATTCCTCGCCTTGGGATTCTTTTTCGTGGTGACGCTGCTCCAGCGCGACACCTACATTGACCCGTTTGTTCGAATACGGATCATCACGATGACGTGCACGCTTTTTTTCGGGATGGCGGTGACCTTCCACAGCCGGAGCTATTTTCCGATAGAGCGGGCGGAAATTTTGTCGCGCCCGTGGATACGGATCGTCATGTACGCTCTCGCCGCGATCTGCGTTGTTATCACGTTGACGATAAAAGGACAAGCAGGACTCTTCTGCATCGGAGCAATGATTCTTGCCATGGCCGCGGTATCTATCTTTTTCTGGAAGCAATGCAGTCATGAATACAAGAAGCTGTCGCGGATCATTAATTGGACATCGGTCATAGCCCTGCTAATTGTTGTCGGCCTAGGATTTCTCACCAATATGACAAACAGCCAGACATATTTTGGCTACATGGGTGGGGCCCTGGCTGCGATTCCGCTGTCGTATCTCTATTCCATCGGACGCTACAGGCTGCTCGACCTGGACTTGCGTGTCCGGCGAAACATTCAGTACTCCGTCATCTCATGGGTGTGGATATTTATTTTGGCAGCCGTTGCTCTGGAAATTCTTCTCACTCTTCCTCAGACAAAATTGCATTTGCCCAATGTCCGGCTTACCGGCTCTTCCATTGAAATCCTCAGCACGCCGACACTGCCGGGTCAGCAAGAACCGTTTGAGAAAGCCGTGTTGATGGCGATCGCCGGTGCGCTCACGCTGATGATAGGGTTTGTCGGAAGGAAAGGCCAGGAGGTCATTGACAGGATGTACGACCGCGCGCGGTACGATTACCGGCGTGCGGCAACCGAGCTGGCGGAGGTGATGGGGACGAAACTCGGGATGATCGAACTCGCCCGCGGGATCGTGGAAAAGCTGAGCGAGCTCATGAAGCTGAAACGTGCCGGTATTATTTTCTTCCGAGATGAACGCAGCTGCTGCTGCACGGAGACGCAAGGATTCGACGGGAGCGCGTGGAAAAAGTTCTGTCTTTTCTCCGACAAAAGGCTGGTTGAAGCAATTCAAAAATTCAAAGGTGAATTCAGCGTCGATTATCTCCCGGTCGATATCAAGGAAAATTTCCGACAGCATGAATTTCAATACGTCATCCCGATCCGCTCGAAGGAGGAATTGATTGGCGCGATCTTCGTCGGCGAAAAAATGTCCGAATCGACGTTCCGGCAGGAGGATTTGCAGCTCCTCTCATCGACGGGAAAGCAGGCGTCGGTCGCTATCGAGAATGCGTTCTTGTATGAAGAACTTGCCGAGCAGGAGAGGATCAAACACGAACTTGATATCGCACGCCGCATTCAGGAAGGTTTGCTCCCGAAAAAGACTCCCGCAATAAAAGGACTCGACATTGCCGGAGTTTCAATTCCAGCGATGTCGGTCGGCGGGGATTATTTCGATTATATTCAGCTTGGACCGAAAAAGATTCTCGTTGTCGTAGCCGACGTTTCCGGCAAGGGGATGTCGGCGGCATTATACATGTCGAAGATCCAGGGAATGGTTCAGCTCGCGGCCCACATGTATAAGACGCCGAAAGAAATGCTGACGCACATCAATCGCCGGATCTTTGAAGGGATCGAGCGGAAAGCATTCATCACGATGATCCTCGCCGTCTTCGACATGCAGAAGAAGGAAGTGCGGATATGCAGAGCTGGGCATAACAAAGCGCTTATCGGCGTCAACGGAAAGCTGCAGTTCCTTGATGCGCATGGCATCGGGCTCGGTTTGGAAAGGGGGAAAATTTTCGAGGAGGAGCTTCAGGAAATCCGCAAGCCGCTGTCAAAGGACGGCATCTTTGTGTTCTATACCGACGGCCTGACCGAAGCGATGGATGAGGGGAAGAATCAATACGGGGAAGAGACCGTCCACAAGGTCGTTGAATCCGGGCGGGGACTCACTGCGGCGAAATTGCA
>CAYTOA010000091.1:6902-9108 GCA_964439265.1 uncultured Chitinophagaceae bacterium
AGACCGTCCACAAGGTCGTTGAATCCGGGCGGGGACTCACTGCGGCGAAATTGCAAAGTTCCATTCTCTCTTCGGTTGAGAAGTTCCGTGCCGGCGCTGAACCGCATGACGATCTGACGCTGGTGGTGGTAAAAGCTTCTGCGTGAACTACGGAATCTCCCCAATTCGATCTGCAATCATTGTCATCCTGACAATGATGGGGGAGTGTTTGCTAAGATTGCTATCGATCGTCAAAACTACATGTCACCCTGAGCGGAGCGACGGGTCTATGCTTTGATATTCGTTTGGGCACTCTTGAGGGGTTTTCAGGAAATGGGTTGTTAGGTTTTTCCCGCTGACAGCAGCATATCGCAAATCTCTCTCACGCACCCCCCACCGCCGTTCTTCTTTGCCACGAAATGAGCGATCTTTTTGTTCTGGTCGGTTCCGTCTGCCGGAGTTGCGGCAAAGCCGACGCGCTTCATCACTTCAAGGTCATTCACGTCGTCGCCGATGAAAGCGACTTCATCCCAGGTCAGTGAGTGGCGTTTCATGAGCATCTCTACGGCGCTCACTTTGTCGCGCACGCCCTGAGCAAGGTCGGTGATCTTTAATTTTGCCGCCCGGCGTTCAACGATCTTCGTGTCTTCGCTGGTTACGATGGCGATCTTGTAGCCGGCGTTGCGAAGAAGTACCAACCCCATTCCGTCCCGAGTATTGAATTTCTTCATTTCATCCCCGTGCTCGGAATAATACATTCCCGAGTCGGTCAGCACTCCGTCGACATCGGTCGCGAGCATCTTGATTTTCTTCAGGCGGGGAAGGAGAGATTTTTTCATGAGGGCCTCAGATTCTTTGATACCGTTATCCGACGATCGACTCAACGATGTAATCCTGGACATCTTCCGTCAAATAGGGATGCATCGGCACGCTGAAGATGGAATCTGCGATGCGTTCGCTCACCGGATAATCGCCTTTCTTGTATCCGAGAGATCGGAATGCTTCCTGAAGGTGGAGCGGTTTTGGATAATAGACTGCGGTCGGCACTCCGCGGGATTTTAATTTCTCAAGCATTGCATCCCGTTGCTCGGCGAGTACTGAATACTGCGCCCAGACACTCACAAATTCCCTTGGCACGTACGGAGTGACGGTTTTGTTCTTGAGATTTTCGGAATACCTTGATGCAACTTTGTTGCGCAAGCGTATTTCTTCATCGAAGATCTCCATCTTGGCAAGCAGCACGGCCGCCTGCATCGTATCGAGCCGTCCGTTGATCCCGATGCGGACGTTGTTGTATTTGTCGCTCCCTTGCCCGTGCACGCGGATCGACCGGAGTTTTTCCATCATCGCACTGTCGTTGCAGAAAACGGCCCCGCCGTCCCCGTAGCAGCCGAGCGGTTTTGCCGGGAAGAATGAAGTAGCGGCTACGTTTCCCATGCTGCCGGCTTTTCTTCCTTTGTAGGTGGCCCCGAACGATTGTGCAGCGTCCTGCAGGACGAAGAGATCGTATTTTTTTGCCACGGTTTCGATCGGATCGTAATCAGCGGTTTGGCCGAAGAGATCGACCGGTATGATCCCTTTTGCCTTCATCCCGGAATTGTTTTTCCGGAATTTCTGAATTTCTTCTTCCAGCTTGCCGGGGTCCATATTATATGTGCGCGGGTCGATGTCTACGAAGACGGTCGTTGCGCCGAGGAGCGCGACAACTTCAGCGGTCGCGATGAAGGTGAACGGAGAAGTGAAGATCACGTCGCCCGGCTTGATGCCGTACGCCATGAGCGGCATAAGGAGCGCATCAGTTCCGCTTCCGCAGACGACGCAATGATTCACGCCGACGTACTTTGCCAATTGGCTTTCAAGTTCCATGATCTCGGGACCCATGATGTACGCACCATGGTCCATCACTTTTTTTATCCGCTGCTCAAGCGAGGCGCGGATGCGTTGCTGCTGCGCTTTCAGATCAATGAAATCTATTTTCTTAAATTCTGTAGCTGTCATAAAATGTTTCCCTTGCGATGAATTTCTATTAAGATATTCCCCCGCCATTCCTGTTCGCTTGGCTTCGTTCACACCGTAGAAAGGAATTCGGCTATTGCGTTTACCCGTTCCTCCCAACTATTGAGACGGGCCACTTCTTTTCTTCTTTTTATCATCGCCGCTGATGTCATTGTGAGAGCTTTCTCAACTCCGGTCAGGAAAGCTTCCTTCGTCGCGACATCAAAAACAA
>CAYTOA010000092.1:0-8574 GCA_964439265.1 uncultured Chitinophagaceae bacterium
ATTTGGACATAATTCGATTTTGTTATTCGATCGGGATCCGGCGGGCGAACTCTTCGGGAGAGAAGGAAATGCCTCCTCATTCCGGAGGTCAACGGCTTTCTTTCACAGATTGATTCCCTCGTCAATAATAAGATAAGGTCGTGAATTCCATTTGTCAACACGCGGAGTCGTGGGGTCTTTTGAAGAGAAATTAACTTCGGCCCTTCGACTCAGCCGCGACGGTACATCCTGAGCAAGCGGAGCGCATCGAAGGATGGCGTTGCGGCTCCGCTCAGGAAGATTAACTCCCTACTCGTCCTAATGGCATTTTTGACCTCTGCTGCGAAGGCGCAATCGGTGCAGGCGGTGTGCACAATTTGCACGGCCGGGAAAAGCGAAACTCCTTCTGCCCGCTGAAAATACAAAGAAAAATCAATGGCATCAAAGTTGCACGTTAGTTAAATGCTGTATATTATTCCATTTCCGCAATAGGCTTCCCCGGGGGCACGGGTGGAGAATAAAATGAGAGAGAGGAAGAACCCTCGGATTCGCGAATGCGATGAAGTGGGTTTTTTTGTTCTTATTCGGCCCGCACTTTATGGGTGCCAAGTACCAGCGAAAAATTAGCTACAGAAAACGATGAGACGAAGTACATTTAATGATCAGGAGGAGTTGCAATGAACTTCAGACAGCAATTGTGCATATTGTTTTTTTTATGTTCCAGTGTGGCAACTGTTCGGGCCCAATGGGTCAACCAACCTACCAATACGCTGCTGCGCGCTTACCAAACGGTGTTCATGCTGGACGGTCAAACAGGGTGGATCGGAGGGGACTATAGTTCGATTCTGAAAACCACGGACGGCGGAGGTTCCTGGTTTGTTCAGCGATCAACCTCTGCAGAGTTTGATAATATCAGCAAAATCATTTTTATCGACAGATCGACGGGCTTCGCCCTTGCGCCGTCAAGTTCAAGTTTTATAGCGTCTCTGCTCACGACAAGCGACGGCGGGAGTACATGGTTCGTGGATAGTTCGCTCTTCCGTCTCTCATCCGACAGCCTAGTTTCACCATGGCAATTATTTCTGACGAAATCCGGCGACTCAATTTTGGTAAGTGTGTTTTGTATAAGAGGATATCCAGGCACCTCTCCAGCTCTCTTATTCTCGACAGACCTCGGCAAAACGTGGAGCTTTGGGCAGAATCCCCCTCTTGGTAGCCAGCGTATTTTAGGGGAAGCCTTCCCTTCTTTTTGGAGTGAAGTGGTGTTGACCCAAAACTCTTTATTCAGGTCGACCGACCGTGGAACAACATGGCAGCAAGACAGCCTTAATCTCAGCGCGAACGAAATCATTGCATCGTTCAGATTTCTCAACCCCGACACCGGTTACTTCGCCGGACCGCTTGACCTTACTTCGCCTACCTCGCCGTCGATGATCGGATGGACGTACGACGGGGGTGCGACGTGGGCAATCGATACGACGACATCGTTGGAAGGTTTTTTGGCAACAGGAACCGTCTTCTTTACAAGTGTCAAGAACGGCTTTGCAGCAAAGTGGAATGTGCCGGCGTCGATCTTCAGCACATCGGATGCCGGAAAGACATGGAAAGAATATCAATTGTCGAACGGCATTCCGCCGAGTGATGTGTGCTCCGCCGACGGTCAAACAGTCGTCGCGGCCGGCGCAGGAGGGGAAATAATAGTATCAAAAGACAGCGGAGCAACGTGGATAGATTTGACGCCCCCGCAAAAAATCAACTTTAGTAACGTTAAATATCTTTCTCACAATCTTGTCGCGGCAATCGGAAATGGTTATGAGCTGTTTATCTCAACTGATTCATCCAAGACGTGGACGAAGCACGACATGCCGTCGGGGCTCAACGCCGCGATCGCGTTCGGGGATACACTCAACTGCTGGATCTGCGACGACAGTTCGAGAATCTATCATTCGCCGGACCTCGGGATCACCTGGACGTTTCAGAACGAACATAACGTTCCGGCTCCAGCCTTGTACGGAATCCACTTCTTCAACGACAGCATCGGTTGTGCGGTCGGCGCAACCGGTTACATCACGGCAACGACGAACGGCGGCACGTCGTGGACAACAACACGCGGTTCATCTCGTAATCTGTACGGCGTCTATGTCGCATCAAGGACTCGGGCATGGGCCGTAGGCGACGCAGGCACGATCATTACCACGTCGAATACGTTCACCAGTTGGACGTCGCAGTCAAGCCCGACCAGTGCCCCGCTCCGCACCGTGTCATTCTCCGACACATTGAACGGTTATATTATGGGGGACAACGGCACTGTATTGAAGACAACCGACGGAGGCGCCACGTGGAGCCTGGCTCAGTCGCCGGCATCGACGTTGAACGCCATGAAGTTCATCAGCGCCAATGAAGGCTGGGTTGTCGGGGACAGCGGAAAAATCTTTACGACCACGACCGGAGGAGCGCAATGGGAGAGTCAAATAAGCGGCGTGACCGCCAATCTCCTGGGCGTAGATTTTCTTGATGCCCATAACGGAATTGCCATCGGCAACGGAGGGATTATTCTCACAACGAACAATGGAGGATTAACGGGAGTCAGGGATCCTCATGGATCCCTTCCTACCAGCATAACGCTCGAGCAGAACTATCCTAATCCGTTCAACCCTGCAACGACGATCTCCTTTGCAATTCCGTCGCGGGCGCGTGTATCGTTAAAAATTTTTGATGTGTTAGGAAGAGAAGTTTCAACCATCGTAAATGAAGAATTGCAACCAGGAAGTTATGCCCGCCAGTGGAACGCATCGGCCTTCGCCAGCGGAGTGTACTTCTATCGTTTCGAGGCCGGTTCATTCACCGAGACGAAGAAACTCCTGCTTTTGAAATAAGAGAGTGAGAAACCGCTGTAACCGCCCAGACTCATCATCTGGGCGGTTGCTTTTGAGTCCGATTTGCTGTAGTTTTGCATCGGAGGGGGGCGCACTTAAACCCACCGTCCGTCCCTCATCTATTATGTCATCCTGCGGGGAGCGGCAATTCATATCGATAGACAACACATCTCTGCTGGCTGGAGTCCAACCATTGAATTTCCGCACACACCTTGCAAGGCGAAGCGTAACGTATGGAATTTCAATACACATATGTTAGTCGCAATCTAAGCATTGTTAGGCAGCATGATGAAAAATCACACGTATTTCTGTATTTTAACATTACTCTTTTCGTCTGTGTCGTACTCGCAATTGGAAGACTTCAAATACTTCTCAACTAAGTTTTATTCTGATCCTCTTTTTCAAAAAGTTAGAATTAGGTTTCCCTTGAGAACATTTCAACTTCATACAAAGAAAAATTATTCTTATGAACAAAAGGTGACACAAAAAGAATGGTATTATTTGGAAGTAGATTCTTTAAAATCAGAATCTAAAGTTGATATGAGCTATTATGATAATCCATGGAAAATTCAACATGTTCCAATGAGAGTTATTTGCTATAAAAATGGCATCCGTAGTTATTATGTTTTTCGGCTGATACAAGGTAAGTGGTTTTTAATATACATCAACTACCTACTTGATTAATCTATGCTGCCTAACCAGTCGCTCAAGCTGATCCCGACAGTGAAACGTCGTCCCAGGCTGGAACCAGCCGTCGGCGAATTCGCCGCGCGGCAGTATCTCGGAAATGATATGATCAGCCGAAACGTTCGGGCAATGAACTACAACCAAAATGCTGCACGTCGCCGCGGTTTACCTGTTCCGCTAATTTTGGTGGGAGCTCCGGTCCCTTCAACGGCAATCGTTTTTGGACGACATGCCGGAGGGGCAATTCAAGTCAGGGACATCCACCAATCTTTCAAAGTGAATTATGGCGTTAAGCGCAAATTCTATTAAATTCAGAGGTCAACGATGAGTACTCCAAAAGTCTGTATTTTAATGACAGTAGCTTCATTGATTTTCACAACGAGCCTCATAGCCCAACTTTCATTTACGCGGATCCCGATGCAATGGGAGGCGGTTTCGCCATATCAGATCATTGCTGTGACCGTAAGCCCGAAAACTTCCTCTGTCTTTATCGTGGCGTCCGGAGTGGGCGTTATGCGGTCTAGTAATCGGGGAGCCTCATGGGACGTTGTTTTGTCGATTGCCACGGATTCCTGGGCTTACCGGCCGCTTGCAGCGGACAACTCAGGGATCGTTTACCTTGGCACATCCACTGGGGATTTATATCGCGGCTCAAACGACGGTACTCAGTGGCAGAAATTAACCACACTTCCTTATCCGATTCAATCCATATGCCCATCGAAAACCGGTACCATCTTTGTCGCAGCCGGTTGGTTATATTATTCTGTTGACGGGGGCGCTACCTGGAGTTACCGGAACAACACATATTTTCAAAACTGTTATCTTGTAGCCGAAACGCATGGCGGAGAGCTCATTGCGGCATCGGCGTACAATAGAGATATTTCCCGCTCATTGGACGGCGGAAAAACATGGACTCTCGATCCAGGAAGTGTCACGGGGGTTACGATATATGCCCCTCCAGTTCTTGCCTCAAATCAGCGTGGTGCGCTCCTCATTTGGTACAACGGATACAAAGAGAGCGGCGATGGCGATTTCGGAGGAATTTTTAGGTCTACCGACACATCGCGCACATGGGCATTAAAAATGAGTGGCGACGGACCTGGTTCTATTCTCGCCGACCGGGACGGGAACTTTATACTATCTCTGCTTCCGTACGGCAGCGGCGGATTGACATTATCCTCCTTGGACGACGGATTGAGCTTTAGCCAGATAGATGGACCGGCAGGATTCCTTGCCGCAACAGACACAAATCAATTCTACTATTGCGGAGGAGAGGGCGATTCCCTTTATAGGGGCAGACTGATGCCCCGTCCCGGCCCATTAGAAGATTTCGGGTCTGTTGGAATTAATACCTCAACGAATTTGCAACTGACCATCTCAAATTCAACATCAACTCCGAATACACTCACTACTGTTTTGACCAATTCAACAGCTTTCGGAGAGATTACTCCTCATCTGCCTATAAGTATTCCCGCCAATGGGAGGAGCCGTATCGAGGTAGCCTTTGCTCCGAAAAACTATGGGAGTTTTGAGGATACCCTTCGGATTTTCGATTTAACGGGTGATGAAATCAGAGTCCCAGTACACGGGATATGCCCGTACCCATCAATGATATTGTCAACGAGCCTGTTGGATTTTGGACCTCTCGTCCGGGGAGCCAGCGGGTTGATGAAAGTAACGATCACAAGCAACTCACTCAATCCACTCCGTGTTGACTCCTTGCGTTTTTCATCAAAGGATTTTACATTCGCTCCGATCGACTTTCCTTTGTCGCTCCAATATGGCGATAGCGTTATGGTCTCAGTCTCTTGCACGTCCACCAGCGCTCAGAATGTACATGACACTCTACGTATTTTCGGCAATGCAATCCAAGGTGTCGGTACAGTAGCGGCAACTGTCAACTATGCCGATCTTGTTGTTGCTCCGAAGGAAATTGATTTCATCCAGGCAAAGGTCGATAGCCTGTCTGCAGGAAGTCTGTTCCTTACCAATCCATACAGCACCCCGCTCAAAATCGATACAATGTACACGCACACACCAGTATTCAGTGCGGGACAAAGTGGACTTCCGAATATTCTCGCCGGTCGCAGTACGCTTCGACTTCCCCTTGCTTTTCATCCGACCTCGCAGCGATTCTTCTCGGACACACTCATTATCGCCACTGAAGGAGCAAATGCTCTCATTGCTGTGCCTGTTCGAGGATACGGCTCGGTTTTTAACAGAATCGTCTCCCTCTCGCTGGGCAATACATGGGCGTATAGATTTCACTATCAATACTATGGACAAACTCAATCGACGAGCGACTACACAAGACAAAAACGGCTGATCGGTGATACGACCATAAACGAACAGGTATGGAAAATTATTCAAGTCGCGGGCGCCCCCGATACGATACCGCATAGCTTTGAGTTGTGGAGGTGTGATACGACGCTCTTAGTTTCATCGACGGGGCCGGGATTTCAAGGTACGCTCTTCGACAGGCGGGTGACCGCGGATTCGTCGTGGTCGCTTTATCACGATGATGAAACAAGCTATTTTGTGCAGTTGGGCTCGGATTCTGAATGGGGAGGCGTTCGATCTTCACAACAATGGGGGTATTCATATACCTATTCCGCAGGACCTAGAGGATCATTGTCTACAACTGTGTTGGATGGAATTGGCCCGACGTCGATTAACGAATACATGGACGGAAGGACGGCAAATTTTACAACCTCAACAAATGGAACCTTAATTGCCGCATTGATTGACGGGGTTGTCTACGGCGATACGACACTCGTATCCGTTCACGAAACGAAAGCTGGATTTACATCAGCCGTAAACACATTTTTGCTTATGCAGAACTATCCGAATCCTTTTAATCCTGTAACAACGATAGCCTTTCGGATACCGGATATGGGGGTACGGCAACGAACCAATGTAAAGCTTGTGGTTTATGACCTTCTTGGCCGCGAGGTAAGGGTGCTGATCAATGAGGCTAAAGCACCCGGGATATACTCCGTGAGATTCGACGGTTCCGCGCTGGCGAGTGGAGTGTATTTCTATCGATTGCAAGCAGATTCATACATTCAGACCAAAAAATTCGTACTACTTAAATGAAGCAATTTCCACCTAACCGTTCGCTCCCCGCAGGAGAGCGTGGGGTCTTCACAATAAACGTTCGACAACCCGAGCCCGATTGTGGAACGTCGTGACAGTCCGGAACCAGCCGTCGACGATTTCGCCGCGCGGCAGTATGTCGGAAATGATATGATCGGCAGAATCGTTCGCGCAATGAACTACAATCAAAATGCTGCACGTCGCCGCAGGTTACCTGTCCCGCTGCTTCTTGGCGGAAACTCGGGTGCGTTAGGCAACTGCCGGCAACGTACCACTTAACGGGAGGTAATATGAAATTGAATTCAATATTACTGCTTGTGATTTGCTCCATTTCGATATCGATCAATTCCTCTGCACAGGAGCATTACGACATATTTCCACTCGCTAACGGTCTTCACTACTCATATTCCTTTTACCAAAGGATGGAACAATGGGGATTCTCGACACTCTTTTATAGCGTGAGCGACTCTGGAAATGTCGAATATATAATTGGAGATTCCGTAAAATGGGCGGATACCTTAATCATATGGAATGTTCGACAAATACAAAACTTGGTTCATCAAAGCGGCGACTCTATTTCTCTTATCCGAGACACCAACACCTTTTCCATTTATGAATCTCTTCAGAACAATCACACGCTGCAATGTACGGCTACAATTTGGTTATTCCCTGTACGAGAATGGCCTCTTGATGTCGCGATAACAAGTTCCGACTCGAATCTTTGCCGCTACTCAGATTCGTCGGAAACACGATACACTCTTTCGAATAGCAGCCCTTCTCTCGGCTGGACAGATTCCATCTGGTTATCCAGTGCAAACGGAATGTACCAAAGAACCACAAGCTCATACGAGATACTTGCTTCTCGATTCTATTATACGTTGAACGTCAAACTAACCGGCAAAACAACGGACGTTGCACCGAGTGGTGCGAATGTCATCTCAGATTTTAACCTGTTTCAGAATTATCCCAACCCGTTTAATCCGGCGACGGCAATAAAATACTCCCTCGCTTCTCATTCATCAATTACCTTAGAACTCTTTGATTGCCTCGGAAGAAAACTGCTCGATATCGACAGAGGATTCCGCTCCGCGGGTGAACACACTGTAAAGTTAGATCTGAACAATTTACCAGCCGGTGTCTATTTCTACAAATTAACTACCGGCAGACATTCAGCTACAAGGAAATTGGTTTTGCTCAAGTGAAATCTATGCAGTTGCCTGACCTCTCGCTCCCCGCTGGAAATCGCAGGCTCTTCGTACAAAACGTTCGACAACCTGATCCCGACGGTGAAACGTCGTCCCAGGCTGGAACCAGCCGTCGGCGAATTCGCCGCGCGAAAATAAAAGTTACAATCGGACAGGACACTCCAGGAACTGACTGGATTCTGTTGCTCCGGTCCGTTAGGGTGCACGAAAGGAGGATCACAATATGAAGATGCTCGCAGTGTTCACGGTGTTAGTGTCACTATTGGCGGGATGTAAAAATGAGCCGACGACCCCAACAAGCGGCTCTTCTTCGCTTACTCCCACAACAGCGGTCGTCGAAGGAACTGCCTCTTATTTTGTTGGCGGAGGAACAGTTGAGCACCAATTTCCGGCGGGTTACAGGTTGATCGGCAGCAAATGGATTTCTCCTTCTACAAAGCTAGATACTGGATTTTCCATTTATCTGTCGTCATCGATTGACTCCTCTTACCTTAATCGTCGTGTGCGAGCTTTTGGAACTCTAGACTCTATTGCTGTGGGTTGGATGTTTAGCAATTTCGTCGATTACGCGTGGAAAATAGACGTGGACTCTTTAATACTTATGAAATGATGTGCGCCCATCCGTTCGTTCTTCGAGGGAAGGCGCGGGGTCTTCGCAAAAAACGCTCGGCAACCCGATCCCGACGGTGAAACGTCGGGACAGGCTGGAACCGGCGGTCGACGATTTCGCC
>CAYTOA010000093.1:0-8431 GCA_964439265.1 uncultured Chitinophagaceae bacterium
TTTTCTGAATGAAAAGAATGAGGCGTTCCCAAACAGATTTTGGGAACGAGAAAAATTTCTTCACCACTTCCGCCAACTTGCCATCCAGAAGATTTTCCCGCCAACCCTTCCCCCTCCCTTGCTTTTGATAATCGAGAGTGCTATACTTGACCCACCTTTTACAATGCTGCAGTTCGATACACACACGTTACCGCTACAGAGAGCAAGAAATAACTAACCGAACGAGACATATTTTCAGAAGGAGGTTACCTTGAAAAGAATGACCCTTCACACAGTCTGCCTGTGCGTCGCTGCGATCCTGGCAAGTGCTACGGCCTTTGCAGGCGGATTTCAGCTGAACGAGCTCGGCTCCCGGGCGATGGCGCAAGGCGGTGCATTCGCAGCCCGCGCGTCGGATCCTTCCGCAATTTACTTCAACCCTGCGGGACTCGGGTTCCAATCGCAAGCAGAACTTTATCTCGGCACAACGTTCATTATGCCGCAGGTATCCTTTTACGGCCCTGTTGCCGATGCGAACGACCCCGCGATAAGCAACGAAACAAAAATGACCAAGCAAACCTTCACCCCCATCAGCCTCTACGGCACATATCCCGTGGCGAACAATATTACCGTTGGAATCGGCGTCACGAACCCGTACGGTCTGGGAACCGAATGGCCTTCCACATGGGTTGGAAAATATATCACGACGAGAGTGGATCTCGCATCATTTTTCTACACCCCGACAGTGGCATACAGAGTGAGCGACAAGCTCTCCATCGGCGCCGGGCTGAACATCGTGACAGGAACCGTGAAGCTGGAGCAGGAAGAGAATGTGATCAACACCGACACAAAAGTTTCGATCGACATGAATGCGAAGACGGCGTACGGCTTCAACGTCGGCCTCCTCTATAAATTCACCCCCGAGTTGAGTGCGGGCGTATCATACCGCTCTTCGGTAAAGTTGAACGCGGCCGGGAACGTAAGCTTCAGACCGCAGATGCCCGTCGTAAACGTGATCGACGACGACGTGACCTCATCGCTGACGCTCCCCGCAACGGGATTCGCCGGCCTCGCCTACAAAGTCTCGGCGAACCTGACCGTCGAAGCCGACTACCAATACATCGGATGGTCGTCGTATAAACAGCTGGAGATCGACTTCAAGAACGACCCGACAAAGAACGTAATCTCACCGAAGGACTACAGCGACACGTACATTATCCGCGTGGGCGGAGAGTATGCGATGGATGCGCTGAAGATCCGCGCGGGATATCTCTATGATCATTCCCCCGTCGCGTCGGCGTACGTCGACCCGATCCTTCCGGATGCGAACCGCAACGGCGTAAACGTCGGGCTTGGATACCAGTTCACGAAAAATATTTCGGCCGACGTTTCGTACATGTTCCTGAAATTCGACCAGCGCCAGGCCTCGAATACTGTTACAAATTTTGACGGGACCTATAACGCAATGGCAAACCTGATCGGTGTGAGCCTGGGCTACACGTTCTAATCAATGAGTTTACGAATGTCCAACCAGTATGGAGTATAGAACAATGAAAGCGATCATCTCGAATTTTCTTGCGGCGCTGGTCCTCGTCGGCCTTCTGGCGGCTAGCGGGTGCACCGATACCGCCCCGTCCGGTCCGCATGCGACTCTCGGCGGCGTGACTGTGACGAAGTACGTTGCGATAGGAAACAGTTTGACGGCAGGGTACCAGTCGAACGCGCTGTACCATTCCTCGCAGATCTACAGCTACCCCAAACTAATCTCAGACCAGCTTGACGCTGCCGGAGCAAATCTTGGAACGTTTCAGCAGCCGCTGTATTCTGACCCGGGAAACGCAGATCCGCTGACCGGCAAGGCTGCGCAGTATAAACTTGTAAACCTCGTCGGACCAATCATCGGTCCCATTGGCGAGCCCGCCGGCGTACCGGAAAACCTGGCACTCGCCCGGCAGTATGACAACCTCGGAATTCCCGGCGCCATTATTTATGATTTTCTGGATACGACGAATATCGCTTCGAAAGCAGCTGCCCGCAATAACGCTTTCTTCCAACTAGTACTTCGAAGCAATCCCCCGTTCGGCGCGAGCATCCTCGCGCAAGCGGTAGCCCTCAGCCCCGACCTCGTCACATTCTGGCTTGGAAACAACGACGTCCTCGGTTATGCGACAAGCGGCGGAACATCAAAGAATATTGTCGGGACAGTCGGCCCGACACCCGCTACAACATTTCAACAATTGTACGGCGCTTCCATCGGCGCTCTTCGCGCGGCCCTGCCGCATGCGAAGATCCTTGTAGGCAATATACCTGATGTGAAGGCGATTCCATTTTTCACAACAATCGGACCTCAGGTTGCTGCGGGAGTTAAAGGCGCAATGGCAGCCAACTCGGCGGTCGTAGGACTTTTCTATGAAAAAAGTGGTGAAGTCGTAGCGACATCATATACCAACTTCACCCATCCACAGTCCGATCCATTGATCACTCTGGAGGCAGGTCCATACGCACTGCTCCTTGGCCACCCGACGGGTCAATGGTACAGAGACCTCGCGGCATCCCAGGGAATACCGTTTGCGAACCTTTACGCAAGTTATCAAGCAGCGGGGATCGACACAACGAAGCCGTTCGGATTTCATCCGCAGAATCCATTTCCGGATGCGCTCGTGCTCGACTCTGCCGAACAAGCGACAACCGAACAAGCTATCTCTGCGTTTAACGGATCTATAGCCGCGATTGCCGCAACGAATAATGCAGCGGTTGTCGACTTTAACGCCTTCTTTAACGGCGTGAAGGCACATGGCGTTACCGTCAATGGCGAGACGTTTAAGACCGATTACGTTTCGGGAGGATTGTTCAGTCTCGACGGTGTGCATCCCACTTCAAAAGGATACGGAATCCTCGCGAATCAGTACATCAAGACGATGAATGCGAGCTTCGGCATGCACGTGCCGTATGTCAACATCAATAATTTGCCGGGTCTGCCGACAGTTCAAACGCTGGGCAAATCAGCTGACGGCAAAAATATTCCGATGATCCCATACAAAGCGTGGAAGAGTTTCAACGCGCTTTGGCAGTAGGGCTCTTTGCGGTTACGCACTTTGTGCTGAGTTCAGAAGGGACGCGATGAGCGTCCCTTTTTTTATTGGGATCTCACGCAGCTACATGTTACCCTGAGCGCGACGAACGGTCTATAGAGCATAAGAGTAAAATCGATATTCCTTCAGGATTTTCACTCCGCTTCGCTTCGTTTCTCGTTCCCAAACTCTGTTTGGGAACGCTTTGTCCTTTTCATTCAGAAAATATTGAAGCAGAGCATCCTAGTTCTCCGTTCCCAACGAGCACGTTGGGAACGAGGTGAACAACGAAGCCGCCAACAATTACATATCCTCCTGAGCGGAGCGAATGCCGAAGGCATCTCCCAAAGGGATCGCTTCGCGACCTTCGGGAGGGTCTAGCGAGCATAAGAGCAAAATTGATATTCGTTCAGGATTTCAGTATTTTCAAAAAGAAAATCCATTGCCGAGATGGTGGAATTGGCAGACACACTAGCCTTAGGAGCTAGCGCCGTAAGGCATTGGGGGTTCAAATCCCCCTCTCGGCACTCCGTTGTCCTCCATGAGATGCTTCAATCCGATAGCCGTATCCCTTCGATCCGGAATCTCTGACCTGCGTCACATATTCCGCTCGCCTTAAGAAAACTACATAGATATGCAGTTGTAAGACTCTTGGGTCTATGGTATTATTCACGTAGGTCCCTCCCCGTAGGAATTGACGGCCTCGCACGCATTCTGCGTAGAGCCGGCATCTTTTGCCAAAACCCGAGTAAAGAATAAGTCAATTGCCGCTCCTTGCACAATGATCATTCGATATCATGTGTTCAGGATTTGTCCGAATGCAAGAAGAAGAGACTCGACTACGCATGATGCTAATAAAGAGACATTCTTTTATCACTAGATGGAAGGAAATACATCCATGAAAAATCTTTTCCGATCGTTGTTGCTAATGTTTGCGATCGTTTGCGACATCAATTCATCTAACGCCCAATGGACGCAGACCAGCGGACCGGGGGGAGGAGGCATTTCGTATTTCGCTGTCATCGGTACGAACCTTTTCGCCGGAACTCAGGGAGGCGTTTTTCTCTCCACGAACAACGGAACCAGCTGGACGGCCGTCAACTCCGGATTGCCCTTAGAGAACAATCTGGGAGTTTCTTCACTGGTTGCGAGCGGGTCCAATCTCTTCGTGGACGTCTATGGAGGTGGTGTCTTTCTTTCCACGAACAACGGCACGAGTTGGACGGCCGTCAACACAGGTTTGGCGGGAGGAGCCAATGCATTGTTAGCAGCCGGGTCTAACCTCTTTGCCGGCGACAACTATACCGGCACCTTCCTTTCCACGAACAACGGAGCGAGCTGGACCGCAGCCGGCGATACGGGTTTGACCGATAAGAGCTACCAGGCAATGGCTGCTGTCGGATCAACAATTTTTGTCGGGACCGATAACGGCATTTTCCGTTCCACAAACAACGGAGCAAACTGGACTGCGGTTGATTCGGGTCTCACCAACAAATACATCTTCTCGTTTGCTGTCAGCGGCTCGAACCTTTTCGCAGGGACTGACGTAGGCATCTTTCTCTCAACGAACAACGGAACAAGCTGGACATCGGTCACTCCGCCCACCAGTTTCACCTTTTACCGTGTTTACAAATCGCTTGCCTTCAGCGGTCCGAATCTCTTTGCCGGCACGGATGCGGGGATCCTGCTTACCACGGATAACGGGACAACCTGGAGCATGGCAAATACAGGAATGAGCGGAAATGCCAACTCTCTCGCAGTCATCGGGAGCAACATCTTTGCCGGGACCGGCGGGCAGGGCGTCTTTCATTCCACGGATAACGGCACGAGCTGGACGTCTGTCAGTCAAGGCATTCCATTGCTGGGAGTATCTGCATTGTCGTTTATCGGTGCGGACCTTTTCGCCGGAACATCCGGAAGCGGTGCCTTCATTTCCACGGACAACGGCACTAGCTGGAATCCAACCGGTACTGTCATCAACGATGGAATCTCCGCTTTCGCCGTCAGCGGCTCGAACGTTTATGCCGCGACGAACAGCAGCGGCGTCTTGCGTTCCACAAATAACGGCGCAACCTGGGATGCATCGAATACCGGCTTGCCCCAGAATTTCTTTGGTGCTTCATATAACAACATATCCGCGATTGCCGTCAGTGGGTCGAATGTTTTCGCGTATGTTGAGGGGAATAGCGTCTACCTCTCTACCGACAACGGGGGAAGCTGGAACTCCTCCGGTCTCTTCGATACAACGATCACCGCGTTCGCGGTGAGCGGCTCAAACATCTTTGCCGGGTCGGCAGGGTACGGCGTTCTTCTTTCGACCAACAACGGGGCGACCTGGATTCCAAAAAGCTCCGGCATCGACAGCGGATCGTATGTCTATGCATTTGCTATGATCGGGTCAAATCTCTTCGCCGGAACTTCAGGCCATGGCGTCTTTCTTTCAAGCAACAACGGCACGAGCTGGACCGCAGTGAATTCCGGTCTCACGAATCTGAACCTTACCTCTCTCGCCGTCAGCGGAACGAATCTCTATGCTGCGACCAGCGGCGGCGGCATTTTTGCCTCCTCCAACAACGGGACAAGCTGGAATCAGGAGAACTCCGGCCTCACAAATTTGGTTGTCGAAGCCCTGGCGACCAACGGCACCGATCTTTTTGCCGGGACCAATGGCAACAGCGTTTGGCTCGCTCCGTTGTCCGGGTTGACCACCGGCGTTAAGCAGAGCAGCAGCGAGGTACCCGCAGTGTTTGCCCTCTCGCAAAACTATCCGAATCCATTCAACCCGTCCACAGTGATTCAATTCACGGTGCCTTCTAATGGTCGCGCAGTGCTCAAAGTCTTCAACATCCTCGGGCAGGAAGTAGCAACATTGTTCGATGGAGCGGCGGGAGCCGGGGAATATCACCAGGCGACATTCGACGCATCGCGGCTGGCAAGCGGCATTTATTTCTCGCGGCTGGAGTTTGGCGGAAGAATGCAGGTAAGGAAGATGCTGCTGCTGAAATAGATCGAACAACTTCTCTCTGTGTAGTTCAAGCCGGGGCATATCATGGCAATTTCTTTGTGGTCTGCCCCGGCAATGTTTTTGTGGACAACGATTCGCCGGTGAAGATACTTCGTTTCAACTTCCAACAAGTACTTTGCCGGTCATTTCGGGTTTGCGGGTCATTTTTCTGATGAAAGCTCCATCACAGTATCTTAAAACGGAAAAAGTTCTTATTCCGCTCCTCATCACCCTCGCAATTTATCGGCGAAATTTCATTCATTTTCACAAGGTCCAGAATGACAACGACAGCGGACAAAAGCACAAGCGGGATCAAAATCAGCGGAATAATTATTCTTCTTACTTTTTTTATTGAGTGCGTTGCTGCTGCAGGAGTCCCGACGATCACATCCCTTTCAAATACCTCGGGAGGAGTCGGCACATCAGTGACCATTTACGGTTCAAACTTCAGCGCGTCAGCAGCGTTCGATACAGTCTATTTTGGCGCTGTACGAGCAAACGTAACTTTCGCATCCCCGACGCAGTTGTCGGTTACCGTCCCGTCCGGAGCGACCTATCAACCGATCTCGGTCTCTGTAAACGGACTCACAGCGTACTCTGCCGCGCCGTTTGACGTGACGTTCTCAGGTTCACACATCATCGACACAACTTCGTTCGCACTGCCTGTCGTCTTCCAGACAACCTCGAATCAGAACCAGGGTATCACCATTTGCGATATCGACGGCGACGGAAAACCGGACCTCATCGTGTGCAACGCGCTCAGCGAAAGTCTCTCCGTCTACAGAAATACAAGCTCATCGGGTTCCATAAATGCGGGATCGTTTGCAGCCCCGGTAAACTTCTTTGTGGACAACCACCCGTTCTCTGTTGCCGCCGGCGATATTGATGGAGACGGCAAACCGGATCTCGTTGTCGCAAACTACGGAATATGGACCCTCTCGGTGTTAAGGAATACCAGCACTCCCGGCTCCATCTCGTTCGACACCCAGGTCGAATTCAACACTGCTGAAGGTCCTTACAATGTCGTCATTGGAGACATGGATGGAGACGGCAAACCGGATTTAATTGTCGCGAACTATGGAAGCAATTCCGCATCGGTCTTCAGAAATACCGCCGTTGCAGGTTCCATTACATCGAGCTCGTTTGCGACCAGGGTCGATTATCCAACAGGGTATCAACCATTCGGCGTTGCCGTCGGCGATATCGATGGAGACGGCAAGCCGGATATCATCGTTACGAACAGCAATATTTTCTATGATAGCGGATACGTCTCGGTGTTACGGAACAAAAGCATAGCCGGGACCATCACCGACACCTCCTTTGCTTTTGCCTTCAACTTCTATACAGATAGATATCCCACATATGTCGCTGTCTCAGATCTGGATGGAGACGGTAAACCGGATCTCGTTGTTTCAAATACCACATGGGGAACGCTTTCGATCTTTAGAAACACGAGCATACCCGACACGATTGGTGCAAGCTCATTCGCCCCCAGGGTAACCCTCTTCTCCGATGGGGATCCGTACGGCGTAGCCGTGGCCGATATCAACGGCGATGGAAAACCAGATATCGTTTCTGTGAATCTTAATCACTACACAGTGTCTGTTTTCAGAAACATTAGCTCGCCCGGCTCCATTACTTCCGGTTCTTTCGCCCCCAATGTAAATTTTAAGGTAGGGCAAGCTCCTTATGCGATTGCCGTCGGCGATCTGGACGGGGACGGCAAACCGGATATTGCAGTCACGAACTATTTCAACGATACGGTTTCAGTTATACGCAATGCCGTCAGCGCCGCGCTTCCGGTCGAGCTTACTTCATTTACTGCAACAGCTGAAAACGGCGCAGCCGCGCTCGAATGGAAAACGGCGACCGAAGTGAACAACGCGGGATTCGAAGTACAACGGCAAGCCGTCAACAGCAATCAGCGATCGGCGGCAAGTTGGGGAAAGATCGGATTCGTGGAAGGAAACGGCACGAGCAACGCTCCGCACACCTATTCATACGCGGACAATGTCGGAGGCGCCGCCACCTATTCTTACCGATTGAAGCAGATCGACCATGACGGTGCGTTCACATATTCTGTATCTGCCCAGGTATCCATCGGTGTACCGAAAGTTCTTGCGTTGGACCAGAACTTTCCAAACCCGTTCAATCCGTCAACAAATATCCAGTTCACCGTGCCGGCCGACGGACGTGCGGTATTGAAAGTGTTCAATGTTCTCGGCCAGGAAACGGCAACGCTTTTTGATGGAATCGCAAAGGCCGGGGAATATCATCAAACAACGTTCGACGCATCTCGGCTGGCCAGCGGAATATATTTCTCGCGACTGGAGTTCGACGGCAGAATGCAGCTAAAGAAGATGCTGCTGCTGAAATA
>CAYTOA010000094.1:0-7738 GCA_964439265.1 uncultured Chitinophagaceae bacterium
GATGCACGAAATTTATGGAATTAAGACTTAAAGTCAAGTGAAAACTAAAGAAAATTAGGGGTTTTTTGAGGGGTGTGACGCGGGGTAACTCTTTGGCGCTGTCCAGCTATTCCGGAATTATCGAACTTTGCGCAAACTCAGTTCCCTGTAGAGGAGGGAACTGTCCTTAAATACAATTCCCGCCATGCCGCTTTTCAGAGCGGCAGCGACGTTTTCGCCAATGTCATCGATGAGAAGAATGGAGGAGGGGTGAACAGATAGATCATTGATAACGAATTGGTATATAGCCGGGTCCGGTTTAGAGGCCCCGATCTGATACGACAGGTATGACCGATTAAATTTTTTGAGGATTGCAGCGGTTTCGATCGACCTTTGATAATGCAGGGGGTTGGTGTTGCTGAGGATTGCTGTTTGATATTTCGACTGAACCGCATCGACGATCGGAATGATATTTAAATTCTCCTTCCGGACAATAGCGTTCCAGGCGTTCGCCAGTTTGTCGGGGGTATATTTCCCCTCAAATATCTGATCAATCTTTCTAAAGAATTCTTCCGTGTCGATGCGGCCCGTTTCATACTCTTTTGCCGCTTCCTCGATGGCATTTTTATCGGAATAATGAATGCGATTTGGGTCGACTCCAAGCATCCGCGGAAACGCTCCGGGGTCGATGTTGATCAAAACTCCGCCAATGTCAAAAATAACAGTTGAAATCCCGTCCATTGCTATGCTTGCTTCTAGAGTTGTTCAATAAGCATTTGAACTTCAGCAATACGCTCAGGTCCGGTATCGTTTCCGAGGAGCGTTTGAACAAGTAGTTGTTTCCCCTCCTGTTTTAACTGGACTTTATGCGTCTGTATTTTTCCGGCTTTCTCCATGATGGATTGAAATGTGCCGTTTTCATAGAACTCCTTTTCCGTGTCCGGCGGAAAATGCAGCCTCAGTGTCCGCTTTTGCAGTTCGATTTTCCTAAAGCCTGCCTTCGCGGCGAGCACGCGGAGGCTCGATAACTTGAATAGATTTTCCACCTCTTCTACGGTAGAACCGAACCGGTCGATAAGTTCCACCCGGATATCATCCGCAGCATTGATCGTGTCTGTCTTATACAGTCGCCGGTAAATATCCAGACGCTCGGCATCGTCTTCAATATAGAACTCAGGAATGTATGCATCGACATCGGCGTCGATGACGGTGTCCGTCCGCACCGCAGATAATTTTTTGGGGTCGGAAGAAAAGAGCTCTGAAAACTCCTGGTTTTTCAATTCGCTGACCGCCTCTTCGAGCGTTTTTGTGTACATCTCGAATCCCATCTCCATGATAAACCCGCTTTGTTCGCCTCCCAGCATATTCCCCGCTCCGCGAATCTCCAGGTCGCGCATCGCCAGATTGAATCCCGAACCTAGTTCTGTGAATTCCTCAATCGCCTGCAGCCTGCGGAGCGTTGCTTTCGGAAGAATGGAGATCGGCGGAACGAGCAAATACGAATACGCCTGGACGTTCGAGCGGCCCACCCGTCCGCGCAATTGATACAGCTCTGCCAGCCCGAATCTGTCCGCTCTGTTGATGATGATCGTGTTCACGTTTGGAATATCCAAACCGGATTCAATGATCTTCGTTGCGACAAGGACGTCGCATTTCTTTTCCAGAAAATCAAGCATCACTTTTTCGAGCTCGTGTCCTTTCAACTGGCCGTGTGCAACTCGGAAGCGGGCCTCCGGGATATATTCTTGAAGAGTTGCTGCGAATGTTTCAATATTCTCCACCCGGTCGTTGACAATATACACCTGCCCTCCCCGATGCAGTTCTTTGATCACCGCTTCGCGAACAACTTTTTTGTCGAACTGTGCGATTTCAGTGTAGATCGGAAGCCTGTTTCGAGGCGGTGTATTGATGATGGAAAGGTCACGGGCTCCCATTAAAGAAAAATGGAGGGTTCGCGGAATCGGCGTCGCCGTCAGCGTCAGCGTATCGACGTTTGCCCGCAGCGCGCGGAGCTTTTCCTTTGCCGCCACTCCGAACCTCTGCTCTTCATCCACTATGAGCAGCCCGAGATCTTTGAACCGTATATCTTTCGACAACAAACGGTGCGTACCAATGACGATATCTACGGTACCGTTCTGCAGCCCATGAACGATCGCCGCCTGCTCTTTTGCATTCTTGAAGCGGGATAGTGACGCGATGCGTACCGGGTACCGGCTTAGCCTGTCTGAAAAGGTCGTGAAATGCTGCTGCGCGAGGATTGTCGTCGGCACTAGTACGGCAACCTGCTTATTGTTGAGAACGGCTTTGAACGCCGCGCGGACGGCAATTTCAGTCTTGCCGAATCCCACATCTCCGCAAATTAGCCGGTCCATTGGGCTCGCGCTTTCCATGTCCCTTTTTACGTCGGCGGTTGCGGCTGCCTGGTCCGGAGTGTCTTCAAACATGAAGGAGGCCTCCATTTCCTTCTGCCAATGCGCGTCAGGGGAAAATGAAATGCCTTCCTCGCTTTTTCGCTTGGCGTACAGAAGAATAAGGTCGCGGGCAATGTCTTTGATCTTCTTTTTCGCCCTGGCTTTCAATTTTTCCCACTCGCCCCCGCCAAGCTTATTCAGTTTCGGCGTATGTCCTTCGGCCGAAGAATACTTTTGTATCCGGCTGATATAGTTCAGGTTGACGAAAAGAATTCCCTTTTCGTGGTACTCGAGCTTGGCAGCCTCCTGTTCTGTTCCTCTGATGGAGATTTTTTCAAGTCCCAGGAATTTTCCGATACCGTGGTCGACATGGACGACAAAATCTCCGCGCCGGAGCGAATGCAGTTCTTTTGGCGAAATTCCTTTGAAGCGCCGGCGCTTCGGGCTTCCACGCCGCTTGATCCGCCCAAATATTTCATGTTCGGTAAAAAGAGCGGTATGTGTGGAGGGGTAGAGAAATCCGGAGTGGATGGTCTCAGGAATGTAGTTGATCGGCGGTACATCGGACGGAGTGGAATCCCGTCCGATTTCCGGCTCATCGCTGTCATCCTTCAACGGGATTTCATTGTATGGTTCTCCCGCTTCGGTTATTAACTCCTGAATGCGCTGGGATTCTTCTGCTGTATCGGAGGCGACGTTGATCTCGAAATGCTTCTCCGTCAGTTTTCTGATTTGTTCGAGAAGAATCTTGATGCTCCCGTTTGTCGGTGGCTGCGGCACCGCGTGAAAATCGATCGATGGACCCGTCGAAGATTTCCCAATAACGGAGTGAATATACAACGGCATCCCGTGAAGTTTCTTCTCTATCTCTTCATACGAAAAATGCAGAGCAACCCCTTCGGCCTCCAATTCCTGAATTTCCTTCTCGATAAGCGACGGGTCGTCGGTGAGCGATATTGCGTTCGGGGTGAAAAAGTCCACAAAGGATACTTCATCTCTATGAGCGGATGTGTCCGTGCTGCCGGTCGAACCGGTCTTTCCCGAGATCATTGCCGAAATATTCGGCACGATGCTCACGCTTTGAAGTTCCCGGATGGAGCGCTGCGACAGCACATCGAATTCACGGATCGACTCGATCGTATCCCCCCAGAATTCCAATCGTACCGGATTATCGCCGATAAAGGGAAAAACATCCACGATGCCGCCGCGAACGGCAACGTCCCCGTAGGTTTCGACGAGGGGCTTGCGCTCAAAGCCGCGGTCGGCAAGTTTTGTCAGCAGCGCTTCGAAACCCGTCTCCGTGTTCGCAGAAAGCTCGATGATCTCCCGCATAAATTTTTCACGCGGCGGGACGCCAAAAGCCAGGGCGGCCGCGTGCGTGACATAGATTCCGGGAAGCTGAGCCGACAACGCCTTCAACGATTCCACCTGACTGATTGTTGCCGTCATATCGAGCGGCTGAGCCGCGTGAGTCGATTCCACCGCATAGAGATGAACGTTAGCTTCCGAAATCAATTGAGAACAATCATCGCGGAGTTTTTCCGCTAAATCCTGCTCCGGTACCACAAGGAGTATTTGTCCCTGAAATTCTTCAAACAGATGTGCGGCAACGAACGCCCAGAGCGACCCGGCAATGCCGCGGAGATAGATCGGCGCTGACGCTGCCGGTTCCGTCGCAGTCAACCTCTGAAATTCTTCCGAAGAGAATATTTTCTTTTTTAGGTCTGCAAGCATGGGATATCAGTTATAAACGCAAAAAGCCCTGCCGATGAACCTGAAATAATTTCATCAGCACGGTAGAGAAAGATACGGAAAATTTGAGAGAGTTCAAAAACCGAGAAGACCCGGTAGTGTGCTGGAAAATGTAAATATTTTGAACTTTCTCGGTCGTGTCATTCTATATCCGCTGTTCTTTTGCGGACGAAGAATCCATGGAAACGGATCATCCGTGTCATGGACCCTTCGCTACGCTCAGGGTGACATGTCGTTGTATGTCATTCACACATTCTCAATATCCCCGGCTTCATCCTTGTCATTCTGAGGAGCGCAGCGACGAAGAATCTACGTCAACACAGTATCGTGAAATCGTGAGGAACCGGTGTCAGAAACCCTTCGCTCAGGGCGACAGTGCAATGCATTGTGAGGAGTTCAACAAACATTTTTTGACAATGCCAAAAGACCAGCGATGTTATTAAGATTACGTTTTCTGTTGTTTCTTTTTTGCAGCGGGGAAAAGAACGTTGTTGAGGATAAGTCTGTACCCTGGGGAATTTTTGTGAAGACTCAAATCCGTGGGGGGAGCTCCGACGGCGTGCTGGTAGTCTTCCGGGTCGTGTCCGCCGTAAAATGTGAAGGTGCCACGTCCAAAATTGCCATGAAGATACTTCACTTCCTCCGTTCCTTCACGCTCGGCTAGAATCGTGACGCTCGATTTTATCAAATTTTTTTTGAACGCAGTTGTCTGACCCATGAACCCCTTGATAACGTTGATATGGTTCTGCGTCAGCATTGTCGGTACCGGGTCGTACTTTGCGGAGAATTCGAAGAGCGTAAAATAGTCGGTGTTCGGGTCGCGGAGCGGAACCGGATCGCTCGGAGGAATATCGATGTCGGAATACTCGTACCGAAGCGGGTTCATCTCGAGGGTAAAGTTTTGGAATGCAAACGTTTTTGAAAAATCGAGCTTCTTCTGAGCGTCGCGGTCGGGAGGGTCGCCGTCGAACATCACGTCGCAGATATCGGTGTTCTCCGCAGCTAAGGCAATATCGTAGGTGTCCGTCGCGGCACACATCGCAAACATGAAACCGCCCCCGGCAACAAAATTTTTGATCTCGCGCGCCACGGCCTTCTTCTCTTCGGAAACTTTTCTGAAACCAAGCTCCCTTGCCTTGCGCTCGTAAAGAATCTGTTGTTCGATGTACCATGGGGCGTTCCGGTGCGTGGCATAGAATTTTCCATACTGCCCAGTGAAATCCTCGTGATGTAAATGCAGCCAGTCGTACTCCGACAATTTCCCCTGAAGCACTTCGTCATCCCACACTTTCTTGTAAGGGATCTCGGCATATTCAAGCGCGAGCGTTACGGCATCATCCCATGGTTTGAAATCCGGCGGGACGTAGACGGCAATCTTCGGGACTTTCTCCAATCTCACTGCGTCCATGTTCGTGTTCTCGTCCCCTACTTCGGCGAAAATTCGGGCTGCATCCGAGCCGCTGAGTGCCTCGAAAGCAACTCCCCGGATGCGGCATTCTGTTTCTTCGGTCGAAATATAGTCGAACATAAACGAGCCGCCGCGGTAATTCAAAAGCCAATCGACTTGAATTCCGTTCTGCAACGCCCAAAATGCGACACCGTATGCTTTCAGGTGGTCCGTTTGCTTCAAGTCCATCGGGATCAACAGCTTTTGCTGCGCATCGAGACGCCCGGCGCTGAACAATATAAGGAGAAATGTGATGCGCAAGAATTTCATCGTAATGGAATGAACTCCGGAAAGATATTTATTCTCAAACCCTTTCAGCGCCAAAATCTCTGTACAACGTTTCGATAAGGGGATGTTCCTTTGGAGGAGCTTCTTTTGGGTGTGAGGCGTTTGGTGTCGTGCTGTTTGTTTCGTGGGGAGGAGGCTTTACGGGCAGCGGTGCTGCAACCGCAGCCGGCTGAAGATGGAGGTCGATGCGAAGTTTCGTCCCCAGCAGGGTGTTGACGGTCTCGGTAAGAAACATTTGATTTCTCTTAAGCGAAGAAAAATGAAAGTCGTCGGCGCAGGCGATGTTCAGCGTTTCATTCGCAACGCTGAACGGCGTGCTTTCCCCTAACATTGTCCCTACTGATATCTTTTTCCTTCTGACGTCGTCGACAATTTTTTCCCATTCCTGCTTGACCCGTTCGAACAGATCCTCACCCAGCGAGGCTTCTGTTTCCTGACCCGCCGGCGCAGATGCCACCGTCTCTGACGAAACCGCATGGGGGCTTACGAGAGAGAGTTTTGGGGTGTCCGAGATCTTCTTGAGGGGCGTAAATGCTGGTCTTGTCGAAGATTCTTCAGCGGTCTGATTTGAAGGAACGGGTCGCAGCGCCGGGGTAGGCACGCTTACGCTGAGGTTGAAGGGCTTTGCAAGTGAGCGGTCGCCGGAATTAAGTTTTTTTTTCATCTCTTCCAGCTGCTGAAGAAGAAAATCGATCTTCACCGATTGCTCCATCTTGGTCATCTGGATGATGCCGACCTCGAGTTTGAACCTCGGCTGCGAGCTGTACCGGATCGATGACTCCAGGTCCGTGGTCAGTTTTATCAACCGGAGGATATCCTGTTCATCAAAGAGCGAAGCGGCGTCAGCATAACGCACTCGATACACTTCCGGGACTTCGACGAGGTGTGTGGACTGTGTTGTCCGCGCAATGAGGAGGTTACGGAAATGCTCCACAAGGCCCGAAAGAAATTCTTTAATGTCGAATCCATTGCGCACAATTTCTTCGACAAGGGAAATGCCCGTCTGGGCGTCATGCGCTTTGATGCAGTCGCTGACCCTGAAGAAGAATTCCTGGTCGACAACATTCAACAAACTGATGATCTGCGGCGCGGTGATCGTCGTACCGCAGTACGACACAACCTGGTCGAAGATGCTCTGCGCATCGCGCATCGACCCGTCCCCTTTTTTTGCGACGATCATCAATGAATCGTCGTCAATCGCGATCTTTTCTTCCCCCGCAATGTACCGGAGACGCGACATAATATCTTCGATCGTGATGCGGCGGAAATCGTACCGTTGGCATCTCGAAAGGATCGTCGAAGGAACTTTGTGGACCTCGGTCGTTGCGAAAATGAACAGAACATGCGGCGGCGGTTCTTCAAGCGTCTTCAAGAGCGCGTTGAACGCCTCCTTCGTCAGCATGTGAACTTCGTCGATGATGTACACTTTGTACTTACCGCGGGCCGGCGCGTAACGAACTGATTCCCGCAAATTTCGGATCTCATCGACTCCGCGATTGGACGCACCGTCGATTTCGACAACGTCCATGCTGCGGCCGTTCGTGATCTCGACGCATACCTCGCATTCGTTGCAGGGGTTCGAGTCTTTGGGGTTGAGGCAATTGATCGCTTTTGCGAGAATACGCGCCGTTGTTGTCTTGCCGCAGCCGCGGCCGCCGCAAAAAATAAACGCATGCGCAAGCCGGTTTGTCGAGAGCGCATTCTTCAAGGTGTTGGTAACGTGCGACTGTCCGATGACGTCTTCAAACACCATCGGCCGCCATTTGCGCGCTGTTACCTGGTAGGACATGGGGAGCAATTCAGAATTATGAATTAAAAATTAAGAATTAAAAACGGTGGACTACTTACACTTCCAACTAGT
>CAYTOA010000095.1:0-7249 GCA_964439265.1 uncultured Chitinophagaceae bacterium
TTTCTCGTTCCCAAACTCTGTTTGGGAACGCTTCATTCTTTTCATTCAGAAAATGACGAAGCGGAGCTCCCGAATGCTCCGTTCCCAACGAGGACGTTGGGAACGAGGCGAAGAACTGCACGTCACCCTTCTCCCGCCGCTTTTCGGCGGGAGAAGCATCCATGTCATTGAAGCCTCGTAGATCCACAATGCATCATTGTCATGGATTCTTCGCTCCGTTCAGAATGACTATGATGAGGCTGTTGTACTTAATAACAAGAATCGGCACCGAAACTACATACCTCCCCTAAAAACTCCTGCTCTTGTAGTCCCACTCGTACCCGTTCTTTTGCTCCGTGGCGTTCACAATAATTTTTACCGGGCCGATGGCAGGGGAGAACCAGTAGGTTGCGACCGGGGCATCGACAGTTCCGGTCTCAATTCCATTAACAAGAGTGTCGGCTGTGATGGCCAGACGATACGTAATACTAAATGATGTGTCGCCGACATAGAGGCTTTCCTGATCTACGAAGTGGCCTACGATCCACAAGCTGTGTATCGTATCGCCTTTGACACTGTCTTTGAGCGCCGGCCAATATGCTCCGACGCCGTCCTGACTATCGCCCGCCAAGAGCCAGACAAGCGTGTCGGTTCCCCGGTACGAGACGGTCTGAAGGAATGAAAAATTAGCGTCGCCGGTCGGCGGATCGCGAAGGACATAGAGAGAATCCACCGAGGGGGTTGGACCAGAAATAGATTCAATGATAAGGTTTGACGTCCCACCAAGAGGGGTCGCCGCGCTGTTCGACACAACGGTCCAACTCGACGAATACGTTGTCGTTGTCACGTTCGAATCCGTCCCGATGGAACGGACGTACCCGGTGTAGCTGATACTGTGCCCGACCGTCAACGGAAAAATGTCCGTTGTGATCGGCTCCGACGTCGAAGCAGCGGGATTGCTGCTTTTTTTACAGCCGGGGGCGAATAATGTTAAAACGGCCAGTGTGAGTGCGAGGTGAAGTACCGCCGTTTTATTAAGTCTGATCATGGAATCTCCGTAGTGTGATGGTGAGGCGTTTCCTGCCTACACTTAGACGCATTTTGCGATGGAAAGTTTGTCTCGCTCTGTGTCACTCTGTTTCTTCTTTGTGCCACTCTGTGAAACCCTTTCTTTCTTACCCAGAGTGACACGGAGTTACACAGAGTAACACAGAGGTTTTTCTCGTTCCCAAGCTCTGTTTGGGAACGCTTCATTCTTTTCATTCAGAAAGCGATGAAGCGGAGCTTCCAAATGCTCCGTTCCCAACGAGGACGTTGGGAACGAGGTGAAGGACCCCTGCCGCTTATTTACTTATCCTTTATCTGCTCCAGCAGATCCTTCGCCTCTTTACGGAATTGATTGTCCTGCTGGTTCTCCGTCGGCAGGGTGGCGATCTTTGTCAGCTGCTCTTTTGCCTTGTCGTACTCGTCAACCTCCGTATATGCCCGCGCAGCGTCGAGGCGGTACATGATGAACGTCGGACGGAGCGCGATGGCCTTCTCGTAGTTGGCTTTCGCATCGTCGTAATTGGCCCAGCTGAGCCCGAGCGGCCAGCGGATGAACTTCGGTTTCTCGCAGAGCTTGGCGTTCGTTCGGCCCAGCACGTAATACGCCGCAGGGTTATTCTTGTCCAGCTCAATAGCTTTTTCGCAGTCCGCCCGTACCTCCTTCACCAGGTCGATCGAATCCCAGACGCCTTTGAAGAGCGCGACTCTCCCTGTTGCGATCGCTCGCCGCGTGTAGCCCATCGACATGTTCGGGTTCGCCTTTACGGCCAGCTCGGCGTAATCGAGCGATTTCTGGTAGATGTCGAGCTGCTTCGTTTTCTGCTCCTTCGTCACGGTGGGGAGAAGTTCGCCGATGTCGCTGTACGCCCGGCTGATGCGCCAGAGGATCTCGTAGCTGCTCGAATCGACGGCGTACGCTTTCATCAGGACGTTGAGAGATTTTTCGTTCTCAAAGGTCTTGGTGGAATAATCGTCGCTCGCAGCGATGAGAGAATCGATGAGGTTGGGTTGAAGGTTATATGCGTGAAGTGAGAAAAAAACAGAAAATAACATTGCCGCTATTAAGCTGCTGCGTGTCAAGAGTTGCATGTTTGGTTGTCTCCACATAAAGATGCTGAATTGAGTCTTTATTGATTCTATGAATATCTTTTCACCCTGTCCCAAAGGGATCCCTTCGGGAAGCAATCCCGTTTTTCTCGTTCCCAAACTCTGTTTGGGAACGCTTCATTCTTTTCATTCAGAAAATGATGAAGCGGAGCTTCCTAGTGCTCCGTTCCCAACGAGGACGTTGGGAACGAGGTAATCGAACAGGTCTGTCGTTGAACAACAAACTAAGCTCGTTCACCCTGAGCAAGTCCCCCAAGAGGCGCCTCCTTCACCCGCCAATGATACGTAATCCTTCCCCCTTTCGCAAACTGATTTCCAAAAAATTTTGCGAGTTTCCAACGCCTTCTTCCAATCGCCGCCTCACGCAAAGCCGCCAAATGCAATCTTCGCGTCTTGTCCGCTTTGCGCGAGAATCTTTTTTCTCGACGCGTGATTCGTAACACAAAATTAACTTGCATTTTGTCGCATCGTTACTGATATTTCCCCAGCGGAACCTCATAGCTGTATCTTTATATTCTGTCCGGACACCGATCCCTAATTTTGGCGTTCTCCCCATGCCCCTACAGAAATCCTATCTCTTCTGGAAAAGAGTGTTCGACGTTCTCTTTGCGCTGACACTCATGGCGGTGTTGTTCCCGTTCGGCATCCTCCTTCTAATCATCGCCGCATGGGAGACGAGAGCATTTCCCCTCTATATCCAGGACCGCGGAGTATCCCTCGAGAAAAATACTTTTCGCATCTATAAACTCCGGACGATGAGGGAGCGAAGCTCCCGGACCCATCCTCCCGGCATCGCAAACATTTTCTTCAGGCCGGAATTCGCAGGCGACGTCCCCCCGTTCTGCGCATGGCTCCGGCTTACCGGGCTGGACGAACTTCCACAATTATGGAATATTCTCGCGGGGGACATGAGCTTCATCGGTCCCCGCCCGTTCGCTGCCGCGGACCTCGAATCAATGAAACGCGAATCCCCGGCGCTCTATTATATGCGCGCGGCGCTCAACGCCCCGGCAGGTCTCTCGGGACTCTGGCAGCTCTATGGCAACAGGGACGCCGGCGTCGAGGACCTCGTCAGCCATGACATTCTGTACGAGCGCACCCGGTCCTTCATGCTCGACGTGGCGCTCATCGCAAAGACGATTCCGACCGTGCTCTTCGCCCGCCGCTCCGACGCGATTGTCAAGAAGAATGGGGGCGACATCTCGGCCGAAGAGAAGAAGAAGAAAAACTCTGATGGAACGAGCATGTACGTAACCGGTTTTGTCATTCCTCCGTCCGGCGCACTGGCGAAATCGGACTGACGGGGCGAATTCGGTAGTCCGCATCGGGCATGCGAATACCGCAGCTCATTGAAAATGACGGCGGGGGCAAAACGTATCATATGATTTCATAACCAACCTATCACATCTGTTGCTGCGGCGATCCCTGTCTTTTGGGGCTGACACAATATGCAATGTTCAACCGGCAGGAGAAAAATATTGCCGGAGTAAGCAGGAGAGACGAACCGGGAGTTGCGGATGACGACGGCTTCAGTTTAGTACTCCTCATGATATTAGGCGCTCGCCACAATGAACGCGAGCGGATCTTTAAACAGGCATAACAATTCCATAATACAAATCTTCTGTTTCGTTAATCTCCAGCGAGTATACTGGATAATAAGTTAGAGCGTACCTCATTCCCATTTTCAAATTCACTAAGGAGAATATTTATGAAAAAACTTTCTACCGTCTCGGCAGTCATGCTGTTGCTGTTTTTGGCGAGTACGTGGGTATCTGCACAGGTGCTGCTGACTGAAAATTTTAATTTTAGCGGGAAGCTCACCTCGAACGGATGGACCGCCCACAGCGGCACCGGCACAAATTCGGATACGACGACCGCAGGTCTGACGTATGCCGGGTATCTGGGAAGCGGCATCGGCAACGCGGTCCAGATCAATGGGCTTGGCGGCGAGGACGACAACAGACCGTTGTCCGATTCTCTTTATCACAACGGAGATGTCGCGTATCTCTCGTTTCTCGTGAACATTACCGACACCGCATCGAACAAGGTCGGAGACCAGTTCATCCACCTTGGCCAGCGCATAAACCCGACGACGTTCACGTTTTTCGCCGCCAGGTTCTTTGTGAAGATCGTCGCCGGCAACGTGAATTTCGGGTTGAGCAACACGTCGACGGCAACATACGGCACAACGAATTTCTCCAAGAATACGACCTATCTGGTCATCATCAAATATACGATCAATACCGGGGGCAATGACACCACCTCCGCCTGGATAGTTCCTTCAGGAATCCCCGCATCGGAAGCGGCAGCAGGGACACCGGAAGTCACAAATACTTCTACCGCCGGCACGGACGTTCTCAACGCCGTGGCGGTGCGTCAGGGGACCAACGGCAATTATCCCCAGCTCGTCGTCGACGGGATCAGAGTCGTGAGATCGTGGAGGAGCATCAACAACAGGCTCGCCGTTCTGAGCAAGAACGCGATCAATTACGGACAGGTCACCGTCGGCGTCGGCGCACAGGATTCTGTGATCGTTAAAGACGACGATGCAACGGCGCTCAATGTTTCATCGGTCACCTCCGGCGCTCCCGTGTTCGTCGTGTCGCCGACTCATGCAACGATCGCTGCCGGCACTTCACAGAAATTCGCCGTCACCTATACGCCGACCGTCGCCGCGATATCGACGTCGGCGCTCGCGTTCATCAGCGACGCCGCGTCATCCCCTGATTCCGTTGCGGTCACCGGGCAGGGAGTCGTGCCGGGCTTTACGATCTCGACAAAGAGTTATAGTTTCAGAAATGTCTACGTCGATTCCACGGTCGTCGACAGCGTCACCGTCACGAATTCGCTGGCGTCGGGCTCGCTAAACATCACGTCGGTAACGTCGTCCAACCCGCTCTTCACGGTCGGGCCGACAACCGGAAGTCTCGGCGTCGGAGCATCCATGAAATTCGGAGTCTCGTTCATGCCGACTGCCGCCGGAGTCGCCTCGTCGTTTATCGTCTTTGCGAATAACGGCGGACTGGTATCGGATACGCTCAAAGTAACGGGCAATGGCATCGTCAAGGCCCCGGGCTTCTCGTCAACTCCGGCGCTGAAGGATTTCCACGACGTCCTCGTGGGACATGCATGGAAGGACAGCATCACGGTAAAGAACATCGGCTATGACTCGCTCAAGATCACCGGCGTGACGTCATCGGATGCCGCCTTCACAGTAACCCCCACAGCGGCAAAGCTGGATACGCAGGCGACGAAGAAATATTACGTCACCTTCACGCCTCCTGCGATCGGACCGAAATCCGCGTTCCTCGTTTTCACGAGCAACGTTCCGGAAGTGACCGATACGGTGAAGCTCGTCGGGACGGGCGCTGCGTTCGTGTCGATCGCCGAAGCGCGCAGGGACACGAACCTCGATCTGATTCCGGACCACTCGATCAGCAAGGATACGATGTATATCGCGGGAGTCATCACCTCCGCCAACCTTCAATCGCTCGGAAGCCAGACGGCAATTTTCATCCAGGATGCGACCGCGGGCGTCGAGATCTTCAACTACGGCCTGCCGCCGGTGACGATGGTGATCGGCGATTCGGTCTTCGCGATCGGAACGGTCAGCCAGTACCATGGCGCGACCGAGTTCACGCCGCTCGCGAACGATACGCTGCATTTCGGAATATTGAAGCACAACGCGGTCGTTCCGAAGCCGCTGCGCCTGACTCTTCACCAGTATGTGACGCATGCCGAGGGCTACGAAGGCATGCTCGTCGAGATCGATACGCTCTATAAAACATCGGGCACGTGGCCGGGATTCAACCTGAGCGCGTCCATCTACGTCACCAACCTGGGAAAAACCGATACTGCCCAGATATACATCAGCTCGAGCACGGACATCGGCGGATCGGTGGAACCGGCATACCCGATCAACGTTGTCGCCATCATCAACCAGTACTCGTCCGGCGCAACGATCTACAACAACGGCTATGAGGTCGAGCCGAGCGACTCTACCAATATCCTGAAGACGAAGCTCGCACAGCTTGTGAAAATATCCGAAGCGCGGAAGGATCTGAACAGCGATCTGATCCCGGATCATTCGGTCACGGGAGACACGTTGATGGTCGCGGGAGTGATCACGTCGCCGAACTTGTCGGCGACGACGACCTCGTTCTTTATCCAGGATTCGACCGGAGGCATCGAGGTGTTCCATACCGGTCTGCCGCCGGTCACCTACATCATCGGCGACTCGGTCTTTGCGATCGGGAAGGTGACTCAGTTCCACGGCCTGGACGAGTTATCGCTGCTGACGCTGGACACGCTCCACTTCGGAATTATCATGCATCATGCAACGGTACCGAAGGCGAAACACGTGACGCTGCATCAATACGTGACGAATCCCGAAACCTATGAAGGTCAGCTCATCGAAATAGATTCGTTGTTCAAAGCGTCCGGCACGTGGGGTTCGGCTCAGAATGTGAACGTCACGAATCTCCATAAGACAGACACGACGGCGATCTACATCAACGCGGCGACGCCGCTTGCAAGCTCGAACGAGCCGGCGTACCCGATCGACGTCGTTGCCATTGCCAGCCAGTTCGCTTCCTCGGGAGTCGCCGGCGGTTATGAGATCATCCCGCGCGATTCTGCAGATATTATGCCTATCGTGGTGGCGAAAGTCAACGAACAATTCTCGGGCGTTCCGGCGTCGTTCGTGCTGGAAAATAATTACCCGAACCCGTTCAACCCCTCCACAACGATCCTGTACGGCATCGCGTCGCAAAGCCACGTGACCGTGAAAGTCTATTCGGTGCTCGGCCAGGAGATCGCGACGCTGGTGAACGACATGCAGAGCCCGAGTTACTACCGGGTCCAGTGGAACGGGAAAGACCTCAACGGCAACATGGTGAGCAGCGGAGTCTATTTCTACCGCATCGTCGCCGAACCGGCGGACGGAAAAGCAGGACAGTTCACACAGGTAAAGAAGATGTTATTGATGAAGTAAGCAGCACGCACATCCGCAATGGGAGTATTGAATTCAGAGACCGGAATGGGACGCGTTCTCATTCCGGCTTCTGGGTTTTTTGGAAGGCTTGGGTTTTAGCTTTTAGGTTGTAAGTTGTAAGTT
>CAYTOA010000096.1:0-7194 GCA_964439265.1 uncultured Chitinophagaceae bacterium
CAACGAGTCGTAGACTCGTTGAGCGGCGACGTGCAGCATTTTGTTTGTAGTTCGTCGCGCGGACGTATTTGCTGATCATATCATTCTCGGCGAACTCTCGCGCGGCGAAATCGTCGACGGCTGGTTCCGTCGGCTTGAGCGACTGGTTAGGCTGCTTTTCCTTTGCCCCTATGAAGAACAGTTCTTTCACGGACTTTATCGGCAAGTAATATTTTTAACATAGATTGGTATGGCACATCCTGTTTGTTGGCCAAGACCTTTATCTCTTCAATCAATGATTCGGGCAGCCGTATAGAGATAGTTCTACTAGTAGCCTTTAGATTTGGAAAATGAACTGGTTTGGATTTACTCCAATCCAGGTAATCGGTCGAGTCATTCTTAGACCAAAAGGTTCTTTCCTCGGCTTCGGATTTAAACTTTGGTATGTTTTTCTTTTTGTTCATTGTAACTTCTCCTTTCTCTTCGACTCATTTCTCGCGCTGAAACAACTCTGATTCTTTCCTTGCGAATGGTGAAGGAAATGAATAATAGCCTGTTATTATTTGTGTGGCCAAGTGCGTGATATCTTTCTTCTTTGTCAGAATGCCTCGGATCAGGAAGGATGAAGAGGGGATCGTTAAAGAAGACATTCTCACATTCTGACCATGTAACCTTGTGCTTGGCCCAGTTCTTGGTCCTATTTCCTTCGTCCCATTCAAAGCTGAATATCTTCGGAGTGATGTCCATGGTCTATATATATTGAATATATACATTTAATTAATAGATGCAACTTGAGTTCTCGACGATGGAAAAGCAGCCTAACTATGATTTGATTTCACGTGGCAGGCATGTGTTGAAGTTCAATATGTTATACTGCCTTACGCAAGGATGCGTTGGAATTTAATGCTTAGACTGCAGGCGGCAGGTATGTGTGGAAGAAAGATATGAAATGCTGCACCCCGCAGGATGATAGATCATTGAGGGTTGATCGGTAGGTAAAAGTGCGCCCCTCTGATGCAAAACTAGCGCTAATCTCTTACAAATGCAACAGCCCGGAGGTGAGTCCGGGCTGTGTACGACGTTGGAATGCTGCGCTGCTACTTCATGAGCACAAATTTCTTCGTTTGCGTGAACGTTCCGGCTTCAATACGATAGAAATAAACGCCGCTTGAGAAATTGACCGCATTGACATTCACTTCATGATAGCCCGCTTCCAACTCTTCGTCGATAAGTACCTGGACTTCTCTGCCAAGGAGGTCGTAAACAGCTATTCTTGTCAGCGCCCGCCGCGGCAAACCAAATTGTATCGTTGTCGTCGGGTTAAATGGGTTGGGGTAGTTCTGACTTATTGAATACTCTGTCGGGATCCCATCGTTGAGAGTTTTGACATTGGTTAACGTAAAATTCCATGCGTCGCTCCATGGGCCGGAGCCTGTAACGTTGCTGGCTTGGACCCGCCAGAAGTACTCTTGTCCGACCAAAAGCGGCTGTAACACTAAGTTTGTGTCCGATGTTGTAATTGAAGCAAAAACACTAAGGAATAAATCCGTATTGGATGTTTCGACCAAATATTGATTCGCGTAGAGTACTGCATTCCAACTCAACGAAATAGCTCCTTGCTGGCCCTGAACTGGAATGGCAGAGCCCGTTAATGGTTTCGCCGGCAATGGGGCAAACGTGCTGAAATTCCAAACATTGCTGAAGGGGCCTGAAGAGCCGGCATTGTCTTCTACCTGCACACGCCAATTGTATTGCCTGCCCAACAATAAGCCGGTGTACGTTTTTAATGTATCGGTGGTCGAATCACTTTTGGCAATGGACTTGAATGCCGGGTCTATTGATAATTCGATACGATACTTTCCGGCATTGCTTGCCTTGTTCCATTTAAAAGTTACACTTGTCGTATCCAATCCTTTTTGAAGGTTGGGAGGAGAGACTAAGGAGGTCTTTCCAAAAAAAGATGTGTCGTTGGAAAGTGCCGGCTGGGCCCAGGTGATCCAGGGGGAAAGGTCGGTACTATACGGAGTGTCCGCGAAGCTGGTGTGCACCGTGTCATTCCCGAGAAGGAACTTGTCCACAAAGGCTTCGATTTCTGGTATCTGGCTGTTTGGAACCTGGCAGTGCGAATGTCCTCCGACAACGGAAAAACCGAACCTGTCAGCTATGCCTAATCCATTATAGATTTGCTGACACGCCATGCTGGCGACGTAGCATGAGGGATTTGACAGCCACGTATAATCCGGGTTTCCCGTAGCGTACAACGCACGCGGCGCACACATTGCCATTAACTCATGATGATCTTCCGGAAGTTTCGAAACTTTGCCGCCCGCAAACTGCTTCATCGAATCCATGAACCAATTATAATCTGTGTTATCTATGTCTTCCACGCTGCCGGCAAGTTCAGTGTGCGAATATCGCCACGACGTGGCCCCGCCGCCGCCCGACTCCTGGGCAATTGTGAGCGCCACACGCTCGTCAAACGCTCCGGCAAAGAGCGCCATTTTGCCGGCATAAGAGCAGCCGGTGACGGCGATGCGATGTAGATCGACAGGGAGAACATCCTGAACCAGTTCCAGGCCGTCGATGATACGGCTTACTCCCCAGGCCCACGCGCTATACTGTCCCGTGTTGGAAGGGTTAAGCGACGGGTACAATTGATAGTAGGGGTTTGAAACTTGCGGATTGCCGTACGTCGATACCTGACTTGAGTTGAATGTGATTGACGCAATATTGCGGCTGCTAAAGATCGTATCCGGGATGCTGCCGTATTGAAAATCCATACCGATCACCGCCGGGAATGGTCCGCTCCCCGACGGGAGGATGACTTGCGAAGTGAGCGTGAGGGTTTTGCCGTTCACCGTTACATGCACAGTAAGTACGTTCCCGGAATAACTCGCTGTTATCGAATCTGGTCGGACCGGCTTTACGCCGATCTCATAATTTTGAATCTGCGCGCCGATCTCCGCACGCCGGGCCTCCCAATCGGAGAAATTTAACGTGCGGCCTCTGCCATCGGCCCACTCAAACGGATCGGGTAACGATGAGATGGTTGGGAGTTCGCTGAATGAAGGCAAATACGGTATCGGATAGTTTGTGCCCGTGTTCTCAATATTATAGACAAGGGGCAATGTTTGAGCTGACGAATCAACGAAAAAGCAAATGTTCGATAGAAGCGTCAGCAGAATTATTCCTATTCTCATATTGATCCTCCATCACTGTTGTTGCTCAATCCGAAAAATTTCGGTATTAGGACAAACGCTTTCATACGTAGTTCAATGATAATGATTTTAACAACCTTTTCAAAGAGGAGGGAGTACACTGATCTGCCGACCAACCCTTCTCCTGAAGGGATGGCTTCGCCAGACGCGTCCCGATAATCACGAAATGATGCTTTGGCAAAAACATCAGGACTGCTTCCCGAAGGGATCCCTTTGGGACAGGGTGAACAGGTCCTGTTCATCCTGAGTAAGTGAGCGGAGCGGACGCATCGTCAACGACCCGATGGGCCGTCGACCCGTCGGGAAGGATGATGTTGCAGTTTTTCAAATCACGATAGTCCGCTGCCAAATTGTATATTCTTAGTCGGGCTTTTAATGAGGAGCCGCCTCATGGCAAGCGCAGAAATATTCCTATATGGAACCGAACGAAACCGGTTCATCCCCGTCAATCGGGAATCTTGATTTCACTTCCTCCTCAGAACTTTGGACTCTCCGCTGCTATCCGTCGCAAATATGTTCTAGTCTCTGCGGAGATATTCTCTTCCAAATTTGGATTCCCGGCTGGATCGAGCTCAAATATCGTTCGGTAAAGGATGCACGCTGCTAAATATGTCCCTTCCACTGTCGGATGTCCATCCGGTGAACACAGCGTAAGCTCGGGTTTAACCAGAAGGGAACGGGCGAAGGCCAATCCTGCCGGAGCTATTTTGATCCCCAACTCCTTGCCGATGACTTTAAAGACAGCTGCCAGGCTATCCGTGGTGACTCCCGCATTTTTGCTATCGGGCCGCTCCCATGTCATCAGCAAAATAGTCCTGGCGCCGCTGCGCCGTATTTCTTCGTCGAACTTTCGGGCAAACTCATAGAAATTCTGCCGATTGAAGATCGGCGCCTGGCTTTGTTCCTGCAAAACGACGTAGTCCCATTTTCCCTCGCGGATTTTTTGGAGGGCTTTGCCGTCAGACCAGTGTTTTTCAAGCGTGTACCCGCCAAAGGCTATGTGCTCCGTCTCGATTGAAGGATCCAGACCTTCCAGTTGTTTGTCGAGACCGCCGTTGATGGCCGTGTAACTGTTGCCAATAAAAAGTATGCGCGTGGACGGCTGGCTTTGGCACGACGCAATGGTCAACAACGCCGCCAACACCAAAGTGACGGTAATACCGTGTTTCCTTAAATCTTTTGCTCTCATGGCATTTCCTTCACTGCAATCGGAGGAGCTGCGCTTGAATTACCTGACATCTTCATGGAACTCGGCCAGCCACTCCTCAGCTTCACTTTGTTTGCGGAATGGCCGAATATCACAAACGTCCTCGACGAGTACTTCGAGCAGCCGAAGCATTCCGTACCCGAAATCAGAGTCAACGATGATCGCGGTTGGGCCAAGATGCGAGTCTTTTCCCAGCCGGCGAAGAATATTGACCATCGTGCGCACTTCATCGGGTGAAAACACGGGACTAAAGCCACGAGCATCGATCAACTCAGTGTAGGTGAGACCAACCCTGACGCGCTCCTCCTCAATGTGAGTGCGGACGTCCGCCAACGTGATCGGGCCTTCGGCTCTTACAAAGACACGCTTCTTGACGTGATCGATAGTTGTTGTATAGCTCATACGCCCTCCTGGAAAATGTTCTGAGCTTACTTATAATTTCGGTTGCTGCTTGTTCTATCGATCTTGAACTGGCATCTCCCCTGGCGCCGCATGACGGACCGGAACTCCCCCTAAAGAGCAGGGGGACGATGCCACCTCCGGCGGGGAACGGCTTGTTACGCCGCCTTCACACGACTGGAAGAATTCGCGATGTGAAGTTTACGATTTTGCTGCTGCGTGTTCCGCGATGAATTGTGCCAGTTCCTGACTTGTTCCATTCCCAACCCTCATTGCATCGCCGATCTCAATAACCGGCAGTGCGCGTATTCCTTTTGAGATCAATAATTCCGGCCTGAACGTAACATCAACTTCCTTGAGTTCGAACGCCATTCTTGATTTGAGGTCCAGAAGTCTGTGTTTGATGATCGGACAAAAGGGACATCCAACGCCGGTATAGAGTGTAACGTTGACAGCAGCAGCAGGAGCTGTGTGGGTTGCTGCAACATCGTCAACCGACCCATATCCCATGTATCGGGACAACGAAGGAAAGTAGCGAACATACAGCCAAAGAAAGAGAGCAACAAAGAAAAGCCAAACGACGGCTTGAATGTAATTCCCGTGGACGAGATAGTATACCATTCCGCACGCCAAAACCAGCCAACTGCCGTAGACAAATGATATGTGACATTGCTGTTTCATGAGATTGCCTTTCGAGCTTATTACTCAGACGTTTGAAACCGGCCGCGGCTTTACCGCGTAAATGTTCAATCATATGCGCGCATGATAAATGCAGCACAAATCAAAATGAGACCAAAGCAACTCGCGGTCAAGGCTTGTCTCTTGAAATCTTGAGCGTCCTTTCGGATGTCCATATAATCCACTTTGACCTCGCGGGAGATATCTGATCCTTCGATTACAATTTGCCAGATCTTTTTATTCTTAGTGCCTTCGGGATCGTACCACACGAAAAGTTTTTTCCCTATTAAGATACTGTGCACAATGGTGTCAAAATCCGGCATGCTCCTAATGCTGCATTTGAATGTTTCCTGTTCGGACGGCGATCGCACAATGAATGATAACTCCATAGTGCCGGTGCGGGCCTCTCCTTTGGACCAATCAGTTACGGTTCCGTTGATGACTCTGAGTTCATCGAAATCACACACTTTCACCTGATACCATTCATAGAATGAATCCACGGTGATGTATAAGCCCACCAAAACAAGGAACGCAAATGCAAAGGTATTAATATTCATGTCTCATCGTATTGTCTAACGCGCCAGAGTTATGCAGCTTACGACTCGTTGAGCGGCGACGCGGAGATTATAGGTTTTACTTCATTGCTCGAATGTGTCCGCTTGATGTTCTTGAGTTGTTGCCTTCCTCATCGCGAAATCGTCGAAGGCCCTTCCGTACTCTTGGGGGACGGTGAGGCGGAGATATTATTCACCATGCTCCCAAAGGACCGCCGTACGCACCCTGGTCGTTCCGAGAACCGTCGGCATCGTTATACATCGGCTCAGGATCTCCTGCGTTGATACAAGGTGAAGCGAGTGAGAGATGAAGATCCGTCTGTGAGACAAGATCTGGATTATTTCCCGTGAACTGAAGAAAGTTGTACTTCGCTTCATAATGGGTGCTATCGGTCGCGAGAGCGACTATGCCGTCATCGCCCGTCCTGCTGGTATTTGCATAGAAAATGTTGTTCTGAACAAGATCCAGAACCGGAGTCATAAGCAGGAGACCGCTTCCGTAGTTATCCGTTGAATTCTGATAAAAAGTATTATTAATGATTTTGGTCGTAGAGGATGAAGAATAAATCCCGCCGCCAAATGTAACTGCATAATTGCTGTAGAATAGATTGTTCGTTACGACGGATTGTGATTGATCAATAAAAAGGCCGCCGCCATTGTTCGCTCTGTTGTTTTTAAAGATAGAATTTTGGACTGCAACATCAGCCCCTATAATTTCTACCGAACCATTTCTTGTCGTGTTGTCCGGGGATGTCACGTCGACATTCTCGACAATAACGAAACTCAGCGTGGAAGTGACAGAGGGTCCCAATATTTGGATCCCTTTCCAGGACGCGTTCTTAGAAGTCAAGAGAATAGACTGGTATGGACTCCCCTGACAGAGAAGTTTTCCGTACACGATAATTCCTGCTGTGTCTTCAAAATAGAGAGTGGTTCCTGCAGCGATGACCAGCGTGCTGGACGAATCAACAATCAGGCTGCTTCTCACCAGGTATGGAGATGCGGCTGTGGATAGCATGATACTGCCCAGATGTCCCCCAATCGTCGTATACTGCGGAGTAATTGCGCTAACCGGCGACTCTTTATTTGCGCAGCCGGACAACGCGAGGATTGCTGGAAGAATAACCAACGAGTATTTAATTCTGAACATGTATTCTAG
>CAYTOA010000097.1:0-7008 GCA_964439265.1 uncultured Chitinophagaceae bacterium
ACTAGAAGCCAGCTCAAAAACATGCCATTCGATCCTTCGATGCGCTCACTCCGTTCGCTTACTCAGGATGAACGGGCCAATTGTTCACCCTGAGCGATCCCGTTCCGCTGAAGCGGAACGGGAGAGTCGAAGGGCTAAAATAACACCATTTTTGAAGCGACTTCTAATTATTATGCTCTTATTTTTTTTCGCCGTGTTCACGCGGTGTAAAGTTCTCCGTTTGAGTAATGAGTTCTTTGTAAGGACTGTTCCAGCTTTTCAGGAATATACGCGAGAGGGTTCCGGCAAGAAATGGACTCTTTCCGGTGATTCCGAGGTTGCGGGTGTTATAGAAGTAACTCTTTTCGCAGTTTGCGGTGCCGAGCCAGAATGACGTATCGTCGGCAACAATATACTTGCAATGTTCGACGCGGGCAAAAGAAATGTATCCCCCTTCCCACTCGGGGATCGCCGTAAATGCGACTTCGATATTAGGCAGTGCACCGAGTTCCTTAAGGTTGCTGACGGACTGGGAGCTTTTTTCCCAGTCCGATACGATCATGCGCACTTTCACGCCTCTTTTTGCCGCACTCCGTATCGCGTCGTCGATGGTGGTGTACATGCCGCCGCCCCACACGCGGGGTGAATATGAAAGGAATTGCAGCGTCAAAGAGTGCTGCGCGCCGTTGATCAATTCGATGATCGCATGCTCGTCCCACAACGCGGTATCGGGTATGCAGCTCAATGGACTGCACGTGGGCGTGAGAACTGCATCTTCTCCGCCGTTTGCAGCGAGATGGACCGGTATTTGATATCGTTTATGCGCAACCGGAATGTCTTTACCAGATCGCGTAGTATCGGAAGCGAGCTGCCAATCGAGGTTGAAAATGTCGCCGTCCACTTCTGCGATCTCTCTATTATTGATCCGCAGGCCGAGTTCATGGATATGCTCCAACGACCTCCAATCGAAATTCTGGCTGCCGACGAAGACTGCCTTTTCGTCCACGATGAAATATTTCGAGTGTTGTATCCCCCCGGCAATTTCGCCGAAATTGATGCGCCGGGTCTCAATGTTCCTATGTTGTCCGAGACTGTCGACGCTCTGCGGATACGTTTTGTACATACGTGAATCGACGATGAGGCGGACTTTCACTCCGCGGTCTGAGGCGCTGTAGATTGCCGCGAGGACAGGTTCCAACAATTTACCGGGTTCGTTGGAGACATAATATTCTTCAAGGTCGAGCGACCGATGCGCGCTGCCGATCATCTCGAGCCACACTTCCTGCGTGTTGCGGATACCGGGATTATCCAGCATTGTGCCGACCGGCGTGCTCTCCACGATCTCGATGTCGGGAGAAGAGATGCTTTGTGCGTGGAGGGATGTAGAAAGGAAAATCAAAACAGAGAAAACAATATTTTTCATGTTCCGCTCATTAATGATAGATGAGAACTTTGACTGTGGAAATGTACATGACGAAGCGCATTGTGTCAAGAAGGGGAGCGGTTTCGTGCTCCATGAACTTTGATGGTGAGAAATTCATAGGGTATGGTCATCCTGATCCTCGACGAGTCGTCTATCTACGATTCTACGAATCGTAGATTCGTTGAACGACCCTACGGGTCATAGACCCGGAGGGAGTCGTCGACCGCCGCTTTTGCCGAAGGCATCTCCCGCAGGGATCGCATCGCGAACTTCGTGATTGGCGGGAGAAAGATCCATGACACTGAAGCTTCGTCGAAGCACGATGCCGCTGCGTCATGGATCTTCCAGAAAGGATGCCTTCGGCATTCACTTCGTCCCGGTGACGCGGGACTCGTTCAGAGTGATACGACCGAACTCTCTTCATGAAATTAACATGGTCAAGCCACTGCCGATTACTCCAATCCATTTGGATAGATATTTGGGGGATACTCGACGGTGAATTTGAGTTTGAAAACCCTCTTCTCGCCTGGGGCGAGGTTGAATTTCCATCGCAGCATTCCGTCGGCATCGGGGGTCAGGACCTCGGGCTTCGGATCGAGCAGATCGACGACGATTTTTTCGTCGTCGGAAACAGGCACCTGGTCTGTGAGCGTGATCTCAACCGGATATTTCTTGTGGTTCTCGACGGCGTTTTCAAACTCATACTTCGTGCGGATTTTCGTCGAGAACGTCCCGACACGTTCCGTAAAACGGCCGACAAGTTTCCGTTCGACGCGGATAGCCTCGTCGATACCCAGATTCAAAGAGAAAGAATCGCCCGGCATGATCGTATTGACCGGCACGGAGGCCACAAACGAATTGTCGAGGAAGACATTTGCATATCCGTTCAGCAGCGGGTAATCCTGAATGTTTTTCCCCTTTCCTTTCAGGAACGCCGCCTGCATTTCTTTAGGTACAACTTCATACAAAAAGTCGATAGGAAAATTCTCGACGGCAATGCCCACTTTATGATCCTGGTTGTCACCCGGTATCGATTGTTTGGATTGTATCGAAAAGCTCGACGACGTCAATTGTTCGGCCGCGACAGAAACGACCGAGGTGGTTGCTAGCTGCTGATTGATGGCCGACAACTGGCGCGACGCCTGGGCGGTCACCACCACCTCTTGTCCAAGAACCATCGATGCTTGAAGGTAGAAATATTGATTAGCGCCGTGTATCCTGGAGATACCGACTTGAGCCTGTCCTTGTCCCTGATACCCGACGTATGAGGCTTTTACTTTATATGTTCCTTCGGGAATGTTATAGATAATGTAATCCCCGTTGGCATCTGTTGTACCGCCGAGTGTCGTTCCTTCGATAGACACATTTGCACCGCCAAGAGGTTCGTCGGTATCGGAGTCGAGGACACGGCCCGAGAGTGTGTTTCCAGTAAGTGTTGGTGTTGGAGGAGGCTGAGGCCGCGTCGGTTTCCTCGCATGGACAGGCCGGCTCGATGGAATCGGCCGCGAATCGACCGTCCATCGCGTGAGAGACGGAACTGTCTGGCTTAGGGCCGGTTGGGCGGTCGAAAGCGTCATGTCGACATTGCTCCAGTCTTCATCAGAAGATTGCCGTACGTAGCCGGAGTAGACCAGCTGCAAAGATTTTTCCGAAGAGGTAACGCGCGCTTCGTACGTCGGCGTCCAGCTCGCGTCGGGGATGAGATAGGAAATCTCAAGGTTCAACGAGTTGCTTTTCTCTGCGCGGACCGTGACCAGTACTTGTTTTTCGATCTTTCGCGAAAGTCCCCCCGCATTTTTTATTTCATCCTCGAGAGCTTTGATCCTGTTAACTTTTGTTTCGATCTCGGCCTGCAGCGAGGCCATCTTTCCCCAGAAATCGATCTTCTTCTTTTCTACGTACTGGAGGAGTTTATCCCATTCCTCGAGCGAGGGCTTCTGGCCGGGGTTCGGGCTCGCCAGGCTCTTCGCGTAATTGTCGCGGAGGGCGTCGACGGCTTCAGCCTGTGAGTTGTAGAGGAGATTTGTCCGCTCGAGCGTATTTTTCTCCTCGCGCAGGCTGTGGAGCCGCTGGTAAAGGTCGGCAAGACGCGACGCGGGAATAGAATCAAGAAAGACCTTCTCGATCTTGATATCGGAGATCTTCGTCTCCTCGTCGGATGATCCCGAGACTCTCAATGATTGATCGACCATCATGTCCGGAAGGGCGGTGAAGATAATGACATGGTCTCCGGAGGGCAGCTTTACGGTTGCTGTCCGGGTAATGAGCGCCTGATCGTTGTAGACCGTCACCGCCTTGATGACGGAGGTCGTTTTGATCTCGATGGCTTTTGCCTCGGACACAGCAAGCACGATGAATACTATAAAGTAAAGACAGCGGGCGAAAAGAGATGATTTCATGGTTTATACCTCTAGTAAGTAGACAGGTTAATGACAACAATGAACATTCCCGATCCCTGGTTGATAGATAACAACGGGTCGGGAGAATTGTGAAACAGCAGAACTCATTGAAAGGTCGATTTATCTATGGCTATGCGATCGTACCTTTAATACTCGTTAGGAGGAATCATACGCACAGAACCCGCTCCTGTTAATTTTGGGCGATCCTTGCCTGCTCGCCAGCGTTTTTCAACAGGCGAATCGTGTACTCTTGTTCACATCTCCTCCAATCACTCAGGCCGAAGAAGGTGAGGATGACCATGATCAGAGCAATGGTAAGAACCACGGCAAGCACGACTGCTTTTGAAAATCTGACTGTTGCAATCATCGGGAGGACAAAGAGAGTGAACAGTGCAATTCCCCGCAAGAGAATATACCGTGTAAGAACGAAGTACCATCTACTTTGAGCGCGGAGGAAATGCCACTCCCCTACATCTGAATTGTGCAGAGCCTCATCTATTTGTCTGCCAAAGAGGGCGATAACTGCAATTGAGAGAAAGAACACGATCTTTGTAACGACGACGGAGGTCTCATGACCGAGCGACAAGCCCAGCAGAAGGCCGCACACCAGACCGAAGAACAAATAGAAAGGGGAGAGGGACTTTATTTTCATGATTAACTCTTCGGAGCCCAGGGCTTGAACCGCGGTACCCACCGTGGAACGTTTCTTTTATACTCAAGGTATTCGTCGCCGAACCTTTTCGCCAGACCGGGCTCTTCCGACAAGAGGAAATAGATATTATTGATCACAAAAAATACGATGAGCCATTCGAATACCGGGACTGAGTGAAAAATGAGAGATTCGCCGAGCAAAGCCGCCAAAACGGCAACGATCATCGGATTCCTAACGTGCCGGTAAAACCCGCTGACAACAAGTGTTCTTGTCGGGCTCCACGGTGCGATCGTACCTTTTCCAACCCGGAACAACATCGAAGCCGTAACCGCGAGAACAGCCAGTCCGGCGGCGGCCAATAGAACTCCGACAAAAAATTCAATGTCGACGCGGACTCTCCATCGGCTTTCGACAGCGAGGGGAACCAGCACCAGAACGGTGACGGGGAGTGCCAATGAAAAGAGCTTCTTTGTCAAAGAGAACAGGGGCATATTCGTAGAAATGTGTGTGGGACATTCATCCAACCAATGTCCCAACGTCCGGTTCAAATGCGGCGATCAACGCATTCAATTTCTTAAAACATATTTTTGAGCACGCTTGTTCAGAAGCGGCAGCAAGGACGAGCATTAATAACACTCGACCGAGAAACTACCACTTTGCGAGCGTGGCAATAATGTTCTGATACCCAAAAATCTCGTTTGTCATAGGAGAGTTTTTCTCAAGGGGAAGCAGCCCGGCCGGAAGCAGCCGGTAAAACGCATGATCGGGCAGAAGCTCCTGAAAGTCCCTGAAGAAAACCCGGCTCACCGTGTTCATTTCATTGAATTCGAATTGAATCGTCTCGATCCTCTTTTCTTTGAGCAGTTGTGCCGCGCCGAGGAGAACATTTAATTCATTCCCCTCCGTATCGATCTTCAGGAACTTGACCTCTTTGATTTTTTTTCTTTGGCAAAGCGGTCGAGCGTAACACATGGAACGCGGTGAGAGATGCTCTTCGAACCGTGGATATTCTCGATCACTCCTCTGAATAACGACGCATGTGCGGTTCCATCCATTTTCTCATAGTCGAAAATTACCGTCTTTCCGTGCGAAGCCCCAATAGCAGCACGTACCGGATTGATATTCTGTATCGCGAGCGATTTAGAATAATTTAGGGGATGTGGCTCAAACGCAAACACCACCGCGGAAGGAAAATATTTAAGGATCGATGTTGAGTATAAGCCAATGTTTGCGCCTACGTCAAAAACGACCGCATGATCCGGCAGCTTCAGGGCTTTTTGCAGGAACCACGATTCGCCGGATATTCGATCATTGCCGTTCAACACACCCAGTCCCCTCAAACTCGTCTTGTAAGAAAAGTGTTGAATTTCCGAAAGGATGGCCTGGCAAATACGTATGCGTATATCGTATGGAGTAAATTCATTACGCGCCAATTTCTAATTACAGGTGAAGTGGGATAGTGTAGAGTTCAGGGCGAATAGTGTTCCCGAGTATTTGCTCAAAGATTTCAGGATTGCACTTTGACGGTGATGGTTTGGAATTATGCAGCTGCGGCTTGCCCGGAATTTATGGTGATAAGCTGCTCCCTGCAGGATAGTGTGACGATGAGGGATATTCCGCTGGGTCCATGAACGCCCCTTCTGATGCAAAACTACGGCTAATCAAATACAAATGCAATACAGCCGTCTTTCGATCCTCACATGCGATTATCGATTCGAAAGAGTTTCGTTTATTTTGTTCCAAAAATTTTCAATATTGTTGAACAAATGGCGCGGCAGGATGGGGGGAACTCCGACGCGGTTCAAATAGAAACGAACATCCAATAAAAAATACGATGATCGAGTACAAAATCCGCACGAGCGCGCGGTCCCGTCATGTGCGTTTATCGGTTTCACATCATGCCGGGGTCGTCATTGTCGTTCCGCGCGGATTCGACACGTCGAAGGTCTCGGAAATTATCGTACAGAAGGAACACTGGATTCGCAGGTCCATCGAAAAGGTGCGGTGGACCGGCCTGGAAGCGGAAATACCGGCACGGATTGACCTTCGGAGCATCGATCTTACGTACACCGTCGTGGTAGAATATCAATCGAGCCACAAGAATTGTCTCGTCGAAGAAAACGGCGTGTTGACGCTGCGTATTGACCCGCGAAGGAAGAGGGCTCCATTCAATCTTCTCAAAACGTGGCTCCGCCAAAAGTCTGCGGCGATTCTTCTTCCCTGGCTGGAAAAAGTAAGCAAGGAACGCGGACTCGCCTTTAATAGAGGAACGGTTCGGAATCAGAGAACCAGGTGGGGGAGCTGTTCAGTGAAGAAGAACATCAATTTGAACCAGGCGCTGGTATTCCTTCGCCCGGAACTGGTTGAATATCTTATGATCCATGAGCTTTGCCATACGGTAGAAATGAATCACTCAAGACGATACTGGGAGTTAGTAGAAAGGCACTGCCCGAAGTACCGGACACTGGACAAGGAATTGCGAAGCGCCAGAAAAGAGGTGGAAGTCTGGGCCCATTAACACCGGCGGGCGGTCACAAATATGAGCTCGATGGTTG
>CAYTOA010000098.1:0-6817 GCA_964439265.1 uncultured Chitinophagaceae bacterium
CTAACTATGATTAGATTGCATATAGCATGTATGCAATGAAAAATAATATGTTATACTGCTTTACGCAGGTGTGCGTTGAAATCTAATGCGTAGACTGCGCGTAGCATGTATGTGTTGAAATTTAATAGTTTATGCTGCTACACGCAGGTATGTGTTGTTTATCGCCATGATTTACTGATCCCCGCAGGATAGATGGAGGGAATACACGGCAGGTCGCTGAATCCCCCCTCGCTTCTTTCTGTGAGGTTTTGTATCTTCCCAATGTCAATACCGCAAAACTACTACATTCTCATTACAAATGCAACTTCATTCGGGGGGGACCCAATGGAAAAAGACAAGCTGCTCGACCAGGTCCGGACTCGCATCCGACTCCGGCATTTTAGCGTGCGCACTGAACAAGCATACCTCTACTGGATCAAACGATTCATCCTCTTCCACCATAAACGCCATCCGCGCGAAATGGGCGAAAAAGAAATCGAAGCGTTTCTATCTCATCTCGCAGTCTTCGGAAACGTCTCCGCCTCTACTCAAAACCAGGCGTTTAACTCCTTGCTCTTTCTCTACAGAACAATCTTCGGACGCGATCTCGGACATATCGAAAATGTCGTCCGTGCCAACCGCCCCCGCCGCCTTCCTGTAGTCTTCACAAAAGAAGAGGTGAAAGCGATCATCGAACGCCTGCACGGTCACACCAGGCTAATCGCAAGCCTTCTCTATGGCTCCGGACTCCGGCTGCAGGAATGTCTCAGGCTCCGCGTCAAAGATGTCGATTTTTCGCGCGGCCTGATTATCGTTCGCGAGGCAAAGAGAAACAAGGACCGTATCGTTCCACTTCCCGAAAAAATAAAAGACGATCTTACGCTCCACCTGAAATTGATTGAAGCCATGCACGAACGGGATTTACACAACGGCTGCGGCGAAGTCCACCTGCCTTATGCACTCAGCAGGAAATATCCAAACGCCGGAAAAGAATTCGCATGGCAATACGTCTTTCCCGCCTCAAGGATTTCTCCCGATCCCCGCACGAAGAAGACGATGCGCCACCACCTCGACGAAAGTTTCGTCCAGCGGTCGGTAAAAGAAGCGATGATGTTGACCTGTCCCCGCAAGAACGGAAGCTGCCATTCGTTCCGCCATTCTTTTGCGACACACCTGCTGGAACAGGGATACGACATCCGTACTGTCCAGGAATTGCTGGGCCACCAGAATCTCCAGACCACGATGATCTATACGCACGTTCTCAATAAAGGGGGACTTGCAGTCCGAAGTCCGTTGGATAGGTGAGAGAAGGCATTGTGATACGTCATCTGGGATTTTCTTTCAGCAAAGATATTCCGCAGCGATCTGTCAACAAAAAACCCGGGGGGGGGCGAACCCGGACTTGGTTCTGCAGATTGGAATCGAAGGAAGAGTTTTTACGGCATCTGCGTTAGCTCTGCTACGTTTTCATCGTTTCGCCTGATTCTTCCTTGATCGCGGGAGATTCATTTTTCGGTAGTGGACGTCTTTGATTTAGCCGATAGCGACATGATCCTTCCCGACGGGTCGACGGCCCATCGGGTCGTTGATGATGCGTTCGCTCCGCTTGTTTACTCAGGATGATCATGGCCCGTTCACCCCATCCCTTCCGGAGCGGGGTCGATTAGCCAAAATAGCCCACGACCAAAAAATACGACGTGTTCTCACACCAGACTTCTTCGAGTCATAGGGAATCACTTCACCACCACCAGTTTTTTGGTCTGCACAAAACTGCCAGCCTCAATTCTATACAGATAGACACCGGATGCGAGACTTGAAGCGTCGAAAGTAATATTGTACGAACCGGCATCTTTCTCGCCATTGACCAGTTCGACAACTTTCTGGCCGAGTGTGTTATAGACTGAGAGCATGACGTGCGAACGATTCGGTATCGCGTAACTGATCGTTGTCGTTGGGTTGGAAGGGTTGGGATAGTTCTGTTCCAGCTTGTCGGCAAGGGGAATGGCTTTACTTCGACCGGATGAAACGGCGGAGACACTGCTTGACCAGTTGTACACATCAAAGCCTCCGAAGGGTTGGAGTGTTCCACCATCGGCGGATTCCAAAGTACCACCGTTGTACGATATCGAAACGGTGTCCCTTGCGCCGAACACGGTTTTATCCAAAGCCAGGACGATGGTCGTGCTGTCATCAGCTTTCAGAGAAGCGCCGTCAGAGGCCGCGCCGGCATGGCCGTTTCGGAAAACTGTGAATGCATACGATTCCGAAGAGGGATCTTTCATCGCTTTGTTGAATGTTAATTCCATGTGTGCCCCGTCCGAGGTAACTATCGACGACAGACAAACGGGAGCTGATCCATGCGAGGAGTTAGCGAGCGAATTGATGCCATATCCGTAGGCGTAAAGCGGAGAATAGCTGATATCGCCGATGTTGATCGGAATCTGCGAGTTGCTCTTGGGCCAGGTCGTCGAGAGCACTCCTGTCGGTAGATAGTCACCAAAGAGAACATCCGATACCCCTTCTCCCTCTGTTCCCGGCAGTCCTGCTGAAACTATGGCGTCACAGTAATGAAGCACCTGCGCCAGAATCAGAGGTCTGCCTGAGACCAGGATCAAAACAACAGGAGCACCATAGTTCTTCATCTTCTTAATCAACGCTGACTGATATGAAGAGAGATTCAGGTCCGACCTGTCTCCATAATACTCCGCGTACGGTGTTTCACCAATGATGACTACGGAATAATCGGCGGAGGTGTCGGCAAAATTACTGCTGTCTGAGTATTCAATATTGTCGCCCGGCGCGGCGGCCTGCATCCCCTGTAGTATTGTTGTTCCAACCGTGATTGCGCCGCTGCGACCCTGCCAGCTCATTGTCCATCCTCCGCACTGATAACCAAGATTGTCCGCGTTGTCGCCCGCTACCAATATTTTTTTGCGAGCCTTCGACAAAGGAAGAATTCCGTCTTTCTTTTTCAAAAGCACCATGGATTCCCGGACAGCTTGTCTGGCAATCGCACGGTGCTCCGCCGAGCCTATCGTCGAAAGCAGAGATATATCGGCAAACGGATGCTCAAAGAGCCCAAGCCGGAACTTCTGGGTCAAGATCCTCTTCACTGCATCATCGAGCCGTTCCATTGGTATCGCCCCCTGGTTGATCAAACTTCTGATGGTGTCAATATATGAGCGATGATTAAAGCCATACAGGTTTGACATCATTGCCATATCTTCACCAGCGTTGATGGAATGCTTGATAGCCGCTCCATATAATATTCGACTTGGATAGGGGACAGTCGGGTCACCAGCATACAGGAAGCTGTTCGCATCTGAAACGGCAAGGCCGTTGAATCCAAGTTCTATTTTCAAGAGCGTGTCTTCCAGGAAAGGATAACCGTTGATATGGATGCCGTTCCATTGGTTCTGAGCTATCATGACGGAGCCGACACCCTGTTGTATTGAAGACACATAACCCGGCGAGTGAATTCTGAGCAGCGTTTGCAGATCGCACACAGTGTTTCCATTGGTCACTCCGCCCGTCGTTCCTCCGTCTCCGATAAAATGTTTGGCGCATGCAAGCACATCGATATTTTTCGCCGATGTATCGCCCTGAAAACCGCGCACTGCCGCCGCCGCCATTTCTTTCACTAACGCCGGATCTTCTCCGAATGACTCATACGTACGGCCCCATCGTGGGTTTCTCGCCGCTGCCACGACGGGTGCAAACGTCCAATCAATCCCTGTGGCCTTCATCTCCGTCGCTGTGATGCGTTCTGCCAGTCTAACCAGCTCCGTATCTCTCGTGCACCCCATTCCTATGTTGTGTGGAAAAAGTGTTGCCCCATACATTCCCCCGAAACCATGAACAGCATCAATACCAAAGAGCAGGGGAATCCCTAACCGTGTTTGTAAAGCATATGCCTGCAGCGAGTCATGAAGTGCAGCCCAGGCCTGAGGTGATCTCCCGGCAGGGGCGTTATCGGCATAGGCAAGAACCGCCCCGAGATAGCGGGACGCAATATCGGAGGGTGCGCCTATATCGGGGTAATTCATAAGCACGAGTTGGCCGACCTTTTCATCCAATGTCATTCTCCCGATTAAGTCATCGACCCTTTGCTCAATAGTCAGGGTCGTGTCATGGTACGGAAAAATCTGCGCCGATAGACTGCTCGCACGTGCGAATGTGAAATACACAAGGCATAGAGTTTTTGACGTATTCATAATAATGCCCTTTCCTTTGTGACCTCCCCCGAACGATGCGCTATGACCGATCGCGATTTCTGTTTTCTGTCGAGCGAGATCGTCGACGGCTGGTTCCAGCCCGTCCCGGCGTTTCGCGGTCGGGATCAGGTTGCCCTCATGGTAAGCTGTTATGAAGCTATCATGGCGAACAATAATATTGCACCGATAACTACGCCGATGATTAATGGTACTAAGATGTTTCTTTTTCTATACTTCAGCTCTTTACCAATGAACTGTGGCCAAAAGAAATAAACTAGCACAAGTCCGCCTAACATGTTTAGGATGTAAACGGCTGATGAGTGTGAATGCTCGGGTATCATAAGCATCGCAAGCACATACCAAGCAATACCAAACGCAACTATTGGAAAGATGAGCCTTGATTTCTCGATGCGTTTGAAATTCATAGCCATGAGGATGGCTCCGAAAATTGGAGCTAAAATAAGTGAGAACCCCCAAACTGCTCTTTGAGAATAAAGTTCAGGTGCATTGAGGTCATCGACAATATTCCTTTTCCAATTCCATGACCACCATGGTGAATCGCCTATCTCTTCTTGGAAGCTGGTAAAGAGATTGTCATTCGGCTTCGATTGCGGATCATTGGTCATTCGAGAAATCCTCCAGAATAGAATTGTTATTTGTGCAACCTGACGGACCCGAGCTCCCGCTAATCACGAAGTTCGCGATGCGATCTGCCGAAGGGATCGCTTCACGACCTTCGGGAGATGCCTCGGGCGAGTGGCTAGGCTGCGACTGCAAAATCATTTCTTGGTCAACCGGGTGCTTTTGTTTTTGGAATGCCACCGGCGAATACGTGTGCGCGCCCACAGATAATGTGCTGCTGTACTGGCGCGAAGGTAGTCGCTCAGCGTCCACGACGGGCCTGTCCAGGAAAACCGATTTAATGTTACCAGATCACGATCTGGAAGAACTTGGATAAGCTCGACGACACGGTCGTGATAAGATCGATAGTCTCGCATTACAGCCTGGAGCGATCGGCGATGATGTTTATGATAAATCATCTGGTTAAGTCGAGGCAGGTCTCGAAGAGTGAAGCCCGGTGCTGGCATTGCTGGCTTTTCTCCTCGCAATCCGGCAGCATACCAGTCGAGGTTCATTTGTTGCCACTCGACTAAATGGGCCAGGACGTCCTTTACGGACCATCCTCCGCGAGTTACGCCCGCCTTGGTCATTCGACGGATCGGCACAAGTGCAAGCGTATCGTCCAGCGCGTTTCGCTCACGCTGGATTTCGAGCAGCAGTTCTTTCTTGCGTAATCGCTTCCCCATGAATTCTCCGAATCTTCTTTTCGCCGCCTAACGGACCCGAGCTGGTAACTTGTTGCGGCGTGTCGCATTTTGATTGTCGTTTATTACGCGGAGGTATCTGCTGGTCCGATCATTCTCGGCGTACTGTCGCGCGTTGAATTCGCCGACGGCTGGTTCCAGCATGTCCCGAGGTTTCACCGTCGGGATCAGCTTGAGCGATTGGTTAGGCGGCAAAACTAGAAGCTATCTCAAAAATGGTTTCCACGCAGAAAGCAGCCGTAAATGTCATGCTGAGCGGAGCGAATGCCGAAGGCATCCCCTCGGGAGCATCCATGACATGAAAGCCTTGGAGATTCAAGGTGTGTCATTGTCATGGATTCTTCTCCCGCCAAAGAACGGCGGTCGACGACTCCCTCCGGGTCTATGACCCGTGGGGTCGTTCAACGAATCTACGATTCGTAGAATCGTAGATAGACGACTCGTCGAGGATTCAGAATGACAATGATCTCTCAGTGCCCCTTGAGAAGGACATGAATAAGCGTTCTTGAGATGGCTTCTAATTAAATCATTACTTCTTTCTGCTTAGATTAGACACAAAGATTGAGGCAACTACGGAGCCAACGCCAAAAGCGATCCCCATACGAACATTATGTGTTACGACAGTAATTGCCACTCCAATGGCAGTTCCAACGGCACTACCCATCATCATTGAATCATACTACTTTTTATTCTTGGGAGATTTAATTTCAGTATCCATTCCTTCTACCGTTGATTAGTGATTAGTTTGCCGCCTAACGGACTCGAGCTGCGCTGTCTACGACTCCCTACGGGTCTTCGACCCGAAGGGTCGTTGACAACGAGTCTTAAACTCGTTGAGCGGCGGCGAACAGCCAATTCCATGTAGTTCATTGCGTGGACGTATCTGTTGATCATATCATTCTCGGCGTACTGTCGCGCGGCGAACTCATCGTCGGCTAGTTCCAGCATGTCCCGAGGTTTCACCGTCGGGATCAGCTTGAGCGATTGGTTAGGCGGCAGAAATGAAACTTCCCAATCTAATTATTTCACAACTGCAATCATTTTCCCACTAGGCATCATATCGTCAGATGGCGGTGTGCCATGTTCTTGACGATATTTCTTTCGCATACATTCGTTCATTTGGGGGTCCACTACAATACCGTATAATAAACCCTTTGCAGACCAAGTCTTTGGTTGTTTCGTACTTTTTGAAAAATCCACACTTTGCAAGTGATTCACATTCCTGAACCATTGTTTTCTCCTTTAATGATAGAGTTTGTTCTGCTGCCTAACGGACCGGAGCTAAGCTGTCTACGACTC
>CAYTOA010000099.1:0-6800 GCA_964439265.1 uncultured Chitinophagaceae bacterium
GAGATAACGAGGTACCCTGCTCGCAAATCTCGTTCCCAAACTCTGTTTGGGAACGAAGTCAAATCGACCGCCCATTTGAGCAAATTTTTCCTATCTTATTGAAACTTGCCGTCCTCAAAATTGGTTATATATGGCATGATAAATCCGTTGCGCCAATTTCTTAGCATTACGCTGGTATTAAGCCTTTTGTCTGCAAACGGACTCTACTTCGCTCCGCTTCTAAACACATTTAAGCAGGGTGATAAAGAAACCGCTTCGATGCCGAACTGCTGTTGCTGCACCTCCGGCGGCCAGATGACAGCCAATTGCTGTTGTGCGTCTCAGCATTCCAGCAAAAGCGACCAATCGACATGTGCTGTTGCCGCCGCTCCGTGCGCTGCGCCGCTTGCGGTTCTCTCCACTAATGTTCTTGACCAGTGGATCGATCCGGTGCTCGAATTGAACGATTCCATCCATAACCTCACAGCCGAGAAGTTTTCAAACACACGCGAATCACTTCTTCCTGGAATAACGAATACTCCTTTCCATCCCCCGCAATATTCCTTCTCCTGATTCTTTCTTAAATCCGTAATCTTTTTTATTGGCCTCCTTTGAAATGAAGGTGTTGCCCTGTTGTACGGCTATCAATAGAAGAAGGAAATTCTCTATGCGATGGTGTTTTGTTGTTGCTTTGTCATGGGTATTAATTGTTACGGCAGAGCCTGCCAAAGCCTCTGATCCCGACACGCTCAATGCCCGGGTTGTTCAACTTCCTGAAGTGACGATCACGTCGAGCCCAGTCGAACGTCAGGTGCCGGTGAGTTCGATCGTCGTTTCTCCTGCTGACATTCAACAGACGGTTGCGACGGATTCGTGGGACCTTTTACGGCAAACGGCAGGACTCGAAGTCCACGAACAGGGACAAGGTCCCGGCTTTGCTTCGGATGCTTCCATACGCGGCTTCAGCTCCGACCATTCCACCGATATGGCGCTGTGGATCGACGGCGTGCCGATCAATGAACCGGTCAACGGCCATGCGGAAGGTTACAACGATTTTAATTTGCTGATGCCGGAGGCGGTGAGTTCCATCAACCTCATTAAAGGTCCGGCGAGTGCACTGTACGGCAACTTCGCGATATCCGGCGTCGTGAATATACGAACGCTCGAGAGGATGGACGGCACGAACCTTTCGTTGTCCGGCGGTTCATACGGAAAATTCGACGGAACACTTCTCACCGGCTTTGACCACAGCGGGAGCAGCGGCGTCTTCGGTCTTCGCACTATCCACGAGAACGGCTGGAGACCGAACAGTTCGTACGACCTCGGACAGGGGCATGCCCGTTTCGTGCAAAACATTTCGCCCGTTGCCACGCTCGACGCGGGAGTTGAGTTGTACACCGCCGACTGGAATTCTCCCGGTTCGCTCACCGAATCTCAGTTCGCTCAGCATCAGTATAATGTTGCCGCGAACTCAACCGACGGCGGATTCAAGCGCCGCGGACAGGAGCGTGTAAGCCTGCGTCTTTCGCCAGACTCCGTCATGTTCTGGAGGACAACTTTGTATTCAACTCAAGGACGCTGGCAGCTGTTCCTTACAACTCCCCCCGAAGGAGGAATTAGCGAAGGATCCGGCAGTCAAACCGAGGAAGAGGATACGAGGTACGGTTTTGGCGGAACGAGCGCGCTCACATGGGTTCTTCCGCATGCCGAGGTGACGATGGGTATCGAAGGAAAGCTCGATCACTCCGATTATCAAAACTGGACGACAACGAACAGAGTAAGGGATTCCGCCCAAATGCTCGTGTCGGCAAGACAGGAAGCCGGAGCGCTCTTTCTGCAATCGGAGGAACGGACCGACAAATTTACCTTCACTCTCGGTGCACGGTACGATCTTCTGAACGCGTCAGCGGAGCCGGTCGAAGGTACGTCTGCGAGCGACACGAAGGGAATATTTTCGCCGAAGCTTGGGGCGATCTATTTTCTGACGGAATACGTTTCATTGTACGCAAATGTCTCACGGGGATTCCGTTCGACGGATGGAACGATCGAGACGCCATCGCTCCCGTTCATTACCGCCTGGGCTTATGAAACGGGAACTAAATTCGACGAAGGCCGCGTCAACGGAAGCATCGCCCTATTTCTGATGGATGTGAGCAACGAACAGACATTCGATCCGATTCTGCTGACGTCCACAAGCGGAGGGAGAAGCCGCAGGCAGGGCTTGGAGGCGGACGTCGCAATCCAGTGCACGAGCGAGATTCGTTTGACCGCCGACTGGACTTTCAACGATGCACGCTACAAGAATCTTGTCACGGGAGATGGCGACACACTTTCGGGCGCGCGTGTCTACAATACTGCCAAGTATGTCGGAATAGCATCGATGGAAATTGATCCAAGCAGCAACTGGAATATTCAGTTGAGTTCGAATATTGTCGGTCCATACAGCCCGTTCGATGAACCGGGAATTGTGCTTCCTTCATACGCCGTTTTTTCCTTGACTCTCGGCATGCATGCAGGAAATGCTTCTTTCCAGGTAGGAGTGAAAAATCTGGCAGACAAAGCATATCCCGAATTAGTCGCGGGCGGGTTTGTGAATCCCGGACAGCCGAGGTCGGCGTACGGCACATTCCGTTATTCATTGTAAAGATCTTTGAGTACCTTTCGACGAAAGACGCTTACCACTGTCTGGCCACCCCCTGCTTGCAGCGACGAAGGTTGCTGCTGCTCGTGCAATTGTAATTAGGCAGATGGGAAACATTAAGTCCTCACTATGGTATGAGTTCCAGTAAATCATGATTTATTAAACCAACCAACGAACTTCTTCAATGACAGCGGAACAAATTGTTTTTTACATCATCATCGGTCTAATTCTAATTGTTTATGTGCGCAGGCAATTGCTTGCCCGCGCGCAGGTCAATTATTCCGGAGAAGAAGCAAAACGAAGAGTTGAGTCGGGCAGCATCATGCTTGATGTGCGTACTGCGAGCGAACGCGCATCAAGCTCTATCCCCAAATCGATCCATATTCCCGTGCAGGAGTTGTCGGCACGCATAGAAGAATTGGAAAAATTCCGCGGCAGAGAGATCATTTGCTACTGTGCCAGCGGAAACCGGAGCGTGAGCGCAGCATTGAAGTTGAAGAAAGCAGGATTCAAAGCCGGGAATCTCAAGGGGGGCATTCGAGCGTGGAAGATCTAAGAGCTTTGGATCTTCAGAGAAGCCATGCACGCAGCGTCTGAGTTAATAAAGAGGCGAACAACTGTGCACTCGGTCAGTGCTTTTCGTGTGTCGGATGGAATTCCACTACTATCCCCTGATTGCCGCACCCGGAAGATTCAAGCTGAAAGGTAGGATGATTGATGCCGAAGCGATGCTCCAATTCGTGTTCTAACTTCGAGCTGATCTTATTTCCGCTGCTGATCAGCTGATCCTGCACGACAAGGTGCACGCTCAGCGCACGCATTTTAGAAGACAATCCCCAGATATGCAGATGGTGGACGCTCTCCACCCCCGGAAACGACTGGAGGTACGCTGCCACCTCATCCAGATCAATTCCCTTCGGTGTTCCCTCGGTGAGAATATGCACCGTCTCCGCAACGATACTCCATGCGCTTCTGATGATAAAGAGGCCGATCGCGATCGACACGATCGGATCGAGTATTCGCCAGTCTTTCCATGCAATGATTCCTGCAACGACAACCACGGCGAGCGATTCCACAGCATCGGTGAGAAGATGCAAGTACGCGCTTTTCATGTTCAGGTCGTGGTGCGAGTGCGTTTTCAGCAGCAGCGTAGCGGCCGTATTGACAACGAACCCGACGATGGCAATGATGAGCATCCAACCGCCGGCAATAGGCTCAGGATGGGCGAACCGCTGAACTCCCTGGTAGATGAGGTACATCCCGATCAGCACGAGCGTCGTTGCGTTGATGAATGCTACAAAGATCTCAACTCGCACGTATCCGTACGATTTTTCCGGATTCGATTTCCATTGGACCACCCGTAGCGCGATGTAGCTCAATATTAATGCGAAAAAATCGCTGAGATTGTGGAGCGAGTCGGAAATAAGTGCAAGGCTGTTGGTGAGCACGCCCCCGACAAATTCGACAATAAAGATGACCGCATTAAGTATAATGGCTACGGCAAGATGTTTGCCTGTCGAAGGAGTGTGTGAATGTTCTTCTGCCATTGTATTCGGGTTGCCTTTTTCTACACGGTTCACAATAGTTAATTTGTTCCCTGCAATTCAATATCCTTCTGCGTGCAGTTTCACTTTTCCCCGGAACGAATAAAAGAGGTACGTAAAGTATCCGAGCGCGAGGACAATTCCTATCACCCACCATACAATGCCGACGCTAAGCCCGTATCCTTGAGTGGAGGTATTATACACGGTGAGACTGTACTTCGGGTTTGTCGAGGCAGGAAGCACATTCGGAAAAAGCCCGAACGCAGTGCTTGCGAGCATTCCTCCGATGAATGTCGATGAAGAAATAAATGCCCGAACATCTTGTGCGGTCCTGTTATAATAGACCATTCCGGCCAATCCCAGCACTCCGAGCAGCGGGAAAATGTTTCCCCAAGGATGGACAACATAGTTGTTCCAGATTTCCGGACGAATCGACGATGCCGCTGCGAGCGTTGCGACGGCAAAGAGAAGGACACCCCATACGGTAAATGATGCGATCTTTCGCGAACGTTGCTGCACAAGTCCGTCGGCTTTCATTGCAAGATAGTTTGCTCCGTGGTTGGCGAGCGTGAGCAACGCAAGCCCCCCCATCATAACGGTAAACCAATCGAGGATGCCCGCTTCAGGCTGAACCGTGAACGATGTCCACAACGGTGCGAAAAAGTAACCGTGGTCATCCAACGGAACGCCTCGCGCAACGTTCCCGAGTGCCGCGCCGAGGAAGACTGCCAGCAAGATGCTGCCGACTGCAAAAAGCGCATCCCAGAAGGTTTTCCACATCGGATGATTGAGATGGTGCCGCAGCTCTATACCGAGCCCGCGCAGCATCAAGAGCCAGAGGACGATCATGAGAGGAAGATAAAAACCGCTGAAGCTCGACGCGTACAAAAGCGGGAAAGCGAAGTACAGGGTGCCCCCAGCCGCAAGCAGCCACACTTCATTCCCGTCCCATACCGGTCCGATGGCGTTGAGGACAATGCGGCGCTCGTCGTCGTTCTTCGCGACAAACAAATGGAGAATGCCTGCTCCAAGATCGAACCCATCGAGTATCGTGTACATCGCCAGCATGAACGCGACAACGCAAAACCATAGGATCTCCATCTGCACTCCAGTCGAAGATTATATTTCAGAAAAACAGAATGCCCGCGCGATAATTAGTGATCTTTCAGCGCCGCAACCGGCCCCTGATTGACTGTCTTCGCGACGAGAAACAAGAAGAGCACTCCAACGAGAAAATACATTCCTCCAAAACCTAGCAGCGTAAAGAGTGTATTGCCCGCGGAGACCATTGTTGATGTTCCGTCGGGGGTGCGCATCAATGCATACACGAGCCATGGTTGCCGGCCAAGCTCTGCAGTCATCCAGCCGGCCGTGTTGGCGATATACGGAAACGGAAAAGCAAGCATCAACATCCACAATATCGGACGTGTGATATACAGTTTTTTCTTCCAAAGGAAATATGTTGCCGCGAGCAATAAGGCAATAAACATTGTTCCGAGCCCGACCATGATATGATAGCTGTAGTACAAAAGAGGAATATTTGTCGGCCGGTCTTTCTCCGGAAAAGCGTCGAGGCCTTTCACTTCTGCACCCCAGCGATAATACGTCAGGAAGCTGAGCATCCTGGGAACCTGAAGCGGGTTATCGAGCCGCTTCTTCTCCATATCGGGTTGACCGATGAGGACAAGCGGAGCACCTTCCTTGGATTCGAAGAGCCCTTCCATTGCAGCGAGCGTGGGCGGCTGATTGAACGCGATGTTTTTTCCCTGGCCATCGCCTGTTGGGAACACCATGAGGATCGACGCGACGACGCCCGCAAGCACACCGATGCGAACAAACACTTTGCCGTATTCTTCATGCTTGTGCACGAGAAGGTAGAATGCGCCAATGGCGGCCACGACGAACGACGATGTAACCACTGCGCCGATCATGTTGTGCGTGTACTGCCATCCGATCCATGGATTGAAGAGCAATCCCCAAAAGCTGGAGAGCGAGAGATTGCCGTTTGCTCCTACCTCGTAGGCGACCGGATGCTGCATCCAGGCATTCGTAGCGACGATGAAGTACCCGGAGAGCCACGAGCCGATGAATACCATCACCGATGTGAAAAAGTGAAGTCGTTGTCCCAATTTTTTTTCTCCGAAGAGGAATAAACCGAGGAAACTCGACTCGAGGAAGAATGCAAAAACTCCTTCCATCGCCAGCGTTTGTCCGATAACGCCGCCGGCGAACACGGAAAAGCGCGCCCAGTTTGTCCCAAATTGAAACTCCATCGGAATACCGGTCACCACACCGATAGCAAAGTTGAAAGCAAAGATCTTTGCCCAGAAGCGGGCGCTGTTGTTATACAATTCGTTTCCCGTGCGAAATGCCAGCCATTTCATGATGACGATGAGAAGCGCCAACCCCATCGTCAACTGTGGAAACAGATAGTGGAACGAAACAGTAAATGCAAATTGAAGCCTGTGAAGCAGAAGAGCATCTTCCATTTATGTAAACCTTTTCCCAGCGTTGCCTGGTTGTGAGAAGGTAACTTATTCAGTAACCGTTGTTAGAAGCTATCTCAAAAATGGTTCCTATACAGAAAGCAGCCGTAAATGTCATGCTGAGCGGAGCGAATGCCGAAGGCATCTCCC
>CAYTOA010000100.1:0-6660 GCA_964439265.1 uncultured Chitinophagaceae bacterium
AGAGAGAATTCACACGGGGTCGTAGCTCAGTTTGGTTAGAGCGCCTGCCTGTCACGCAGGAAGTCGCGAGTTCGAGTCTCGTCGGCCCCGCAATTCTTTTTGAACAGATCGTAAGATTTCAATCCTCCCTGGAAAAAAAAACTGTACCTTTGTTCTAGAAATAATTGCTTCATCCTTGAGAAGAAAGATAGGCATATTAATATTTCCCTCCGATTCCGCTTCCCAATCTGAAGTGTGCTAGCTCTCCTTCCTCTCGGCATCGATAACAATCGTCCGCTTCTCCATCAGTGGCTACGCCGACAGACCTCGTTCTTGAGAGTGATGGTGACCAGGGAGAGTTGCCTCTGCTTATTTACTCAGGTCAGGAAGCAAAGCGATGAATATCTTATTTCCAATAACCCATGCCTCGAATTGTGGTCAGAATACGCATTCTTCGCGGGCATGATTATTGTATCATATCTAATCTAATGAGCTTTTTCCCTCTACGGAGCCGGCACGTTCGTCAAGGCATTCCGGAATTCCGGGGAGAATGAATACTCCGAAACCTCTTGATTCGATACTTGATGATGGAGGTTTTAGTGTTTTTATACGGTCAGCGAGGAACGGGGCTTTCAACGAACGTCTCGAGAACCGGACAGATCAGTCCTCTGCCGCGCTCTGACAATGATCAAAAGGAAAACAAAGATGAAAACATTATCCAAACAACTACTCACGATCTGTCTGGTTGCGGCACTATCAGCCGGAACTATGGCGGCGACAATTTCTGGAACCATTTCTTACACTGGTTCCTCCACTGGACAAATCTTCGTTGTTGTCTTTGCAGATTCGACCCTCCATCGGCGGCTGACACAAATGGGACAGCTGTCATCCCCAGGGCAATATGTAATTTCAGGAATCCCGGATGGGACGTATTATATTATCTCGGTGATGATTACCGACTCCACGGGCGAATTGCTTGCGACTGATCCTTGGGGAGCGTATGGGACATTGGGAGGCCTCACGCCCGTAACACTATCGGGTGGGAACAACCTCACGGACATCAACATGACGTTGGTCGATGGCACACTCTCCAATCCAAATCCATTCTACAGGAAACCGGTAACTCCGGACCGCATCACACAGCTGCCCGAGATTACAAGTGGTGGCCAGGATCCATCTCTTGTTTATGCCGATAGTTCACTTTACCTTTTTAAGCATGACCATCAAAACGGTGCAACTGCGAGTGTCTACGTTATCAACGCCGCTACAGGCGCGGTCTCAAACACGTACAGTATCAATCTGACGTCGTCGGCAAACGGGATTTGCTGGCTGGGGAATGTTACGTATCATAAAGGTGCGTTCTGGTCAGCCGGCGGATATGGCGATCCTTCAGGATCTGACAAGGGAATCGTTGGCGTCTTCAAGATAGATATCGGAACGAGTAAATCCTCAAACCAACTTCCGGCGGGGCCGGGTATTGACACAACAAATGAGTTCGGCGGTTTGGCGAGCGACGGAGTGAATCTCTATCTCGGTATTGACCTGCAGAACCCGACCCAAGATCACGGCGTCGTGAAGTTCGATCCGAGCCTCGTGTCCCAGGTCCCCGCAATTCCATTCTATAAGCTTGACCTCAGACCAAGTTACCTCTGTTACGCAAATAACTCCCTCTGGGCAGGTTCTGACAGCGTATTAAAAATGAACCCTGCAGATGGATCTATCCTCGCAGGTTACAACATACCTGGTGGTGCTGCGCAGGTTTATCTTGATGGAATGTTCTGGACGTACGATCAAAGCGACAACACGCTCAAGGCGTATGCTCTGCAAACAACAGGAGTTCCCAGGGGGACGGGCCTTCGAATTCCGACAAGTATCTCCCTTCTGCAGAATTATCCCAATCCGTTCAATCCGGCGACGGTGATAAGTTATCAGTTACCAGTGAACAGTTATGTGACGCTCAAGGTGTATGATGTCCTCGGGCGGGAGGTAGCTGGGCTAGTGAATGAAAAACAAGATGCAGGACACTTTTCGGTGCAGTGGGATGCAACGAAGATGCCCAGCGGCGTCTATTTCTACACACTGCAGGCGGGAGAGTATCGAGCTACGAAAAGAATGCTGCTGGTGAAGTGACGAACTGATCACAATCGGCGCAAACATTCTGCTTGTTTGAAGCTAATCGCGATGATGACGCGAGTTGATCGATGTCAAAAGCGTTCTTCCTTGAGCTAAACGATAACTTGCATCGTTACATGACCGAGCCGAATGCTACCAATTCGGTTACTGCGAGATGTTTACATAGGGACTGCGACCGTCAAAAAATTATAAAGCTGACGAAAATTAATGACTAAAATTGCCTGTCACGCAGGAAGTCGCGAGTTCGAGTCTCGTCGGCCCCGCTGGTTTTAATCAATAAAATTGAGGATTTCGGGGAGCTTGTCGATGTTATTGTTACAATTATGACCCATCAGCCTCCAGAAAACGGAAGCTTTTTATTTCCTTCACGATTCGGCGCACGGCGCGCTTCCTATCTAAAACCTCACGAAACTAATCTTTACGCTACCTTTGTATCAGCTTTAATTTATTTTATGGCCATTGTTGCAATCATTTTTTTTCTAAGACCCAAATCGGAAAACTAAATGCTAACCCCCAATTCCTTGCACTTGAAATCTAAGTTGCATAGGGTCTAACGGCGTAATCAGGAGAGACGAACGGTGTCAGACGTCCTCTTAATCCATCCAGCGGAACACGGAAAAACTTTCGGCGGCATGCCCCCCCTTGGTATGACGTCGATTACTTCATTTCTTCGGGCGAATAATATTTCCACGGCATTCGTTGACCTCCAAATTAACGATCTTGGCATCGATGAGCTGCTGCAGAAAACCACGCCGCGAGTGGTCGGCATCGGGGGAACGTCGCACACGAGGTATGAAAGTTTTTCTCTTGCACGCCAAATAAAAAAATATGATCCTGCGATCAAGATCATGTACGGCGGACCTCATGCTACTTTCACCGCAGAGAATACATTAACAAATGTTCCGGAAATCGACTTCATCGTTCGGGGAGAAGGAGAGACCGCCACCCTTGGACTTACCGCTGAGCTATTATCGCGCAATCCCAACATTGAGAATGTCCGGGGCATTAGTTTCAGGCGGAATGGCGTTGTCGTGCATCATCGGGACTCTGAGCGCATCATCGATCTCGACGTCCTCCCGTTTCCTTACCGCGATCCTGACGCGCTCTATAAGTACGACTTGCTCCTCGATTTTTTGAAAGTGCCTGCGGCCTCGATCATCAGTTCACGCGGCTGCCCGGTTAATTGTTCGTTCTGCTCGGCGAGCGCGATGTTCGGGACCCAGCTTACCCTGAGGTCGGCGAATAATGTCGTTGATGAGATAGAAATCCTTCTTAAAGAATACGGCTATCAAGGCGTAAAATTCTTCGACAGCACCTTGACGCTCCACAAAGACCATGTCGAGGCTATCTGCGCAGAAATCAATAGACGACACCTGGTCTTTCCGTGGGAGTGTGAGATCCGTGTGAATGGAGTATCGCTGGACTTGCTTCAAACGATGAAGAATGCGGGCTGTTACTATGTTGATTTTGGGATTGAGTCGGCGAGTCCGAACGTTCTGAAAGGGATGCACAAAGGAATAACTATCGATCAAGCAGAGCGCGTCCTTCACTGGACAAAAGAGATAGGATTATTCACGAAAGTATTTTTCACTTTTGGACACATAGGCGAAACGTTTGGAGACGCTGTGAAGACCGTCCAATTCATGGAGCGGTATGCAAAATATATCGATTTTATTGCGACCGGTCTTGGAGTCCGAATCTACCCAGGCACCGAGGTTGAACAATCGGCTCTCGCTCAAAATCTTCTTCCTCCGAATTTTTCGTGGGACCGACCGTACTTGGAACATAAAATTGAGTCACTCGGGAATGACCCGATCATCCCGATTGTGATTCAGCCAGGTTTCGGGTGGAAGGAATTCCGTAAACTCGAATTTCGACTTGCATGGTTCTGGTCCAAGCATCCCCGCGCAGCATTGAGCGCCTTATGGGGACAGATACAGTTAGGACGCATTAAGATACTTGCAAAATTGGCTTTCCGGTTCGCCTCGAACCTCTTTTCGAAGTAAATGCCGGACCCATGATCGACCTTCTTTGTCATAGATCAGCGATAAGAATTTTCATATCGTCGAATTGTGTGATTACCTCCCGCAGCAGCTCCTTATCCGAGTAGTCTCATCCTCATTTCTTTCTCCAGACATACGACCTCAGTGCATACTTCTTCATGCTGCTTCTCAGGACGGATTGATTCCCGATAAACAAACAGTCGAAAGAAGAACAGAAGGCGGTTTCATTTTAATTCCGTTATTGGTATGAACTCCTGATCTTACGCTGTGAAAATTGGTATTCGGCCAGAGACCAGCTAGACCGCTAATTCTTGAGCTGAGCATGAAGAAATATTAACACGAATTATGCAACAAAACTGCAATTTTTTTCGTATAATTACGTCATAATAAATGACCGACGGTATAATTTATACTCGGAGAGTATATGGGCATTCAGGAACGGAAGGAGAGGGAAAAAGAGCGCAGGAAAGAGGAAATCCTTGATGCAGCCCAGAGGGTATTCGCAGACAAGGGACTTACCACTGCGACCGTTGACGATATCGCGATTGCGGCTGAGTTGAGCAAAGGAACGCTTTATCTCTACTTCGAAAGCAAGGAAGACATCTATATCGCATTGATGCTTCGCGGCCTTCGGCTTCTCTATACTGTGTTCAACGAAATAATCTCTCAAGAAAGTTCAGTCGTTAAAATTCTCCACCAAATGGAGCGAGCGTATACTGAGTTCTTCAACACGCAGAGGAACTATTTCCGCATGCTCGACTCCGCCTATCGACCCAACGTCCATAGAGAAGTTTCAGAGGAAATGCGGAGAACGTATACAGCTGAGAGCCGAAAGAACTGGGAACAGATCATCGATGTCTTCAATCGGGGCGTCCAGGAGAAAAAGATTAGAAATGATGTCAATCCCATCGATATGGCGATCATCATCTGGTCGAACTCCACATCGCTCATGACGCGGATAGACCGCGAAGGAGAGATATGGCAGAAGGAAAGAAATATTGACTTGACGAAAACGTTGGAGGCGTCGTTCCGCCTGCTTACTGATGCGATTCTCAGTCCGGAGGGACGCCTGGAGTATGCCGCTCTTTTGAAAGAACAAAGCCGTACACATTCATAATACGAGGGAACGATGGTACAGAGATCAATAACAGTTGTTGTGCTCCTTATTCTTATTTCAATCGGAGCAGCGGCCCAACAGAAGCTTGTCCTCACAATCGAGGAGGCGACACGCCTCGGACTTGAGAACAGCAAAGCACTCCATACATCGCAGTTCAAGCTCGACGCAGCCGCGGCCAGGGCGGCCGAGACCAATACTCTTTCGCTGCCGTCGTTGAAATTCAACGGCCTCTATACGAGATTGAGCGATGTACCTGCTGAAGCTGTGGTACTTCCTGCAGGCTCAATCTCAAAAACACCGGAAATTCCCCCCGTCGATGCCTCGCTAGTTCTATCCCCAACGATCCTGGATAACTACACGCTGCGGGCTACCATCCAGCAACCCCTCTTTACCGGCCGAAAGATATCCGGCGCGATCGAGGCTGCGGATTACACTGCACGAGCAACGGAACAAGATTTCCGGAGAGACAAAGCCGAGATCATCTATAGTATCCAGGCCGCATACTGGACTCTTTTCCAGGCTATTGAGGCCAAACGTTTTGTCGATGACAATGTTTCGCAGGTCCGCGTCCATGCAACCGACGCGGAAAACCTGATGAAGCAGGGATTCCTGACCAAGAACGACCTTATGAAGGTGCAGGTTCAGTTGTCTGATGCTCTCGTTCGTCAGATCGATGCCGAGAACGGCGTTCAACTTTCGATGTACGCACTCAACAATACGCTCGGCCTCCCGTTGCGCACGGAAATTATACTCGCTTCTACAATCCAGATCAACGATCGATCATGGGATTCCGTCGACTCGTTGGTCAAGCGCGCTCTGGAAAAGCGTCCGGAAGTCCTCGGAATGAACGCGCGTGTAAAGGCAGGAGAGGCAGGTCTTGTGTCGGCTCGCGGCAGTTGGTGGCCTCAAATATACCTGGTCGGGAACTACAACTATCTTAACCCGAACCAGCGCTACTTTCCTGTATTGGAAGAATTCAAGGGGTCATGGGATGTCTCGGTTTCCTTAACGTACGATATTTGGAACTGGTGGCAGACGGGTTATCAGACCGCACAGGCCCAGTCACAACTGGCTCAGGCGCAGGAAGGCCTCTCGATGGTCCAGGACGGCGTCACCCTCGAAGTAACACAATGCTACCTCTCCATCGAAAAGGCGCGGGAACGAAAAGCGGTTTCCGAACAAGGGGTGGCTCAGGCGGAAGAGAATTACCGGAACATCACCGGAAAATTCAAGCAAGGACTTGCCGCAAATTCAGACCTTCGCGATGCCGAGGTTGAACTGCTGCAGGCAAAATTGAATTTAACTCAATCATTGGTCAACTACGAACTCGCGATCGCGCAACTTACAAAAGCGATCGGTGAATAGAAACGAACACTACGGAAAAGGTCATCACTCATGAGAACAAGAACTAGATTATATCTTATCGGC
>CAYTOA010000101.1:0-6462 GCA_964439265.1 uncultured Chitinophagaceae bacterium
TCATTGCTGGCTTTTTAGGCGTTCGCGAGTTGCGTCTTGCTCTTTCGTTGCCGCTGCAAGCTCAGCCTGCTTTTCTGCAATTTGTTTCTGCAAACTTGCTTTTTCGGCTTGCTTGGCATCGACTTCTTTCTGAAGCGACGCGACCTCAGCTTTCAACGCTTCCAATTGAGCGAGTTCATCTTCACTAGGCCCGCTACTGCAACCTGCAACGATCAATGTCGCCGTAAGGAAAGCCGCTCCTGCAAATAGCTTTAATGCTCTCTTCATAAAATACCTGTGTCCTGTGTAATGAGGTGTCTGGAAAAACCTGATCTTTCCATGTGAATAATAGCGAAATGGCTGCCCGATGTCAAGCGAAAAAACTTCTTAGATTCTTCTGATCCAGCCATCCCCCCCGCACTTTTCAGCATCGCATTGAGTTCCCGGCTTGTGTTAAAAATATTTAATCACGTTCCGCCACCGAGAACAATAGATCGCGCAAAAACTTCCCAAGATGGGTATTAATTACGCATCCTCCGGTGTGAATCGACCGGCTTAGAGGCATTTATGTCTATATTAATCCCCTTTCGGCAAGACTTGTGAACTGACTTCCCGCAATAATGATATGGTCGTGAACCGGGATCCCGACAACCTTGCTTGCCTCCACTATCTGTTTGGTGATCGCGATATCTTCCTGGCTTGGCTCAGGATTTCCGCTTGGATGATTATGCATCAGAATCACGCTTGCGGCGTGCTCGACGATGGCGTGACGAAACACTTCGCGGGGATGCGTGAGCGAGGAATTGAGGAGCCCTTTGGTAATCGTGATTTCCCTTATGATCTTGTTGGCGCTGTTCAGCAGGATCACCAAAAATACTTCCTGCTGGAGGTCACGAAGCGACGGTATGAACTGCTCCGCAATGTCCGAAGGAGATCTGATCATCCGGCGCTCGGTCTCCGGAGAGGCTTGGAGCCGGCGTGCCAGCTCAAACGCAGCGGCGATGGCAACCGCACGTGCGTCGCCGATACCCCTGAACTCCTTCAAATCGGCGACGGTCAGAGCTGCCAGTGACCTCAACGTTTTGCGTTCAACGAAGAGCGTTTTTGCAATGTCGACAGCCGTGACTTTGCCGCTGCCTGAACCGATGAGAATTGCAAGCAGCTCGGCTTCGGTAAGGAACTCCGGACCGTGATTAATCATCTTTTCACGCGGACGTTCGTTGACCGGCCAATCCTTGATCTTGGAATGATAGAATGAAGGTTCGTTTACTTTTCGGCGCGATGCATCAGCCATACTCCCCCCAGAGTGATGATCTATTTCGGAACTGCGTCTCTCTTATAGAATATTTCGTCGATCTTTGAAATCTTCCCCTTTTTGTACTGAAGAATATGGAGGTAGGAGTTCACTCTGTTTTCTGTGAACGAGATCTTCGAATGGTAACCGGGAAAATCCGACACTTTCCCCAACAACTCCGTAAGCCGCTCCCGCGTCGTCCCGCCGTTCAGGATCTGAGTCAGTACGAGGGACATCGCATCGTAGCCGAAAAGGACATTATCGGTCGCCTGGCGCTGAGTGGCCCGAAGAAATTGCGACGCGAACTGTCCGTATGCGTAAGAGTTCTCTATCCAGCGGTCAGAACTAAAAATAGCTCCGTCAGCATATCGTTTATTGAGGTCAAGTTCGGCAGCGTCGTTCCATTCTCCCGAGCCGAGGACCGTCGCTTTGATATTATAGTAGGTCATTTGCGAAGTAATGATGCCGATCTCTCCGCTGTTTGAGATCGGGCAGAATACTCCCTGTATAGACGTCACCGGATACTGTAAGCTGTCCAGGTAGAAGGGTTCAGCCTGCAGCGGGATTCCCAATGAATCAGCCATGGCCTTCCCGTTCAGACCGAAAAGACGCTGCACGATGACCTTCCCTTGTTTCTCTGCAAGCGAATCGATTGTGGATTTTCGAATGCCGACTGACGTCAGCCGTTTAATGATCTCGGGATAGCTCACCGTTCCCTTGAAGTCGATGGACTGCTCTTGGCTGAAGACTGCGCCTTCGCTTCTCATCGCGCTGAAGAGGTATCGCAGATCCGTTGCTCCCTTCAAATAACGTTTGTCCGAAATGATCCGCGCACCGAGACGCATTGCCTCCTGAACGAACGAATCGGCGATCGCGCTGCTCGGCTGAAAGCTCGGCGCAACGACGGCGAGATTCTTCATGCCGAGTTTCAGGACGGCGTACTGTGCCATAGCTTTGCCGCGGGTCGTGTAATCGGGGTTCGCCTGGAAGACAAAGTCCCCCACAGCGGCGATTCCGTTATCGGTCGCGGTCGGGGTGATCAGGGGAATCTTGCGGGAATTTGCGATTCCTGCGACGGGAGAGACTTCGTAGCTGAAGATCGGACCGACGATCCCGATGAACTCTTTGTCGTCCAGCCACGGCTGGATTTCCCTCGCGGCAACGAGCGGGTCTTTCTCAGAATCGCGCACATCGATAACGACCGTGACGCCCTGTTTCGAGTTCTTGAGATTGTATTCGTCGACCGCATACTTCACCCCATCCAGAATCTCGTACGCCAGTTTCTTTTCGCGAGACGCTCCGTCAGCTTTCTGCATCAGCGGCAAAATAACTCCCAGTTTCACGGATGTTCCGCTCTGCACGCGGACGAGAAGCGAACGAGCCCGCTGGGATGTCAGGGGGTCCTCGTTGCCGGCAAGGACCTCCCGTGCGTGCGCCATCGATTCGGTATACAATCCCTGGTCGAATTCAATTTCGGCCAGGTGGAGGGTCAGCAATTTCTTCGACCGATCTGTTTTCGCAAAATAGAGGAGGTCTTTTATTTCCTGCGCGGTGAGAAATTCAGAGGCGACATTCTCGAAAATCCGTTGCGCACGGAGAAACGTCTTTCGCTCCCTGCCGCTTTCGAGGATGATCAGCAGTTCGCCGGCCGCATCCGAGTAGCGGTTGAGCCGGTAGTAATTCAGTGCAAGGGTGTAGTGAGCATCTTCCGCATAATTGCTTTGCGGGTAGGTATCGAGAAAATCCTTCAGGAGGCGTATGGATTCCCTGAAACTGTGGAGCTGGAAGAGCGATTTCGCCGACATGATCAACGAAGCGGTTGTCCGCTGGTTCCGCACCGGTTCATCGATGACTTTCTGAAAGGAGAGGTAGGCTTCCTTGAAATCACTTTGCGCAAATTGTTTCGTCCCCAACAAAAAACTCTCTTCTGCGCCCTGGTTAAAGACCACCTCGTCCTGTGCGGCAAGATGCTGCCCGTACAACAGCAGCCCGAGAACGCCGATAAGAAATATTTTATTATGATTCATGATGTTCGACGATAGATGAACGACGATTGGTTTCCCGCGTTGCATCTGTCACACGTCTCTCGCAAGCGCTTTTACCCCTATGACATGAGACACGACCCCGACGACCGCGGAGAGAACTCCGATCACAGCAAGCGCGTAGTATAGCCACGAATTTCTCCTCGGAATTTCGTAATAAATAGAATTAAATACAGCAAGTATTGGAAAAAAGAATACGATCACGAGCAAGACGAGGAATACGATGCATAACAGAAATGTAAGGGTCGCACCCTGGGAGGAGGCGATCCGTATTGGATTCTTCTCATCGTAATTCACAAAGTATGAGCCCAGCCCGAAATTCAGGCTCACGAGTGCAAAAGCGATGAACCCCATCCCGGCAGTGGTTACCTGGGGAAGAGGCGAGAGCCGGATGTACGGAACATTGGATAACACCGCCAACGCCAATCCGGGAATCGCGAGCAGCACGAGCACGACTGCGAATTTTGTCCAATAGACCTTGGAAGCGCGAAGAGGCGAACTGCGAATCGTCCAGTACGCATCTCCCTCCAGACTCATCATCGGGAAAGCGAATCGCAATGCTATCGAAGTGATCAAAAACGCATCGAAAATGTAGACGACAAGAAAGACTGCCGTTCTCAGTTTTGGGTCTTGAAGACCGAAATCCATCGATGTTACACTCGAGAGGAAGGTGAACACCAAAAAAAGCATGACGACGAGGTGAATCCATTGGCTCGGTTCACGGAGAAATTGCCAGTACTCTTTTTTTAAAATGGATTCATGCTGGGGAGAAAACCGCGACTGTTTCTGGAAACTAAACAGGGTCCCCGTAAATTCAAATTTTTTTATTGAAAAAGATCTAAAAGTGAGAGACGTGATCCAGGTCGAATAAAACAGCCTGTCGCCGGCCAGAACGAGCGCAATAAACGCCGCAGCGCTCGACAGAATCAGGAGGGCGCAATATCCGACCACGGCGCTCTCCTTACCCGTGGCATAAAAGAACAGAATCTGGGAGATCCAAAAATTGGGAAGATAATTTGAGACAGGGGGATCAAGCTGGCCAAAGTAGAGATTGACGTTCGGATAGTACTGCATGACCTGACGAACGAGGTCTATCGGGCTCGTGACATGAAAATAGAAATATATTTGTGCGACATAGAAAAGAACGAGTAGTGCGATAAGCATCTTAAAGCTCACTCTCGAAGCGAGTTTCATCAGCACCAAGAGTATGAGCACGGCCGTGCAGCCCGCCAGAAACATAAACGGCACGAGAACGCCGAGCATCATGAGAAGATAAAAATGCCACGGGAACCCAAAATATGAACCGTAACCAAGCAGTACGGAAAAACCGGCGAGAAAGAGCGTACCGGAACTGTAAAAGAAGTTGTCGAGAAATTTTATGATGAATATCGTCAGATGGGGAATCGGTTTCGTGAGCATGAAATGGACTTCGGGAGAACGGTACAGGGTCGAAAATGAGACGACCATGTTGCCGAGGCTGATGGTGACAAAAAAAACGAACAGCAGCATCGACATGAACCTGTGAAACAGGAACAAGCCGATCTTGACGTCCTCGAGAAGGTACGCGGTAAGAAAACGGGAGAAGAAAAAAGCGCCGACGGCAAACGAGCCGAATACGACGAACGATCCGACATTCTTGATCAACGACTGCGCGCTTAACGAGAACGTCACTTTCCAGAACATCTTGTTCTTGAAAGCGATGATGTGGAGGAACTTTCTCACTTCGTGAGCTCCAGGAAGACCGATTCAAGCTTTCCGTCGTACTTCGACTTGTGGTGGTGAAGATTTTCCCGCGAGTCGAGGAAGATCAGTTTTCCGTCCTTGATGATCCCGATCCGGTCGCATAACTCTTCGACCATTTCAAGGCTGTGAGTCGACATAAAGATCGAAACCCCCTCCTTTGATTTCTGCTTGAGCGAGTCCTTGACGATACGGGCGCTGCGCGGGTCGAGCCCGACCATCGGCTCATCGATAATGATCGTTTTCGGTTCGTGGAGAAACGCGGCCGTAATGGTCACCCGCTGCCGCATGCCCTGGGAGTATTCCTCTGTTCGTTTATCGACCCAGTCTCCGATATCAAAATGCTCGATGAGTTGCGCCGTCTGTTCCTGAATTTTCTTCTTCGGCATGTTGAACAAGCCGCCGATGTAATACAGGAATTCCCTTCCGGTGAGCTTGTCGTACAAAAACGGCTGGTCCGGAATGTACCCGACCGATGCCTTCGCCTCCAGCGCATTTTTTTGAACGTCGAACCCGTTGATCACGATAGATCCCGACGTTGGCGTGAACAATCCGGTCATCATTTTGATCGTCGTGGTTTTGCCGGCGCCGTTCGGTCCGAGAAAACCGAAGAATTCCCCTTGTGGAACCATCAGCGATAGATTGTCAACCGCCGCGAAGGAGCCGAATTTTTTTGTAAGATTCTGGAGGACGATCATATACGATTTCCGATTTTCAATTTGCGATTTTCAGTTTTAGCCCTACGGACCCGAGCATTTTCAAATCGCAAATTGAAAATTGTAACTTGAAAATTCCTATTCCCATTCAATTGTTGAAGGGGGTTTGGAGCTGATATCATAAACAACGCGGTTGACGCCGCGGACCTCATTGATGATGCGGTTTGAGACGGTCGCCAAGACATCGTACGGGAGATGCACCCAATCAGCGGTCATCCCGTCGATGCTGGTGACGGCACGAAGTGCGACGGTATTTTCGTATGTCCGTTCGTCTCCCATAACGCCGACGGACTGGACGGGAAGCAGTACCGCAAACGCCTGCCAGATTTCATTATATAGATTATTCTTGTGAAGCTCTTCTATAAAGATCACATCGGCGCTCCGAAGTATTTCAAGCCGATCGAACGTGACCTCGCCCAAAACGCGGATCGCGAGCCCCGGCCCGGGAAACGGATGACGGCCGATCATGTTCACGGGAAGACCAAGCGTCCGGCCGACCTCGCGCACTTCGTCTTTGAACAGTTCCCGGAACGGTTCGACGAGTTTAAGGTTCATTTTTTCCGGCAGGCCTCCGACATTGTGGTGCGTCTTGATGGTTGCCGACGGACCTTTAAACGACATCGATTCAATGACATCCGGATACAACGTTCCCTGCGCCAGGAAGGAAACACCTTCCACTTTTTTCGCCTCG
>CAYTOA010000102.1:0-6166 GCA_964439265.1 uncultured Chitinophagaceae bacterium
GTTTCGATCTTTGTCGTTGTGGTGATCGCAGGAGGATATCTCTACTTCACCGGATAATCGCAAAAGGCTGATTCAATGAGCAAATATGTTCTCGGACTCGATTTCGGTACCAACTCTTGCCGGTCGCTCATCGTGGATGTTGCTAACGGAAGAGAATTGGCGACCCAGGTCTACCCGTATCCTTCGGGAAAAGATGGAGTGATTATTGACGCAGCCGATCCGAATCTTGCGCGTCAAAATCCCGCCGACTATGTCAAAGGGATTGAAGCGACGATCAAGGGGGTCCTGAAAAAGGCGAAGTCGGTTCGGAAGAGCTTTGCTCGTTCCGACGTGATCGGGATTGGCGTCGACACGACGGGGAGCAGTCCCATGCCTGTCGATGCCCGGGGAACTCCTCTTTGCTTCGATCCGAAATTCAAAAAAAATCCTGCGGCGATGGTCTGGCTGTGGAAGGATCATACCAGTTACGCAGAAGCACAGCTCATTACGCAAACAGCCGCCGCCCATCGCCCGCAGTACCTGGCAAAGATCGGCGGAGTCTACTCTTCGGAATGGTTTTGGAGTAAAATTCTTCACTGTAAAAATACCTCTCCGGATGTTTTCAAGGCGGCAGAGAGCTGGGTCGAGATCTGTGATTGGATCGCCGCAACATTGGTTGGCGATCTCGCGCCGAAGAAAATAAGACGGAGTGTTTGCGCCGCCGGCCACAAGGCGATGTTCAATCAATCATGGCAAGGCTTGCCGGACGAGAATTTTCTGGAAATGCTTTCACCGGGACTCGGCGCGCTCCGGCCTCGTCTTTACGACGAAGCATTTACTTCAGAGAAAACAGCCGGCCGGCTTTCCAGCGCATGGGCTGCAAAGCTGGGGCTTTCAAATTCCGTTGCAGTGGCGGTCGGCGCATTCGATGCGCACATGGGTGCTGTCGGAGCCGGGATCTCGACCGGGACGCTTGTGAAGATCATCGGGACGAGCACCTGCGATATCATGATCCATCCAAACAAGGAGAAGTTGAACGACATTCCCGGCGTGTGCGGCATCGTGGACGGGTCGGTCATGGACGGATATTACGGCATCGAAGCGGGGCAGTCCGGAGTCGGAGATATTTTTCTCTGGTTCATCAACAACCTCGTTCCCGAAGCGTACGGAAAGACTCAGGATGATAAGTTCAGGAACCTGGAGAAAGCAGCTTCGAAGCTCAAGGTGGGAGAGAGCGGCTTGCTTGCGCTCGATTGGAATAACGGCAACCGGACGATCCTTGTCGACGTGCGGCTTTCGGGATTGTTGGTCGGGCAGACGCTGCATACAACACCGCATGAAATTTACCGCGCGTTGATGGAAGCGACTGCCTACGGGGCGCTGGCAATTATCGACCGGATCGAAGAATACGGTGTCTCAATTTCAGAAGTTATCAACTGCGGAGGGCTTGCCGCAAAGAGTCCATTGCTGATGCAGATCTACGCCGATGTGACCGGACGCCCGATGAAAATTTCCCGCAGCGATCAGACTCCCGCCCTCGGCGCCGCGATCTTTGGTGCCGTGGCAGCCGGAAAAGGGGGAGGAGGCTATGATTCGATCGGGGATGCAAAGAAGGCGATGACCGGTCCGGGAAAGAGCTTCGCGCCGATCGGTTCGAACCATTTGGTATATCAGAAATTGTACGCCCTCTACCGCCAGCTGCACGACGGGTTCGGCACGAAAGGTTGGAACGGAAATATGTATAATGTCATGAAAGAACTGCTCGACCTTCGCGATTCTGTGCGGAGAAACGGATGACGTCGCGGCAATTGAGGGAAGAGGTCCTCGAGGCGAACCTCGACCTTCAACGGTACAATCTCGTCACTCTCACATGGGGGAATGCGAGCGGGATTTCGCGCGACGAAGGACTTGTCGTGATCAAACCGAGCGGCGTAGAGTACCGCAATCTCCGCACGAACGATCTGATCGTTGTTGATCTGGCCGGCAAGATCGTGGAAGGAAAAGGCCGCCCATCCTCCGATACTCCGACGCACCTCGAACTCTATAAAGCATTTCCCTCAATTGGAGGGGTCGCCCATACGCACAGCGAGTTTGCCACCTCGTTTGCCCAGGCATGCCGCGAAATCAAGTGTTTCGGAACGACGCACGCCGATGCATTTTATGGCACTGTCCCCGTTGCACGATTCCTGAGCAAAGAAGAAGTCGTCGATGACTACGAGCTCAACACCGGCAAACTCATTGTCGAACGATTCAAGGATCTCGACCCAGAGGCAATACCCGCAGTCCTGATTGCGGGACATGCACCTTTCACCTGGGGGAACACTGCCCGCGATGCAGTAAAAAACAGCTTGATCCTTGAGCGTGTTGCCTCCATGGCGTTCCGTTCGGTTGCTCTTCAGCCGGAACTTCCAGCGCTCCCCGAATACATCCTGAACAAACACCACAGCCGCAAGCACGGGCCCGAGGCATACTACGGTCAGCCTAAAAAGGAAAACTTAACGGTCCCGAAAGGACCCAGTCGAAAAAGGAAATAACGTATGATCGATCTCAAACAACAACAGGTCTGGTTCCTTACAGGAAGCCAACATCTCTACGGTCCGGAAGCGCTCCGGCAGGTGGACCAGGATTCGAAGACGCTTGTCGCGGGGCTGTCGCGTTCTCCCCACATTCCCTTTACCATCGTGTTCAAGCCGGTTCTCACGACACCCGAAGCGATCATGAAAATCTGCCTCGAGGCGAACAACACGCCAACATGTATAGGCGTCATCGCGTGGATGCACACATTCTCCCCCGCAAAAATGTGGATCGGTGGCCTCAGGGCCCTCCAGAAGCCGTTGCTTGATCTCCACACGCAGTTCGGGAGAGATATTCCGTGGAGCTCGATCGATATGAATTTCATGAACCTTAACCAGACCGCACACGGCGGCAGGGAATTCGGGTTCATTACGGCCAGAATGAAAAAGCCGCGAAAGGTGGTTGCCGGTTTTTGGGAAGATGACTCAGTGCAGAGGAAGATCGGAGTGTGGGCGCGGGCTGCGTTTGCCTGGTGGGATGCTCAGGGGATGAAAGTTGCGCGCTTCGGAGACAACATGCGTTCCGTCGCAGTGACGGAAGGGGACAAAGTGGAGGCTGAATTGCGTTTAGGGTATTCTGTAAATGGGTACGGTGTTGGCGACCTTGTTGCGGTGATGAAGATGGTGAGCGATAGCGAGATCGATTCGCTGATCTCCACTTATGAAAATGAATACGAAGTTGTACCCTCAATGCGCAGCGGGGGCGCAAAGCGTCAGTCACTTCGTGAAGCGGCGCGGATCGAACTGGGATTGCGGAGATTTTTGACCGAAGGCAACTTCAAAGCCTTCACGACGACATTTGAGGATCTGCATGGGCTAGAACAACTGCCGGGCCTCTCCGTTCAACGATTGATGTCGGATGGGTACGGGTTCGGAGCCGAAGGCGATTGGAAAACTGCGGCTTTGCTTCGCTCGGTCAAAATGATGTCTGTCGGATTGCCGGGCGGAACATCGTTCATGGAGGATTATACGTATCATCTCGACCCCTCACGAACGCAGGTTCTCGGCGCGCACATGCTCGAGATCTGCCAATCGATCGCCGCCGACAAACCGAGTCTGGAAATTCATCCTCTATCGATCGGCGGGAAATCGGATCCCCCCCGGCTGGTCTTCAACGTTCCCGGGGGCGCTGCCATTAATGTTACCCTGATCGACATGGGGAACCATTTCCGCCTGATCGTTAACGAGGTTGAAACAATCCCTCCGGAAAAACCTCTTCCCAAACTTCCCGTCGCACGTGCGCTCTGGATTCCCAAACCAGATTTTGAAACCGCCGTTACTGCCTGGATTCTTGCGGGGGGCGCACACCATACTGTCTTTAGTCAATCCATATCAACGGAGTACCTCGAAGATTTTTCTGAGATCTCGGGAGTTGAAATGCTTGTTATAGACCAGAAGACTACGATTTCCGATTTCAAGAAAGAACTTCGCTGGAATGAAGTGAGCTACCGGCAGTACCCAGGATGACGAAGAAGGAGTTTCTTGTCCCCGATCATATGAGGGGATTGATTTTTGACTGCGACGGGACGCTCATCGATTCGATGCCGCTGCATATGCTGGCATGGGAATACTCCGTGAGCGTGCAGGGGGGCAGATGGGACTATCCGTACTTCTATTCGAAGAAGGGGATGCCCGACAAAGCGATCATCGACCTCTATAACAGCCAATTCGGGTTTTCTCTTGATTACCTGCGAACGACAAAGCTGAAAGATGACTATTTTCGCAGCCGCGCCGATCAACTCAAGCCGATTGAGCCCGTGGTCGATGTTGCGCTTCGATACAGAAATATTCTACCGATGGCCGTTGCATCGGGAAGCACAAGAGCGAATGTCGAGTTTCAGCTTAAAGCGATCGGAGTGTTACAATACTTTCACGTGATCGTGACGGCTGACGACGGGATACGCCCTAAGCCAAGTCCCGATATATTCGTCGAAGCAGCGAGACGCCTGGGAGTTGCACCGAACGAATGCCAGGTATTCGAAGACGCGGATCTCGGACTGGAGGCAGCACGGAGCGCCGGGATGCTCGCCACTGATGTGCGATGAGGATGTTGTTTGCTACAGGCAGCATTGCTATCGAACAGATCGAACGGGTTGGCATGAAAAAACTAGAGAGGGTTTGTTTCCGAAAATCCTCGAGTTCACAACCGATCGGCCAATTTCTTCAATACACGCTCTAAGACGCTCCATCGCATACAAATGGGTGCAAGCCAATAACCGGCCGCAGACGTTTCCTTAGAAGAATGCAGAAAGCGCTCCCCGTCTTATAATCATTTTAAGATATCTTTTTTTCCGAAATCGCGGCCCTGCAATCGACAAAGGCAATCGCTGTTGGCCGATTATCAGCATTGAACATGACTTAGCACCAACTCTCCATGGACTCAGTTCTGTAGAATTCCGCAAAACCCAATCAGAAAACACATTACTCCTTCAACGCTCAGTCGTTTCTCATCGGTGGGCTGCAATCACTCTGCCATGCCGGGTTGACAGTTTGTCGCGGCCTCAAAGACATACTATTTATAGAGCAATCCATGGGGTTTTGTGGGCGATTCCAGGCACTTACTATCAGCAACGACTGCCGGCCAATTCTGGTCTTGTAGGCAAATAACTTCGTTCTATTTGCAAATATCGCTCCCTTTTGGAGAGTTGCGGCCTATTTGGGCCGATGAATTATTTCCTGGAGGGAGGTCCGGACACTTCATGGTATCAAATGATTTCTTGACTTTTGCTCAAGACTTAAGTAAACTCATTTGTTTCTAAACAATGTTGAATTGATTAAATGTCAATTGAACCGGTTCAGTGAATTTGGATTAGTTTGTTTGAGACTCAAGTGTTTCGATGAAGAAATGTTTGAGTATATCGCTGGAGAATTAAATTGAAAAAGATAACCATCGATGATATCGCAACGAAAGCGGGAGTGTCTAAAGGAACTGTTTCAGCCGTGCTCAATCAGAAAAGCGTTGTCCACGCAAATACGAGAGACTCTGTATTGAGTGCGATGAAGGAACTCAACTATCGTCCAAGAGGAAGTGCCCGAACTTTGAAGAACCCGTCCGTTCAGTTTCCCAGCATCGGCCTCCTCATCCGCGAGTGGGACAACCCTTTCTATACGGGCATCGCCTTGGGGGTAAGAGAGTATGCCAGCAGCAGAGGATACCTGGTTCTGACCGCCAGCTCAGAAGGGGATCATACATACGAAGAAGAGATCACCGACAGTTTCACGGCCAAGGATATTAAAGGTGCTATCATTGCGCCGGTAATTGAAGGGACGGCGGAGATTGAACATCTTTTTCGTCTGAAGATGGTTAATTTTCCATTCGTATTACTGGAAGATACCAAGAGTATTCAGGCGAACGTCGTCAGCATCGATAACATCAAGGTGATGAAAGAAGCGTTGAAATACTTGATGGATAGCGGCCACTCCAGGATTATACACTTTGCCGGACCGAAACATGCTTCCCACACTTACGAAAGGATCGACGGTTTTCGCAGAGCATACAGTGAAAGCCACTTCGCTTTCAACAACGATATGATCATCCATGTCGGCGCCCACCTTGAAGACGGCCATAAAGCATGTCTGGAGTATTTTCAGAGAAGAAGCCGCGAAGATTTTCC
>CAYTOA010000103.1:0-5857 GCA_964439265.1 uncultured Chitinophagaceae bacterium
CGACCGTCGAACAGGTGCGTGCATTTGCAAAAGGGGGATCGGCGAGGATACAACGATAGTTAATTTACCCTCCTCTATAATTAAGGTGAGAACCGACGGATCCGAGGAATTCATAGTCTAACAAACCGAGGAAAAAGTGGATAACCGATTTAGTCTTGCAGGTAAAACAGCGATAGTGACGGGAGGGAGCACCGGTCTTGGAGCCGGGATGGCGGTTGGTCTGGCGGAGGCTGGCGCAGACATCGTTCTCGTTGACCGTACCGGATGTACTGAAACGGCCAAACAAGTTCAAGCCGCCGGAAGAAAAGTAATCAATATTGTCGCCGATCTATCGACGATAGCCCCGATCGAAAAGATCATGCAGAAGACTCTCGACGTGTTTGGGAAAGTCGATATCCTTATCAACAATGCAGGAATTATCCGCCGCTCGCCGGCGATCGATTTTTCCGAAAAAGACTGGGACGAGGTCATGGCCATCAATACGAAAACAGTGTTCTTCTTCTGCCAGGCGGCAGGGAGGGATATGATGAAGAGGAAGTACGGAAAGATCATCAACGTCTCGTCGCTTCTCGCGTTTCAGGGTGGGATTTTCGTTCCGTCGTATGCGGCAAGTAAAGGCGCCGTCGCTCAGGTGACGAAAGCCCTGGCCAATGAATGGGCTCAGCACGGAATCACGATCAATGCGATCGCACCGGGGTACATGGCAACGAATAATACGAAGCCGCTGCGCGAAGATCCCGCCAGAGCCAAATCGATTCTCGACCGGATTCCGGCAGGGAGATGGGGACTACCCGAAGACTTGAAAGGAGTGGCCGTTTTTCTCGCCTCGCCTGCATCGGACTATGTGAATGGTCACGTTCTCATTGTCGACGGCGGATGGATGGCACGGTGAGTGTCTCAAGAGGGCAATCAAGAATTTGGTTTGTTTACTCCCAGGTTTTCACGGATGTAATTTTCGGGGGACTCGATGATATTCGTAATCAATGTTGCCAGGCTTTTTTGAGAAATTACTGATCCTTTCTCCGGATCACCCTTTCTGGTTGTTTCATAATCCACTTCATCTATATCAGTAAACCATGTTGGTCTTAGAATAGTATACTCAAGGCCCGATGTTTCTATCACATCGGCGGCCTTTCGATATGGCCTTAGCACCGGCTTTGATGGAACATCATAGATGCCTATTGAACTCATAAAGATGAGTTTTTTCACTCCCGTTTCGCCCATTGCCTTCACGATGTTTTTTGCCATCGCCTCCAGGTCGCCCGCCAGATTTGCGTAAACAATATCCTGCCCGGTTATTGCATCTTTTAGCTGCTTAAGTTCCAATACGTTGCCTTCGACGACGCGGCATTTTGAAAGATTCTTGTTTTTAAGTCTGCTTTTGTTGCGCAGAAACAGAGTCAGAGTGATGTCATCTTTTATTACTAAAAGATCAATGACATGTTTTGCGATGTTACCGTTAGCACCAAGAATAATGACACATTTCATTTTAAATATTTCATGAGGATAAGATTATCGAAAGTTCAATCATCCAGCCAAGATCAGCAATAAATTTAGATGTCTAGCTTTCTGTTACCCAGCCACTTCACCATTTCCGGATCGCGATGGTCGAAGAACAAGCTTTTCTTTGTGTCGAGTGAGACGATTGCATCCATATCCTCACGGCGCAGCTCGAAATCGAATACGTCGAAGTTTTCAATCATTCTCTCCTTCCGGACTGATTTTGGGATAACAACTATTCCTCGTTGTGTCAGCCACCGCAGAATTACTTGTGCCACCGTCTTGTTGTATTTCGCGCCAATTGATAACAATAATTCGTTATGAAAAATATTATCCTTGCCTTCAGCAAAGGGGCCCCATGATTCAATCTGGACCTTGTTCTCTTTTAGAAAATTGCATGCTTCAATTTGCTGGCAAAAAGGATGTGTTTCGACCTGATTTATTGCGGGAATCACCTTGTTATGAATGATTAAGTCCATTATCCGGTCAGGCTGGAAGTTGGCAACGCCTATTGCTCTGATCTTGCCTTCCCGGTACAGGTCTTCCATTGCACGCCGTTCACCATACACATCACCGTACGGTTGATGAATCAAATACAGGTCGAGATAATCCAGCTGCAGCCTCTTCATCGAATTGGCAAATGCTTTTTTAGCTCCTTCGTATCCGTCTTTCTGAATAAACAGTTTCGTTGTAATGAATAAATCTTCTCTTGCTACGCCGCTTCTTCTGATCGCTTTTCCAACCGCCTCTTCATTCAGATATGATGATGCTGTATCTATCAAACGATAGCCCGATTGTATAGCCTCAACGACACATCGTTCACATTCTTCGGCATCCTTGATCTGAAAGACACCAAAGCCTAAGAGGGGCATTTCTACGCCATTGTTTAAAAGGACCTTCTTCATACTGTTCCTCATGATTATATTTGCTCGGGGATTACTTCATTGAGACATCGTATTGCATTCAACGTCCTTGGGTATCCTATATAAGGCAGCAACTGTGTAATGACGCTCAACAGTTTCGCTTTATCGTTCCCAACGTTGACATTGCCTTGAATATGCCCTTTCACTTGAGGCTCGGCCCCTCCCAGCGATATGAGCATGACGAACGTGAGAAGCTCTTTCGTCCCGATGTCCAATCCTTTTCTCGTGTAGTAGTCGCCAAAACAATTTGCAGAGAGATATTTTTGAATGTGGAGCTGATCTTTGGGCGAATCGTTATACATCTTCTCAATCATTTCGCCAAAGATCTTTTTCTGTAATTCTAATCCCTTCTCGTATCGTGTTTCTTGGGAGGTTGTGGATTGACCCTCCAATGGCAGTTGTATTCCCCTCCTCTCCAACAAATCATTTGCGGCATGAATGAAATCCAGAACTTTTGCAATGCCTACGTACGGCACCGACTGATAAAGAATTTCCTTGATTTCAACTGGCGTTACTCCAACATTGAGAGAGGCGTCCAGCATCACCTTGTACTCGCTTAGCGCCTGGCTTGCGAGAGTGGATGCCATTATCATCATCATTCTTGTCTTTATATCCAACCCACCGTGGCTGATGATTTCATCAAATGCGAAGTTGTCGAAGATTTCGATCAGCTCCGGATCGGTCCGTTGGAGCGTCGATTTGTGGTTAGGAAACAATTCCTTGTGGTTTTTGATCGCAGCGTTTGTAAGATTCATTTTGTTGACGGAGATTGTTTAGGTTGAAAGCTGTAATATTCCTCATCTGTTACGGGTGACAGCCATTCCACGGCGCCGCTTTTAGAATTGTTGGTGACAACGAGATGGGTGAAGCTGCTGTCGTGCGCAGCGCCATGCCAGTGTTCGACGTGGGATGGAATGACAACGATATCGCCTTTCTTCAGCAGTCTCGCCGGCTTGCCTTTTTCCTGGTAATAGCCCTTGCCGCCGGTAACAAGCAGGATTTGCCCTGCCGGATGTTTGTGCCAGTTGTTTCTGCAGCCAGGTTCAAAAACGACATTGCCAATCGCATAACTTCCGGTCTCATCCTGCGGGACCAAAATATTGACCCATGCAGTTCCGGTGAAATAATCAGGAGATGCTTTATCACCTTTCGGGAAGATGGCGTTTTGGTTTTCGACAATATTCATGGCGATCCTTTCTTTTAAAGTCCGGTTCTTTTTTCCAATGCTTCCGGATAGCGGTTGCCCGCGACGTTGATCGTTTCGAGGGCCGCGTTAATGTCGCTCAGTTCTTCGGAAGTAAGCGCGATATTCGCGGCTCCAATGTTTTCCTGCAAGCGATTCAGTTTCGTTGTTCCAGGAATCGGAACGATCCATGGCTTTTGGGCAAGGAGCCATGAGAGTGCAATTTGCGCAGGAGTTGACTTCTTTCGGTTTCCGATCGCCGTAAGGAGATCGACAACGGCCTGATTCGCTTTTCGATTCTCCGCTGTGAAACGAGGGACGATGTTGCGGAAGTCGGATTTGTCGAACGTTGTTTTCTCGTCGATCTTTCCCGTGAGGAATCCTTTCCCAAGCGGGCTGAACGGAACGAATCCGATCCCAAGCTCTTCAAGCGTCGGAATTACTTCCTCTTCAGGTTTTCTCCACCATAATGAATACTCACTCTGAAGCGCGGTAACAGGTTGAATTGCATGTGCTCTGCGAATCGTTTTAACCCCGGCCTCAGACAGACCGAAGTGTTTCACCTTGCCTTCCCGGATCAATTCCTTCACCGTTCCCGCCACATCTTCAATTGGTACGCTCGTATCGACGCGATGTTGATAGAATAAGTCGATGGCGTCGATCCTGAGCCGTTTCAGCGACGCCTCGGCGACCTGCTTGATGTGTTCCGGCCGGCTGTCTTGTCCGGTCTGCTCTCCCTTGGGGCCGTACTTGAAACCAAACTTAGTGGCGATCATAACCTTTTGGCGGAAGGGAGCGAGCGCTTCTCCCACAAGTTCTTCGTTTGTGAACGGACCGTATGCTTCAGCAGTGTCGAAAAAAGTCACTCCCTTTTCGACGGCCGAACGAATTAATGAAATCATCTCTTTCTTGTCCGGAACAGGACCATAGGCAAAACTCATGCCCATACAGCCGAGCCCGAGGGCCGAAACCTCCAATCCGCTCTTTCCCAATTTACGTTTTTGCATTATCGCTCCTTTGTATTGTTTATCGGATCTCGTTCTCTTGAACCTAAAAATCTCTGCAATCAATATAGAAATTACCCTGCAAAGCAACTATCCTATTGCTGTCGAATTATTGCCTAATCCTCTTAAGGGGTGGAGTTTTGTGCTACCGCTGCTTATCTTACAGTCAACAGGGAGACAAAACGATGAAATCATCTCAAACCGAAATTATCAATAATCTTCTCGCCAACGCGCTCAAGTATTGTGACCGAGAGGGAATCCATGAGACACCGCTTCCGGAACTCAAAGTGATCAGGAGAGAGAAAACGACCGAGGCATCGCCCGGCATGTACGCTTCGGTGATCTGCCTCGTGCTTCAGGGGGAGAAGAGAGTGTGGAGTGGGAAAAAAATATACCGCTACGATCCTGAAAATTATTTGGTGAGTTGCATCGACATTCCGGCCACTGTCCAGATCGTGAGGGCATCAGCCAAACAGCCGTACGTCGGCCTCACCCTCGAGCTTGAGCCTTCGGTTGTCTATGATATATTGCAGGAGACCTCTCCGGCCGAGGTACAGAACGAGCAGCCCGGCGGAGGGTTTTTTGTGGAAAAGGTGACAGCGGAACTTGCCGGCGCGTTTGCGCGGCTCATGAAAACGTTGGAGAACAAGAACGACTTGAGGGTGCTTGCACCTTCGATCGTCCGGGAGATCCACTATCATCTGATGAGCTCGCGTTACGGCATGAAGGTGCGGCAACTTGGGGTCGTCGGAAGCAAGACTCAAAGGATTGGAAAAGTTGTCGAACATCTTCGTAGAGATTATGCAGAGCCGTTGAGCGTGACCAGCTTAGCGCGCATGGCGAACATGAGCCCGTCGTCGTTTCATCTTCATTTTCGCCAGGTGACGAGCATGAGTCCTTTGCAGTATCAGAAACAGGTCAGGCTCCAGGAGGCGCGCCGGTTGCTGAGCGTCGAAACGACGGATGTAGCGAGCGTCGCATTCAAAGTTGGCTATGAAAGTCCGTCTCAGTTCAGCCGCGAGTACCGGAGACTTTTTGGCCAGCCGCCGATGCGCGATATGGATCAGCTTCGGACGTTGGTGACCGTTCAGGAATAGAAAGCAGAATGAATGGAAATAAAATAACCGGATGGCGAAGAAAGTTTGCACGTCCGGCCTCCTGGCTCCGCGAGTCCCCCGTTGCCGGGAAAACCCATCCGTAAAAAGACAAAGCCCTGAACTTACGTTCAAGGCTTTGTTTTGGGCTCC
>CAYTOA010000104.1:0-5750 GCA_964439265.1 uncultured Chitinophagaceae bacterium
GGGCGCGCAAAATTTAATGTCCAGCCAAGCGAAGCGATCCTTTTGGGGACAAAAATTCTTGAATCAGCCGAGTTAAAATAAAAGATCCCCCATTTCCAGACATTCATGTTGTCCGCGATCGTGTTTCCTGGTTTTTCCACAAGGATCTTGTGCCTGAGCTCAAGTATCATGACAAGGAATATCAGAAACGCGAGGCCGATAAGAATATAATTTCCGAGTCCCATTTTTACCTCAGGTGTTATTGTTGATGAACGATCAGAAATTTGGTTTCGTTGAAAAAGAGATTCATCACAATGAAGCTGCGGGTGAGTCCGCGCTGCCGCTTTGCTGCACCCTGTTTTTTTTCCAGACGAGCAGCATGAGCACCCCGATCAGCAGCAGCAACGGGATTGCCATCACGCTTCCTTCCGGTCCCGTAGCTCCTCCGCTGAGATAAATATTCCCCTGCGGATGGACCGAAAAGAAATGACCTTGCACGAATTTGCCGCTGTCGGCCGTACCCCAGAGGTAAGATTGAGCCCAGTCCCACGACGCATGAAACCCAATTGCCCACCATAACTGTTTGAGATACCAGAGACTGATGCAAAATATCAATCCGACAAGGGCGGCGGTAAAAATCCCGACCGAAGATTCGCCCTTGTTGAATATGTGGAGGCAACCAAACGCGGCGGAAAGGATCAATGCGCTCCGCCAGAAACCGATGCCGCGTGTCATCGTCGACTGGAGATATCCGCGCAAGAGGTATTCTTCGTACAGTCCCACCAGAAGAAACACGAGGCCCCACCCAAATGCGTATGCCAACGCGTACCAATCGAACACAGCCCGCCCATCAAAACAAAGGACACCGGAGAGCTTTAGAACGCACACGAGAAATGAAAGTGCTGTGAAACCGGAAAGCGCTCCGTACAAAAAGCTGACAGACCGCCGCGAGCCTTCTAATCCGTATGAGACTAATGGCTTATGCTCGATAAGCGCCATGATCATCGACGCCCCCAGCAATCCGAGGAGCCCCAGCAGCTCTCCGACGCCCGCCTGAAACGGCTGATCGTCCGTGAGCACTATTCCATTCTTGCGTAATACAAATTGAGCGGGTAAAAATAGCGCAGCGGTGATCAATGCCATGAAAATAATAAAGATGCCGATGCTCCAACCGGCCCTAATGCCTTCTTGACCGACGAAGATGCGATGCATCATCGTCGGGGGAGTTGTCTGGGTTGGTATTTCACTGTCCACAGCGGATCCTTGAAGTATGTTCTCTTAAAGAATGTTCGTTACATGATCAACATTTTTTTCATCGGGACGAAATCAATCGCTATTCCGGAAGGCAGCAAATATTGAATCCGGTCAGTCGCAGCAAAGCCGCACGACGAATAGAGTCTCACTCCGGGCAGCGTCGCCATTAATTCAAGAGATCGAAAACCAAATGATTTTGCCTCGGCTTCGCAGCGGGCAAGAATTGATTTTCCTATGCCTCTTCTTGCCCAATCCGGATGTGCGAAGAAAGCGCGGATCTTTGCAGGGTCGGTCTCAGGATTAAGTTCCGCGGGGTCGCGGGTTTCCCGATTGTCGCCGCCGAAAAGTGTTTTTCGCTTACTCCAGCCTCCGCAGCCGACGATCACTCCGTTCGTTTCGGCTGCGAAATATGTTTCGTCTTTAATAAGCTGCGTATCTATGCCGAATGCGCCTTGGAGCGCCCCCTCAATCTGTTCCGGCGTATAATCTGTTGAACTCAATTCCCGTGCTGAGATGGCGATAAGTTTTTCGATCGCCGGGCGGTCTTCTAAGACAGCTTTACGTATGAGATATCCCATAGCTTCATCGTACCAACATAAGGAATCAGATTCCCGGCTAATGTTCGATCGGGAATCGGAGGGCTTTATTTGGTCTTAACCAGTTTGATCATGTAACGTTGGTTAAGCGCGATCAGTGCCTAGCATATTATCAAGCACACCGTTATTGTTATCATGTCAAATATACTCTTTGACTCTCGGCCACAAAGCCTCCAGCCTATACTTCGGTTTTCGGACAAGAAAGATGGGAAGATTGCTGTGCATCGGCTGGATATATTCATTCCGAAACCGGGCACACTCTGTCACTTCTTCGTAGTATTTCTGCAAATCATGGACCTTGCCGCCGATCACGATCATCACCTCGCCCGAGTATCCTCTCGTTCCCCAAAGCCAGTAATTGTTGTGACCGGCGATCGCACGCGGAAGGCCCGTTCTTGTGCCATAAAAATCAATAGCGCCTGCCTGCATATAATTCTGACAAAACACACCGCACTTGGCCTTGTCGTCCGCGGGAAGCGCTTTGTACACCGTGTCGACTGTCGCGGCCAATTCGTCCCAACCGAAGAAGTTGGCAAAGAACGACGGCAATTTTCCTTCTGTCCATTTTTCTCCGCTCGATGGGCGCATTCCCATGACCTCCTGGTACTTTAAGAAACTCTCGACGGGAAGGAGCGGCATTCCAAGTGGGGCTGTCAATATGCCGGTGCCTAACACCGCAGCGATGACCGCCGTTCTCATCCATGGGCGTGTCAGCCACTGATCGATCATAATCGCGCCAGCCGCGAACAGGACAGGATAAATCGGCGCGAGATAGTACGGTTTTCCCCCCTGGATGATGAAGATCGCAAGGACCGTCAGGTAGCACCAGCCAAAAGAACGGTAGCGGGAGAGAGCCGGATGAACAAAGAGTGCAATCAATCCGCTTCCCCAGATGAGAACTGTCAGCGGCTGCATGAGAAGAATTTGTTCCTTCATGAAAGCAGGGAGCGGGAGAGCGACCATTTTCTCTGCCCGGGCATTGGCCATCCACTCCAGCGTAGGCCAACAGTGTGTTACCTGCCAAATGATGTTGGGCATTGCAATGAGAAGAGCAGCGAGAACTCCAGGTACGATCCATGAAGTGAATAACAACCGCCGCTCTTTCGTTAGAATCAGGCCTACGAAGATTCCCAGCACAAGGAACAAGACACTGATCTTATTCTGGAATCCGAGCCCCATCGCAACGCCGAACCACACCCACAGCGACGGCCTGCCGTTATCGATGATGCAGACGATAATATATATCGCGGCAAGCCAGAAGAGGGTGTCGAAAGCGTTCATTGAAAAGTAGTGATGCACAGCCAGACACACCGGGGCGACAAGGGCGCACGATTCGGCAAGCAGCTGCGCCGGGAGGCCGGCTCCCATGCGCCGTGCTAGGAGTCCCGTGAGAAAAACGGTGAAGAAGCCCGCCAGGGCGGGGAAGAGGCGAATGGAAAGCATCGAATCGCCAAAGGCCGCACGCTCAACATGCAGCAAAAAAATCGACAAAGGGGGCTGATCGACATATCCCCAATCAAGATGCGTGCTGCAGGCGAGGTAATAGAGTTCGTCGCCATGAATTCCGTAGCCGTTGATGGCGAGAAGATGAACGAGGAGCTTCACGGTCGGGAGTATGAGAAGGATCAGAATTTCCGGAGCGAACAGTCGCGAATTCCGAATGCCCGAGAGACGCTCAAAAAATGATTTTAACATCGTTGGCATCATCGTTTCATTGTTGACATGCATTGAGATACATCTCTCGCCACGGCTTTATGTCTATCGAGTTCGGATGTAACCAATAGCAAAGTTGGCGGCTAAAAATAGATCGTCGTAAATGCTGCGACTGCCGTATTGAGATTTTTTTTCCCCGGATTGCCAAAGCGCGAAGAATTGACATCTGAAATAGTGAGATTGAGCTGAGACTCTACGCCAACGCTGAAGTGTCTGTCGACGAAATATTCTCCCCCAAACGCTCCTCCGACGAGCCAGTCCGTTGTTCCGGATCCGACCGAGGGAAGCGTTTGCAGCACAGCCAACCGCGCTCCCAGATACGGCGCTACTTTGTCGATTGACAGAAAAAATCGGGGCACGACACCTACATGAAGATCGGCTCCGACACCTTCCGTCCATACAATACCGAATACGGGGGAAAGTGAGAATTGGCTCCCGATCCAGATCGGAACCAACACGTCGATCTGGTTGTCTTGCAGGGATGCCGAGATCCCGACTTTCCGACCAGCGGTACTATCCTGACATACGGCGGTTTGTGTCATCAAACAAAATGAAAAAATAAACATCAAGGAGGCTGGCAGCACGAAGCGTTTCATGTAATATTCCTTTCAGGTTGTCATGGGATCGGGGACGCGTCATTGTGGAATTAATTTTCTGAGGTCACTTGGGAGGTCAGAGACGTGCTTATAGAGTAATACATCATGACTATACGTAATGTTGTCGATGCGGCAATAGATCCTGTAAAACCCCGGGTCAACAGAATTCCCGTCTGATCGAGACCAATCCCATTGGACTGTGTAAAAGCCGGCTAACAGCGACTTGTTTTGGTAAAAGATTACGGCCGGAGTTTTTTGTGTAGTAGGAACAACCGCGCCTGCAGCATCATCCATGCCGCTTCCCATATTCCCGGCCCATTGTGCGTGAACAGTCCATACGTCAACGATGGACTGACGCGGAACCGCAAAAGTAATATTGCAAACGGTTGAGCTCGGATTGGGATAGGGGAGCTGAAATGAATTCTGCCTGGGCAGATCACTTGCAATCCCACTGATTGTGTGGATTGAATTCGAGTAGGATTCTGATGGGTTTCCCTGCTGTGGGGTTTCCCACACGGCGAGCATTTGAGGACTTTCACTGTTCGTGACATATAATCCCGTCACGATTGGCGTCGTCAATGATGGTGAGCTCAACGGAACATCGTTTCCATTCGGCGTTGAACAGGAAAGTGACATCAATAAGAGAACTGCAGCCAAGCAAAATTGATTTTTCAACATAGGGTAATTTCCTCATGACGAAAAGTGACTGATTCCAGATATACTTTATTGAAAAAGAAATCCCGTTCCCTCAATACTAGGAACGCAGTCAAAACGAGCAGAACAGCGGTTTGTATCACCTTGCTCATCGGATGCGTAGAAAAAATCTCGTTGAAGAAACCTGCCGTGATATGGAAGACGACCGCCACCAGAATGTTCCGGCCGGTTTTATAGTACAACCAGTTCATCAACAAAACGAAGGGAATGAGACTGAAACAAAAATTCAAAGAGTATAATAATCCGGACTCAACCAGGTTGCTGTGGTAATAATCTTTAATAAATGAAAGGGGGAAATGCCACAGAACCCAGAAGAGGGCAAAGATCATGCTCGCGGTAAAGAGGCTGAAGCGCGCCCGAAGAGAATCGGTGCCGTACGAATGCCACGCCAGCTCTTCCAATAACGGGGCAATGAACAAGAGAAACCAGGCCGGGAAGATGCCGGCTGAGAATGAAAACCTTCCGGAAAAATTGAATTGGCTTGCGCTGTATCCAAAAGCCAGGGAGATCGCCTGGGCAAGCAAGATGCTCGCAAGCATCAGAAAGCAAGTCGCAAAAAGGTAGAATGGTTCGATCGTTTTGATGCTGAAGAGCCTGTTGAGGGAATCGCGCCGAAGTGCTGAATCCGAAAAGATCATGACAAAGGCTGTCACCATCGGACTTAGCAAGCCGACAATCCCCAGGATGCTTCCTGCGGTCACGTACACATCCCTCGCCGGCGTAATGCGGCTCAGGTATGCAGCCGCAAACCAGAATGCCCATGGAATTCCTGTCGCCAAACCGAAAAAACGGATCGGGTGCCGGTATTTTTCAACAATCATAGCGGTAATTCCAGTTATTCTGCAAAACGCAGCGATATGTGAATTTCACCATCCAGTAGATCAAAGAGACTGACTAG
>CAYTOA010000105.1:0-5657 GCA_964439265.1 uncultured Chitinophagaceae bacterium
GCCCTTTGCGGTGAATTAGTTTTTTAAGAATACAATATTTGTTTTGGGAAACGGCACTAGTTCTGAACGTCGCGATTTTCCAGGGAAGTTATCCGACCGCACATCATAAAGGACGACACGCAAAATTCACCAAGCAATATTTTCCCTTCATTATGTAATTCATCATCCTCTTTTGTCGACTCGTCGGAATTCCCTCTTTTTATTTGGACGCTTCAGATACATTGAATTTACCGTATGAGTCGCGCCTGTTCTTGAGGAATCACCGTATGCGGAGAAAAGCAATGCCTCGTTATCATTTCTTTATAGTTTTTATTTTACTCTCTTCCTCGCTTGCCGCCCAGGAAAAGTTCGGAGAAATTTCCGGCCAGGTTATCGACGGCGGTACGCAACAACCGCTTATCGGCGTGAATGTTGCAGTTGTCGAGAAGCCAGGGGCAGGCACTGCGACCGATGAGAAGGGTAATTTCTTCATCAAAAACATAGAGGTGGGTGAGTACAGCCTTCGAACAAGCATGATCGGCTATGAAACGGCCGTTCTCACAAATGTTGTTGTCTCTACCGGGCGCAGCGCAAAAGTCAAGATCAAGATGCAGGATGCTTTGGTTGAAATCGGTGAGGTCGAAGTGAAAGCAGACTATTTCAGCCGGGCCGGATCGATCAGTCCGGTGAGTACGATCGGCCTCAGCGGCGCCGAAGTCGCGCGGTCGCCAGGCTCCATCCAGGACATGGACCGGCTGATGCAATCCCTCCCGAATATCGGCAGCTCGAGCGATGAAACGAACGAATTGATCGTCCGAGGCGGTGCCCCCGATGAAAACCTCACCGTGATGGATTATGTCGAGATCCCCTCCACAAATCATTATCCGAACGAGTTCAATTCCGGCGGGCCGATCAATATGGTCAACGTCGATCTCATCGAGGACGTTCGTTTTTCGACAGGCGGCTTTCCGGCACAGTACGGCGACAAGTTATCGTCGGTGATGGACATAACGCTTCGCGAGGGAGACCGCCGCCGGTCATTTGCTACGAACACGGGGTTTAATTTTGCGGGATTCAGCACGGTGATGGAAGGAGGGATCGATGGAGGGAAAGGTTCATGGATTTTTTCTGCACGCCGGAGCCTCCTCGAAACGCTCGATAATCTAACTGGGATCAGCGCACTCGGTCTCACCGCAATACCTAAATACTACGACTCACAGTTCAAGATCGCCTACGACCTTTCTCCCACTCAAAAACTGATGGCGAGCGGAATCTACGGCGACGATAAGATTCTCATTGACGGCGATCCGAAAGAGACAAACATACAGAAGGCGGGAATTACCGATTCGTCGAGTGTCCAAAATGTTGATGTTCATACAAACGAGTACGCTGTCGGTGCAAGCCTCAAAAGCCTTTGGGGCACTGATGGCTTTTCTGTGTTGACGCTCTATTCCTTCGGCAACCGGTATAATGTCGATGTGACAAACGATTTCACGCGACGGTCGTATGATAACCTGGGAAAAGTGACGAGCAGTACGCTCCTCAATTCTGAAAATGCCTACGACGAGAACAATTACGAATCAGTTCTTGCCGCCCGTTATGACATCGTCTACCGCATCACCGAAAGCCACGAGCTTTCCGCAGGCGCGCAGTATCAGACTACCTGGAAATTTGACGGAGTTGCAGCGTATCAATCCGATTCATTGAGGTACGACTTGAATCGGGACGGGATATTCGAAACATACCCGCCCCGTTTTCCCGCGGGCGATGTGCAAACCCATCTTGGCCTTGGCGATGTGCATAAATTGAGCGGCTACGTGAGCGACAATATCTCACTTTCCCCGCGGCTTACGCTGACGACGGGTCTTCGGTACGATTATTTCAGCTATTCGAACCAGCGCAACTTGGCTCCACGGACGAGCCTTTCGTATCAACTCGTTCCAGAACTTACCCGGCTTAACTTTGCCTACGGCGAGTATTATCAATCGCAGCCATTACCGGATTACTCCGACAACCGGAATATCGGATACAACCGTTCTTTGGCGAATGCGCATGCGCGGCATTTCGTCCTTGGCGTTGAACAGGTGCTGGATGAAGGGCTGAAGGGAAGCATTGAAGTCTACGATAAACATTATTCAAACCTTGCCGTAACCGAACAATTCATCGAATCGCTTGCGAACCCGACGTTCCAATCCGACAAGTATCTCACCGCAATGGGCCGGCGATCCAGGGGCATAGAATTCTTTCTCCAGCAAAAGCAGGTGAGGGATTATTTCGGGACGATCAGCTACTCGTATTCAACCACAGTCTCAGATGACCCGAGAATAGGGATGGGAGGCAAGACCTTTCGTTCGGATTATGACTATCCCCATATCTTGACGATCGTCCTCGGCAAGATTGTGAAAGGAACGAGGAACTGGCTTGATGAATCGATATTGAAATATCCTACGAAGATTTTGCCGTTTTCCGACGACATGGAAATAAGTTTTCGTTTTCGTTATTCGTCCGGCAAACCGTACACGCCGGAAACATTTGCCACCAATCAGCAGGTGTGGATTGGGAATGCGGCCTGGTCGAAAGGTGCGTGGGTGAATGCGTCAACCGACTTGAATACGGCGCGATATCCGGCGTATCATCGGCTTGACATACAGTGGATCAGCCGGTATCACATGACAGGATGGAACATCGTCACGTTTATCGCACTTCAAAATGTCTACAACAGGGATAATATCGCATCGTATCAGTATGTGAGCGATGGTACCATTCAGACTCTTCATCAGTTTGCATTCTTTCCAGTTGGAGGAGTTTCGGTTGAATTCTAGTGCTGTTTCTTAAAAATAACCTTACATTTTTTAACCGCTAAGACGCCAAGCACGCTAAGAAGTTATGAGTATTAATGAGCAACAATACTCTTGGCGTTCTCCGCGCCTTAGCGTTAAAACACAAGATCATTTATTGGAAACGACACTAGCATAAAAAAGGTTTGAGCATCTCGACGCTTTTTATTTCAACATCACCCGCCTCTCAGGAAATCATACTGTTGCTTAAATAGAGGTTTTTCCTTTATTTGAATACGGCGCATGATTCATCTTCGGGAATCGAGCGCCGTTTTTTTCTCTGCATTTGCTGCTGTTCAATTAAAGAAATGTATGTACAGTTCCCTTTGGCTCTATCCAGTTTTGCTGCTCACGGGTCTGGTTGCAGGATTGATCGATTCAATCGCAGGAGGGGGAGGACTCATCACGCTCCCGGTCGCCCTCGCAGTCGGCATGCCGCCAAAGATCGCGCTGGGGACGAATAAATTTCAGTCAAGCTTCGGAAGTTTTACGGCAACGTATTATTACCTGAAGCACGGGATCGTCAGCCTTCGCGGATCTTGGCTCGGAATTCTCTTTACGTTTCTTGGAGCGGCGGCTGGTGCATGGGGCGTTCAGCAGGTTAATTCCGCCGTTCTCAATCGCGTCATTCCCTTTCTCCTCCTCATCATTGTTATTTACACCCTGGTCACTCCCAAATTCGGCGATCTTGAAAAGCGTCCCCGGGTGACCCCGTCCATCTTTTTTGTTATCGCCGGCCTGGTTCTCGGTTTTTACGATGGATTCTTCGGTCCCGGCGTCGGTTCATTCTGGGCGATGGCGTTTGTGTTTTTCCGTGGAATGGACCTCACGAAGGCCACCGGTGCGACGAAGCTGATGAATTTCACAAGCAATATTGTTTCATGCATTATTTTTCTCGCCGGCGGATATGTGTGGTTCGGTGCGGGGATATCAATGGCGGCCGGCGAGATCATCGGCGCTAGGATTGGATCCCACATGGTGATCAGGAAAGGAACCTCGCTCATTCGTCCGATCTATATTACGATCGTTATCGTAACGACGTTGAAGCTTCTCTATAATGCTTATAGCCGCTGATACTTTATCTTTGACGTCGATGCAACTCATAGTGTTGCCATGACTCCTATCAATAAAGATTAAGTCTCATCGGCAGCGTCATGGCATCACTCAAATCTCGTGGTCTTGTTTGAACGGATATTGTTGATTACCTTTTCGCATCATGAGTCGAAGCAAGTCTTAACAGTTCTACCGGAGTCCATTATGAACACAATTGCCGAACGCTATGTTAAATTGGTTTTGAAGCTTGGAGCGTATGATCCCGATTTCGTCGATGCATACTACGGTCCCGAAAACTGGAAGCCGTCGGTTAATGCGTCAAAGACAGAAGAAATTCCACTTGGCGAGTTCGACAATGAATCGAACGACCTCTTGGCATCATTAGATGCGATTGACACTTCAGGGCTCAGCGCGATCGAGAAGCTTCGCCACGCGTCGATGGCGAAACAGCTCGCCGCGGTGAGGTGCAGAATTATTCATCTCTCCGGAAAAAAACTCCTTTTCGACGAGGAGTCGAGGCAAACCTATGATGCCGTAGCGCCTTCGTTCCCGGAAAGTCATTTCAAGGAATTGCTGGATAGGCTCGGCGCAATGCTTTCCGGTACAGAAGATGTTTCCGGCCGGCTGGAGCGGTACAAACAATCGTTCGTGATCCCGAAGGAAAAATTAGATGCGGTGTTCAAGGCGGCGATTGCGGAAGGCCGAAGGCAAACGCTGAAACATATCGAGCTGCCGCCGTCGGAGAGTTTTACTGTCGAATATGTCAATAACAAGCCATGGAGCGGGTATAACTGGTATAAAGGGAATTGTTTCAGCGTGATCCAGGTGAATACGGATCTGCCGATTTTCATCGACCGGGCGGTCGACCTTGCCTGTCACGAGGGGTATCCCGGGCACCATGTCTATAATATGTTGATGGAAAAAAATCTGTTCCGCGACAGGGGATGGATGGAGTTTTCCGTTTACCCGTTGTTCAGTCCGCAATCGCTTATCGCGGAAGGGAGCGCCAATTTCGGAATTGAAGTAGCGCTTCCCGGGGACGAGCGTGTTCATTTCGAACGGGAGGTGCTGTTCCCTATCGCCGGACTCGATCCGGCAAAGACGGAAGAGTATTACAGTATTCAGTCGGTGAAATCGAAACTCGATTATGCGGGGAACGAAGCCGCGCGGAATTTTCTTGACGGAAGGTGGAACAGGGAAGAGGCCGTGGAGTGGCTGGTCACATACGCCTTGTTCTCGCCGGAGCGTGCGAAACAGCGTCTCGGTTTCATTGAACGGTACCGCAGTTATGTCATTAACTATAATTTGGGGCAGGACATGGTGCGAGAGTACATCGAGAAGCGGGGCGGAAACGCGGCCAACAGTGCACTTCGATGGAAACTCTTTGAAGATCTCTTGTCCCAGCCGCATACGCCGAGCGATTTGCAGTAGCGTAACACGAAGCCGGCAAAACCAAAACCCAAACTCCGGTGTCGAGGCGCAGCGCATTGTATCACAAATTGTCCGCCGGCGCCTCGATATTCAATTGCACTTTTACGGTTCACTTCCGGAGACCGTCGGCTCGGCGCTGTACAGAGTGATTCCCCAATTAATCGGGTCTGATGGGGGATCATCGTTCCAACCCTCGAAGCTGTGCGAATCGTCGGTCCTGTAGTGAACGGTATATTCGCCTGGTTTCAGCGTGATCGTCCCGTCAAAGCGCCTGTTCTTCTGGGCCCCTCCGGCGTGTTCGGTCATCCGATAGGTCATCTCCCAGACAGTCTTGCCGGAACTCCCGTCTTCGATCCA
>CAYTOA010000106.1:0-5536 GCA_964439265.1 uncultured Chitinophagaceae bacterium
AGAAATCAAAAAATGAGCAGCTGAAATGGCTCTGGCAAAAGCGATCGAAAATATTTTTCCTCAAAGAAGGAAGCGCCGTGTTCTTCCAGGCTTCGGCCTGTCGCTGGGGTTTACGGTATTTTATCTGAGCCTTATTGTGCTGACACCGGTTTCGATGCTGTTCCTTAAAACGTTCGATCTGACGTGGGCTCAATTTTACGGGTCGATCACAAGTGCGCGGGTGCTTGCATCGTTTCGATTGAGCTTCGGAACCGCGTTTGCCGCGGCGAGCGTCAACATTATCTTTGGCGTATTGCTCGCGTGGACGCTCGTGAGGTACGATTTCCCGGGGAAACGGATCGTCGATGCTTTTGTCGATCTGCCGTTTGCCCTTCCGACGGCCGTGGCTGGAATAACGTTGACAACGCTGTATGCGGGGAACGGCTGGTTCGGACAATATCTCGAAATCTTCGGGATCAGAGTCGACTACACTCCGCTCGGCATTACCGTTGCCCTGATCTTCATCGGCCTGCCGTTTGTTGTTCGGACCGTGCAGCCGGTCCTTGAGGCGATGGAACTTGATGTCGAGGAAGCTGCTGCCAGCCTGGGAGCGCACCGTTGGTACATCGTATCGCGGATCATTTTCCCCACGATCCGCCCCGCGGCATTGACCGGCTTCGCTCTGGCCTTTGCGCGAACGCTCGGCGAGTACGGTTCGGTCGTGTTTATCGCGGGAAACATGCCGATGAAAACGGAGATTTCAACTCTTCTCATCATCACGAGGCTGGAACAGTACGATTATCCCGGCGCCACAGCGATCGCGGTGACAATGCTTGTCGCCTCGTTCATTCTTTTGCTGATCATCAATGTGCTGCAGGCACGAATCAACAGGAAAGCGAGCAGCGTATGATAGGCCTTCAATACGCGGCGGGCAAGCTACCCGAGCACGACCTAATGGTTACGCGCTCATCAAGGCTTTCCGAGCCTCGCTGGGTACGATGGATCGTTATCGGCATTTCATTGCTCTTTGTCGTCGTGTTCCTGGCGGTGCCTCTGGCACTTGTGTTCGTGAAGGCATTTGAAAAAGGGACCGAAGCATATTTCATGGCCGTCACGACTCCCGATGCGTTGGCAGCGATCAAACTAACATTGCTCACTGCGGCAATTGCGGTTCCGCTCAACGTCGTATTCGGAATTTCAGCGGCATGGCTGATCGCCAAGTTCAATTTCCCTGGGAAGAATGTGCTCACGACCCTGATCGATCTGCCGTTCACCGTATCGCCGGTGATTTCCGGGATGCTGTTCGTCCTCCTCTTCGGTTTACAGGGAGTTTTCGGAAGATGGCTGGACGAGCACAACGTCAAAATAATTTTTGCCGTTCCCGGAATCGTCCTTTCGACGATCTTTGTCACGTTTCCGTTTGTCGCGCGCGAGCTCATTCCAATCATGCAATTAAGCGGTACGGAAGAGGAAGAAGCCGCCGTCGTGCTCGGCGCAAGCGGCTGGAAGACTTTTTTTAAGGTCACGCTTCCCAATATCAAATGGGGATTGATGTACGGAATTATCGTCTGCAACGCACGGGCGATGGGAGAATTCGGAGCGGTCTCGGTGGTCTCGGGACACATCCGCGGGGCGACGAACACGATTCCGCTGCAGGCAGAGATCCTGTACAACGAATACCATATTACCGCGGCGTTCTCCGTTGCGTCCCTTTTGACGTTCCTTGCCGTGGTCACCCTAATCATCAAGAAAGTTGCAGAAATAAAGATCCGCCGCCAGGCATCGACAACAAATTCCCAGTCATTTACCGGCACTCTATGAGCATCGCGGTACGTCATCTCACAAAAAAGTTCAACGGCTTTACTGCCGTCGACGACGTAAGCTTTAATGTCGAAACCGGAGAATTGATCGCCATTCTCGGACCGAGCGGGTCGGGCAAAAGCACCCTGCTGCGGATCATTGCCGGGTTGGAAATTCCGAATACAGGGGAGATCCACCTGACCGGAATAGAAACAACGCTCTCGTCTCCGCAAGAGCGGAACGTTGGATTTGTATTTCAGCACTACGCTCTCTTTAAACATATGACGCTCTATGAGAACATTGCATTCGCTCTTAAAGTGAGAAAAGTCTCCAGGAGTGAAATTACGGAAAGGGTCAACGAACTCCTGGAGTTGGTCCAATTAAAGGGACTGGAGCATCGTTATCCCTCGCAGATCTCCGGCGGACAACGTCAGCGCGTTGCGGTAGCTCGTGCGCTTGCCGCCCGCCCGAGAGTCCTCTTGCTCGACGAACCATTCGGCGCGCTTGATGCGAAGGTGCGTGAGGAGTTGAGAAAATGGATCCTGCAGCTTCATGAACAGACACATGTCACCACGCTCTTCGTCACGCACGACCAGCACGAGGCGCTTGAGATCGCCAACAAAATTTTCGTCATGAACAAAGGGCGCATCGAGCAGGAAGGAACGCCGAGGGAAATATTCGACCGGCCTCTCACGCCGTTCGTCGCGGAATTTGTCGGCGAGAGTAATTTTATCGAAGCCGAAGTTTCGGAGCCTCACCTGGTCCGCTGGGGGCCGATAAATTTTTCGGTGAACGGATATCCGCTGAGAGAAAAAATGCGGATCTATTTCCGCCCGAACGACGTGTATGTCAGTTCGGCGCCGGAGCAAAATCACGTGAAAGCGACAATCGCAAAAACGCGGTTTAAAGGTCCGCTGATCGAGTTGACGCTGCACATCGGGGAAGGAAAGCATGTCATCGCTCATGTGCCGAAAGGAGTTTCATTCACCAGCGGATTCACGGAAGGGTCGGAAGTCTATGTCGGCATCACGGAATATCATTCATTTTCAAAATCATAAGCTGCGGCGATGAGCACACAACAAATACAGGCAGATGAGCTGGCGGAACTGAACGCCCGGGCGGAAGACCTCTCCGTCGATAAAATTATTTTAATGGGATCGACGGCGCTCGGGACGAAATCGGTGTTTACGACGTCGTTTGGAGCGGAAGACCAAGTGATTACGCACATTCTCGCAGAAAAGAAACTCCCGGTCGATATTTTCACACTCGACACCGGCAGGCTGTTCAACGAAACGCTCGAGACATTTGAAAAGACGGCAAAAAAATACGGTAACATCATTAAAACTCTTTTCCCGGACCCGAAGGATGTTGAAACGTACGTCAATAAAAATGGGATTAATGCTTTCTATGAGTCGGTGGAACTGCGGAAAGAATGCTGCGGGATCAGAAAAGTAAAGCCGCTGGAACGAGGATTGGAAGAATACGGGGTTTGGGTCACGGGACTTCGCGCCGATCAATCGGAGAACCGCTCAGCTCTCCGTTTTTTCGAATGGGACGATCGCTTTCAGGTCATGAAAGTCAATCCCCTCCTACGTTGGACACTAACGGATGTCATGGAATTTATCAGGGCTAATTTTATTCCCTACAATCTTCTTCACGACAAAGGTTTCGTCAGCATCGGTTGTGCACCATGCACAAGGGCCATCCAGGAGGGGGAAGATTTTCGGGCTGGGCGATGGTGGTGGGAATCGTCAAAAAAAGAGTGCGGGTTGCACCGGGCATAAGTGCTCACGCAAATCCCGAAGGGATGGCTTCGCCGGGCGCGGAGACGCAAAGCAAGAAAATATTTTTCTAAATAGAAAATGCGGCTTATGGATTATCTCAAAGAACTGGAATCTGAAGCGATCTACGTCATCCGCGAAGTCGCGGCGCAATTCGAGAACGCCGCGATCCTCTTTTCCTGCGGAAAAGATTCGATCACGATCGCCCATCTCACGCGGAAAGCATTTTTTCCGGCGGCGGTGCCGTTTCCTCTGGTGCACATCGACACAGGACATAATTTTCCGGAAGTGCTTGAGTTTCGCGACGCGTTTGTGAAAGACCTTGGCGTGCAGCTGATCGTGGGCTCTGTTCAGGATGCGATTGACAAAGGGGAAATAAGCGACCAATCGGGAAAATACGCGAGCCGGAACATGCTGCAAACGCACGTTCTTTTGAAAACGATCGAACAGTACGGCTTTGACGCCTGCATCGGCGGCGCGCGGCGGGACGAAGAAAAAGCCCGTGCGAAGGAACGATTCTTTTCGGTGAGAAATGATTTCGGCCAGTGGGACGTAAAAAGACAGCGCCCCGAATTGTTCGATATGCTGAACGGCCGGATCCGCAAAGGAGAAAATGTCCGCGTGTTCCCGATCAGCAATTGGACCGAGCTTGACGTGTGGAATTACATCAAAGAAGAGGGGCTTGCCATTCCGAGTATTTATTATGCGCACTCAAGGCCCACGTTCATGCGGGATGCGCTCATCTGGCCGATTTCCGATTTCGTTCCTCTCGTTGCCGGCGAAACTGCCGACGTGCGGCAGGTGCGCTTTCGGACCGTCGGGGATATGAGCTGCAGCGCGGCAATAGAGTCAGAAGCATCGACGATCGACCGGATCATCTATGAAATTGAAAACGCGCAAACGTCCGAACGGGGCGCCCGCATTGACGATAAATGGTCGGAAGCGGCGATGGAGTTGCGGAAAGTACAGGGGTATTTTTAAAAAAATATTAACCACGAAGTTCGCGAAGAACACGAAGAAAATACAATACGGAAGAAAGTACATTTTTTCAGCTTAGTTCCAACCTTCGTGTTTCTTCGTGTCATTGGTGGAAACTTTAAAATAAGTCAACAAGTATGAAAGAAGTTCTTCGCATAGCGACAACCGGCAACGTTGATGACGGCAAAAGCACGCTCATCGGCCGGTTATTGTACGAAACGCACTCATTGCCGGCGGACAAGGTTGAAGACCTCATCCGTGCGAGCAAACGCCGCGGGTTCGACACTCCCGACTTTTCATTGCTGACCGACGGCCTGCTCGCGGAACGCGAGCAGGGAATTACGATCGACGTCGCCCATGTGTATTTTCAAACGCCCCGCCGGAAATTCATCGTGGCCGACACGCCGGGACATGAACAGTATACGCGAAATATGGTTACCGGCGCATCGGCATCGTCCGTGGCGCTCATCCTTGTCGACGCTCGCAACGGAAGCCTTCTTCAAACCTACAGACATTTTCTCATCTCGCATATCCTGGAGCTTTCGACTGTCATTGTCTGCATCAACAAGATGGATCTTGTCGGCTACGATGAACGCCGGTATCTCCACATTGTCGATACGCTCTCATCATTTGCACACCGCCTCGGATTTCCCGCATCTCGTCTTGTGTTCATTCCGCTGAGTGCAAGTTCGGGGGACAACGTCACTTCTTCTTCACTGAACACGCCGTGGTACACGGGGAAGCCGCTGCTGGAACTCCTCGAAACGATCGATGTCCCGCACGCGAGCGATGATACGCCGTTTCGTTTTTCCATACAGTGTGTCCTTCGATCCAAACTCCCCGAATTCCACGACTACCGCGGCTATGCGGGAAAAATAGCGAGCGGCAATATCCGAGTCGGCGATAGGGTTACGATTCTGCCGACGCACAACACCACAATGGTGAGCAGCATAGACAGCTACGGCAGAGAAATTGAATCCGCAGAAGCCGGAGAATCG
>CAYTOA010000107.1:0-2258 GCA_964439265.1 uncultured Chitinophagaceae bacterium
TTGATGCCATAACATATTACTTTTGCATTAAGAGCAGGCCTAAAATTCTTCTAGTTCTGTATTGACAAAGTCATGGCATCACTTGTCTTAAGTACTCTTTTCTTGGCGTCGTTGCGTCTTTGCGGTTAAAAAAACCTGGAGAATCAAACAGTGAAACTATCTCTCTTATATGCAGGGCTACTCTGTATGGCACTCACGACCGTCAGGGCTGGATGGAAAACCATCGGCGACGCTCAACTTGTACTCAACTCCGACCAGCAGATCGTCGTCAATTGCGGCGATTCCGAAGTTCAGATCACACCGTTCGCAAACGACATGGTGCGGGTCCGTATTCTTCGCACGGCGGGGGCAAAGGACCGGGGTTCGTGGGCGATGGCGAAAGAAGAATGGGATCTTCCGAAACATGATTTCGCGCAGGACGCGACGAGTATTACAATTACACTGAAGGATGTTACCGTCAAGATCGCAAAGTCGCCTCTCAGAATTTCTTTTCTCACTCCGCAGGGCGAAGTGATCAACCAGGACGACCAGTCGAAAGGCATGGCGTGGGACGGCGACCAGATTCGTGTCTGGAAATCGATGCCGCAAAATGAATTGTACTACGGCTTCGGCGAGAAGACGGGAATGCTCCAGCGCCGCGACCTCGCGATGACGAACTGGAACACCGATATTCCTGCATACACACCCGGCACCGACCCCGTGTATCAATCGATACCGTTTTTTCTCGGTATGCGCGGCGGAAAGTTTTACGGAATTTTCTTCGACAACACCTTTCGTACTTCGTTCGATATGGGGAAAGAATCCGACCGATACTATTCGTTCGGAGCAGACGGGGGAATGATCGATTATTATTTCTTCTATGGCCCGGGCCCCAAAAAGGTGATCGAACGCTTCACCGAATTGACTGGTCGGATGAACCTTCCCCCCAAGTGGTCAATCGGCTACCAGCAATGCCGATGGAGTTACTATCCCGAGTCCAAAGTACGTGATATCGCCGGCAATTTCCGGAAACGGGGAATCCCGTGCGACGTCATTTATCTCGATATCGATTACATGGACGGTTACCGGTGCTTTACGTGGAACAATAATAATTTTCCCGACCCGAAGAAGATGATCGGCGACTTGGCCGCCGACGGATTCAAGATTGTCACGATCATCGACCCTGGCATTAAGCAGGATTCCTCATACTGGGTCTACAAAGAAGGTTTTAAGGGAAAACATTTCGTTTTGAATCCTGACAGTTCGTTGTTCATAGGCCCGGTGTGGCCGGGGCAGTGCGCCTTCCCCGATTTTGCAAACTCGCAGGCGCGCGCATGGTGGGGAACGCTCTATAAAAATCTGGTGAACATCGGCGTAAAAGGTTTTTGGAACGATATGAACGAACCATCGGTCTTCGACGTTCCGACGAAGACCTTTCCGCTGGATGTTCGGCATAATGTGGACGGCGACGTGCAGCTGCATTCAGAGATTCACAATGTCTACGGAATGCAGATGGCGCGGGGGACGTACGAAGGCTTGCGTCGTCTCGACCCAAACGAGCGCCCGTTTGTTCTCACGCGCGCAGGGTACGCCGGAACTCAGCGCTATTCGGCCGCGTGGACCGGTGACAACGTGAGCAGCTGGGAACATCTCGCGATGGCAATTCCGATGTGTCTGAATTTTGGATTGTCCGGACAGCCTTTCGTCGGCCCGGATATCGGCGGATTTATCGGGACTCCGACAGGAGAGATGTATACGCGATGGCTTCAGTACGGCGTCTTTCTTCCGCTCTGCCGTTCTCATTCTGTCAAAGGGAGCATCGATAAAGAGCCGTGGATGTACGGAGAAGAGTTCGAAAAAATAAATAAGAAATATATCGAGCTGCGGTACCGGCTGCTGCCGTTTCTCTATACAGAATTCTACAAAGCGTCGGTCAGCGGAATTCCGATCATGCGGCCGCTCATGCTGGAATATCCCGACGACAAGACCACATATCGTATTGACACGCAATTCATGGTCGGAGAAGATATTCTCATCTCGCCGGTGCTTGAAGCCGGGTCGAAGACCCGCTGGATGTATTTGCCGAAAGGCGAATGGTACGATTTCTGGACGCGTGAAAAAATGGAAGGGGGAAAATGGATCGATGCCAAAGCTCCGCTCGACGTGATACCGGTTTTTGTCCGGGCCGGAGCGGTTGTGCCGTTGCAGCAGGTAGTACAATACACAGACCAGGCCCCCGCCGACCCCCTGACGTATGAAATTTTTCTCTCTTCCGAAGC
>CAYTOA010000107.1:2358-5290 GCA_964439265.1 uncultured Chitinophagaceae bacterium
CTTGAGGATGTAAAAGAAGGGTGGATGTTCGATTCAACCCTCAACCGCCTGAGCATCAAAACGCCCGATTCACAGGAACAGATCGACGTAGCAGTGAAGTAGCGTTTCGTTAGTCATGTCAAGGCTTCAAGCTTTGAGATGATTGTGCAGGGTAGTGTCTCAGTTTGGATAGGCACATCGAATCTCTTCTTTTTCTGATGCCAGAGAAAGAAGCAAAGAGAGCTTCTCGGAATCGGAACCCACGCGCTGCTTCCCCCGCTCATCCCGAAGAAAACGGCTCGCCCCTACCATTCCGTGAGGTAGCCGTTTTCTTAACACGCGCATCGCTCCCTCCGCACTAACCCCGCCGATTCCGAGCTTTTACGACCGCGGGAGTCCAAACAGGTCGAAATCGTCGGGTGCGAGGGGGGAGAGGATTCAATCGAAGGATTTCAATTTCGGTGCGGAAACAGAATGATGATAAGGATAACTACTGATTTTGCACCGAAATTGATGGCATGTGTGGAGGGGATTGAATCCGCGGTTACGATTTCGAGAAATTTCTTTGGTTACTTTCTTTCTCGGAAAGAAAGTAACCTCGTGAAACTGAGACACTACCTTGTGCAGTTCCCGCTTTACGATGTCCGAAAAATTTCGTACATTATAACCTGAACAGTTACACTGTGAACAACTAATAAGAAGGACTATACGTGGCTGAAAAGAAAGTGAAGCGAGTTGGAATTCTCACAGGAGGAGGCGATTGCCCCGGATTGAATGCAGTTATCCGCGGCGTCGGCAAATCCGGGATCAATGACCACGGTTTGACGGTGGTCGGGATCGAAGACGGTTTTGAAGGATTTGTGGAAGGAAGGATGCACGAGATTTCGCGAAGAGAAGTGTCGGGTATTATCGGATTAGGAGGGACGATCCTCGGAACGTCCAACAAGGGCGACCCGTTTCACTACCCTACGGAGGGAAATAACGGAATAGAAATAGTTGATGCCTCGGCGCGAACCCTCAAGCATTACAAAGGCTGGGGACTTGATTGCCTTATCGCGATTGGCGGGGACGGGACCATGCACATTTCGAACAAGTTAGGCGAAATGGGGATGAACATCATCGGCGTGCCAAAAACGATCGACAACGACCTGGAGGCGACAGATCAGACATTCGGTTTTGACACCGCTCTTTCAATAGCGACGGAAGCGATTGACCGTCTTCATACGACCGGTTCGGCGCATCACCGCGTCATGGTCATCGAAGTGATGGGACGCTACGCCGGATGGATCGCATTGCAGGCTGGATTGGCCGGTGGCGCTGACATTATTCTGATTCCCGAAATTCCATTCAAGTGGAGTTCGGTATTTGAAAAAGTTATTGAACGGAGCACCCGCGGCAACAGGTTCAGCATCGTCTGCGTTGCGGAAGGGGCGAAGGCCGCGGACGAAGAAGTTGTCGTGAAGGAGACCGATATCAAAAGGACAGACCCGCTTCGCTTCGGCGGGATCGGCGAGCACGTTTCGCAGCGGATCACGACCGAGACAGGACTCGAATCGCGGGTTACCGTGCTTGGCCACCTTCAACGCGGCGGAAGTCCGACGGCATACGACAGAATTCTGGCCACGCGGTACGGAACGAAAGCCGTCGAGCTTGCCATCCATGGCAAATTCGCGCACATGGTCAGCCTCCGCGGCCTACACATCAATGCTGTTCCGATTGCAGAGGCGATCGCCCACCAACGTCTTGTTCCGGTGGACGGAGAAATTGTGAAGTCGGCGCGCGCTGTCGGCATTAATTTCGGGGATGAATAGAATAACCGCCAAGACGCAAAGCCGCAAGGTCCTTTTGATTTATTCCTTGGCGTTCTTGGCGCCTTGGCGGTTAAGAATCGCCTGCGCAGACGTTAAAACTATGACACGCGTTGAACAACATGCGATGATCGGCGAGCTGAAGGATTTCGCCCGGTTCATGAAGGGAAAAGACGCTTCCGATTTTGAAATGTTCGTGAAGCGTGATAAAGACGACGAAGACCTCGATGAACTCTCGCAAAGGCGGCTCGAATCTCTCTATGAAATTTACAGAGCGATGAAACCGAAGCCGAAAATGAAGAACCCGTTCGAGAAATAGCGCTAACCTTTTTCTCATCTTTCAGCCCGAAGGCTGAAAGATGCAGCAATCTCATACTATCCGTCCAGAGGCAAACCGATCTCATCGAACAAACCTGGAGTCCTCTCATGAAATTTCGTCCATTAGGTAAAACCGGCATCAACGTTTCTGAAATTGGGTTCGGCGCGTGGGGAATCGGCGGCCAAATGTGGAAAGGTTCCGATGACAAGGAATCGATGGCGGCTCTTCAGAAGGCGGCCGAATTAGGCGTAAATTTTTTCGATACTGCTCTTGCATACGGCGACGGACACAGCGAACAGCTTGTTGGAAAATTATTGCACGGCGGCGCCGGAAAAATATTTGTTGCAACAAAGGTCCCGCCGAAGAACCGTCAATGGCCTGCCCGTCCGGGCGTTCCGTTCAGCGACGCGTTTCCAAAAAGCTACATCCTGGAATCGGCGGAGCAAAGTTTGAAGAATCTTCGAATGGAGTGCATCGACCTTCTGCAGTTGCACGTCTGGAGCGACGAGTGGACCGGCGCGGACGAGATCTGGGAGGCGGTACGGCTGTTGAAAGCTCAAGGCAAGATAAGAGCATTCGGAATCTCCGTGAACGATCATCAACCTTCATCCGTGCTCAAGGCGGCAAAAACCGGGATGGTCGACACGTTCCAGGTCATCTACAATATATTTGACCAATCCCCCGAAGAGGAATTATTTCCATACTGCCTTAAGAACAATATCGGCATTATTGCGCGCGTGCCGTTCGACGAGGGGGGACTTACTGGACGAGTCAGGCCGGATACCGTGTTCCCGAAGAGCGATTGGCGAAACGATTATTTCCGGGG
>CAYTOA010000108.1:0-5274 GCA_964439265.1 uncultured Chitinophagaceae bacterium
ACTTTCTGCTTTTTTATTCCGCTCGGGTTTACGATCAACACGCTGACGATGTTCGGTTTTGTGCTTGCTATCGGTATCGTCGTCGATGATGCCATTATTGTGGTTGAGGCGGTGCAGCATTACATCGATGAGCACCATTTATCATCGAAGGAAGCGACGTACCGTGCCATGAAAGATATCTCGGCACCCGTGGTTGCGATCGCGCTCATCCTGGCGGCGGTCTTCGTGCCGGTCGGGTTCATTCCCGGCATTGTAGGGCGACTGTACCAGCAATTTGCGATCACGATCGCAATATCGGTCATGCTCTCTGCATTCATTGCGCTGTCATTGACGCCGGCACTATGCACGCTCCTTCTCAAGCCGCACGGCAGCGGCAAACCAAACTGGAGCGATAGATTCTTCAACCGATTCAATAAGGGCTTTGATGCGCTTACGAAAGATTATGTAAAAGCGGTTCATCGCGGTATCAAAGGTTCAAAATATGTTGTAATAGTACTCTTGTGCATCTGCATTGCAGCTTTTTACCTGTTCAAGAAGAAGCCGTCCGGCTTCATACCCGCAGAGGATGACGGACGGTTGTACGTTACCTACCAGATGCCTGAAGGAACTTCCACGACGCAATCTGTCGCGGTCATCACAAAACTCATGGAGATCGTCGGCGCTACACCCGGCGTCAATCATTATTCAGCTATTTCCGGCCTCAACATCTTGAATTTTGGCTCAACCTCCAATGCCGGAAGCATCTTTTGCATGCTCAAACCGTGGGAGGAGCGGACAAAACCTGAGGAACAAATCCCCGGTATCATGGATGTGTTGAGAAAACACATTGCCGCTGCGGGCATCGATAACGCGAACATCGTCGTGATCCCGCCGCCGCCGATCCGCGGCATCGGCCAGGCCGCCGGATTCAGCATGCAGATCGAACAGGGGAGTACCAGCGACGACGTGCATGCGTTTGAAGGAGTCGTCAAGAAGTTCGTCGCCGAAGCACACAAGAATCCCGCCATCTCGACTGCGTTCAGCTATTACGGTGCGCATACCCCGAGCTATGAACTTACGCTTGACCGTGAAAAATGTGAGAAGCTTGGGGTGAATATTACGGACGTTTTCACAACCATGCAGGCGTTCATGGGCAGTCTGTTCGTCAACAACTTTACGCGTTACGACCGGACGTACCACGTCGTCATTCAGGCGGATACGATGTACCGCGCTTTGATCTCGGACCTGAACAAATATTATGTGCGCAACCAGCGCGGAGAGATGGTGCCGTTCAGCACGCTGGTCACCTATAAACCGACGGAAGCACCGCCGCTTATCACGCACTTCAATATTTTCCGCTCTGCTGAAGTGGATGGATCTACTCCTACGGGCTACAGCACCGGAGAAGGAATCGACGCTCTTCGCGCAACGGCAGAGAGATTCCTCCCCCACGGATACACGTATGAATTCTCAGGATTGAGCTATGAGGAGATAAAAGCGGGGTCGGCAACAATTTATATTTTTATTTTTTCAATAACGTTCGTCTTTCTTTTTCTCGCAGCTCTGTACGAGAGCTGGTCTGTCCCTCTTTCCGTGCTCCTCCCGGTCCCCATCAGCGCATTTGGCGCGATCCTGATGCTGATGTGCCTGCCGCGTCTCACCAACAATGTGTACGCACAGATAGGGCTCATTACACTGATCGGTCTCTCCGCGAAAAATGCAATCCTGATCGTTGAGTTCGCGAAGGTGCGCGTTGACCGGGGAGAGGAACTTATTGCTTCTACTCTCGAGGCGGTCAAACTGCGCTTACGTCCGATCACGATGACGTCCCTCGCATTTATTCTGGGCGTCATGCCTCTTGCTTTCGCAACGGGAGCGGGCGCCGTCGCACGGAATACCATTGGGTTCACCGTCCTTGGCGGAATGCTTGCAGCCTCGACGCTTGCGATCTTGATCGTTCCGGTTCTTTTTGTGATCATCACACGCGTTTCATACGGTCAAAAGGAACTCGACTACCTTCAGACTCATCACAATGAACTGATGGAACGCGAAAAAAAGATCGAGCAGCAGAAGATCGATCCGGAGCTGGAGTATGAAATGACTCATCAATACCACCAGAATGACAGCAGCAGGGGGTAGTGAACCATATCGATTTAAGAGCGGCAACATGATCCTTCCCGACGGGTCGACGGCCCATCGGGTCGTAGACGATGCGTTCGCTCCGCTCACTTACTCAGGATGAACAGGACATGTTCACCCTGAGCAAGTCCCGATGGTTTTTATCGGGACGCGTCGAAGGGTGGATCAGGCAAAGTGGTTCGCCGGCCGGAACGGGAGAACATGGTGTTCTCCCACGATATACGGATATTTGTAAACGTATGAACGCAACTCTTTTCCAACGAACCGAGAATTAAAGTGAACACATGAATTGTCGAAATATAGTTTTATCTGCTGTCTGTTTCTGCTTTCTTTCCATCTCGTTTGCAAATAATACCGCTCTACTTACAGCATCGATATCATCGAACCAGGAATTAATTATTGTTATCGATCACGCACTTCATCTGCAGTTTGGATGTCTCTATCCGATGACGTACCAGATCGATATTCCTGCAGGTTCTGCCGGCTTGAAGGCACTCGAAGAACATCAACATTCAAATTCAGGCTGGACACAATTAGGGGAAAAGACTTCAGCAGATCTATACAATGCAATCGAGGTTGTACGATTTGATTATATCAATAGGCGGGCTTATGTCTCAGCCGCATTTTCCGGCGTGAGTGACTCTCTCATTCTCAAAATCGTCGATGGCTCAAACAGTCCGGTCCCCATAGTGTTTGCCGGAATCAGCAAGTATTATGACAACCGCAAAGCTGTAGTTACTGCGACGTTTGATGACTGGGGAGATTGGATGTCGGTCGAAGGCCTTCCGATCATTAACCTGTTTCGTTCGCGCGGTCTTTACCTTACCGGAGGAGTCATTACGCAGTTCACGTCCGACAGTACGTGGACAAGAATCCAGGCAGAGCTTGACTCAGGATTTGTAGAAGTCGCATCGCACAGTCGTAATCACATTGCAACACCTTATGATACATTTATCAGCCGGGTGCAATACACTTCATCGAGTGAGATCGGAGGTTCCGCACAAGATATTAAGGCAGCACTCAATTTTCCTCCGTTATTTACTTTGAACGGCATCAAATATATCTACTCATGGATCGCGCCATATGGAGATTATGATTCTGTGGTAGACTCACTACTCGGTGTCTATGGTTATCTCGATGTTCGACTGTATGCAAACCTTGATACAACATCTCCGCGCGAGTATTCGTACGGCGATTCGACATTACGGGGCTGGGAGAATGATCACCATCACTTCATGCCGTTTCTTCCTACCGTGGAACTAGGGGCGCCATCGTGGGGAGGCGGTGACACAAGCGCAAGTTCGTTGAATGGGCTGTTTGACGCCATCCTTGCCAAAGGAGACGTATACCACATGATGTGGCATCCGCAAGTTCTGTATACCGACGTAAAGAAGAGTTATCTTGTCGATCACTTAGATTATATTAGCGGCCGCTCAAATATCTGGTATGTGAATCTTGGCCATTTGTATCTTTATCATCTGCTTCAATCAGAAAAGGCAAATGAAATATCCGCAGCGACAACTGTCCATTCCAGCCCGAATAGTTTTGAGCTTTCCCAGAATTATCCCAATCCTTTTAACCCATCGACATCGATCGCATTTACTATTCCATCCCGAGTATTTGTATCGCTAAAAGTGTTTGACATCCTGGGAAGAGAGGTTTCAGCGATTCTATCCGAAGAGTTGGAGGCGGGAAGATACACCCGGCAATGGAACGCACCGGGTTTATCCAGCGGCGTATATATTTACCGTCTTCAAGCAGGTACATATAGCGAGATGAAAAAGCTTCTGCTGTTAAGGTAGGGTTGTTAACATCGCTGCACTTTCCAGTCCCAGCCGGTTGCAGGATCAGCGCTTGCATTTTTACTCAGTACACCATATATTTGTGCCACGGCTGCAGCAGGATGGGGCCTTCATTTCTACCGCGAAAGATCTCCTCGGACACTTAGACCTAAAGACTACGAAGCAACCTCCCATTTCCAGCCCCGAAATCTCCATAGCTTAGATTTTCAACTTATTCGGCAAAAATGCACTTCAAGGGAAGGGGATGCTCATCCCCCGGAGACTTCCTTAACAATAGCAACAAATATGCTGCATGCTCTCTGCATTGCAGTTTCGCGGGCGAGTATACCAAATAGCATAGGACAATTCATGAAGGTCTCGCACTTTGTCGCCCTTTCGATATTAACCTTATTCTTCATGCCTCAAGTATTTTCTCAAAGTTCATATCTTGAAAAAGGAGAAAACGGTATTGGAATATCGGGAAATTACATTTCCGATCAAGCCGGAAAGGAAATAGGCGGATCGTTCGGCATGGCTTTGAATACCTTTCTTGATTTTGGTTATTCCTCCGCTAAAGTCTCTCTCACCCAGAAACTGGATGGCCAAGATATCTCCGCCGTCGTTAACTCGCCATATCTTACTGTAACTCTTTTTAGACAAAATGATTCCATTCCTGTCTCTTGTGCGGTTGGTGCCGCATACCTTGATTACAAATATTCTTCTCCTGCTCTCAGTAAACTTTTCATAACATTGGAAAAGACCGGCATATCGCTCGACGCGTCGATGTACGGAAATATCATCCTATCGCCCACGATCAAACTTCAACCCTTAGCAGGCGTTAATTATGTCAGCGTTAATGCGGGCACGACTGCGACGATCGTTCATTTGGGGTTATCACTATTGATTAGAACTGGAGATTCAATGGTCATCGGCGTCACTCCATCAGTTGGATTAGACAAAGGGAACAACGAATATGAATTGAATGCCGCCATTGTATTCCCTTTTTAGGATAGAGCGTGTCGTGTTGATAAAGAAGAAGTCCATCCCCGTTCCCACGTCGAGATCAAAACGTTGCATCTCGTCTAAATTGCAGCTATCAGGTCGCCCGAGCTTAACTTTCGCGGCGTTTGGTATTCTCATCCATACACATGGAGATCCAGTCTTTCTAGAACGATCTCAAAAATGATATTGGCTGACCCTTCTCCCGAAGGGATGTCTTCGCCAGGCGCGTCCCGCCTCCGGGGGACTTGCTCAGGGTGAACAAACAACCGTTCATCCTGAGTAAGCGAGCGGAGCGAGCGCATCGTCCACGACCCTACGGGTCGTAGACCCGTAGGGAAGGATAAGGTGACATGTTTTTGAGACTCCTTCTAGT
>CAYTOA010000109.1:0-4745 GCA_964439265.1 uncultured Chitinophagaceae bacterium
CTTCCGAATGCCATTCCATTGTCTCCGTTGAAGAAGAGTATTGAATTCAAGGATGTCTCATTTTATTATTCGAACAATGACAACGGCAGGTCCGGGAACGTGGAAATCCTTAGCGGCATAAACCTCCGGATCAAAAAAGGGGAGGTCGTCGCCATCGTCGGTCCGAGCGGAAGCGGAAAAACGACACTCGTCGACCTTATCGCCCGCTTTTATGACCCTGTCGAAGGCGTCATCGAATTCGATGGCGTCGACATACGGCAATTTGCCCTCCAGTCCCTGCGGGGCCGGATCGGGATCGTGACCCAAGAAACGATCCTCTTCAACGACACGGTTCGCAACAATATCGCGTATGGGTTGGCGAATTTTCCCGACGATAAAATCAGGGATGCGGCGCGGGCCGCGAATGCCTTGAGTTTCATCGAAGCGATGCCCGATAGGTTCGAGTCCGTCATCGGCGACAGGGGAACAAAACTCTCCGGCGGACAACGGCAGCGGATTTCGATCGCCCGCGCTCTGCTTAAGAACCCTCCGATCATGATTTTTGATGAAGCGACTTCGGCTCTGGATTCTGAGAGCGAGGTACTCGTTCAGGAAGCGATCGAACGGCTCATGCAAAACCGAACATCTCTCGTTATTGCGCATCGCTTATCGACGATTCGTAATGCCGACAGGATCATCGTGCTTGAGAAGGGGAAAATCGTTCAGGAAGGAAAACACGTGGAGTTGTTGAAGCAAAAGAGCGGACTGTACAAACGGCTATGCGATCTCCAGTTTAATGCATGACGGGTGACTAGTGCCGTTTCCAATAAATAATCTTTTGTTTTACCGCCAAGGCGCGGAGAACGCCAAGAGTATTGTTGCTCATTAATATTCATAATTTCTTAGCGTGCTTGGCGTCTTAGCGGTTAAAAAATGCAAGATTATTTTTGAGAAACAGCACTAGAATAGCCGCTGACATCGGAAACAAAGCATACGTTTATGAACTATGACTGACGAAATATCCATCTCTCACCGCAGGGAGTACACGTCCATTCTTTTCGGACTGTTGGTGCTTCAGGTTGCCACGTTGTCCATCTCAATTGCCGTCGCATCCGTTACATTCGGTCTGACTCTGCTGTTCGTGGTGTACTGGAGCGTACGGGAACGCAGGTGGCTCTTTGCCAGAACTCCCTTCGACTATTTTATTCTTGCATACGCCTTCATCGAGTTCCTGACAACCGCGACTGCGGTCTTTCCGGCGCAGGCTGCCGTGAACACAAAACGGCTTCTATTGATCTCCATCATGTATCTTGTGATCCTCTCGTTCGATTCCCGCACGAAAGTGTTGAACAGCCTGCTTATTATCTTTGGCGCCGTCGCAGCTATATCGATCATTGAGATCGTTTACTACTACGTTGCCCACGAGGGGAGGCTGTTCGTGTTTCAGCACTACATGACGACAGGCGGATTGAAGATGATCGTCTGTTTGCTGATCGTGCCTTTCGTGCTCCACAAGAAAACCTCGCTCGCGGTCAAAGGCTGGATGTCATTATTCTTCGTCCCCTCATTTCTGGCATTGATACTTACCAACACGAGAAGCTCATGGGTTGGGTTCCTTGGCGGGTTTATCGTCATCAGCATCGTGAGAAACAAATATCTTTTCTTTGTACTCATGGCGTTCATTGTTTTGTTCTTCCTGTTCGCTCCTGCCAGCCAGGTGCATAGGGCGAAGAGCATAGTAGATCTTTCCGACCCTACAAACCACTCCCGGCTTGTCATGTGGTCGACCGGCCTGAAAATATTCGCCGATCATCCGCTTCTGGGAATCGGCGACTCCGACGTTCACGAGGTCTATGGACACTACCGATCTCCGGACGACACCGAGGTGGCGGGGCATCTCCACAACAATTTCGTCATGCTGCTGGTAACGCTCGGTATCCTAGGCCTTTCTGTTGTCGTTGCGATGTTCACCAAAATTCTTTTCATTGAGTACGGCATTCTCAGAACGACCGCCGCCGACTGGCTTGCCGGGTCGGCGGCACTGGGGGCATTTGCCGTCTTTATCGGATTTCTTTTGAACGGTCTTTTCGAATGGAATTTTGGAAGCCACCAGATCATGGTGTTCATCTGGTTCACGGTCGGAATGGCTCTCGCAGTGCAGCACCTCGCTGACGGGGAGAACCCATGATTCCGTTGTCGGTCATTGTTATTACGCGCAACGAGGAGCGGAATATTGTTCCCTGCCTCGAAAGCGTCAGGTGGGCTGACGAAATCGTTGTTGTTGATGCACAGAGCAAGGATGCAACGCTGACGCTGGCCCGTCGATTCACGGAAAAGATCTTTGTGGAACCGTGGAAGAGCTTTTCAGATGCGAAGGAATTCGCTGTTTCAAAATCCCGGCATGAGTGGATTCTCTGGGTTGATGCCGACGAGCGGGTAACTCCCGAACTTGCCTCCGAGATACAGTCGTTGTTGACAACCCCGGATATGAAAGATGCGTACACCGTTGCCAGGCGCGCTTATTTTCTCGGCCGTTGGATCAAGCACTCCGGCTGGTATCCCGGCAGAGTTGCACGGTTGTTCAAAAAGGACCGCGCTTCATTCTCTTCGGCGGCAGTGCATGAGGGCTTGCGAATTCAGGGCGCTGTCGGTCACCTGCACCACGACCTGCTTCATTTCACCGATCCGAATTTATTCCACTACCTTACGAAATTCAACCGCTATACTTCGCTAGCCAGCAAGGAGTCATTCGAAGCCGGCAAGCACTTCCGGCTCATCGATTTGTTTGTTCGTCCGCCCTGGATATTCGTGAAAATGTACGTTCTTCGGCTTGGATTTTTGGATGGAATTCCCGGTTTCATTCTCGCCCTGCTTTCATCCGCCTACGTGTTCACAAAATACGCAAAGCTTTGGGAGGCATGGACTTCCAGCACTGCGTAGCCTGACGCCGGCAGATTTTCTGATAAGAATGACTCACGTGCGCGTCAGACATCCATCAAGCCATTTGATTTTGGCCCTTCTCTTTCGTACCATTGCATCGTTCATAACGGGGTCAGGAAATTACTCCAGGCCATTTTATACGGAAAGGCAGTGAGATAAGAATTCATCATGGAAAATGCAGAGAAGAATCAGATGATGTTCGTTCAACTTGTAGCGATGTTTCAGGCTGCAGCGCTTCAGCAGATGGGGAAGATCAAAAATCCCGTATCGGATGCAATTGAAAAGAACATGGAACAGGCTCAACTGTCGATCGACCTGATCGACATGTTAAAAGAGAAGACAAAAGGAAATCGATCCCCCGAAGAAGAACGGTTTATCTCAGGGGTGCTTCAGGATTTGAAATTGAATTACGTCGACGAATTGGCGAAAGAATCACTTGCGCCTGAACCGAAGAAAGAGGCGGGTCAATGAAATTCGGCATCGTCGGAAACCTTTCAAAAGAGACGCTGGGGGAAGCGGTACTGAGGCTGCTGGGGACGGGAGAGAAGCGGCTTATTGAGTTTGTAACCCACGACGAGATCGCCAAGATCGTCAACAAACAGGCTGGAATCCGGGTCATCGCCAAGAAAGACATGGCGCCTCTTGAAGAAATCGCGTCCGAATGTGATATGATGATCGCCTTCGGAGGCGATGGCACGATCCTCTCGGCAGCTCGTCTCGTCGGCCGGGCCGCGGTACCTATTCTCGGTGTCAATCTGGGAAAACTCGGCTTCCTCGCTGAGCTCTCGGTCGATGAAGTGGAATCATTCGTGGACGATATCCTTAACAATCAGCATGTCATCGAAGACAGAATGGTCATCAAGGTAACGGCGGAAGGGGACGATCTGCAGTTCTTCGGCGTGAATGATATCGTCATCGACAAGAGCAACTCTTCGCGCGTGATCGACCTTGAAACGTACGTGAACAATGATTACCTTATGACGTACCGGGGCGACGGAATTATTGTCGCCACGCCGACGGGAACGACAGGCTACTCGCTTGCGACGGGAGGGCCTATCGTCGTCCCTACGACCGACGTTCTCACGATCAGCCCAATTTGCCCGCACACGCTCACCGCGCGGTCGGTGATCGTTCCGGATTCGAGCGTTGTCCGCGTGCTCGTCGAATCAAAGCTCCAGAGCGTACGTGTGACGGCCGACGGACAGCAGGAACAAATGTTCACCCCGCCGGTGAACCTCTTTATTCAGAAGGCGGATTACTCGGTGAAGCTGGTGAAACGAAAAGACAAGAGCTATTACGATGTGCTGCGATCAAAGCTCATGTGGGGCAAAGATATCCGGGTAACGAAGGTAGATTGATATGGGAAAAAAGGTGTGCCTATGGGCAGTACTTCTTGTTATGGCCGGTTGCGGCTCAACCGACTCATACCATGTTACGGTGGAACCGCACGGACAAAAGATCGTCACCGGCAGAATTTTCCGGTCGCTGCTGGAATCTGACTCCTCGTTTGATTGGTACGAGAGGAACTATGCATCGTACACTCCCGACTCCGCATCGATCGTCTACCTTTCTTCGGCTGCAAAAGATATTCATTTTGTTGTCGTCGGCGGAACGTGGTGCGGCGACACGAAACGGGAACTCCCCAGATTCCTAAAGATAGTTTCAATGGCACACATTCCTGACGCGAACATAGAAATGTACGGCGTCGACAGGTCAAAGGAAAGCAGAGACGGCCTGACGGAAAAGTATCAGATCAAGAGTGTGCCGACGTTTATCGTGCTATCTGAAGGGAAAGAGATCGGGAGAATTGTGGAACACTCCGAGGA
>CAYTOA010000110.1:0-4679 GCA_964439265.1 uncultured Chitinophagaceae bacterium
TTACAATTGCGATCGCCAACCTTCCATTTTCTCCAGTTGCTATGCATAGATTTCCTTTTACAGCTAAACCAGGCCATGCTATCGCGCTGTTCGGATCGTATGGTAAACCAACTTGTGTCCATGTGGCTCCGTTGAAATGTCTTAGTGTGTTCCGGTCACCTGCGATCCACAAATCGTTGCTTGCATTGCCTCGCACTCTGCCGATAGCGCCTCGATAGAATACATTTTGGTTGCCGCCGAGATAATTCTCCGGCAATGACCTGACGTAATCCCATTGATTATATTTATTCCAAAAAAGCAAGTTCCCTCCTGTATATATCGCATTCTTTTCATCTATCCACATAGTGACAAGTTCTCCATAGAGCTTTGGCCTAAACAATTGATCGGCAGTAATGACATCGCTTTCCTCAAACGTTATGCACGTTGAGCCGTTCAGATCAAGAATTATTCCTTGTGCATATTCGTCATTGAATCCCGCGACAAAAACTTTTCCATTCGCTCCGTAAATATCCGTCAAGTCCATAGTTGTTCCGCTCTGAATTGGCTGCCAACTGCTGCCGGTGTGGTAAACAATTCTACCTCCATCCTCGACACACCATATTTGGCTTGAACTAGTTCCCCAAAGTCTACTTTGGATTCCTGCATAACTCGCTTGCATCTGAGTCCATGATGATCCGTCGAAATGGAACATACTTCCTGCTGCAATCCATATATCATTTTGGTTAAAAGCGAATAACGACGTACCTTCAAGAAACAAAGCCGTATCTCCTATTGACCCAGGGTACAAAATACGGGTATCAGACATAAATGCTTTTAATTCCCACCTCTTCCCATTCCATACCGCGACGTTGTATGGTTGAACTATGCCTGTCGAGTCTGGAACCCCCATATTACCGACTGCATAGGCAAGAGTATCATTAATAATGGCTACATCAACCAACCTGCCAGGGCTGGTCAGAATAGTCGTTAGCGTATCAATCTCGAACGTAAAGTTGTTCGAGGTAGTATCCATTGTTGTTGCCTTCACCCCATCGGATATCACTCCGGCGGCCAGCACCCGGGTCTTGTAAGTGTAAGTGTGTGCCGGGAGAAGATTCCTATCTACTACGATCGTATCCTGCTGTGTAAGAGCTACGGTTAAGACTGTTGAATCATTTCTGAGGAGTGCCACGTTTCCAGGCTGGGAAGGTGCGGAGATTTTGATCCAGGCTTCGATGCATGAAGCATCGAGCACTGTTAATTGAGCCGGCGGCTGTATTGGCTGCGTTGGATGATCCTTACAAGATATAAAGAACAAAAAAAGCCACATTAAAGGGAAGTTGAGTTTCATCGATTTTTTTATCAAAACAATCTTGAGAAAAACGGCCGGCCCTCGAAAAAACCCTATCGAATATTACAGGATGCGAAACCGATCACTATGAGTAGAGTAGAGTAGAGTAGAGTAAGAGGTTGTATCATTGCCCCGCCCGCCCCAGTTAGGTGTTTGTATCATCGGAAAAAAATGATTTAGAGTCAAGAACTTATTCAAAGAAATTTGCGGAATCCAGATTTAAACAAAATAAACCCTTTCGATCTAAATAAAATTGCAGCACAATCAATAAAAAAATTTTTCGCAGCAACCAAAAATTTGTGAAAATAAAAATGCCAACTGTGAATGCAGTTGGCTTTCTAGTCTCTAACGCTGTTGCAATGGTGGCTCTATTTCAACATCGTCATTTTCTTCGATGACAGGAAATTGCCGGCTGTGATGCGGTAAATATACATCCCCGAGGCAACCTGGGAACCGAACGAATTTCGTCCATCCCAAATCACCTGTTGGTATCCGACGGCGACGCATTCATTCACCAGCGTGCGCACTTCGCGGCCAAGCACGTCGTATATTTTCAACAAACCCTGCGCTTCTTTCGGCAATGCGAACTTGACGGTCGTCGACGGGTTGAACGGTTTCGGATAATTCTGATTCGAAGCAATCCTCGGGACGTTTACTTGCGGTCGAGGGCGTGCAGCGCAAATGCGTACGCACCTATCGCGACGGCTTCGCTGGTCCCTAGTTTTGAGATGCCAATACCGATACGCCTAAGCGGGTCATACTTCACGCTTTCCCCCTTGCCAGGGACCTCGATCACTTTTTTTGCCCCGGTGAGAAAAATATCGCGTTCGCCGGCGTCTTCAATATTATAGACGCTGACTTCAAGCCGGGGAAAACTTTTTCCTCCGGGCAAATGATACTTACCGTTCATTTCGGACACCAACGACGGCAGGAAAAGGGAATGTGCGCCCGAAAGCCCTCCTCCGATCACTGCGAGTCCATCGATCAGCGTCAATGCATTCGCGAGCGCATCGCCGACAACCTCACCCAGCCCACGGTATGCCTCGAGTGCGGCCCCGATATTTCCTTTCTTCGTCCCGCTGCCGATCTCAAAAATTTCTTTGGGGGAAGGGGCATCCTCAACCGCGATACCCGACCGTTCAGCATACACCCTCTGGACAGCCCGAATGCTGGCTCCCTCTTCCGCGTTCATCGAGGGATCAAGTCTATTGCGCATCAGCCAGATCTCGCCGGCGCCAGAATTATCTCCGATGAAAAGTTCGCCGTTGCGCACGATGCCCCCTCCGAAACCGGTCCCCAACGTTACGCCGAATAAATTATGGAAACGCTTCGGACTGTGCGCGTTCTCCAGAAGCTCGTTCACAAACGGCAGAAACCCGGCGATCGCTTCACCGTACGCAAACAAATCGCCGTCGTTGTTGATAAATACCGGCATCTGAAATTTGTTTTGGAGCATGGGACCAAGCGCGACTCCTCCGCGGAACGCCGGAAGGTTACCCAGATCCCCAATGATACCAGCGGGATAATCTGCCGGGCCGGGAAATGCAAAACTGATGGCGACCGCCGGGCCGGGAAGCTGTTGTTGTATCTCCGTAAACCCTTCGATGATTGTCGCAAGGCATTCGCTCAGATCATTCGCATGCGACGGAAAAGTTACAGGCGGCACGATCTCGGCGCTGCCGCGGATGGCGGAAAATACAAAATTCGTTCCTCCGGCATCCAACGTCATCACTATCCGTTTTTCATGTTCTAACTTCATTTTACGATTTCCCAGTGTTACGGTTGAACTGCGGCCTTGCTATGCTTCAGCGAATTGAATGCCAAGAACGATATATAGATGAAGATCATGAGAGGAATAATGAAACTTAGTTCAACCGATTCGTTGGCAGCCACGCCCATCAATGCCGGTATAATCGCGCCGACGACGATCGCCATGACCATCAGCCCGGAAAGTTCATTGCTCCTCTCGGGCATCGAGTCGATCAGGATCGAAAAGATCAACGGAAAGACGTTCGCGAACGAGATGCCGGCAAGGAAGATCGACACGAGAACGACCGACTCCGAGGGAACAAATGTCCCGAGGACTGCCGCAACGCCGACGAGCGATGTCAACACGAAGAATTTTTTCGGCGATAGATAATTGAGGATGAATGAACCGGCGAGGCGGCCGATCGCCAGCGCCGTCATAAAGAACCCTACGCCGAGCGTTGTCATTGTGTCGATATCCGGCGAGAATTTCATTTGAAGAAGACGGGCGATCCACGAATTCAATCCTGCTTCAGCGCCGACATAAAAGAAGATTCCCAGCACCATCATCAAGACGTACGGTTCCTTCAACAGGACGAAGCTGCTTCTGATGCTTGCACCGCTTTGTTTCGTGCCGCCGCTCTCCTTCTCGACCTTCAGGAAGGAGACGCTGATCAATGCTGCCGCAGCAACAAACGCAAGAACGCCGAAGATGTTCTGCCAGGCGAGACCCATTGCAACGACGAGCGGAAGAAGGTACGGCGCCGCGTTCGAGCCGACGCTCTTGATGAATTGAGCGAAGGTAAGGTTCCTCGAGAACATTCCGGGAGCGGAGACGGTCCTCATCATCGGGTTGCCGACCACCTGCAGAGCAGTGATGCCGAGCCCAATAAAAAATATCGGGATCAGTACGAACTCGTACCTTGCAATGCTGATGATTGGTATCAATTCACCCGCGAGCACGAGGCTTAAGAAAACGACGAGGACGAATTTTTGTCCTTTTTTCTCCGCCAGAATGCCGAGCGGCACGGAAAAAAGTCCGAATGCCAGGAAGCCGAAGAACGGAAGCAGCCCCGCGACTGCCGGCGAGAGGTTGAATTCCTTTGTAACAAAACCAACGAGCGTTCCCACGGCGTCGCCGAACCCCATGATAAAGAAGACAAGAAATATCGGAATAGTCTTGAGTTTCATGGCATCTCGCTCCCCGTCGGTGCGTGGATGAATATCAGATGCAAGAAGGAATGAGCATCGGCGGCTGCGTTCGATCGTCCCGGCCTGCTTTCCGGAACTTGCAGATCGGATTTAGCCAATGGCGTTATGCTGTGTTCTCAGAGCGGCAAAGCGGTGACGCTGGTCGTGTCGTTGCGTTATAGTGTCGTAACTAGAGTCATAAAATGCAAGGGAAAAAACATGGGATGTGAGCGCGTAAGGGGGAAATTGTAATGAAGCCGGCGGGGTCCTAAATACACTGTTCATCCTCAACAGAGAGGATGATCGGGAACCAAGATGCCTTTGAAACTGCTTGAGTTTACGGAGTAAAGAAAATAATCATGGTGCCCGGCGATCTCCGCACGGGCACCATGTTTTATTATCTCTCTGAAGG
>CAYTOA010000111.1:0-4659 GCA_964439265.1 uncultured Chitinophagaceae bacterium
CTCCGAAACCTCTTCCGCCGAAAGGCGATGCTCTCAGCCAGCGTAAACTCGATTCCCGGGCAGAAGACTCCCGCCTCATCGCCGCAGCGATTGCCGGCAACCAGTCGGCGTACCGCGCGCTCATGAAGAAATATCATGACCCGATCTGCAACCTGCTGTACCGTATGATCCACGACAAGGACGAGGTGGAGGACCTGACGCAAGAGGCATTCATCAAGGCGTTCCAATCGCTCTCGAGCTTCAACGAAGAATTCGCATTTTCAACATGGCTCTTTAAGATCGCGACCAACAATTGCATCGACTATATCCGTAAGAAGAAGCTGCAAACGTTCTCGATCGACAAGCCCATCGAATCTTCCGACGGCGATTTTTCCTTCGAAATCCCCGACTCGACCTACGAGCCCGACCGCGACCTCATCGCGCGTCAGCGGACAAAGCTCCTTGACCAGGCGATCAAATCATTGCCGGCAAAATATCGGACCGTCATCCTCATGCGTCATACGGAGGAGAAGGATTATGCCGAAATTGCCAAGGATTTGAGACTTCCCATCGGTACAGTAAAAGCCCACATCTTCCGAGCACGCGAAATGCTCTACAAAAACCTCCGAAAAAAGATCCAACTTTATTGAAAGATTGTGTAACTCCGCCTTTCTTTTCCCGTAGTACGAAGAGAAAGAATCCGCACTATGCTTGTGGATGACCGGCGAGGGCTCCTGTTTTGGCGGTGCCCGGATCGGATTCATCCTTCCAGGGAAATAAAGGATGTGCGGAGAAATTAGGCAGACGGTTTAGCCATATGCAAAACACAAGAATACACACATTGTTAAACGCGGCGCCTCTTGTCTTATGCGCTGCGTTTGTGATGCAGGCTTCCGCTGGGGGCTTGCACAAGGAGATCAAGCGGACAAAGGAAAAAGAAGTCCGTATAAAACTCGAATCCTCGTTCGGAACGGTTGTTTGTTCCAGGGGTCCCTCCGATAAGGTGATGATCTTTGACCTGAAGATGGAGGACGATCACAAGCCGAACGTCGACATCGATTACCGCATCAAGAACGACGTCGGCTATCTGGACATCTCGCGCGAATCGGACGGCGGAAATTCCGTCTCCCTTCATCTGAACGACGACGATGAAGACAGGAACGAGGGCTCTTTTGAGAACGGAAAATGGTACATGCGATTTACCGATGCCGTCCCGCTTTCTATCGACGCGGAACTCGGCGCAGGCCGCGGCGATTTTGACATGACCGGCCTCGACATCAAGGATTTCACGATGTCGGCGGGAGCAAGCTCGACGACGCTGACCTTCGGTGAGCCGAACAAAAGCGAGATCGACGATATGGAAATCCGGTCCGGCGTCAGCAAATTCGTAGGAGAGAAACTGTGCAACGCAAATTTCAACAGGTTGACGTTCGAAGGAGGAGTCGGTTCGTACTATCTGAATTTCGAGGGCGAGCTTCACCGCGAGGTCAACGTGAAGATCAAGATAGGCTTGGGAGCGGTGACGATCGTGATCCCGCGCGAGACCGGGGCAAAGGTTCATTACCAGGAAAACTGGTTCTCCAATTTTACCATCGACAAGGATTTTGACGAAGAGAGAAAAGGCGTTTACGTGACGGACAATTACTCCACGGCTGAAGGCAAGATGAATATCTATGTCGAGTCCGGCCTTGGAAGCGTGAAGGTGAAGCTGGAAAAATAACAGAACAATTGAAAGTTGTTAGAACAGAATCCCCGATGTCTTGTGAACACCGGGGATTTTTATTTGCTCACTGATGTCTCACGGTGAACAAAGGCTCGCCACCAGGCCATTAAGGCACAAAGAGTTTTTTGAGTTTGACCATTCCGTTGAGTCAATCAACAACAAGATGCTCTTTTCTTGGTGACCTTGTGACTTCGTGGCGCTCATCTTCGGTCTTCCATACTACGAGTTAATCACTTTCCAAACTTGAAGAACTGCGACCACTCGTACGGTGCATTGAAATTCGGAGATTTGGCCATTGCTACGACGGCCGAGCGGTACGCATCGTTCACGTTGCTCCCTTTGGCGATTGCAGAATAAAATTTTTCACTGAAGAACTTATCGGCCTTCGGATCGGAGGGCCGCATGGTAAGAATGATGTTGGATGAACCGTTCATCATCAACAACGCAGCATGCATCGGCGTCAGACCTGTTGCGCCGGATTGCTGGTCCGAGAGATACACGACCGGATACGGATGAAGGCGAAGAAAATCCGCAACAGGGATGTCCGCGTCCGGGTTGGTGATGCTCCCGCTCGAAAGAACGAACGACGACCGGCCGGGAAACAGGGTATCGGTCGAGAACTCGGTCGAGAGCTGCAGTATGTCTCCGAACGAATCGAACAATTGTTTTTCATTTGCATTCTGCGAAACGAATACCGTCGTTTCCCGGAAGAAGCTTCGGATGTCACGAAGCTCAAAGTCGAGCGGCCAGTCGTTCCCCCGGGGATTTCCGACCGCTATAACTGAATTGGTAAAGCGGAGAGGAGACTGAAGGCTCTTCGCGGCGGCAAGATACGGGAGATAGGAAACGTCGGTGATTTCCGCAGCCGTCTTGATCCCTTCGTTCGTGGAACGCGTAAATGAATGGAATGGAACTCCTTCCATTTCCCGGGGAGGAATGATGACCACGCGTTGGACAAAAAGCCGCTCCACCGGACGCAGAAAATAATTGTACAGCTCCTGCGACAAACGTTCGACATCCGTCGTTTGATAATATCCCGTACCAATGCTCTGAATATGTTCGTTCAGCATCAGGTCATACTGCCGTATCTTTTCAAGAACGATATCTTTGTACGCCGGCACTTCCACAACGTTCACCGGCATTTGCCGTCCCATTCCGTCGAATGAGATCACAAAGATCACGATACGGTCGTCGGCGATCAGGTAATCGAGGATGACCGTGCCGTAGGACAGTGCCGAGCGCAGCTGCTCCTCCTGGAAAACCGGGGTTCGGAACAACATCTCGAGCCGGGGGAATTTTTGCGAAAGTGACGCGGCGTTGCCGACGAGGCCGTTTCTAGTCGACGTCACTTCGGCTGAGAGCGAAGCGATGCGTTGGGGATCTTTTTGATTTGCGGCCAGGCCTTTCTGAAACGAGAGTTCGGCTTCTTTTACGGCCAAGGACTGCATTTGGCGCCGCATCGATTCTACTGCTAGACCTGTATTCTTTTCCCTGAAGGAGAATGGGAATGAACGGAGCCGTGCGGAGAGGAACTTCGCTTTTCCCTGCTCGTAGATATCGAGCGCTTCCTCTCCGCGCCCTTCGCGCGCGAGCGCAATGACGAGAGGTTCGTACCAGTACGTTTCGCCGTTCACGGAAATGCCGTAGGCGACAGATTTCTCATGAATCCCCAAAAATTCTTCATTCTCGCTCCAATCGTTGTATTCACCCGACAGATTGCTGTACAATTCGAACGCCCGGCGGTAAAATGCAAGAGCACCGTCAGTATTGCCTTCTTCCTCCTTCATTGCGCCGAGCTTGTAGTTGGCATACGCTTCCCCCCGCACATTGCCGGTTCGTGCGAAAAGCGTGAGGGCTTGTTCATAATATGTGCCTGCCGCTATCGATGCCTGCTGGTCGGGGCTGACGGCGGAGATCTTCCGCTCGCAATCAGCGATCGCGATCAGGAGGTAACCGATCGCTGATTTCTTGCCGGCGTCTTTTGCGAGCGAGTATCCTTCTATGAAACTTTGTTTTGCGAGCTGATAGGCGAAGTTGTGCGAATACACCTTCCCGAGCGCAGTGCACAAAGCGATCAGGAGGTCGTTCGTCTGCTCATTTTTTTCGCTGCTGGAGAGGTTCCCGAGGATGTCGACGCCGCTGTGATAAGATTGCGCCGCGGCGCTCCACTTTCCGAGCGCCTCTAACGCTCTTCCGCGGTCATAATAAAAATTCCCTCTCACGATAACATTGGGAACTGTACTGAGGATATTTTCCACGGTGGCGAACGCGCCAAGCGCTTCTTCTCTTCTTCCAAGCCTGGCGTAGGCATAGCCGACGCGCAACAGCGCCCTCATGATGGCGGAGGAATTTCTTCGTTTGTTGAAAACGGCCAGGGCAGAGGCGAACTGGTCGAGCGCGTTCGCCGGCTGGCCCAGCCAGAGGTACGCATTGCCCAGGTTGATGCTCGTTTCCGGGTCGGCCTCGTTGTTCGTGGAGAGCTTACTGACGTCGATTGCATCGTGAAGTATGTTTATTCCTTTTTCGAAATCTCCCAGCCCAATGGACAAGTTTGCGACCGCGTTCATCGATCGGACTTCGGCGGCGTGGTCGCCGGCCTGGCGGTAGTACTTCCACGCTTCAGTATTATTCTCGATCGCGCTGGAAAATAGTCCAAGAGAGGATTCCACTTTTGCATCGTTGGACCGGTCTTCGGCAAGCCTGTCCCACTGCTGAAGCTGCTGGTCGAGCGGCAGAATCTCGGAGTAAAGCTCTTCTGCGTGAAGGAAGTCGCGTGCGTTGATGAATTCTCCCGCTTTCGACCGGAGTTCCTGCGCCTTTTGTGCAGGGTCTTCATTGTCCTGCCCAATATCGCAGCCGCCGAGGAGCAGGCAAACGGCAGAGAGAACAAATGCAGCGATCTTTCGAAGCGGATTATTTTTCAACGATGCGATCGTATTATCGTCACGGAGATATTG
>CAYTOA010000112.1:0-4480 GCA_964439265.1 uncultured Chitinophagaceae bacterium
CATTCCTTCATCGATGCCGGGTCTAAATGCCAATTGATCTCCCGGCCGTGTTGAATTGTGCGGCCTAAGAAATCGAAGCGATGGGTTCTGATGGATTGCGCTTTTGCAATGAGCGATGTGAATGCATCAGGGAAGAATGCCTTGAACTGCGGACCCGCTTCATTTCCGACGGGGAGTACTGGATTGAAGGCGGCCGAGGAAAAGGGTTTCCGAGACGCATACTCAATTGAATGCTTGCGGTATTTCGCGGAGGCCATTCGATAAATTTTCAATCCGACGATCGAAATGAATCGCGGGAGGCCTGCTTCTCGGATGCCGCTTATGCAGTAGTGGAAAAAGTTCACAATGGCGTAACGCTCACGAAGATGGCGAAAAGAATTGGATCTGGGTTGACTACCGATTGCCGGAAGATCAGGAACTGGGCGGCGCGATCTCCTTCATCTCCTTAAGTCCTTCGGCGAGAGTGTATGCCGGTTTCCAGCCGGTTCCATTTTGGATCTTTCGTGTGTCCAAAACGTTATAGGGCACATCGAATTTCCGTTCTTGTTGATACATAATGCGGCATTCGACGCTAAACGTCGTTTGAATGAGTTTGACTACTTCATTCAATGAGGTTCCTTTATTTGTCCCGACATTATAGACGCCCTGGAGGGACGGTTTCTTCACGATGGACACGACAGCCGTTGCCAGGTCATTTTCATAGATGTAGTCTCTCACAGTCGTGCCGTCGCCCCAAATCACTATCTCTTCTCCCTTCAGCGCTTTGTTCAGGAAAACACCGACCGCGCCTTGGGGCCGCAAAGCGTTCTGGCTCGGCCCGTACGGGTTTGAGAATCGAAGTATTGCGTATGGAAGGCCGTAGTTGAATGAGAAGAGTTTAATGAACTTTTCAACGGCCAATTTCGAAATTCCGTATGCAGAGATGGGTTCGGTCGGATCATTTTCTGAAAGCGGATGTTCCGGCGCCGATGTTCCATACACCGTTCCCCCGGACGACGCAAAGACGATCCGGGTGGATGGATGATCTTTCAAGAGTTCGAGCAGGCGGACGGTGGGGATAACATTTGTTTCAACGTCGTACTTGATATCGTTCATCGATGATTGTGGAATCGTCGTGCCGATGAAGTGAAGCACGGTCGAAACGCCGTCGAGCGCACGCGTCAGGTCGCCAAGGTTTGAGAAATCGCCGAACTGGAGATCGACCTTTCCGAGCACGGATTTTATCCGGTAGGTATCCTGCCCCTCTTTGTCAAAGACTCTCACGTTTATTCCGTCGTTGACCAGACGCCGTGCAATGACCGAGCCGAGAAAACCGCAGCCGCCCAATACCAGGCAAATGTTATTTTCGCTTTCGGCCACCGTGCTGAGATCCTTTTTTGATTTCGCGGATAACAAATTTCGGCGAGCTGTTTGAATTCATCAGAATTCTGCCGGTGTATTCACCGATAAGACCGAGGAACACGATCTGCATCCCGCCGATGACCAGAACGACGACCATGATGGATGTCCAGCCCTGAACGGGAACTCCGTAAAGTATTTTCTGCGCAACAACAATTCCCGCGCCAATCAAGCCGGCAAATGCACTTACTAACCCCAGCATGGAAGCGATCTGAAGCGGCTTGATCGAGAAATTCACGAGGAGATTAAGTCCATGATTGATCAATCGAAGGAGCGTATAGTGCGATTCGAAATTGGACTTATCGTTCCGAACGGTGATTCCGCCGATGTTTGTCGTGGTCCAACTGATAAGTCCGTCGATATAGGTGTACGACGAATTATATTTTACGATCTCGTCGACAACCCATTTTTTTAAGATGCGAAAACTGCTGAAATTACCGTTCAATGCTGTTGTAAGGATCTTCCTGGATATCCATTTGCTGAAATCAGACGTGATATTCCGGAAAAGATTGTGCGCACGTTCTTCCGGCAAGCCGTAAACGACATCGAACCCTTCTGTAATCTTCTCGATCATCTGCGGGATTTCCTCCGGAGGATTTTGCAGATCCTGGTCCAGCGTCACGATAAGCTCACCTTGCGCGCACGAAAGTCCTGCTAGTGTCGCGTTGTGCTGACCGAAATTCCTGCTGAGTTCGACCGCACACACGTGTGGGTCTTTTGACTGGAGTTCTTTTAAAACGGAGTAGCTGCCGTCCTTACTGCCGTCGTCAACAAAGATCAACTCGTATTTGCCGAGGTTTTTTGCAACGGGAACCAATTGGCGGTACAGCTGCTCGACCATCAGAGCGCCATTGTAGACGGGGATGACATAGGAAATGAGTTTCATAGGGTGTACTTTTTTGGAGTCACGGAAACCAAGATAGTGAACAGCAGTGTTTGATTCAACTGCCGCTTACCATCGCAGTCGGTATACCTTCAGCGTGCCGTAGCAGTTTTCCGGAAGCTCGGCGACGAGAGAACCGCGTTCCCTGGCGAGGCTGTCTGCCCGGTCTCGCACGGGTTTCCAGAAGTCTTTTCCCCAGATTTCTGCATCTCCGGTAATCATGTAGTCCGGCTTGAAGGTGCTGACTTCCCGGAGCTGTGTGTATTGTGTGCGAAGGGGCTGGTGCTGAAATCCAAACCAAAATGTTATCGATCCCCATACTTTTGCATCGCGCGGAATAGCAGTCTGAAGTTGTCCGATTGTTTTATCGTACGAGCAATTCCTGTTTCTCCACAATAACTGACTATCGCCCGCGCACTGGTTCAGGGAGAGGATGATGAAAAGTCCCACACCTAGCGACTGGCGCATATGCCGTGAAGACAACATATCCTTTAATCGCGCAGCAATAACTTTCGGTGCTCCGATCATATCGTCGACAGTAACAGCAGCAAGGATGCACAGCATCGGAAGAACGGAGGTCGTGTAGAGTACGGTTTTGTTCGATATCATCAGAAGCGAAAGAAGAATGTGGGTCCCCACGGCAATCCCTATATAAAGAGTTTCCCTTTTTTTCGACATAACGGATCGCAGCCAAACGCCGACGAACGCAACAACGATGGGCACTCGAAATGGGAACTGAGTGTATTCCAAAATACGATTCCACTCTCCTCTCGCGCTGACGAGAAGCCACCCTTGTTGGGTCAAGGCACTCGTCCTGTTATCCAGCTGAAGATAGAAGGTAGAAAAAGAGTTGCCGGCGTCGTTAACAACAACGTACACGAGGTACGGAATCACTGCAGCAATAATGGCGGCGGCAAACGTCCAGCTAAACCGGGAGGTGAATGCTCCGAATTTGTATGTCAGCAGCAAGATCAACGCGACAGACCCCAGGTGCAGGACGGCGTTCGGGTGTGTCCAGAGAGCAACGCCGGCGAGAAGTCCTGACCAGAGAAAAAATTTTCGCGAATTTGCCCGCATTCCCTGGAACAGAAAGAGCATCGAATAGCTTTCCAGCGTCACCAGATAGATCTCCGGGCGAATCGTGCGGTAGGAGATGAACATCATTGTTTCGATCATCCCAAACCAGACCGCGAGCAGCGCTGCACGCTTTGAAAAGAATTTCAAAGTGAAGAGATACACTGCAAACATCAACAATGCTCCGCACACGGCCGAAACGAGTCTTCCCTGCACAGGTCCGACACCAAACAGCGCGAAGACGGGGGCCACCGCAATGCTGAGGAGGAGCCGTGGCTGGAGGAGGACTTTATCGAACCCTGTATAGTTTTCCAGCACGGGATTGTACATCCTTCCCTCATGGGCAAGCGTAGAAGCCGTGATCGATTCCCACGGTTCATCGACCCACACACGCGGATACTTGTCCAGCATGAAGGTCGAAAGGAAAACGTAGAACGCCATGAGCAGAAGAAAGTATTTATGCTCGTGCATTTTGGTTGTCATCGCGGAACGAAAGCTATCCAACATCGAAAACCCTCATCCACATCTCGAGGTTGATGATTTGCCACAATTCACTATGGGCGATTGACAAATGAGTCTTGGTGAGCTGCTGCTCAAGACTGTTTCGGTTCAGAAATTGGCTCGAACGAAGAGGTTCATCCAGCAGGAAGGTTCGTATCCTTGGAAGAAGCGTGCGGATCCACTCATTTTGCGGAGTGACGAACCCCATTTTGTCTTTGCGCCATTGAATTTCTTTCGGCAGGATTCCTTCTCCCGCGCGCCGCAGCGGGTATTTGGACCAGCCATTGTGAATCTTGTATGTTGCCGGGATGCTCATTGCATATTCCACAACGCGGTAATCGACAAACGGTACTCGCGCTTCGATTGAAAATGCCATCGAGTTGCGGTCCTCGTAGTGGAGGAGCTGTTGAAGATTGAACGCCGTCTCCTCCTGAAGAAGCCGTTCCTGCAGGCTGTCGTTGCGTTTTGCAATTACCGTTGAATGACGCCTATGCGCGGAGGCAAACTCCTGATTCATCATTCCAAAACGGGATGCAAGGAGCTCGTATGCCGACTGCGGCAGAATATTTCGTCCCGCTTTGCCGAACAGGTCGATGAGTTGTCTGGTCACGGATCGATGCGTTA
>CAYTOA010000113.1:0-2800 GCA_964439265.1 uncultured Chitinophagaceae bacterium
GATCGTCGGCTGCCAGCAAAACCCTGTGGCCCCGGCAGACAACGTCCCGGCATTTTCTCACCGCACTTCTTACAAGTTTCCGCCGATCAAAGACTCCGTCATCGTGAACGATCCGGCGAAAGTGTCTCACGGTGAGACAAACTAAGAGTTGAAAATGACATCGCAGTTAAATACATTGGTTACGTTCAAATACAGTAGCGGCTCACCGCTCCGAGAAGCGGTTGTTTGCCAGGCATTGTTATGCCGGGCAACCTTCCTGCTTACCGCGAGGGGTGGGGCGCCGCTACTGTGGCGTGAACAAAGGTTGTCCGGCTATTTTTCCGCTCCGGCAATCTTTCCCTCCTCATCAAACCTTTGCCGGGAATAACCAATGCCTAAGATCGATCTTTTGTTTGAATTGTTGAGAGAAATCGCCACAGGGTCGCCCGACGAGGTCGAGACTCGAATTGAGATGGTACTAGAACTCTTAAAGAAAATGTCCAATTTAAGCAATCGCGCCCACGTCGAGATTGATTACGACGGCAGAGAATTCCACTGGAAGGTCACTCGCGCAAACCTCACAGCAAGGGAATGGACTCCGAGTCATTTGGAGAAAAAACACGGTTGACAGACCGTTTGAATCTTAGTAAATTAACGAAGTAGTTAGACGCAAAAATATGATTTTGTTTTAGGGTAATCCGATAACAAGGAGCCCCAATCTCGTGATGAGCAATCGCGAGGTTGGGGCTTTTTTATTTTTATGAGGGCAACGTGGCACGGAAAATTGAACGCATGGATGCAAAGCAGCTCTACACCGAAGAGCTGAAAGAAGTCCCGGAAATCTCGACAAAGCTCAACGTCCCGGAGGCAACCGTCTATCGCTGGAAGCAGGAAGACAAAGACAAAGGCGTCGATTGGGATAAAGAGCGCGAAGCCATCCGCATGACGAGCAGCAGCTCATACAAGCAGGCTTTAAAAATTGCCATTGACCAGCTCAATAACGTCGCCAGCACCGGCGACATCGATCCTCGTAAAGCCGATGCCCTCATTAAAGTAATCAAAGCGGCAAAGAGCTTGTATCCGGGCGTCGATTCCCTCGGAAATATCTATCTCGCAATGTCCGAGTTTGTTGATTTCATGCAGGAGCGAGACCCCGAAGAACTCAAAAAGTTACAGCCATTCCTGACTGAGTTCGGCAGTGAGATGTCGAAAAAATACGGGCGCAAATAACAATGGCCTCCAACCTCACAAAAAAAGAATTTGATAAGCAGTACGGCGATCTGATCACGCACATCCAAAAGCAATCGACGCCGTTCTCCAACGACACAACCGCCAAGAAGCTCGCGCGGAAAAAACGCGCACAGGTCGACAAGTTTTTTTTCGCCGCAGTCTATTTCCCGCACTACATCATGATGCCGGATGAATTCAAAGACTGCTGGAAGGACCCGGACGCAAAGATCGACTGGATGCAAGCCGGTTTCGCTCCCTTCCACAAAGAACTCTTCGCCATACCCGACGAGCTGAACAAATTCTCCATCATCGCGGGCTTCCGCGAGTCGGCGAAGGATACGCTGATCGGCAAAATAGACATTCTGCACAAACTTGTCTTCGAGGACCGCTGGTTCATTCCCGTCATCGCAAAAACGGAGTCGAAAGCCGAAACGAAAGTCGTTCCAATCAAGATTGAACTCGAAGAGAATACCCGTTTGAAGAACGATTTCGGCGACCTCAAAGGCACTTCAGAATGGGAATACGGCTCGTTTGTCACCAGCACCGGCCGCAAAATGAAGGGCTACGGACGCGATCAGTCGCTGCGCGGCGAGGAATACAACTCTCACCGGCCGGACCTCATTCAGATCAACGACATCAACGACCCGCTCATTCCCGATTCGCTCGAAGTCATCCGCACCGTCGTCGAGCGCATCAAAAAAAGCATTCTCTACAGCGTCAACTCCACCAGGTGGAGCGTCGTCATGCTCTGCAACTGGACCGTCAAGGGCGACATCGTCGACGAGCTGCTCACCGGAAAAAATACCTCGCATTTCGACAAACACATCTTCCGATCGCTCATCGATAACCCGCTCGAGACGTGGGAAGAAAAATCAATCGCAAATAAATGCCGTCATGCCGGACTGCTCGACAATAAGATGTCTGCCTGGGAGTTTCGTCACCCCACAGTGAAGCTGCTGCGCGATCAAAAGAACGACCCGGACACGTTCAATTCCGAAATGCAGATGATCCCGCGTCCGCGCAAGGACCAGAAGTTCAAGGACACATATTTCCATTTCCACGCGAAAGAGCAGCTCGTCGGCCGCACGTACGTCAGTTACACCTTTGTCGACCCGTCAATAAAAGACGCGGGCGATTATAAGGCAATCATTTCGGTCAGTTGCGGAGTTCTTCCCTCCGGTCAGCTGCACATCCCGGTCCGTCGCGCCTGGATTCAACAGTCGTCCGTCGATGAAATGATACGCGAGACGTACCGTCATAGACGCGCGTTCAACTCTAAACTGATCGGAGTTGAGACAAATGGTTTCCAACTCCTTTTGAAACCTGAATATCTGCGATTGCAGGCCAGCGAGAAAGCACTATTGCCATTCCACGAAATGCCACATCACGGGGAAAGTAAGACGAGTCGAATAGAACGGCTGATCCCATTCGTGAAAGAGGGGATCATCACCTTCGACACCGATGATCCCGACCAGGAATTGCTGATCCAACAGCTAAAAGTATTTCCCAATGCCGGACAGGTCTCAGCCGGTGGCCTCGGCGACGACGGACCGGACGCACTTGCCGGTTGCATCGAACTGATCGAAGAATT
>CAYTOA010000113.1:2900-4022 GCA_964439265.1 uncultured Chitinophagaceae bacterium
AATGTGGCGAGCAAAAACTAAAGCATTCATCATCGCAGCAACGTCCTTATGGACAAAAGTTTCCTTCGGCAGACGGAAAAAAGTCGTGTTCGGAATGAAAGCCGCTCAGCATCCGGCCGTCAAAGCCTTGTTGTCGTGCGTTTTTGATGTTGGCATAAAGCCGGACGGACGGCTGCTGCTCTCCATGCGTAACCGCGAGCAGGAAAAAAGAGTTCGGAAGCTCACTAAGAAATTTGAAAAGATCGCAGCGCGCGGCTGACGCGCTCGAGTACAGTTGTAAAACGTTCAAACACCCACTCCTGACGTGGATTGAGTTACGGGAGATAGTGACAGTAGAAACAACAATCCCATAATTCATTGCAGGAGGTTTAAGATGCAAAAGCTTTTTGGTTATCCCGGCGGGAAATGGCCGATCAGAAATACGATCGTAGCAGCGTTCCCGAAACACATAACATACGTCGACGTCTTCGGAGGCTCGGCGGCAATTCTCTTAACGAAAGAACCATCCGATGGCGAAGCATTCAACGACAAAAATGACAAGATCGCCAATTTCTTCCGCGTCGTTAAACATCGTCCGGCCGAACTTGCGGAACGAGCACAGCATTGGATTCACAGTCGAACATTGTGGACCGAGCTTAAGAATAGTCAGCCCGGCCCCGACGAGATCGAACGCGCACTTCATTTTTGGATTATGCTGCAGGATTCGTTCGGCAGCATGGGCGGTAATTTTGGAACCTCGCGCATCGGAATGCACTCAGTCACCCAGGCGAGAAAATATCTTAACGAAGTCGCTCAGCGTTTGGAGAAGGTCCATATCGAATGCCTTGATTTTGAAAAGTGCATCAGAATCTACGACGCCTTCGGCACATTTTTCTATTGCGACCCGCCGTATCCGGACACAAAAGGCGGCGACAATAACTACCAGCTGCTCAGCGAAGACGAATGGCGCACGCTCCGGGAGACCCTGGCTTCAGCGAAGGGGAAATTTTTGCTCTCCTGCAACGACAACAAATTCGTCGTTGACCTGTTTAAGAAATTTCACATCAAACGGATTGAGGCTCGCGTGACGCTGGCGCGTAACAAAGACGTCGCTCCGAGGCGAGAGGTGCTGATCAGTAATTA
>CAYTOA010000114.1:0-3679 GCA_964439265.1 uncultured Chitinophagaceae bacterium
AAAACACCGAGAGGCCGGTCACTGTTTCTGAGGGGACGAATATGTTGATGGGATTTGACTACGGAAAAAGCGCGGTCGAAGCTGAAAGAGTCTTTCAAGGCATCTACAAGCAGGGGAAGATTCCTGAGTTATGGGATGGGAAATCGTCGGAGAGAATTACCAAAGTGATTGCAGAGAAACTTCTATTAAACTGAGATGATGACAATGAAAGTACGGCTGTCAGGAAAACTTCTGGTCGTGTTTTGGATCAACTGCACGGCTATCTCCTTTTTGTTTGCGCAGCTTACCGAGAGAAAAGATGATCCATTCTCTCAAAGGGATCAGACCCAAGGTCAGATTCAGTACCAGCAAAATCTGCAGAATCTTAAAGTGGCTGTCTTGGACGGCCCGGTTGACCCAAAAGAATACATCGTCGGTCCCGGCGATATATACAGCGTCAACATCTGGACGAGTCCGCCGCTTAATCTTCAACTCCCGGTCACTCCGGAAGGGTCCATCATTATTCCAACGGTGGGTGAAATATCGATTGCCGATTTGACCCTTGATAACGCGAAGGAGAAAGTTGGAGCGGAGGTTCGGAAGAAATATATCAATGCGAAAAATTCGTTTACGCTTTTGACGCCCAGAGCATTTGCCGTGAGAGTTACCGGTTATGGATTTATGGAAACCACTGTGTACGTGCAGGCGACGGAGAGAGTACAAGATGCGATCGCTTTGGCCAAGAAGCAAACGGACGAGTTGTTAAATGCAATGAATTCATCGGGGAGCGACGCCAAGACGACTCAGTTGACAGCTGAGGAACTTCAAAAAATTTCAGGTCAGGGTTCTTTACGAAAAATCGCCATACGACATAAGGATGGTACAGAATCAACAGCGGATATCGAGAAATTCATCGCAACGGGAGAACGCAGGTGCAGCCCGCTCCTTCGCGATGGCGATGTCATTATCGTGCCCGCGAGAAATATCATGAGAGATTTTGTTGGCGTCTATGGATCGGTGAACGGCGAAGGCGCATATCAATTTGTTGAGGGAGACAGCCTCACGACGATGATAGCGATTGCGGGCGGCTGCGCTCCGCTTGCAGACAGCAGCCATGTCACCATATCACGAACTGATGGCATGGGGAACAGCATGCTGACCTTTGCGGTTGACATGAAGGCAATCGCCGCAGGAGAGTCGCAAAATGTTCCACTGCAGCGGGGGGACCGCATAGTGGTGAGAGAGAAACAGGAATTGCAGCGTGATTACAAAGTTCATGTCGAGGGTGAAGTCGCTTTTCCTGGATTCTACCCCATCACGAGGGACTCATCACGGCTTTCAGAAATCATTCAGCATGCCGGAGGGATTAAGCCGACGGCGTCTTTAGTGGGGTCGAGGATACTTCGCAATTCTAAGCCTTCTCAGTATGCTAAGATCAATCAACTTGAACGTGCCATAGGAACGACGTCGCAAGAAGACAGCATTTACTTCAGGATTGAAAATGAGATTCAGTTGTCAGGTGAACTTGTCGTGGCAGATTTTGTCTCTCTCTTCGCAAACAATGATAAAGCGAAAGATGTGTTTCTTCAAGATGGGGACCGAGTCATCATTGCGACAAAAGTGCAAACGGTTTACGTGTTCGGACAAGTTGTACAACCAGGACATGTTCCTTTTGTCAAGAATCAAAGCTACAAGTATTATCTCGAAAAGGCGGGTGGAGTGGCTGATGACGGCGTCAAAGGCGACATTCGTATCATCAAAGCAAACTCGAAGCAATGGCTTTCCCCGAGCGAAACGACAATTGAGGAAGGGGATTATATTTGGGTTCCGAAAGAGCCATATCGGCCCTTCAGTTATTATTTGCAGATCTACGGACAATTGTTTGGAATTATCGGAACGCTGGTCACGGTGGCGGTTCTCGTGGTGCAGTTGAAAAAGTAGTAGGTATCACGGAGAGGTTGTGCCGCTTCAAAGATAACAGCCGCTGTGCTTTGAGAACGGTATGGCTTGCTGGCTAAGGAGTAAATCGTGCGTACGTCGTTTTTAGTATTTGGCAGCCCTCGGATCGAAGAAGACGAGATTCAGGAAGTTGTGGACGCTTTGCGTTCGGCGTGGCTTGGGACTGGACCCAAAGTAGCCAGATTTGAAGAAATGTTCCGCGACTATATCGGTGCAAAGTATGCGCTTGCAGTACATTCTTGCACTGCGGCGCTCCACCTTTCTTTGATTGCGTCGGGTGTAAAGCCGGGGGATGAAGTCATCACGACGCCGATGACGTTTGCAGCGACAGCGAACGCGATACTTCACACCGGAGCAACTCCTGTCTTCGCAGATGTTGACCGGATAACGATGAACATCGATCCCAAAGAAATCGAAAAGAAGATCACTCCCGCAACGAAAGCGATCTTACCGGTGCATTTTGCGGGGCGTGCCTGCGACATGGTGTCGATCATAGATATTGCCCGGCGTGCCGACGCGATCTTGATTAATGATGCAGCACACGCGATCGAGACTGAGTACAACGGGAAAAAAATCGGCAGGTACGGGGCCATGACCGCATACAGTTTTTACGCGACGAAGAATATCGTGACAGGGGAGGGGGGGATGGTGGTGACGGACGACAAAGAGATTGCGGACAAAGTGAAGATTTACGGCCTCCATGGAATGAGCAAGGACGCGTGGAAAAGGTTCTCGGATTCAGGCTACAAACATTACGAGATCGTTTATCCCGGGTTTAAGTATAATATGATGGATCTTCAGGCAGCGATCGGAATTCATCAGTTGGAGAAAATCGAGGCCTATTCTACGCGGCGCCGGCAAATTTGGGATCGCTATAATGAGGCATTCAGAGATTTGCCGACATTGCTGCCTGCGCCGATAGAAAAGAATACCCGGCATGCGCTCCATCTTTACACGCTCCTCTTGGACCTAGAAAAATTAACGATTACTCGCGATCAGTTCTTAGACCTGATGTTCCGGGAAAACATCGGTACGGGTGTGCATTATACGGCTCTCCATTTACATCCGTACTACCGCGAGCGATTCGGGTATCGCGAAGGGGATTATCCGAACGCGGAATTTATCGGCGAACGAACGGTTTCGATTCCGCTCTCGGCCAAACTTTCCGACGACGACGTTACCGATGTCATCAACGCGGTATCTACTATCTTGAAAGCTCATTCCCGAAAATGAAGGACGCACGGGAGAATCAGGGGGCTCACTTGACGATATTATCAGAGGATGATCAATGCCTGACAAAGCTAATTTCAGCATTTTAGACTACGTTGTTCTCATCGTAAAATGGAGGCGGTTTCTTCTCATTGTCGCCGTCGTGGTTTTTGTCGTTTCGTACCTTCTTATATTCTTCCTTGTGGGTGAAGAGTACGATGCATCCGCCACGATCATGCCCTCTGAAGAAAAGGATATGGGCGGAATATCATCGCTCCTTAAGAATTTTTCAGGGGCTCCTTTGGGATTGGGCGGATCAACAAAGACCGCGGATATGGATTTGTATACTACTGTCATCAACAGCCGTCCAATGCTTGAGAAGATCATAGTGAAATTTGACCTCTTGAACGACTACAAACTCAAAAGCATGGAGAAGGCGGTCGATGCTGCCCGCTCGCATATCAAGACACGTGTCACCGAAGAGAATGCCTACCAGATCATTGTCCGGGCAAGCTCCTCACAAAAAGCTGCC
>CAYTOA010000115.1:0-3471 GCA_964439265.1 uncultured Chitinophagaceae bacterium
CTAGAAGCCATCTCAAAAACATGTCACCTTGTCCTTCCCTACGGGTCTACGACCGTAGGGTCGTGGACGATGCGCTCGCTCCGCTCGCTTACTCAGGATGAACGGGTGTTTGTTCACCCTGAGCAAGTCTCCCGAAGGGGGACGCGTCGAAGGGTCTGCGCAAAATCATTTTTGAGATAGCTTCTACCAATAAAGAGTTGGGAAAGCTTATCCACCATTCATCGCAAGAAAAGGACTCACCATTTTTTTTATTAACTGGACTCTCTAGAAAAAGGCAACATTCGTGCCGCCTAACGGACCGGAGCTAAGCTGTCTACGACTCCCTACGGGTCTTCGACCCGAAGGGTCGTTGACAACGAGTGTAGACTCGTTGAGCGGCAACATGCACCATTTTGTTTGTAGTTCATTGCGCGGACGTTCCGGTCAGATGCACTAAGCCAGTACAACACCGCGCGTCGAAATCATGAATAGCTGGTTCCGTAAGCTTGAGCGAATGGTTAGAACACACGCGGCGGATATTAACCTGCAATTACTGCGAAGTCTTCTTTTCGATTTGCAAGTACAAACTCTTGAGATCGTTCAATTTGCTGTCAAGAATCCTTAAAGCATTTGGCAGCATATTGGGGTCTTCAAAATCAATATTGAGAAATGTTTTAAGAAGATGCTCCGGAGTATCGTCAAAACCATTCCGCATCAACGCTATATAGCGATCGTGAAATCCAGTAGGATTGTCCTTGAACATTTCAAAATATTTTAACGACAGTAATCCGCCGTACACATAGTTTATTAGGTATAGAGGGTCTTCATACATAAGGCGGTTTGTCATCCATTGTTCTTTGAGTTCAGGGGTTTTCGATGTCCAAATAGAATATTGGGAATCAATTCGGAATGTCAGAGAATCCAGGTCGTCTGCACTGTTTATGCTGTCTTGCTCCACGGCATCGTATATCGCCAGTTCGAGCGCTGCATCATGGGCGGCGTGAAAGATTTCCATTCCTTTAACTTCAAAAAATTGCTCAAGATAAAAAAGCTTTCGCGCCGGATCGGTTTCGTGGTTGAAGAGATAATCGGCGAGTACGAGCTCATTGAAAATCGAAAACGACTCTGAAAAATATGATGGCCCGGAACCGTACGCTGGCTTCACGTGGTTGTTGCCCATCATTTGAAAGTGTACGACGTGGCCGCCTTCGTGCGCTAGAATGGACACGTCTTTATAGTATCCTGTATAGCCATTGGAGTAGAAAACATTGGGGATACCGGGAAATCCGACGCCGCCTCCGGCTGAAAGGCGGTTATCGCCGGGCACAATATCGATGCGGCCGTTTGCAGGTTCGAGAAGTTGCAAAAATTCTGATATGTATTCCTTCCCGAGCGGGCTCAGGGCCTTCGTGATCGTGGAGGTTGCTTCTTCAATCGTAAACCGTGGAGGATTGCTTTGAGCAGACCCTGACATTATGTCCCAATAATTCACGTCACTAGACTGTTCTGTCGCTTTCACATGGTCGGCCCGAATGTTCTGATATTGTTTGTAGATGTCCGCATGCTGCGCTAGTTCCTTAAGAAGTTTCTTGACGCCGGTGGTATTCAGATACCTGGAGAAATACGCTTCGTCCGGAAAATCCTGATAATGATGCGCGCGGGAAAGTGCATTCCGGGCCTTTACTATATTGAGGAGGGTAAACGCATAGAGATCACGTTGCCCTGCAAAACCGGCAAACCGTTCTTTGAAGCCTTTTTCACGCACGCCCCGGTCAGGGAAAATGGATATGGCGTTTCGATCTTTCCAGGCGTTCAGCTTCCCCTTTGTTGTCTCGATATCTTTGAATTGAGTTTGTGCGATGAGATTTTCATATAAGTCCGACTGCCAACCGCTGATAAAGGGAACCATAAGTCCCAGTGTTGTCTCTTCACCGGTCGAAAGAGTGTATGACCGAAAACGTCGCGACGATGTTATCTCAAAGAGATACGATTTGAGCTGCGGGACTGTATGGAGAAAATGTAAGAGCGTATCATCAGAAATTTGTCTTAACTCCTGATCGAGAACTTGCGTACGTGAATTCACTTCAGCAATGAGAGCATCGTCATCGCCTTTACTCACTGCGTCTTTGGTGTTCACAGCATAACGAAGATACAGATACGCATCGTGAAGAGCGAGTCTGGCCTGTATGCTGTCATTAAGTTCGAGGGCAACGAGGAGGTCTTTGGGAGAATGTACTATCCGGCCTTTAAACGATTCCATCTCTGCCAGCATCGATTGAAGCTGTTTATAATGGAGCCTCTCATGGGTGCGGTCGGGAAAGAAAAGCCGGGAGAAATCGATACGATACGATGTTTTGATGCTTTCTGGAATCGCCTCGAAATGCTCTTGAGAATGCGCGATGGATGAAATCAAACAAAGACTTACCACAACACGTTGCCAAATGGATCTCAATGGTACTCCTCTGTTAAGTAGTTTAGTTACGCCATTAGTATTTCGTGTGTTCTAACGGACCGGAGCTAAGCTGTCTACGACTCCCTACGGGTCTTCGACCCGAAGGGTCGTTGACAACGAGTCGTAGACTCGTTGAGCGGCGACGTGCAGCATTTTGTTTGTAGTTCGTCGCGCGGACGTATTTGCTGATCATATCATTCTCGGCGAACTCTCGCGCGGCGAAATCGTCGACGGCTGGTTCCGTCAGCTTGAGCGACTGGTTAGGCGGGCAAAAAAGAAAGGAATAGAACTACTGCAGAGCTTGGATGATTTCTTTGTTTCCCCGCAACATTTTATTAACAACCGTTTGTGAATCTATCTTCTTTTGCTTAGCAACCTTCTGAACAAAATCAGCAATGTCTTTGTCAAGGTAGATAGGAAGATTCAATCGGACACCTTCGCGATAGAATTTCCCCCGCACCCCGCTCGAAAAATCGTATTCTTTTTTCATTAATCACCTTGTATTGTACTGTTTATCTTCCTGTTTGGTTGCCCGACGCGCTGAAATTATTCGAATTGTGGAATTATCCGAATCAACTTCTCGAAATGTGTGCACGACGACAATGGAAACATTATTACGATCTTTTCCAAGGGTGATCCATCGATCTTCGTTGGCACTATGAGATTCATCAAAAATAGATAACATGAATGGATCGAGGAATATCTCTGATGCTCGCTCAAAACTGATTTTGTGCTTGCGAAAGTTGGATTTGGACTTTGTTGGATCCCACTCAAAATTGTACTGCAATGCTTAATCCTGTAGACTTTACTTAAAGGTCTTGATTTTTCTAATCAAATGCCAATCTTGCCCGCCTAACGGACCCGGGCTAAGCTGTCTATGACTCCCTACGGGTCTTCGACCCGAAGGGTCGTTGACAACGAGTCGTAGACTCGTTGAGCGGCGGCGAACAGCCAGTTCCATGTAGTTCATTGCGCGGACGTATCAGCTGATCATATCATTCTCGGCGTACTGTCGCGCGGCGAAATCGTCGACGGCCCCT
>CAYTOA010000116.1:0-3261 GCA_964439265.1 uncultured Chitinophagaceae bacterium
TGTCGTGCGTGCAACATGCGGCATGAACAAAATGTATTCCCCGGTTGAAGACTTTATCCACGCAAAAGATTAGAAGGACTTTTGCTCAACGCTTGAAACTTTTAACGGCGGAGTCTTATCGATGATTAATTTTTACCGCTTGGTGTTAGTTGTATCGTTGCTGGCCTCTGTAGCTTTAGGCGGGACCACAGGAAAGGTCAGCGGAACAGTGAAAGATAGTCAAACGGGGGAAGCTCTCGTTGGGGCTAATGTCATTATCGAAGGCACTTCAATCGGTGCCGCTGCAGACATCAACGGCTTCTACGTACTTCTCAATATTCCTCCCGGAACATTTACCCTCTCTGCTTCATCTGTCGGCTACCATAGAATGGAGATGTCGAACGTCGCGGTCTCTTCCGACCTAACCACGTCGATCGATTTTCCTCTGGTGTCGTCGGCTGTCGAAGAAAAGGAAGTTGTCGTGGTAGCTGAGCGCCCGCTCGTCCAGAAGGACCTCACGGCAACGACCGCCATCGTCAACGGCGATCAGATCAACGCTCTGCCGGTCACGGAAGTCGGACAAGTGCTCAGTCTTCAAGCGGGATTTGTTTCCGGTAGTCTTCGTGGAGGACGCAGCGGCGAAGTTGCTTACTGGATCGACGGTGTTCCCATCACCGATGCGTATGACGGCGGACAAGTTGTTGAAGTGAACAAGAGCTTCGTTCAAGAACTCCAGCTTGTCTCGGGCGCATTCAATGCGGAATACGGACAGGCGATGTCGGGCATTGTCAACATTTCAACGAAGGAAGGAGGTCCCAAATTTACCGGCGGTGCAGGATTTTATTTGGGACAGTACGCATCCTCACCAGGTCAGACCTACGATAGCCTCGACCATCAAACTTCGGAACTCTTTCCCGGGCTCAATAAGTTCAACCCTTCTGCAATCCACAACTACGAATTTAATCTCAGCGGACCGGTTCTCGGCGACGCCCTCACTTTTTTTGCCAACGCCAGGTATATTTATTTTGGCGGATGGCTCAACGGCATCAACCGATTTAATCCGAACAATGTTGCATACACAGACAGCACAGGGGCCTACCGTCTCTTTCGAGATCCGTCCGGCAAAGGAGATAGCTCTCTCGTCTCTATGAATTCGAGCGAACGGACCTATGGTCAAGGAAAGTTGACATGGAGAATATCCCCGGTACTCAAGGTGACAGGAAATTTTATTTATGATTATACAAAATCCAGACCTTATTCAGGTTCGAACGAAGGTGATCGGAGTTATTTCTACGATCCGAACGGGCTGGGAAATGACTACAATTCCAGCAACACGTTTATATTCCAGCTTACACACACATTGAGTCAAAGTACATTTTATACGATCGACGGTTCGGTATTCGAAAAGCTCTTTCAACACTATCTTTACCAGGATCCCCATGATCCACGCTATGTGAATCCGTTGATCGATGCCACTCAACCATACAGTTTCATGACCGGCGGTACGGACATGAATCACCAAGAGCACAGGACAAATACGATCCTTGCAAAAATAGACCTGACGACACAAGTTGATGAGACAAATCTTGTCAAGGTTGGGGTTGAGGGGCGAAGTCATAAGCTTCTTTATGACAACTATAATCTCTTGCCGATACAGTCAGAAAGTAATTTTAATTTTGCGACGGACAACCCGTACATCAGCACGGAGATTCCGGATATTTCATCCAATTCACACGATTACTACGAACATCATCCCATTGAATTGTCCTCGTATCTCCAGGACAAAATGGAGTTCAAGAACCTGATCGTCAATATTGGAATTCGATTCGACTATTTTGACCCGGATGGAAAAGTATTGGTTGATCCGACAGATCCAAGCATTTATGATCCGATCAAACCGGGCAATCGGTTCTTCGATTATAACGGAAATGGCATTCAGGATCCGGGTGAACCAGATAAGACCGTTGCAGACAGGATGACATACTGGTATCGTAGAGTGTCTCCAAAATCGCAGATAAGCCCGCGTCTCGGCTTCTCGTTTCCGATCACCGCGCGTGGGATCGTTCACTTCTCATACGGCCATTTTTTCCAAACGCCGAGGTTCGAGCGCCTTTACGAAAATCCAGAATTCAAAATTCCGCCGGGAACGATCCCTGTTGTCGGTAATGCGGACCTTGCCCCCGAGCAGACCATTAATGGCGAACTTGGAGTTCAGCAGCAACTTTCCGACGATGTTTCGATCGACGTCACGACGTATCTTCGCGATATTCGTAACCTTACTGGCACAAGAGGAAGCATTATTGATGTTTTCGGCGGATCTGAGCAGTATGTTCAATATGTTAACAGTGATTTCGGATTTGTCAAGGGAATCGTACTGACGTTGACAAAGTCATTTTCCGGCGGTTTCAACGCTTCCGTCGATTACACATTCCAGATCGCGAAGGGCACTGCGTCCGACCCTCAAGCTGCAAAGAATGCACTTGCCGGGGGACAACAGCCCGAAGTTCAACTCACCCCGCTCGATTGGGATCAGCGACATACTCTCAATACAACAGTTGCATATACTGCCAAGTCTTGGGGTGTAAGCGCGATAGGACAGTTTGGAAGCGGCACACCATATACGCCCCGTGCATCGATCGATATCTCATCGTTGTTGACGGACAGCCAGACAAAGCCTGAGTTTTTCAACCTTGATGTAAGGTCTTTTTATCAGTTCAAGATCGACATGCTCACGTTTGTTGCTTTCTTACGCGTCTTCAATATCCTGAATATCCGGAATGAGACTTCCGTGTTCGATGATACCGGCAGGGCCGGTTTCACAACAGACGAGCAAGTCGCGATCAATAGCAACGCACGGCAAGTCGTCAACACGCTCGACCAATATTATGCCTACCCGACGCACTATTCAGAACCGCGTCGCATCGAATTTGGAATGAATCTGGAGTTCTAAACTTATGAAACGATCGATTTGCTTCGTTCTTCCTCTCTTGTTTGCCGTGGGCGTTATGCCGGTGAACCTGCACGCCCAGAGTGGAGCAGCATATAATAAGACTGCGATCATGAATGGCAACCAGGTCTTCTGTGTATTCGGAAACTGGGGGGTTTTGGGCCAACCCGCCTCTTATGCGAACAGAGGAGCATGGAAGAACCCGAATGACGGTTATCTTGGAGATGTGAGCCCTCTTGTCGGCGCCGAAGTGAATTATAATGGTACTACATTTCATTCCGTGGTCACATGTCCCTTCTTTCCGACCGCACGGCCTGCGGCGACTCAGGATCAAG
>CAYTOA010000117.1:0-1373 GCA_964439265.1 uncultured Chitinophagaceae bacterium
TTCACCAAGAGCATCTTCTTCGTCTCGACAAACTTTCCCGAGCGAAGCGTATAAAAATATAATCCGCTTGCGAGGCTCGCGCCGTTGAACGTCGCCCGGTTCAACACTCCCCCTTCGATCTTTCCGTTCACCAGCGTCGAGACCAGTTCGCCAAGGGTGTTATAGACTTTTAACGATGCCACTCCGCTCACGGGGACGGCGTACTCGATGCTTGTTTCGGGATTGAAGGGATTCGGGTAATTCTGCCCGAGCAAAATCGTATTCGGCGCCAGCGTTAGCTTGGCTTCGACTGCGCTGCTATACTCGAAGCTTCCATTACGATCGATTTGTTTCAATCGGTAATTGTATGTTCCCACTAGGGCAGAAGCATCTACGAAAGAATAACTGTGCACATTATTGCTTGTCCCTTGTCCCCCAACGAATCCAACCTTCACCCAATTGTTGATTGTTGATTGCTCATTGTTCATTGACTGCCGCTCCACATCGAATCCGAAATTGTCCGTTTCCGTCGCCGTCGTCCAATGCAGGAGGATATTCCCGCCATCGACAGATGCGGAAAACGATGCAAGCTCGACGGGAAGAATAGTTGCAACAAAGCTTGATTCTGCGGCGTCATTTGCAGAACCCTGCGTGCCCGTCCCCCCTGCCGATGTTTTTGCATCGAGTCCGAAATCGCTCACCGATCCGATATTCACGAACTGCACGACGTGACCGGATGCGGGAGTTGTCGTTGAATTTGCCGTCGGCGCAGGAATCGATGCGATGCTCCCCGGCTTGCTGCCGTGACTCAGTGAATGGATATGAATTCCGCCTGAAGTGAGCATCTCAACGGCATCGGCACTGCCGGCAATGTCAAAACCGCTGATACCGCCAGTAAAATACGTCGGGTTCGTGTCGCTGACGACAAGCTTCTTGTCCGAGATATCGAAGTCCTGTGTTTGTGCGTTTCCTTTTGCTAGAAGAACGATAAACGTTCCTTTGGGAACCGATGACCAGAGCGGCGCATTCGAGAATACGATGGGAGTTTGCGCAGTGCCGGTGCTGCTGTAATCACGAAGCTTCATGCCGCGCATGTCGAGATTATTCTGAATCACAAGAAGCTCGACCCATTCGCCGCTCTGGGCCGATGCGTTAAAATACTCATTCACCACAACGCTCGGAGACGACGAAGCAGCGCCGGTGGTGTACGTGACTTCATCTTTGGCCGTCGGAAAATTGCTCGTTTTGTAGTTTCTGTTGCACCCGTCCCCGTTGTATGGATAAATTTTGAAAGAATAATTTGTGAGACTTTCCAGGCCGGTAAATTGCAGCGAATCGCCGGCGCCGTACGCGACATTCACGACCGCCGAGCCGTCGTCGAGGTTTGTGTCGTT
>CAYTOA010000117.1:1473-3246 GCA_964439265.1 uncultured Chitinophagaceae bacterium
TGATAACATCACGTCCGCCCGTGAGGTCGGTGTCGTTGGCGTACGTCGAGCCGTCCTCGGGAATGAAGTAATCGTTCGAATGATAGAGTTCGATGAGGTACCCCGACGGCAGTTGTGTCCCAGCTGCATTCGTCCAACTCACCGTCAGGCTGGACGACGTGATATTTCCTATCGCAAGGTTTGTCACGTGGTTGGAGGGTTCCGTAGAATACGACGGACTCAACTTCGTAAGGTCGTTGAAGTTGATATAGTTCGCCCATTCGGGATGGTCGACGAACGGATTCCGATTGTGCTGGATCGATTGAATGTAATTATTCCGCGATACTTCCCATGCATCGGGAGGATCGTCTTTGTTCCATTGCAAAAGCTGGTTCACATCCTGCGGGGCTTCGTTAAGAGAGTCCAGCGTGTAACTGTTCAGATGATTGAACGTCCAGTCATAACCGTTGATACCGTTGTAGCAAACGGACATATACAAAAGTGCGCGGGCAAAATCCCCTTTGTGGGATGGACGGGGCTCAAAGACAATATGCCCGTTCGCATCGGTCCCGACCTTGCAGGCCAGATAGGTAGAAGTCGGAGAAACCACGACCCCTTCGGGGTGATTACTGCGCACATCGTTCGCATGTACTTGATTGACGGGAAAAAGATGGTGCTGGTCGGAATATTCTGGCAAGCTTGTAAAGCTGGAATCGTGTGCGCTCGGCATCCAGCTCTGACACCATGAATGTTCGCGGCTGAAGCCCGAATCCTCGCTCACGCCCGAAGTGCCCACCCATTTGAACGGCGGCGTATAAACGTAGTTGAGGCCTGAATAAACGCACGTCACAACTCTCTGCCCGTTCGTCGTATCGCGCGAAGCAAAGTTGGCGACGTTCGTTTCGTCATAGCGATCGTAGGAGATGATCGTATGCGGATTGATCAGCTTCTGAAGGTCTGTAACAAACGTGGCCTTAGAAGTGTACGTAGTATCGAAGTAATTTCCGGGCTGGGCCCAGAGGGGACAGGCAAGAAGAATAACGAACGCTGTGATGATGAGCTTTCTCTTCGATCCTGCCATTTTTATCGGTCCATCGAACATCAGATTCCAGCATCAATCTCCCCCCGGGGAAACAATTATGAATTATGAATTATGAATTAAGAATCTGTTCGTACGGGAGCGCTCATTCTGCTTAATAGTCATGGATGAGCGCTGGTCTATTCCTAAAAATGCTCCTAAGGGTGTTGTGAAAGGATCAAAAATCACTCAATATCAATAGATATAAAGTACATAAAGCAGCAACGGTGATGCTATGATATTTAGCACGCTTAATAGAAAAAATAGAGAACCGGAGCGAGAAAAACCAGCGCCGACTTCGCCGGATGGAAAGTGACAACAAAATAATGACTATTTACGTCATTTTAAAGAGGGTTGGCATCGATGCAATGTCTGCTGCATCGGTACGATGAATGCTGCACAGGCAGGATGTCAGGCGACATCGATACTATTATCGCTTACATCGATAAGTTGGACGGTGACATCGATAGAATGTCTGCTGCATCGGTAAGATGAACGGTGGAATCGATAAAATAACCGCTCACCTCGATAAGATCGAAGGTAATATCTTCAAGATGGACGCTGCACGAACAAAATGTCAGATCCTTTCAATGAAACGCGCCCTGCGCGGACAAAAATGAAATGTGGCGAAATAATTCGGCTGTTTCAGGCTTTTTTCTTCTTCTCGTTCCCAAACTCTGTTTGGGAACGCTTCATTCTTTTCATTCAGAAAATGA
>CAYTOA010000118.1:0-2975 GCA_964439265.1 uncultured Chitinophagaceae bacterium
ATCCCCAGATCCGATGCGATCTTCTTAGCGATCTCAGCGTTGCCGCTCCTATCGATGACGAGCGACCGTTTCACATCGAACGTTTTGTAATTGCCCATATCAACGACGTCATACCCGGCGGCGCGCAGAAAGCTCGTCATCTTCTGTCCCGTCCCGGATACACCGCAGCCATTCAGTACGTCTATTTGGACGATGCTCTTCGATGACGCGGATGCATCTTGAATGGCCGGTCGGTTGTGTTGACCCGAACCGTTCGACGGAAAACTGATTGCGTACACCTGGTATAGAATAAACGCGAGGACTGCGGCGAGAAGAAGGTTCAGTATTGCTTTTCTGGGAGAGCGGGGTGTTTCTTTTTCGGTCATAGTGCTCCACGCAGGGAGGGACAAAAAAATAACCGAGGTTGCACCCTGGCGCAGCCTCGGTCATTCATTTGATACAATAATGTCGTGCCTGGCGTTCGGTTCAATATCCCTCGTCGTTCCCCATCCCTTGATAAAAGCCTGCATACGGCGAAAACATGCTGTTGAATCCGTACGGTAATTTTTGGTATGAAACACGCAGTAGCATATTATCGGATGGACGGTAATTCACCTCTGCACGGTTTAGAAAAATACCGGTCAGACTGCTTTGCAATCGCTGGCCAAATGAACTGTACGGAGAAGTCTGGAGGCTCACATCGGCCTGGACATCGAGTTTGCTTGAGAGTTTATACATCATACTGTTCGTATACATCCCCAACGACAATCCCTGTCCCCCCATCGTCATGTAACTCATCGAAAAACTCTGACGCATCTTGAAATTATCCGGGTTGAAGAAACTCAGAAGGTCGGAATCGGTTTCCGGGCGGATGAACGAATCGGAAACTTTCGGTTGGTCGTCGGATGTCCTCTTGAATTGCGCAAAACTCTTCGATGCAGTCAGCAAACTCAATGCAATCATGCATGCCGCCAACAAGGGATATCTGCTCTTCATAATGACTCCTTTATGCTGCTTCTAAAGTGAAAATAAAAAAAAATGAAGTCATTGTCAACATTTCCATCTACATAACTCCTTAAACAACAGCCGCCCGGACGAGGTTCCTCTTTCTGAGAATCTCATTTGCCTCGTCCAACTGGACAACGGTATTCACCCCCCTCACCTCGTCAAAATCGGCGGTCTTTTTTGCCGCCACGGTCATCCTGCGAGTCCAGAAGTAGCCGAACACATCCGTTAAGTAATACTCATTCTGCGCGTTATGGGCGGTGATATGTCCGAGAGCATCGAACAAATGGGCGCTGTCAAAAATATATATGCCGGAGTTGATTTCCCTCACCTTTCGCTGTTCCTCAGTCGCGTCTTTGTGTTCCACAATGCCGACAACGTTGCCTTCTGTCCCCCGAAGGACCCTGCCGTATCCTGACGGGTCGGCAAGTTCGGTGGTGAGGATGGTCGCCACAGCATTTTTCTCCCGGTGAACAGATATCAATTCGCGGATCGTCGATACGCGGAGGAGCGGAACATCGCCCGACAGCACAAGAACATCGCCGCTAAAATTCACCAGCGCACGCGCTGCCTGCATCACCGCATGACCGGTCCCGAGCTGTGGATCCTGAACGGCAAATTCGACAGCCGGAGCTATTTTGTGCAAATACTCGGTCACCGACTCACGGTAGAAGCCGACGATGACGATGATTCGCGAGGACTTCAATTCAATCGACAGGTCTACGACATGATGAATCATCGGTTTGCCGGCAACCTCGAACATCACTTTGGCTTTTTCCGAATTCTTCATGCGGGTCCCTTTTCCCGCAGCCATAATAACGGTCGCAAAATTCTTCTCCATACCCGCTCAGCGTATATTGATGATAACGTTGTCGATAAGCCTTGTTGTGCCGAATCGAACCGCAAGCGCAACGAGAACAGGAACTCCCCGTTCGATCGAATCGACATCCGCAAGCGATTCCGCGTTTACGACGGCGACGTAATCGATCTCTGCGGACGGCATCGTTTGGATCAATCCGGTCACTTCCGCTGCAATCGCCGGAGCACTTCTCTCGCCTTTCTCGGCCACCTCCTCAGCGCGCCGCAGCGAGGCGTGCAGGATTAGCGCCTCGGAGCGCTGTTCTGCAGAGAGATAGATATTGCGTGAACTCATCGCAAGTCCGTCCTTGTCCCTCACAATCGGTGCGGTGACTACCGCAACTCCCAAATTCAGATCTTTCACCATTTTCTTTATCACGACACATTGCTGCGCGTCCTTCTGTCCAAAGAAGGCCTTGTGAGGTTTCGTCAGCGAGAGCAGTTTCGCGACGACCGTCGTCACTCCCCGAAAATGTGTCGGACGGAATTTTCCCTCCAGGATCGTCGAGAGGCCGTCCACCGAAACGTACGTCGAATATCCTTCGGGATACATTTCCCCTTCCGTCGGAACGAACAGGACAGTGGAGCCTGCGGATTTGCACAGCCGGGTATCCTGTTCGATGTCGCGCGGGTATCGTGCGAAATCCTCGTTCGGCGCGAATTGTGCAGGATTCACGAAAATAGAAGTAATGACGACGTCGCAGGAGCGCCGTGCTTTCGCGATCAGGCTCAGATGCCCCTTGTGCAAATATCCCATCGTCGGTACCAGACCAATGGTCTTCCTGCCGATTCTGGCGCGCTCGGAAAATATCTGCATTTCAGCGATCGAAACGATGGTCTTCATAGCAACGAGCTTGGATTTAAGAAACGATCCATTTTCCTTGAAGCCGACCAAAAATTTATTTCAAAGGAGAATGTATTTGTAAATGTCATGCTGAAAGAACACAGACAGATCGTTGTCATTCTGAACCCTCGACGAGTCGAGTCGTCGACCGTCGTTTTTAAGACGGGGTGAAGAATCCATGTCAATGACGCACCTTGAATCTACAAAGCTTCCATGTCGTGGATGCTTCGCTACGCTCAGCATGACATTTACGGCTGCTTTCTGCATGGAAACCATTTTTGAGATGGCT
>CAYTOA010000119.1:0-2861 GCA_964439265.1 uncultured Chitinophagaceae bacterium
GCGCCAGTAGCTCAACTGGATAGAGCATCAGCCTACGAAGCTGAGGGTTAGGGGTTCGACTCCCTTCTGGCGCACAAAAATAACGGGTCATTTGATCTCTAATTCCATGCCTTCACAATTTGTGAAGGCATTGGTGTTTATAATAGTAGAGGCGTTGAATGTAAAGGAAACTTTAACTACTTTTGACCCGTCATCAAAAGCTGCTGTGCGCTTGCATGAAAGACCTCACCATTACACCTATGTATCAACCCGATCGGAGAACTCCACTATGAATCTTCGGAACAAGACCGCCGTTGTCACCGGCGGAGCAATGGGTATCGGACTGGCGACTGCTCGCCGTCTTGTGGCGGAGGAATGCGTTGTGACGCTCTGGGATCTCAATAAGAAAGCACTCAGCGAAGCGCAAAAAGAACTCGCTGCGCGGGGGACCGTGTATGTCCATCAATGCGATGTCACCAATAAGAAGCTCGTCTATCAACTCGCGAAAAAAGCAATAAAGGAAATGGGAAGGGTCGACATCCTGGTCAACAATGCAGGGTACGTTTCCGGCGGGGATCTCCTCGATCGCCCGGATGATGAATGGGAGCGAACCATCGACGTGAACCTGACGGCTCTCATCTATACGACGCGGGCGTTTTTGCCGGGAATGTACGAACGAGACCTCGGCCACATCGTCAACATCTCTTCTGCCGCCGGTACCATCGGGGTAGCGGGACTCGCCGTCTACGCTGCGACAAAATGGGGCGTGTGGGGATTGACCGAGTCGCTCCGGATGGAAGCCTACAACCAGAAGAAATACGGAGTAAAGTTCTCGACGATCCACCCGGGATACATCGCGAAGGGAATGTTCGAAGGGGCACGGCTCGGTTTCCCGGGACGGCTTATTGTTCCGTTGGTGAAAAGCCACGACGTGATTGCCGCCGCGATCGTCGACTCCGCCTTGAAGAAAGGGCGTTATTCCCCCAAGCGGCCGAAGACAGTCAACATGAACCTCCGATTTCGTGCGCTCATGCCGGACAGTTGGTTTCAGCACTTCCTCATACTTATGGGCGTCGCCGGAAGCATGAAGTCGTGGTATGGACGAACCAGAGAAAAAACAACGGTGAAACCATGAAGACAACGAAGACGACATCGACCCGGGGATCTGTACCGTCTGTGAATCCCGCGACGGGGGAAACCATCGGGATAACAAAATTGAATACCGTTGCCGATCTCAACGATGCCGTCGCTCAGGCTCGTAAGGTCCAGCCTGCATGGGAAGCAGCCGGTTACAAAGAACGCCGGCGGCATCTCCTCCTCGTTCGCGACTATATCGTGGCGAACGCGGAATCGCTCGCAGACATCATCTCCCGCGACTCCGGAAAGACGAAAATCGATGCGCTCAGCACCGAAGTGATGTCGGCGGCGATGGCTCTCAGCTACTATGCCGCACACGCAGAAAAGATACTGAAGCGAAAGCGGTTGAGCGGCGGGAGCCTTCTGACCATCAACAAACGCTCGTACGTCGACCGGGTGCCCGTCGGTGTCGTCGGCATCATCAGTCCGTGGAATTACCCGTTCGCGATTCCATTCCACGAGGTAGCGATGGCGCTGATCACGGGGAACGCGGTCATCCTGAAGGTTGCCTCTCAGACGCTCTTGGTCGGAAAAGCGATCCGGGACGCCGTGGCGGCAGGGAATTTTCCTCCCGGCATTTTCACCCTCATCAATTTGCCCGGGGCAGTGGCGGGGAAAGCATTCCTCGAGTCGACCATCAACAAGCTCTTCTTCACCGGCTCCGTTTCCGTCGGGAAGCAGCTGATGGCCAAAGCGGCCGAGCGGCTGATTCCCGTATCGCTCGAGCTTGGCGGAAACGATGCAATGATCGTCTGCCGGGATGCGAACCTGCACCGCGCAGTGAACGGCGCGCTCTGGGCGGGAATATCGAACGCCGGGCAATCGTGCGCCGCTGTGGAGAGAATCTATGTCGAAGATCCACTGTATGAACCGTTCGTCGCTCTTCTCAAGGAAAAGATGCATGAATTGAAACAAGGACCGGACCAGAACTGTGACATCGATGTGGGGGCGATGACAACGAAAGAACAGATGAAGAAAGTGCAGGTTCAGCTCCGTGACGCCAAATCTAAGGGAGCAAAAATATTTGAAAACCCTCGCTCCGACGGTGCGAATCATGCCGGCATGTTTGTCCCGCCGACAATCGTCGTAGACGCCACAGACGACATGATGCTGATGAAAGAGGAAATCTTCGGACCGGTCCTTGGCGTCGCCAGGGTGAAGGACATGGATGAAGCAGTACGAAAGGCAAATGCCTCATCGTTGGGTCTGACGGCTTCCGTTTGGTCCCGCAACAAGAAGAAAGCCCACAGCATCGCCGCACGGCTCGAGGTAGGATCGGTGATGATCAACGATCACCTCATGAGCCACGGACTCGCCGAAACTCCATGGGGCGGATTCAAGGAATCGGGGATCGGCCGCACGCACGGTTATCTCGGATTGGAAGAGATGACGCAGCCCCGTGTCGTCATCGATGACATCATGCCGGGGATGCAGAAAAATATGTGGTGGTACCCGCACAACAGAAGAGTGTTCGACGGGCTCCTTGGCGGACTGCACGTCCTCTATTCAAAGAGTCTGAGGAAGCGTCTGGCCGGCGCCGTCAAGCTTGTTCCGGTCTTCCTCCGGAGTTTTCAAAAATAGATGGGTCGTCAGCCAATGAAAAAATGCCCAATAATTTATTGGGCATTTTTTTTATTATCTGCATAGAATTAGAAGCTATCTCAAAAACTCTTGATCATATCGTTCTAAAGGAATAGAGACAGATCATTGTCATTCTGAACCCTCGACGAGTCGTCTATCTACGA
>CAYTOA010000120.1:0-2781 GCA_964439265.1 uncultured Chitinophagaceae bacterium
TCCGTTAGGGCACACCTAAAGGGCGTATGCGAAATTTAACTCTTGACATAGTCGGGAAATAGTGTTAACCTTACATCATCTTCACAGGGCGGGAAACATGGGACCCACATTCAAGTATCACCTCAAAGTTAAACTTCAGGATAGGTATTAGCCTCTCTACCGCTGTTTGTTAGTTGTTGTGGCTTCGCTGGTATTCCTACGATAGTAGACCATCAAAATTCCAACAATCTGGCTCATTAGGAACTATCGAGCGATTGCTTTTGAAAACCATTTTTACGCGAAAGGAAGAACAATTCTCCTTGCTACAACTGATCGCAATGTGATCAGTAAATAAGAAAGATCAATTAACTATATAACAAGGAGATTGTTATGCTTACCAACTCAGGAAATAGAAATGCCGTTGGAGTTGCGTTATTTATTGGGGTTATTCTAACCATAATGTCTTGCAAGAAAGACGATACAATAGATTCTCCAGCACAGTCGATGACATCCTTCACCGGAATCACTCGTACTGATTCTACCGGTACTATTAGCGGACCGGCTGATTCCTCTGACTGGAGACCAATTTCTGCGGTGGCAATGGAGTTTCCTGGGGGAGTGGGAGCTTATCCAAATCCATGTCATGATAGGTTTTCACTTGAATGGTACATTCGTTCCAAAGATTCTGTTTTGATCACACTGAACGATTCACCACAACATAGTATCGCAACGATTGTCACCCAAAGACTAGATTCAGGTGAATATACGATTAGTAAATCTTTAGCGGGTTATCAACCGGGAATTTACAGGCTTTATTTCAAGATTGTTAGGCCGGATTCAACATATGTTACTTATGGTGACATCCAAGTAAAGTAGCAAGGCATAATGAACTGACAATGCGAGGTCGTGATTCAAAGAAATCGAACGAGTCGCGCAATAATAAGAAGAATCAATGTGCGCCCTAACCAGTCGCTCAGGTGGAGTAGGCTTCAATTTCGAACAATGGTCTCGCTTTTTGATCCTGATCCGGTATTTCGCTAAATGATTCAACGTTAAAGCCCGCGACGTCGAACGCGCGTTGTTCGATGCCCATACTCTTTATCAAGACGGCCTTTTATACAAAAAATGACATCGACTGCCGGCCCGGCCAGCCGCGGCGAAACAGGATATTCTGCCGGATCAGACGCGCCATGTGGCAGCGGCCAACGGGGCCCGCGGCTCTTTGGTTAGAACTTCGGTTCGTAGGTCGGCAGATAGTTCTTTCAACGCTCCAAAACAATGAAACCGAATGTCCTTTTTGTCTGCGGCAGAAATAAATGGCGAAGCCCAACTGCAGTGACAATGTACAGAAATGATCAGCGCATAAACGTGCGCTCGGCGGGCATGAGCAGTAAAAGCAACCACGAACTTTCTGACGAAGACATCTTATGGGCAAACGTAATTCTTGTGATGGAACAGGGCTATAAAAAGCGGATAGCAGAGCACTTTCGACATCTGGAATTACCGCGGATTGAAAGTCTGGACATTCCCGATGAGTACCAATACATGGACGATGAGTTAGTCGGGCTGATAAGAACGGCAGTAGAATATCAGATTCAACAGATTATCAAGAGATAATTCCGTGTGAGCTCTATGCATGCGGTCTTTGTTCGCGCGACGAACATCATGACGGCGAAATCAGCAGATGAGACAAAGCACTTCGTAAAAGAAACAATATTCACTCTTGCTGCATAAAGCCAAAGCAGCTACTTTTCAACCTACAACAATCTATAGCATATTTCTATGCCCACTAGAGACCGGATAAACGTAGTCGCTGAACGGTTGTACGAAGCTCTCCTTCGCATTCCGGCACGAAGGAAACTCACTCAACTCGAGCCGCGTACCGCAGAATGCATGTCGATCAAGTCTTCGCTGCTCAGTACGCTCAACGGCGTATATTCTGTGCAGGAGCAAGAATGGATTGACCGCATTGAAGCCCGGCGAAAGGAGCTGAGCAGCTCGAGGGAGGAATTGACCATAACCGACTATGGAACCGGGAACCAGCTTCTCGACCGCACGGAAGAGGAAATGCGTCGCGGCACTCAGACCCGTAAGACCGTGAGCCGTGTTTACCGCACTACAAGTGTACCGGCATTTTGGTCTTCAGTCCTGTTCCGGCTTGTCCGGGAGATGAAACCGCCCATTTGTCTGGAGCTCGGATCGGGGTCTGGCATTTCCGGCTGCTATCATGCGGCAGCCCTCAAGTTAAATGGCAAAGGCACGCTCGTCACCCTTGAGGGCGCCGCTGCGTTGGCAGCCGTTGCGGAAAAAGGTTTCCAGCTGCTCAATCTCGATAACGCTGTTGTCGTTCCAGGAAGATTTCAAGATACGCTGAGTGAGGTACTCCATCAGTATGCCCCGATCGACTATGCTTTTATCGACGGACACCATGACGGCTCGGCCACTCAGAAATACTTTGAACAGATCGCCGCTGCATCTGCAGAGACCGCACTTTTCGTGTTTGACGACATCTCTTGGTCGAAGAGTATGAAGCAGGCATGGCACAATATCTTGCTGGACGAAAAGATTCGTCTCTCGTTCGACCTGGGTGGAATGGGCATTTGCCTCCTAAGCCGTCGTATCGACACCCGGCAGCACATTCAGATCTTCCTACGATAGGAGTACAGGCTGCGCACCGGCCTGACGTCGTACGCAGAGAAATTCTTCGCCCGACCGCTCGGGGGTTCGTGAATACAAGGAAGACCTTTCTAGAAGCTATCTCAACAAACATGTCACCGTATCCTTCCCTACGGGTCTACGACC
>CAYTOA010000121.1:0-2711 GCA_964439265.1 uncultured Chitinophagaceae bacterium
ATCGAATATGCACAATGGATAGAAGACTATGCCGATACTGCGTCCAAATACCTTGCAACGGCGGAAGCATTGACGAAAGGAAAACGCCAGCCTGAATTCCGGCGGATGGCTGCCGACGTCTCCATACAGGTCGGACTGGGGCGTTTCTTCGGAGCCAAATTTCGGTCCGGAGTTCTCTATGCCATATATGAACAAAGCGGCGATCGAACTGCACTGGAGCTATCTCTAAAAACGTATCAAAAAGCAAGGAGCCATTGGGCAGAGCTTGCTAACCAGGCCCGGGATATCTACAAACCTGATGTTACTGTCGGCGAAATGGATTTACAGCGAGGGCATTGGCTCGATAGATTGCCTGCCATCGATGAGGACATTGATTTTATGGCGAAAATGCTGGAGCAGACCCCAAGGAGCACTCTTGCTCAACAGGGCAACGTGAGTTCAGCCATAGAGGAAGCCACGGGGCGACCCATACGTCCTTCTGCGGTGTGCCACCATACCCAACCGGAACGATTTAAGGCGGGGGAATCTCTAAACATCGAAATCTCGATTGAGAAAGTCATCGGATCGGTGCGTCTGTTCTTTCGTCATGTGAATCATGCTGAGCGATTTGAATTGGTGGATATGCAACTGAAGGACAAAAGCTATCGGGCAATCATCCCAGCGGAGTATACCAACTCCGAGTATCCTCTTCAATATTACTTTGAACTGAAAGAGCAACTCGGGAAAGCATGGCTGCACCCAGGCTTTTCGGAGAATCTAACGAACCAGCCATATTTTGTTGTGCGCAAAGTGTAGAAGAAACCGAGGTCACTGCTGTTGCCGTTTATTATTCGGATGCATAGTAACCCAATGAAAGAAGTTCGAGAAGACAATCGATTGCGTCGATGTTATCGATATCAGCTTTGCAAATAGACAATTGGAAAATGCACTATAGAATTTTACTCCTTTGTATTTGTCTCTGTTCAAGCGCCTCTTCACAGACCGATTCTGTTTCAATCACTGTGGATTTGACAAAGGATAAAGGCCCGATGAAACATATCTGGGCATGGTTCGGATACGATGAACCTAATTATACATATATGAAAAACGGGAAGAAGCTCCTCTCAGAAATTGCAGCGTTGAGCCCCGTCCCGGTTTTCGTTCGTACTCATAATCTCATGACATCGGGTGATGGAACACCGGCGCTTAAATGGGGATCCACCAACATGTACACAGAGGACAGCCTTGGTAATCCAGTTTACTCTTGGACGATCATTGATAAAATATTCGATACGTACGTCGATCAAAAAATGAAGCCCTTCGTTGAAATTGGTTTCATGCCCGAAGCACTTTCAACTCACCCTGAACCATACCAACATCATTGGTCTCCCGGCGGCACCAGCAAACTGGAAACAGGTTGGGCGTATCCTCCCAAAGATTATAAGAAATGGGCTGAAGCAATCTATCAATGGGTGAAGCATAATAGCGAACGCTACGGGAAAAAAGAAGTTGAAAACTGGTACTGGGAATTGTGGAATGAACCGGATATAATGTACTTCATGTCTCCCGATAAAGTAACGGATTATTGCAGGATGTATGATTATGCTTCCGATGCAGTGAAACGCGCATTGCCGGCTGCCCGCATAGGCGGTCCCCATACGACAGGCGGCGGCGCCTGGTTCTTGCGGAAATTTATCCGGCACTGCTTATCCGATACCAATTCAGCAACAGGAAAGATCGGAGCACCGCTTGACTTTGTGGCATTCCATGCGAAAGGATCTCCTGAGATTAACGACGGAGTAGTACGTATGGGAATGAAATCACAATTGAACAACATCAAAGATAATTTTGAGGCAATCACTTCATTCGCTGAAATCAAAAAACTTCCCGTCATTATCGGGGAATCCGACCCTGAAGGATGCGCAGCCTGCGGCGTCATGACACATCCTGAAAATGCGTATCGCAACGGTACACTCTATTCAAGCTACGAGGCTGCATCGATCGCGCGCATTTATGATATGGCCGACTCTTATGGAATTAACCTGATTGGCGCCGTTAACTGGTCGTTTGAGTTTGAGAACCAGCCATGGTTTGCCGGACTTCGCAGTCTGGCAACAAATGGCGTCGATGCGCCGGTGCTTAATGTTTTTCGTATGTTGGGAATGATGTCGGGCGACCGTGTTGACGTCTCAGGTGTTTTGAGATACAACTTCAAGAGGATTTGCGATTCAAGTGTCAGAGGCGAACGAACGGATATCAATGCCTTAGCATGCAGCGGTAAAAACGTCGTTACGGTTTTGCTTTGGAATTACCATGATCAGGATGTTCAGGATGCAGGCTCTCCAGTAGTTCTTACCATCAAAGGGATCCCATCAGAAAGAGCGACACTGACACAGTACCGTGTAGACAGAGAACACAGCAATTCTTATGAAGTGTGGAAAAAGATGGGATCACCGCAGAATCCATCGGCCGAGCAATTTGCCGAACTTGAAAAAGCAGGGCAGTTAGAAGTGCTCTCAAAACCTTCAGAAATAAAAATCAACACTGCTATCGCAATCGTCAAAATGCAATTGCCGCGTCAAGCGGTGTCTTTAGTGCAGATTAGCTATTAGAAGCCATTTCAAAAATGCTCGATCATGTCCATCTGAAGGAACACTGACAGATCAGTATCAATCTTAATCCTCGACGAGTCGTCTATCTACGATTCTACGAATCGTAGATTCGTTGAACGA
>CAYTOA010000122.1:0-2553 GCA_964439265.1 uncultured Chitinophagaceae bacterium
TTCGAGAGATGCGTATATTTCCTGGCTTGTTTGTCGATGGCTGCGATCACGCCGGGATGTCCGTAGCCAAGGGCATTGACCGCGAGCCCTGCGAACATGTCCAGATACTTATCTCCGTCTTTGCTGAAAAGGTAGCACCCTTCCCCCCGATCGATGATGAGAGGAAGCCGCTTGTATGTTTTGAAAAATAGTTTTGCCTCGTTGTCAATGATGTCCATGGTCTCTCTTTGGATGTGATTTCAATGCTGAAAATATTGTATGGAAGAAAACTACTTTTGCCCGAAGGTCATCCAGCGATCCGTTGTTATGGAGGACGAAATCCGACAATTCGATCGCCTCATCGGCGGGAATTTGATTCTGCATCCGCGATCGGATCTGCTCTTCCGTGAGGTTCGACCGTCGCCGTACGCGGTCGATGCGGAGAGCCTCTTCCGCCGCGACGGTCAGTACGTAATCTAATCTTTCGTTCAGCCCCGATTCAAACATGAGGGCTGCTTCGACGATAATATATCCCATATGCTGTTTCTTCTCAAGAGCCTCTGCTTCCTCGCCAACAGCTTCTAAGACTGGCGGGTGAACAATCGCATCGAGCGCCAGGAGGTTTTCCCTGTTGTCAAAGACGAGAGATGCGACGACGGCGCGGTTCAACATGCCCGTTGAAGCAGCATACGAACTGTGCCCGAACCGGGCAATGATCTTTCTTTTGATCTCAGGGTCGGAATCGGTGAGACGACGGGCAATGAGGTCCGCAGAAATACATGGAACATCAAACGTAGAAATGATCTTGCAGACTTCGGACTTTCCACTTCCAATTCCCCCCGTAACGCCAATTCGTGTGAGCATCGGACCGAGGACCTGCCGCTATTTTGCGAATGCGATTGACCGGACTTCGCGAATGACGATGACCTTGACCTGTCCCGGATATTCCATTTCCGTCTGGATCTTTTGCGCGATGTCGTGGGCCAGCTGGTCTGCCTGCGCGTCGTCGACCTTATCATGCTCGACGATCACACGTATTTCCCTTCCTGCCTGAATTGCGTACGTTTTGGCGACGCCCTGGAATGATTGCGCCAAGGATTCGAGCTTCTCAAGACGTTTAACATATCCTTCGACGGATTCTCGCCGTGCTCCGGGCCGGGCTCCGCTGATAGCGTCCGCAGCCTGAACAATTGCAGAGATGGGATGTTCCATGGGAATGTCATCATGATGCGAGCCGATGGCATTGACGACGATGGGATGTTCATTGTATTTTTTCGCCAGTTCAAAGCCAAGCAATGCATGCGGGCCTTCGATACTTCGGTCGACCGTTTTGCCGATGTCATGCATCAGTCCTGCCCGTTTGGCAAGGATCGGGTCGATGCCAAGCTCTGAGGCGATGATTCCACACAGATAAGCGACTTCAATGCTGTGCTGTAAAAGATTCTGGCCGTAGCTGGAGCGGTATTTCATTCTACCAATATGTTTCACTATTTCCTGATGCGCGCCGGGCAAGCCTGCCTCCAAGAGTGCATTCTCTCCTGAGCGTATGATTTCTTCTTCCAGCTCTCCTTTTACTTTGCCAACCACCTCTTCGATCCGCGCCGGATGTATCCTTCCGTCTGCAATCAGGCGTTCCAACGATATTCTAGCAACTTCTCGGCGAAATGCATCAAAGCCCGATAAAATAACAGCTTCGGGCGTATCATCTACAATTACATCTACGCCAGTCGCCGCCTCGAAGGCACGAATGTTTCTTCCTTCCCGTCCTATGATCCTCCCCTTCATTTCGTCGCTCTGAATATTCAGGACGCTGACTGTCGTTTCAACAGCATGGTCTGCTGCGGAACGCTGGATAGCCTGAACAATGATCTTCTGTGCCTCCTGCTTCGCGGTGTCGCGTACCTTATCACGCAGGTCCTTAAGAGTCTGAGCCGCCTCAGTCTTTGCCGCATTCGTCATGGTCTCAATGAGGATCTTCTTGGCTTCATCGCGCGAGAGTCCGGAAGAGCGCTCAAGCCGTATGATCTCTTCTGCGATGATCTTCTCGAGCTCCGACTGCCGTGCATCCACCACTTTGAATTTTTCCTCATTTTCGCGCTGAATCTGGTGGAGTTCTCTCTCTTTTTTATTCAGCAGTTCCACTTTTCTGTCGATGTTCTCCTCGCGCGAGGTTATCTGCTTCTCGTAGGCCTGCAGCTTGCTCCGTTTTTGATTTGCCTCGTTGTCATAGTCTTGTTTCTTCTTGTACCACTCATCTTTCACTTCGAGCAATTTCTCGCGCATGACGGAGTTCGCTTCCCGCTCGGAGTCGGCGATGATCTTTTTAGCCCGTTCCTCGGCTCCCATGATCTTATTCTGACCGGAACGGGCGTTAAGGTACCATCCTGCATAAGCCGCAAGGCTGCATAATACTACCACCATGGGAATGATAATGACTACTTGCATATTCCTGCATCTCTCTTGTATGAAGTTAATAGATCGAAGCACAAAAAAAAATCCGCACAGCTACCCTAGGCAATTGTTTAAAGAACCTCGTTCTTTTAAACGGTGGGTGTTTGCCTAACCGTTTCTTAC
>CAYTOA010000123.1:0-2176 GCA_964439265.1 uncultured Chitinophagaceae bacterium
GAGAAGGGAAAATTTTCCATGTGCTCTCCGTGCGTACTTTCACGATCCCTTTGATATCCACAGTTTCATTTGCCTTATAGAGCCCTCTGTCGGTGAACAGCACACCCTCATATTTTTCGGGCTTCGGATCCCAATCGACCCTGAGGTCGAACCGTTCCGGCTGAATACCTTCGCTCCAGTCCGAGCTCGTGTATGCGACATCATTGTCCTTCTTCACAATCACCCACTGACGCGGGGCATTCGGCACTCCATAGTCGTCGTCATTTTCGCCCCAATAGCGGTGATACGTCATCGGTACATTGAGTTTTCCCCAGCCCGGTGATTTGACGAGGCCTTTGTTGTCGGTCGATCCTCTCCACACCACCTCATTGCTGTCGTTCCTAATCTCGACGCTGGCGTTCTGGACAGGCGAAGCATCCTTGAGGTTCGTCACCCAGATCAGGTTTGATTCGGGGGAGAATTTTGCCGTGATGCCGAAGTCCGTTACCTGGACGAGAGTTTTTAGATACGCAGTTTTGTCTGTATCCATGTCATCGACCTGGACGAAGACAATGCCCCGTCCTCCCTTGCCGATCACCTCGTCGAGGTTCAACGGGCGGACCGTTACCGTATTCCATTTTGCTTTTGTCTGGATAACTTTTGAACTGCCGAGCTCTCTGGCGTTCTCCGGGAGAGACGAAGGAGTGAGAAGGACGCCTTGTTCAATCGCCATCCTCTGGTAAATATCCCACGAGAATTTTTGCATGAGCGGAACAATGCGGTCCGGACTTACTTTGCCCATCTGTACGCGGAAGGCATCCATGTTCATCGTCGTTACGGGGAACTTGTGCGATTCATATCCCTCAAGAACACCGACGCCTGTTCGCGTTCTGACGAACGGCAGAAATGATTCGACATGAAAAGAAAAACTCTGGTCGTTTGCCAGCACGTTTCCGTACTTATCGGTCAATCCTGCTTTAAGTACCCCTGTGTAGCTTGAATCCGGTTGGAGGGCGAGTGGAATGTAGATCCGCGTAGAAGGGTACGTGTTCTCGTAATATTCTTCTCTTGTTGTGAGCGAGGGGACGAACGATAACTTTTTCATGACGTCCCGCGATGTCACTTCATTAGAGAAGATCAGTGCAATCCCCGTTTGGGGTAATATCGGGTGATCTAGATCTACTCCGAGGAACCGTAGCTCGCCGTACGTAGAAAAGTAGAGAGTGAACGGTGCGCTCATCGGCAGCGGACCCTGGACACCGGTGAGACCTGCTTTTACGTTGACCGTTACCTGCGCTTCCATTCCGAAGGGCTCGGCGGTTTTCAGAATGACGACCTGTTCCGGGTTGTTGATGCTGTCCGCAGCGGTCGCCTGGCGCGATGTAAACGCAGGGTACGTTATTCGTCCGCCTGACTTCGCGAGCTGTATTGAAATGCTCTTCGCTGCCGTTTGAGCGTCCACCGGCTGATTGAATCGAAGGAGGATAGATGTGTTCGTGTCCGCGTGCGTTAGGTTGAAGTTTGGCGAGCTCCATATGATCTTTGGGCGCGGTGTTTCGAACGACCAGCTGAAATCCTGCGGGAGTTTTGTTCCTTTCAGCGATGTTGTTCCGGCCGGAATCTTCACCGTGAAGCTCGTCGAATAGGGGAGAGGAGCGTCGGGAATAAATGTCGACGTTATCGTGCCCATCCACCGGTATTTCCCTTTCACAGCCGGCTGGACGATGATCGGTCCTGTTCCTTCATCGGCCGGGACAGCCTCAAGCGCAACCATTGGGTCGCTGAACACAGCGGAAATAGTCTGGCTCTGGTCGAGCGAGGTTATGATTCCTTGCGGTGAAGAAGCGACCACCGAAAGGTCTTTTTGCTGGGCCGACGATTGAAAGACCAAAAGAAAGAGGGGGAATAGTAATATCGATATGCGTGGGAACATGGTGGGCGCCTCTCATGGTATGACTTGTGGTGTGATTGGACGGTCAATGATGTTGTAAGATTTGTGGAAAAATGCGGAGGAATTCACGCGGATGAGCTTGTCTCATAAAGCTCGCGGGCAATAACACGAAATGGATAATTATCAACATAGCTCCCGACTATGATTGCCTGGTGAGTTCCCGTGCGATATGATACCATTTTCTTGAAGAGATTGCAACGAGAATTTCGGTGAGCGGGAGTTTTTAATTCAGAATGACAATGACGG
>CAYTOA010000124.1:0-2176 GCA_964439265.1 uncultured Chitinophagaceae bacterium
CCGTCATTGTCATTCTGAATTAAAAACTCCCGCTCACCGAAATTCTCGTTGCAATATCTTCAAGAAAGTGGTATCATATCGCTCGGGATCTCACCAGGCAATCATAGTCGGGAGCTATGTTGATAATTATCCATTCCGTGTTATCGCTCGCGAGCTTTATGCGACAAGTTCATCCACGTGAATTCCTCCGCATCTTTTTATGATTTTTGCGGCACCATTGACCGTCCACTTACACCACAAGACATACAATAAGAGGCGCCCGCCATGTTCACACGCATATCGACACTACTATTCCCCCTCTTTTTTTGGGTCATTCAATCGCAGGCCCAGCAAAACGACCTTTCGGTTGTCGCTTCTTCACCGCAGGGGGTCATAACCTCGCTCGATCAGAGCCAGACGATTTCAGCGGTGTTCAGCGACCCAATGGCTGCGCTTCAAGCTGTCCCGGCCGATGAAGGAACGGGGCCGCTGATCATAGCACCGGCCGTAAAAGGGAAGTATCGGTGGATGGGTACGATAACGTCGACATTCACCCCTGACGCTCCTCTTCCCTATTCGACAAACTTCACCGTGAAAATTCCCGCCGGAACCGCCTCGCTCAAAGGAACGAAACTCCCGCAGGATTTCATCTGGACGTTCGAAACGCCGCGCCCAACGATCACCTGGACCTCACCAAACTTCAACCAGAATCACGTCGATACGAACACGTCGATCCTCCTTCGGTTCAATCAGCCGGTAGACGCTCAAACCGCAGCGAAGAGCATTTCGATACAGCTTGCGAAGCAAAGCGGAAAGATCACGTACCCTGCGTTTACGTCACGCCAGGCAACCGTCGCGGACAGCATCAACGATCCCGAACAGGTCGTCATTCTGAAATCCTCGGAGCCGTTCGGCATGGGAGCGCAGGTGACGGTAACCGTAAAAGCAGGCCTCACCGGCGTTCAGGGCCCGCTGCCGATGAACGCACCAGTCACTCTGTACTTTTCTACGTACAGCGAATTACGGTTCCTCGGCATGGATGTCGACCACAAGATTTTACCCCAAACAGGAATTCTACTGATCTTCTCCAATGAAGTGACATCGAAAGACGTCATGAGGAAGTTATTGTTCGCCCCATCGCTCAGAACGAGAGAAGAATATTACGAAAACGAGTCCCCTTCTACGCAAATATATATTCCTCTCTCTCTTCAGCCCGATTCAAACTACACAGCGGTACTCAAAGCAGGATTGACCGATAAGTACGGAAACGTGCTGGCAAACGATCAGAGCTTCTCTTTTCATGTCGAATCATTTCTGCCGTTCGTCAGAACGCGTACCGGCGTCGGCGTTCTTGAGGGATATGAATCGCACAAATTCCCGGTAACGACGATGAACATGAATGCCTTCCGCGTCCAGATGGGCGAAGTAAATCCGGACCGCATCGTCCCTCTCATGCAAAAATTCTCGTGGGATATCTACAGGAAGATGGCGATCGAACAAGGCATCCTTCTCACTCCCACGTCGCTCCCGGAGAACGCCAGAGAGCTCGGCCGCTCAAAAATCATCCTGACGAAGGCAAAACGGAATACGCTGACGGTCCGTCCGCTGAACCTCGACGACGTGATCGGCAAAGGGGGGCGCGGCGTTGTTTTCGTCCAGGTCGATGACATGAACGAAGAGAACGTTGCGTATTTAAAAACTCTCGTTCAGGTGACGGACTTCGGCATTACGGCAAAATTCTCCCCCGAATCGAACTTGATCTGGGTGACGAACCTCAAGGATGCTTCGCCTGTCCCGAACGCCAGCGTCGAGATCAGAAACGACAGCAATGCGGTGGTGTGGAGAGGATCGACCGACAATAAAGGCCTCGTCAAAACTCCGGGCTGGGGAAAACTCAATTTACCCATGTCGCCTCACCGCTACGGCGGCGAAAATGGCGATGAATTTGAAGAGACCAATGTTCCGCGTCAGTGGGTGATTGTAAAAAAAGATAATGACCTTGCATACACAAGCTCGGACTGGAGCGAAGGCATTCAGCCGTACCGGTTCGACCTCAGGTCCGATTGGGATCCAACGCCCGAAAAATACGAGGGTGTTCTGTTCACCGACAGAGGGCTCTATAAAGCAAATGAAACCGTGGAGATCAAAGGGATCGTGAAAGTACGCACGGAGAGCACATGGAAAATTTTCCCTTCTC
>CAYTOA010000125.1:0-2121 GCA_964439265.1 uncultured Chitinophagaceae bacterium
CTAGAAGCTATCTCAACAAACATGTCACCGTATCCTTCCCTACGGGTCTACGACCCGTAGGGTCGTGGACGATGCGTTCGCTCCGCTCGCTTACCCAGGATGAACGGTTGTTTGTTCACCCTGAGCAAGTCCCCCGAAGGGGGACGCGTCTGGCGAAGCCATCCCTTCGGGAGAAGGGCCAGGACAAAATCATTTTTGAGACCGCTTTTAGTAATCAGAAGTATCTAAGCTGGAACGGGAATAAAAAGGCCCCGGATGGTGAATGTCCGAGGCGGGATGATTCTGTAAAACGATGACGTGCAATGACACGTAATCGCGATGTTCACGTACCCTATTTAGTTTTCTTCACTACGCTCATTGCAGTAGCGATCATCGACGAAATGTCGCCAAAATTTGCCGGCAGTATCAATGTCGTAGATTGTTTTGCAACATTTCCGAATTGTTCAACGAGCTTTTCGGCCACACGCAGCTGCACTGCTTCCATGCCTCCGTCGGACTGGACAGCCGCTGCCACTGCCTTCACACCGTCTGCCGTTGCATTTGCGACGGCACGAATTGCTTCGGCCTGGCCCGATGCTTCATTTATTTGCTTCTGCCGAACCGCTTCAGACTCGAGGACAACCTTCTGTTTCTGTCCTTCGGCCACGTTAATGGCGGACTGTTTCTCTCCTTCGGACTGCAGAATATTGGCCCGTTTCTCGCGTTCCGCCTGCATCTGTTTTTCCATAGCAATGAGGACCGTTTTCGGAGGCACGATGTTCTTGATTTCGTACCTGAGGATCTTTACACCCCACGTCCGCGATGCCTCATTAATCGCGCTGACGATAGCAGAATTGATCGTGGTGCGCTCTTCGAATGTTTTATCAAGGTCGATCTTTCCGATCTCGCTCCGCATGGTCGTTTGCGAGAGCTGTACTATCGAATTCATATAGTTGCTGATCCCGTAGGATGCCATTTGCGGGTCGAAGACCTGGACGAAGATCACGCCGTCGACTCCCACTTGCACGTTGTCTCTAGTGATGCAGACCTGTTCCGGAATATCGATCGTTTGTTCCTTCAAAGTGTGCTTATAGGCGATCTTGTCCATAAATGGTATAATGTAACTGACGCCCGCATGGATGGCGACATGAAATTTACCGAGCCGCTCTACGACGAATGCGCTTTGCTGGGGAACCACGCGAACGCCGGAAATGATTGCAAGGACCGCAAGTGCAGCCACGACAAGAAAAAATATATCCATAAGTAACTCCCTCTTTGATCTATCTTATTTAATGAGTGTGACCTTCGCACGAATTCCATCTAGAGAATTGATTTCAACGGTGCTTCCTTCACTGACCGGATCGGCAGAATCGCTGAACGCGATCCACACTGATCCGCGGTATGAGATCGCTCCTTCTCCGCCGACGGGGATCTCTTTCACGACCTTCACTTTTTGCCCCTTGTAGTCAGGCGGCATGTCATGACTGCCAAAGAACAGCTTCTTCGCCGTTTTCCTAAGCGCGACCAGCATTAGGACTGATGAAATGGAGAATACCGCAAGCTGGCTGTTGAGCCCGGGAGTAATGCCGACCCATGTGGTGACCGAGACGATCAACGCGCCCAATCCGAAAAATACCAGGACAAAAGCGAGGTGATTCATTTCAATGATGATGAGGACTACTCCGATAACGGCCCAGACAATGACTGGAGATACCATTGGTTCAGACATGCAATTGTTTCCTTTCCATACTTTGAATATATCAGATCTTAGGCGGTGCGTGAGAAGATTGATTGCAGAATTGAACGGTCGACATTTCCCCGAACTGCCATACGAAGCTTCATCAATATAGGCTACTATTGCTGGAAAGGCAAGGAGGTGTTTCTGAGGGGAGGTGGAATACTTTGCCTGTTCGACCCTTCGACGCGTCCCGATAAAAAGCATCGGGACTTGCTCAGGGTGAACATATCCTGTTCAGCCTGAGTAAGTGAGCGGAGCGAACGCATCGAAGGATCATGTCGCGGCTTTTTAAATCAATATGGCCCAATATTTTTCCAGGACATTACCAATCCGAAATAACCACAAAAAATAATTCGAAAGAACCTCAATCCCAATGCTCCTCACGCAACGATTCACCGACGTTG
>CAYTOA010000126.1:0-2075 GCA_964439265.1 uncultured Chitinophagaceae bacterium
AAGGCATCTCCCAAAGGGATCGCTTCGCGACCTTCGGGAGAATCCATGACAATGACGCACCTTGACTCTCCAGGGCTTTCGTGTCATGGATGCTTCGCGGAGTCTACCCCGCTGAAACGCGGGGCTCAGCATGACATTTACGGCTGCTTTCTCTATAGGAACCATTTTTGAGATGCTTTTGATTGAGCGGCAAAAACGCTCAAACTTATATTCATCCTATTTTACAACGACATCATCCACAAATTTTCCGATCTGCATAACCGCCGATTGCAGATCGCGGAGCGGTTTGCCGGCGACGGTGCAATTCTCGAACGATACCGACTGTATCCGATGAGTTTCATCGAAACCTTTGAGAATGATCGGGTTCTCGTGATCCCATGAAATATTTTTCAGCGTTACGTCGCTGATGTTCCCGGGTGGGCCGGCGCCGTATTTCGTGCCGTCGGCGATATGCAGTTCGAACAGTTTAGTCTCGGATTTCTCAACGCGGCAGTCTTCATAATGAACATGAGTGATCAACGACGGACCATCGCAAAAAATACTGAACCCGCTGTGGGAGTCCAGCCGGCTTCCCCCGTGAGCGAGGATCACGTCGCAGTTGCGTACGGTGATATTGCTGATGGAAGCGGCGTTCGTCTCAAAGCCGATCGTCACCCCGTCGCTGAAAGCAAATCCGATCATTGTATTATCGGTAATGAGGACCTGGTCAACATCTTGTGCCGCCGCCGGAGCCTTTATGTCGATGCAATCGTCGGTGCATCGCAGGAAGCAGTGGGAGATAACAATGCTTCGGGAATTAAGAGGATCGATGCCGTCTCCGCCGGGGCCGAAGCTCAATACTTTCACATGATCATAGTGCAGACCATCGCAGTTGATGAACGTATTCGTCCAGCCGTCTCCGTTCCGAACGATCACGCCTTCGAAGCGAATATTCTGGCAGTTCTCAATTAGTACCATCTGTTTGTACTTAAACTCGCCGTCCAGAATGCCGCGTCCAAGAACGCTGATGTTGTGAACTCCGCTTGCGCGAATACTACCATAGACGATCGCACCGGCGGCGATATAAACGGTCTCGTTGTCCTTGAGCGTGATGAATCCAGGGCGATGGACTCCCGGCCCGAAGTACAGAACGCCCCGATCATTGGTAGAAACCTCCACGTATTCGACCGGGTTCGCAAATATGAAAAGGGGAGGGAGGTTGTCAATTTCAACGGAGAGATTATCGGGACCGGGAAGCGAAAACGTCACGACATTGTCCTGCACCTCTGCTCTTATTCCGCGGCTAAGAGGGTGTATCGATACGTTTGTAACGGCATTCGGCACGCGGATAGAAATTTGCACGCTGCCGCTGCAGGAGAAGCTCGCCTGGTGAACTTCCTGCTGAACTTTCGTGGACGGTATGAGAAACCAATCCGGGAATGCTGCGATATCCATTGCGGTCCGGAATTTTTCCGTCCACACATCACGCGAGTTTGCCGTAACAGTGAAGAGATCGCTAGCCGCCAAACCGGGTATCGGAGGATAAACGACAACCGTGGAAGAATTGTCATCAGACGATTTTGCCTGTGTGGATAGAGATAGAAGAGCGAGGATGAAAAATTCTTTTCTCATTAAGACCTTAGTAAAGCACTTCACGCAAAGCCGCAAAGTCGCCAAGCTTTTATCCTCATCAAATATTGAATGTTAATAGCATCGTTATTATGTCAGGACAGAGCAGAACGCGCGATTTTAATAATCGCATTCACGCTTTCCAACCGATGATTGTCGTTGATAAAGTGTCGAGGTTCCGTCAGGCAAAATAAAATAAACAATAATTTGTAAAGATACTGGAATCGAGGGCGCTGGGCAGTATTACGATCTGAGAATTTCCACTCTTGCTCCCAAACTGAGTTTGGGAACGACTCGCATCAATCGTCTTTTCGTTTGGAGACATCGAACACTGGGCTCATTCCGTTCCCAATCGGAGATTGGGAACAAAAGAAACATCAGAAATGCTGTGCGACGGTTTAGTTTCAGTTCGTTACTTTCTTTCCGAGAAAGAAAGTAACCAAAGAAATCTTTCGAAATCGTAACGC
>CAYTOA010000127.1:0-1985 GCA_964439265.1 uncultured Chitinophagaceae bacterium
ACAAGCTTTTCAAGTTGCCCAAGATGTTTGATCGCTGCCATCTCACGGCGATGCATACCTATAACAAAGCGTTTGTATTGGGAGAGGACTTTCACACACCATCGTCCTGTTGTGGGTACAGAGAACGGGGGAGCGCAGAACGGTTGTTGTTGCTTTGCTTGGACGCTTACGAATTGCACAATATCGCGTCTTGTGGATCTTTGTCCGGGGAAAGGATCTTGAGATACCAGCTCGAGGATGTCGCGACCCTCGCAGATTATGATTGTCGCACCTTGACATTGTCCGCATTTACTTGGATATTCACAGAGTTCAATTCTCGTTTGGGGATAATCAGGGAGTCTTACCATGCACGCACCGATGCGATATCTCATATTTTTGTTCATTCTTCTCTACTCAAGTCTCGCGTTTACGCAAGTTGTGATCAAGGATACTGTCGTCATAGCACCACGTAATGTTCTTCGTTCTCAAGACTCTCCAAGTTCGAATCAACAGTACTATCTGTTAACAATTTCAATTTCGTGCGATGCGCTGAACATGACGCGTGATACAAAATTCTCACGCGGCGCCGTGGACGTCTCGGTAGGTGACTCATCTGCCCACTTGGCTAACGCCTTGAATCCGGAGGACTTGGGGCGCACCGGAGCATTTGTTTTTATCTCTCTGCCGATAACGATGGATGCTCCGGTTCAGATCAATATCGGGGGTACAAAGTGCGCACTAACTCAAGACTCCCCAACTTCCTTCGTTGTCATTCTTGATTCAGTCACAGTTGCATCCGGGATTTACCAGGAGACTAATCCATTTCCATCGGTACATGTTCTTTATCCGCTGCAGCAGCAAAATATTTACGGAATTACGACTCTTCACGGAGAAGCCCAGGTTGACCCCGGCCCCAACGTATCAGCAACCGTTACGTGGTCAGTCTTCGACGGCAACGGCAAGGAGCGACCGGGTCAGTCTTCCGATATCGACATCAGCGACTTTAGCGACGTTGTGTACGTCAAAGCCACTGCAACAAATAAATACGGGAGTACCGAATCCGACCCGGTTCAGATCTGGATCGATCCCATGAGCGTACCGCCCGGCAACGAGATCTATCCGAGAGAGAGCGGCACGTTGACAATAACCATCAACGGAGTAGATGCTCCTTTTTTCGACCCTGCTCAAGGAATGGTATTGACGATGAACGGTGTTCCGCTCCTCAACGCCTCGGCACAGACCGCTCAGATACATGTCGGTCAATGGAGTACGCTGCATTTTCAACTATGGCAAAAAGGGTGGCAACACGCGCTCGGCTTCAATTACCAGATCGTGGAATCGTACGGCCACATTAATTTTGATGAAACAGATTATTATACGGCGTACTCCTTCAATTTTACGCTTTCGATCGACAGCACAGAACAAGCGCTGCCGCCGGATTGGCTGTACGCCGGACCTACCGGCATCGAAGATCCTTTCCTGCCGTGTCCAACGGTGTTCACCAGCCCGATCAACGGGGAATTACTGCTGCAAGTTAGCAGCGTATCGACCGATGCAGTCGATACCCTCTTTCTCCTGTCGCCGGTGAAGAAGTTTCTGTTGTTTCAACCGTCGGGTTACCTCAACGATACGGTAGATTGTGGTCCGGTGAATGCTGGAGATACGGTACAATTCTATCTTCATTCCGATATGAGTATCGATAAAGATCAGAACATGTATCCAGAGATTATCCTGCCGGACACTGGAGTCATGGCTTCGAGAGCCGCGCGGAGTGGTCCAGCCGGTTCTATTTTCCCTCTAAAGAGAGTGAAACCGTCGCCAAAAATGACTGCCGGCGGGAAATTGCCGCAGAAGAAATCTTTCATCGAAAAAACAGGTAGCCCTACAAATGCAAAACAAATATCGATGCCACAATTCGCTGGCATTCAGCAAAAAGGGACTCGAATTAAAGCGAGTCAACATGGAAGTTCGAACCAATTGAATGCGGCTCAGGATGGCGTTGATCC
>CAYTOA010000128.1:0-1825 GCA_964439265.1 uncultured Chitinophagaceae bacterium
CTTCCTGTTTTTTTCTGCGACGGTCCATTGCCATCCAAAATCCATCAAACCAGATCCGATGTCGAGAAATGTCCCCGAAAGCTCATTAAAGTAGTCGTTGATGCGAATCACATCTTTTGTTTGATAGTACACTTCAAAATTGAAACCCAGGGAGTCCAGGATAATTTTCCTCGGCGCGACGAGCGTTTCATAAGCCATGACCGCATGATCGATAAGCGTCGATTCTTCGGGTTCGACGGCCTGCATGTCTTCAACCCGCAAACGACGCGCTTCCCACGCGATCTGCAGACCTTTCACGGGGACGTCCAAGATCTTCATCCGCATCAAAGGATCGTCCACGAGCTGGGCTCCCTTCGCGGCGTCTCCGGCATAAAGCCCTGCCAGTTCATGGTTTTCCGGCGCCGGAACATTGCGCTCTTTAAAGACAAAGACAATGTTGCTTTTGTGCAACGAATGGGATTTTATCATGATGATGCATTGCCGATGACAACCGGGTAAATGATTGGGTAGGGAATCCACGTTCCCGTGAGTCCCTGGCTCGCGACCATAAAGTAATACGTTCCGGAGGCGAGGTTCGGCGGAAAATCCGCATCGGAGAATGTCTCGTTGAAATTTCCGTTCGTGCAGGGAACCGCTTCATTGAATACGGCGGCTGCGGGATTGACCTTGTAATCAGTCTGATTCCTGAAAAGTAAAATAGTGTAATAATACGACGAACAAATTCCCGAAACCCGGATAGTGTTCTGATCCGAAAGCGTGATCGTTGGCGTCGCGGCGCTCGAAGTGGCAACGCTCGTATCATAACCTTTAACGCCGCTCGGGGGTAACCATTGCGGATTGTTTACATTGAACGGGAGGGTGTTCGACACCTGAAAGGTATGCCGATGCGGAGGCGAAACCGGCGAAACATTTTGAGAATTTTGCGGTTGAACTGATGAGGTCTTCGACGACAGGGCATTGGTCAGAGCCCTGGCGGCGCTGTCCATGGCGCCGTTCACGGCGTCACTGAGACTATTGATGGCGTTAAGGGCAAGATTTGCACCTTGCTGGAGCACGCCCGTGAACGTCGTGCCGTAATCAACATGAAGCCAGGCGCTGTCCAAATAGATCGCGGGCATGTCAACCGACGGAATCGGACTCAACTGAATCTGCAACGTATTGATATCGTCCCATGAAGTCACCGGAATGGTGACCGAAAAATTTTTCCAGTTATCGGCATTGACCTGCCCGAGGTCCTGCCACGTCTGACCGTCAAGCGAATAGCTTACATCGAGAAAATCGGCCGGACCGGCGGATGTGTCGCTTGCGTCGGCATATGTCTTAGAAATAAGCATCGCGAATGATTTTTCAAAGGCCATTTCCCAGAGCGATGTACTGCTTTGGTTAGATGTTGCCGGGCCTTGACTTTGATCCGGTACCGAGCTTGATGACGACGCAGAATTGATCGTCGCCGACTGAACGGACGAAGAAGCTGTTCCATCCTGCTCCGTCGCGCCGGCCGATGATGTCGGCGTACTGCTCGCAACGTCAGGAATCATGATGCTGGATGTCGCCGTCAACGCAGACGGAACCGTCGTCTCGTTTTGCGTTCCCGCATCAGTCGAGGTTGTCGTGGCGACCGCATTGTCCGTCGGTGTGGCGGGTATCGTCGGCGGGACAGATGAAGCACTCGCTCCACTCTGCCCGGTCGCGCCGGTCAAGATTACCGTATTGCTTGCGTCAAGAACACTGCTCCATGCCTGACTGTCCGTATCGGTGGCAACCGACGACGTCGCTTGACTCGCAAAAATAACATTCCACGAAAAACGAAGCGTCACCACGCTGG
>CAYTOA010000129.1:0-1756 GCA_964439265.1 uncultured Chitinophagaceae bacterium
GAAAGTACGTGAAGGACAGGGAGGGACTTTTCGCCTGTCGTTCGAATCGGGCGAATCGGCACGAATGGCGGCGAAGTCCCTTCGTGCGAAAGGATTTCGGGTTGCAAAGTGAGAGCGTTGTGCAGAAAGTTGATGGATGGCGGGAATGAGAACCTGGATCCAATTAATTAGAAAGATCAAAACTAGAAAAGGATTGTGATGGCGCGTAAAATGTTTAATATCGTTACGGCACTTGTTCTTTGTTCTTCACTCGCCTGGAGCTGGGGAGGAACAACGCATAAGTTTATCAATTTGCAGGCGATTAAGCATTTGCCCTCATCATGTCCATTCTTTGCGAACAATGCGCAATGGATCAGCGATCATGCCGTCGATGCCGATAACCGAAAAAACAGCGACCCGACGGAGGCTCCAAAACATTTCATCGACATTGAAAATTATCCCGAGTTTGCAACTCGGACATTGTCCCACAACTATGATACGCTTGTCGCGAAGCACGGACAGGCGTTCGTGACGAATGCCGGTGTCGTGCCTTGGTCAATTATCTGGTCCTTCGATTCGCTGACGAACTGTCTGCGAAGAGGAGACTCGGCGAGGGCGCTCCAATTTGCAGCGGACCTGGGACATTACGTCGGCGATGCACATCAGCCTCTTCACGTCACGGCAAACTACGATGGCGGAGAGACAGGCAACAACGGGATCCACAGCCGGTACGAATCGACAATGCTTCAAAACTACAACTATTTGAATCAAGTTTCAGTGGTTGCCAAACACGCTCATTTTGTCCCCGTGCCGATCGATACTAACTTCGTTTTCATTTATCACGGCAATAGTCTTGTCGATTCAATACTGAAGGGTGATAATTATGCAAAGGGGATCGACCCGACATATAAGAGCTCTTATTATGCCGCGCTCTGGGAAGAAACCGGACCGTTGACACAGAATCAGATTCAGGATGCCACGCTTGACCTGGCGAACCTGTGGTTCACTGCGGCGATTAATGCGGGGCTTATTTCAGATTCATCTGCTCCCGTTTCAATAAGCGATGCACCCTCGAACATAGCATTCGGAAGAGTTGCTCTCGGGAGCTTCAAAGACACAACGATAACTATCACAAATAATGGGGGCGCGGTACTTTACATCTCGAGTATTGCGTCGTTGGGGAATTCCTTTTCCGTCCGGACAACGTCTGCAAGTCTTGTCCCGGGCCGGTCTCTTATCGATACGCTTCGATATACTCCTGATGCTATAGGTCCCGTAAGCGCAAAAATTGTGTTGTCAAGCAACGCATCCTCTTCGCCGGACACAATCGTGGTCAGCGGGAACGGCTTCGGCGAGGCAATGCTGCACCTGCTGACTCATTCCATTTCGTTTGGCAATGTCAGAGTCGGTCAATCGAAAGATACGACGATCACGATTACGAACAATGGAAGCGACACATTGAAGATTTCCAGCGTTGCCGGCGTAACCGCCGTATTCAATGCAACACCATCCGGACACACCCTCCTCGCTGGTCAATCGTTTACGGATACCCTCAGCTTTTCTCCATCGTCGATCGGCCCTGTTCTTGGGCAGATTGTCATCGTGAGCAACTCGTCGACGTCTCCGGATACATTGACGGTAGACGGAAGCGGTCAGTCGTTGACCGGGGTCGAATTCTCGCAGACAGGAGTGCCTGATCAATTCGGTCTTAGCCAGAATTACCCTAATCCGTTTAATCCTTCGACGCTTATTCAGTACTCGCTCCCATACCGAAGCA
>CAYTOA010000130.1:0-1687 GCA_964439265.1 uncultured Chitinophagaceae bacterium
CATCCGCTGATCTTGATCTTGATGTTATTATTGTAGATCAGGTCGGGATATTCTTCGGCGATGACTTTTTCGAGTTCCAGCGAAATGCTGGTGCTGTCGGAAATTCCGAGATTGCACGTGTCCGTTCCCGGGCACGCCGTAATATCGTTCGCGCTGTTGAAACCAGGTTCGGCAAGAGCAATTCCGTCGAGAGCATGGTACAATGAAGGAAGATTCTCCGGACGCACGTATTTTAACAGATACCCCTGGTTGACGGTAATGCGGATCTCGTCGGCAGCGTACGTTTTCGCGATCTCCGCGAAGATCCTTGCTCTCTTCACATCGATGTTGCCGAGCGGCACCCGCACGTAAACGCCGTAGAATCCTTTTTGCTTCTGTTCAAAGACATTTGTGCCGCGCCACCGTTTGAATTTTTGCTCATCAATGTCTGACGGATCATGGAGGCTGATCGGATCAGCAATAGTACACGGAGGAAGGATGTTCCTATCGACCCAATACTCTTTTATGCTGAGGGCTTTCCATTCTTCGCGGATGAGTTCACGCATCTTTTCCAGCCCAAACTGTTCGAGCAGGAATTTCATCCGGGCTTTTTGCCTGTTCTTCCGTTCTCCATAACGGTCGAACACGCGGAGCAGCGCCTCGGCATACGGGAGAATGTGCTGCTCTTCCAGAAATTCAAACGCCGTGACGGCCAGGTGCGGATACGAACCGAGTCCTCCGCCGATGACGACTTTGAATCCGCGGACTTCTTTTCCGTTTACATATTCTATTTTCGGGATAAGGCCGATATCGTGGATGAACGCGAACGCCGTGTCTTCTTCGCTCGAAGAAAATGCGATCTTGAATTTCCGGCCGAGTTCCTGGCAGATCGGGTTGCGCAAAAAATACCGGAAGAGTTCATGGGCATATGGCGAAACGTCGAACGGTTCGTTGGGATCGATGCCCGCCGTCGACGACGCCGTGATGTTGCGGACGGTATTGCCGCACGCTTCACGGAGCGTAATGTCGTCCCGCTCAAGGCGCGCCCACAGTTCCGGCGTCCGTTCGAGGCTGACATAATGGATCTGGATGTCCTGCCGCGTCGTGGCATGCAGGTTTCCGCTGCCGTACTCTTCTGAGATATCGGAGATCGTGAGGAGCTGCCTCACCGTCAATCGTCCGAACGGAATCTTTATTCGTACCATCTGGACGCCGGGCTGCCGCTGGCCGTAGATACCGCGAACAAGCCGGAGACTCCTGAATTTGTCGTCATCGATCTTTCCATCCCGATAGAGTTTGATCTTCCTCTCCAGGTCGATGATATCCCGCTCAACAACGGGATTGTGGAGGTTTTCAAGTTCGTTTCTGAAACTTTGCATATTGACTCCTTTTAGATTTTATCTCCGCAAAATGTCTACCACGTTGCCACTCACGAAGTGATGCCTTCGGCACAAGTCACAAAGGCACAAAAAGAGATCGATTTTCTTATGGTACTGCTTTGAGCCTTGGTGCCCTAGTGGCCCAATCATTAAGACAAAAAACCGACGCCTACGGTGTCGTTTGTCGCCTCGTCGATAATAATGAATGCTCCGTTCGCTTTGTTGTCTTGATAGCGGTCATAGAATATTTCCGCTGCCGCAGTGATCGTGACATCTCCGATATCATTGAGCGAGAGCGTTTCGGCGTTGAGCACAGCTTCCAGCGATTC
>CAYTOA010000131.1:0-1629 GCA_964439265.1 uncultured Chitinophagaceae bacterium
CTAGTGCGCAACAAAACCGGTTGCCTGATGAGCTGAATGAATTCCTCCACAAGAAATGATTCACCGCGTTTTATTGAAATGAATAAATCCTCACTTGACACGGCGTTAACAAGCGTTATCACCGTCAATTATAACGGCCTCCGTCATACGCGCGAGGTTGTGCTGTCGGTTCTCCGCCGCTCTCCCGGAACGGAAATCATCGTTGTTGATAATTGCTCTACCGATGGTTCTGTCGCTGCCCTTAAGGATGAGTTCCCATCCCTCACGGTTCTTCCGATGAATGAGAACAAGGGATTTGCCTGCGGCTGCAACCATGGCGCCAAGGCGGCGAACGGAAAATATCTCTTCTTCGTGAATAACGATGCGGTTCTCTCTGAGGATACACCGAACATTCTGGCCTCTTTTCTAGACCAGCATTCTGCCGTAGCTGCATGCGGGCCGCGACTCATTAACCCGGATGGGTCATTCCAGCTCTCGTTCGGTCTCGACCCCGGCATTTTCAATGAGTGGATCGTCCGCGGTTGGCAGCGACGATTGAGAAAGGGCTCGCCTAGCTTTGCATCCCGTATTGAAAGACGTTTTTCCGGCAAGAAGGTCGATTGGGTTTCGGGAGCTGCATTGATGATCCGGACAGACGTATTTCGTCGGGTCGGCGGTTTTGACGAATTCTTCTTTATGTATTTCGAAGATGCCGATTTGTGCAAGCGCATCCGGGAGTTGGCGGGTGAGGTACGATTTGTGAACACAACGTCGGTCACCCATCTCTTAGGACAGTCTGCAAAAGATGCGAAGTCCAGAGTGGCACTTGTGTATCGGAAAAGCCAGCTCCATTATTATGAAAAGCATTTGTCTTCTTTGTCGGTACATATTCTACGTTTCTATTTATATCTCCGTGGGTATATCAACAAAAGGAATGAAGGAATCCAGGGAAGATAGTTTTACTGTTCGGGAATTTATTACATACCAAGAATATTTTGATGTATGCCTTATACTGCGCTCGATGCCAGAAAATATCATGACTTTGGGATTGGAACGTACATCCGGTGCCTGATCCAGGAGTACGCGTCAATGCAACTGTCGCGCGACTTCTTGCTGTTTGTCTCCCCGCAAGAAGAGAGGACGGTCACGTTTCCTGTTGGATGGAAAACAGCAGTCGCCCCGTACGGAAAATACTCAGTGGGCGAGATTGTTCTGTTCGGGCGTCAAATCAGAGCGAGCGATGTGTCGGTCTTTCATTCGCCTCACTACACGCTTCCGATCGGGCTCAATGGTACATCGGTTGTGACCATTCACGATCTTATTCATCTGCGTTTCCGAAAAATGTTTTCGCTGGTCCAACGATCATATTCCTATGGGATGATGTGGCATGCAATTCACGATTCGAGATTTATCATCACGGACAGTGAATTTACAAAACGAGACATTCTCCAATCGTTTCGCGTTATGGAAGACAAAATCGTTGCTATTCCACTCGGCGTCTCGGAAGAGTTTCATCGGGAGACACCCCGGCGGCAAGTGGAAGACTTCAAAGCAAAGTTCAAACTTGAGCAGCCGTACATTCTTTTCGTCGGTAATACAAAGCCGCATAAAGGCCTCCCTGTGCTCCTGAATTCATTCAAAGAAACAGTT